>NZ_AKJT01000076.1 GCF_000282195.1 Pseudomonas sp. GM18
GATTTCACGACTGCTTCGCAGCCGAACGCAGCCTCGCAGGCTCGGCAGCTGCTACGGGGTATCGCTTGCTAAAGGTGGCCAGTTACTTAGAACGGACGCAGCGGCAGGAACTTGCCGTCCAGGGTAATCACGGCGCGGGAACCGCCTTCCGGGTCTTCAACCTTTTTCAGGTCCAGCTTGAAGTTGATCGCGCTGATGATGCCGTCGCCGAATTGCTCGTGAACCAGGGCTTTGAGCGTGGTGCCGTAGATCTGGATCATTTCGTAGAAGCGGTAGATGGTCGGGTCGGTCGGGACACCCGACAGGCTGCCGCGCAGCGGGATGATTTGCAGGCGGGCCACGGTGTCGGCGTCCAGCTCGAGTTTTTTGCCGATCACTTTGGCGGCGGCTTCCGGCAGTGGATGTTGGCCGAGCAGGGCGGCGGTGACGTAGGCCAGACCCAGGCCGGTGCCGTCGGTCAGATCCTGCCAGGACAGATTCTTGCGCGCCTTGGCATCGAGGATCGAAGTGGTCAAGGCCAGGCTTGGGTCCTGGTAAGCGTGGGACTGTTGCATGGTGTGACTCCTATCGGTTGTGGCTGGAAAGTGGAGCCATCTTCGGATGATTGATTCATAGTGTCCAAGATCGATATACAATGCTTTGCATAAGCCCTGCCTATAGATGATATGCCCCATGCTGCTTCGACATTTGCGCTACCTGCTGGCGGTCGCCGATCACGGCGGCTTCACCCGCGCCGCCGAGGCGTTGCACGTCTCCCAACCGACGCTGTCCCAGCAGATCCGGCAACTGGAGGACACCCTGGGCGTCAGCCTGTTCGACCGCACCTCGCGCACGGTCAGAGCGACCGATGCGGGGCAGGCCTACATCGAATGCGCCCGGCGGGTGCTGGTGGAACTGGAAGCGGGCAAGCGCGCGCTGCATGACGTGAAGGACTTGTCTCGCGGCACCTTGCGACTGGCCATGACGCCAACGTTCATGGCGTATCTGGTGGGGCCGCTGGTGCGCGATTACGTGGCGAAGTTTCCGAAGATCCATCTGCAGATTTTCGAGTTATCGATGGATGACATCGAGGCGGGGTTGCTCGATGACTCGCTGGACATTGCCATTGCCTTTACACCGGTGAGGAGCCCGGATATCGAGTGTGTGCCGGCGTTTGTCGAGACCCTGGGCGTGATGGTCGGGCAGCATCATCCGTTGTACGAACGGCAGAACCCGCTATCACCCAAGGAGATGGCGCAACTGGAGTTCGCGTTGCTGACGCCGGACTTCATCACCCGATCCTCGATCGACGAGTATTTTCGGCAACAGAGCATCACGCCCAAGGTGGCGATCGAGGTGAACTCGGTGAGTACGTTGCTGGAAGTCATTCGCCACACACCGATGGCCACCATTCTCCCGGAGCCCATCGCCACTGCGGAACGGGCATTGCGCCGGATTGAATTACAGGGCGAAGCACCCCGGCGCGACGCGGCATTGCTGCGCAGGAAGAACAACTATCACAGTGCCGCGTCGGTGGCGTTCGCGAACCTGGTGATGGCCGGCAGCAGCGTGTGAATCAATCATCCACCGACTGGCAGATGCCATTGCCGCCCTTCTTGCTGGTATAGCTCACGGCTACCGTGTCGTCATCCGCGATGCTGATCGAGATCGTCACGTCCGGCCCCTTGGCCTCGAAAAGGCGATCGTTGATCATTTTGGTCTGGGCTTCTTTGCTGTTGATCATCACCGGACCATCCTGGTCGGCGTGGACCATGATTTTTCCGGGGCAGTCCACATCGAAGGCGGGAACGCCGGGGAGACTGTTCGCATGGGCTGCACTCGCCAATGCCAATAGCATGAATGTCAGGGTTGTTTTCATCGCAGACCTCCAGCGGATAAACCGATGTCCAGCGCTGTGTTAACCATAGCCCTGTTCTTTTGACCCGGTGCGAAGTTAGTGGTGCAGGCGCGACAATCAAAAAAAGGCCCCGCTCGATAAAACGAGCGGGGCCTTCTTGTATTTGGGAGAGATCAGTACAACCGATCAATCACCCGAACTTCGTTCTGGTTCTGCAGCGAGGCCCACGCCTGTTTCAGCGTTTGCAGCACATTGCCGATGTAGTCCTTGTCGGCCGCGGCTTTCTTGCCGACATAACCCTGGCCGCGACGGTACATCTTCAGGCGGGCCAGCAGGTTCTGGTTGTTCTTGTCGAACTCGTCTTCGTGGGCATGGGGCGACAGGCAGTCGATATGGACCTGGCCCGATTTGCTGATCCACAGAATGTGGCTGTCGTGGCTGTCTTTTTGCGCAGCGAACAAGCGAGCCAGTTCATCGATAGTAGGTTGATTGTTCAGATTCATTGTAAGCCCCTTGACCATTTGGTGATCTTTCAAAGTTGATTCGCTAATACAGGTAGCCCATCGGTTAGTTGATCCCTGGCACCGAAACCAGGACGTCAGCGGTCGACCGTCAATACGACGGGGTCGCGCATCTGTTGCATGTAGTCGTGTTGAATAACTGCTACGCAATAGCGTCACAACGAAGAGAAGCAGCGAAAACCTGGAGGCCACTGCCGACGTTTTCAGGGTCGGCCACAAGCTTCATGAGGATTGATCGCCAGCGCTTCTCGCCCTTGTACTGGACGTTCAGGCCAGGTCAGCTTCTTCAATCTGCCTTGTGGGCAGCGTGTATCCGGGAAAAACAGCTCGGCGGTCAGACGAACTTGCTCAAACGTGTTGCCTGTACTCCCGATCGGGGAGACGTCTGCATCATGCAAGGGCAAATCGGAGGCGTCAACGGTTTTGTAGTGATTATTTTTGTTCACTACATATTGTCGGACAAAGTGGTTTTGGAATTAGAAAATCAGCGGGGCTAGCGCCTGGAGGGGCTGGGGTAGGAGATGCTCCTCAACCCCAGCCTGTCTTTGAGACGCGACACTATCGCCCGCTGGCAATGATCAGCTTTGTAAATGACACCGCACACGCTGCTGCTCATCTCCCAGCAAGGCCTGGGGCTTTTCGCAGCCAACGGTGCACAGGCTGCAACGTTCGCGGAAGAAGCAGCCACTCGGTAGCCGACGGTTCCCCGGCAGTTCTGTGGGCGCCGCAACCTGTTCGGCATGCAGTGGTACGCCTAGTCGCGGTACCGCTTCGAGCAACAAGCGGGTATAGGGATGGCGTGGCTGATCGAGAACCTGGGCTGCGCTGCCAAGTTCAACGATCTGCCCCAGGTACATCACCGCTACCCGGTCTGCCATATGACGTACGACTGATACGTTGTGGGAAATCAGGATATAAGTCAGTTTACGAGCGCGTTGTAGTTCCGCCAGAAGGTTAAGAATCTGTGCCTGGACCGAGATGTCCAATGCCGATGTTGGCTCGTCCAGGACAATAATATCCGGGTCTGATGAAAGTGCTCTGGCGATGGCAATCCGTTGACGCTGACCACCGGAAAACTGATGAGGAAAGCGGTCCAGGTATTCCGCACGGATACCGACTTGGGCCGCGACCGTGGCCGCGACATCGCGCATCTGCGCACGGGGGGCATGGCCTCGGGCGTATAACGGCTCGGTGATGATTTTCCAGATAGGCAGGCGTGGATCAAGCGAAGACTGTGGATCCTGAAAAACAATTTGAACGTTGCTGCTGCCTTCGCCAGCGCTGCGACTGGCCCAGCTCAGTTCACCAGTGCTGGGTGGCACCAAGCCCATCAATAGCTGCGCCAATGTGCTTTTACCACAGCCTGACTCGCCCACAATACCCAGGGTTTCGCCCGCCCGTACCTGAAGGTCAATGCCGTTCAGGGCGTGGGCATATCCCCGCGGTCGACCAAGCCAGTCATTACTGACGGGGAAACGGACGCGAACATCGTTAAGTTGGAGAATCGCGGGTGCCATTTTGGTAACGGCATGAATGACTGCATTGTTCATCACGAAAGCTCCTTGACCGGTAGCCAGCACGCGCTTTTACGTTGGTCATTGCCGTTGATGGTATTGAGGTTCGGGCGTTTGGCACAAACCGGCATGACGTAGGGGCAACGCTCCTGAAAGGTGCAGCCCACAGGCAAAGAGGCCAGGTTTGGCACTTGACCGGGGATGGTCAGCAGCAACTGACCCGGCTCGACCATTTCTGGAAGGCCACTGAGTAACCCTTGCGTATAGGGATGTTGCGGATTGCCCATCACTTCGACGGTGCAGCCTTCTTCAACCACAGCACCGGTATACATCACGTACACCCGGTCGCAGAACTGCGAAACCAATGCCATGTCATGAGTGATAAGTAGAATGGCGGTGCCGCGTTGCCGGGCTTTTTCTCGCAGCAGCAACAACACCTGGCGTTGCACGGTAACGTCGAGGGCGGTGGTCGGTTCGTCGGCGATTAGCAGCTGCGGTTCACAGGAGAACGCCAGCGCGATCATCACCCGTTGACGCATGCCTCCGGACAGTTCGAAAGGATAGCTCTCCAGTACTTGTTCCGGGCTGGCGATGTGCATGTCGCGCAACAGTGCAATCGCCTTGAGACGGGCTTCGGCGGCGCTGATTTTCTGGTGATGGATGATCACGTCGAGCATTTGCCGACCGATGCGCCGGGTCGGGTTCAGGGCAGTCATCGGCTCCTGGAAAATCATCGCGGCGTCGCGTCCACGAATCTGCAGTAGCTCCTTTTCAGGAGCCGCCAGCATGTCGCGGCCGAGCATGCTCAAGCTGCCGGCGGTGATCCGATAACTGCGCTCTGGCAGCAATCGCATGCTGAGCATCGCCGTGACCGACTTGCCCGACCCCGACTCGCCCACCACGCCGACGATTTCGCCGGGATTGACGTGCAACGACACGCCGTTCAGGGCTTTGACGTTGTTTTTGTAAGCCGGGAATTCCAGGCTCAGGTTGTCGATGGCCAATACTGGACTTGAAGTGTGCATGGTCATTTCCCCTGTTGCCGTGGATCGAGCAGATCGCGCACGCCATCGCCCAGCAGGTTGAAGCCGGTGGCTGTGATCAGAATCGCCAGACCCGGAAAGGTCGAGTACCACCAGTTATCCAGGATGTAGTTACGCCCGGTAGCGACCATCGCGCCCCACTCGGCCGTGGGTTGTTGTGCTCCCAGGCCGATAAATCCCAGGGCCGAGGCCATGAGGATCGCACTGCCGATATCCAGGCTCAGTTGCACCAGCAATGGAGGCATCGCGTTGCGTGCCACGTGCCAGTGCACCACGTGCCAACGTCCAGCCCCGAAGGTCTGGGCGGCCTTGACGTAACCCATCTGTCGGATGCTCAAGGCCTGGCCACGGGCCAGCCGCACATAGGAGGGAATTCGCACGAGGGTAATCGCCAGCATGGCGTTGAACAGGCTCGCGCCCAACGCAGCCGCCAGGGCCATAATCAGTACCAGCGACGGCACCGACAGCATGATGTCCATCAGACGCATGATTAACGCGTCGAAACGACCACCGATCACCCCCGAAAAACATCCCAGCAACCCGCCAATAAAACAGGATGCAAAAGCCACGAACAGGCCGACACCCACCGACTGTTGGCTACCGAACAACACGCGGCTGAACAGGTCGCGGCCGACTTCGTCGGTGCCGAACCAATGGACGCTGGACGGCGGCGCCAGGCGTTCGGCGAGGTTCAGTGCGTTGGGATCGTGGCTGGCGAGCCAAGGGGCGAAGATCATGCACAGCAAGACGATAAAGGTGATCGCCAGGCCCGCCATGGTCAGCGGGCTTCGGCGGATCTGGTAGGCCAGGTAGGCGAGTTTTTCGCCCCGGCGCGGGCGGCGCACTGCCGTCAGGGTTATGGACATTTCAATTCACCTCGCCGATGCGTGGGTCGATCACGCGGTACAAAAGATCGATGGCCATGTTCAACAGCACGTAGATGAACGAAACCAGAATTGCGAAGCCCATCACCGCAGGGAAGTCCAGCGACTGAATCGACTTGACGACATAGGCACCCATGCCAGGCCAGGCAAATACTGTTTCGGTCAGTACCGCGCCATACAGCAAATCACCCAAGGTCAGCCCGAGGACGGTCACCGAAGGGATGAGAGCGTTAGGGAGTGCGTGGCGCAGGATCACAGTCCATCGGGACAGGCCGTAGGCGCGTGCGGTACGGATATAGTCTTCACCCAGTTGATCAAGCATGGCTGAACGAATCTGTCGTGCGACGACACCCAAGGTCACGAACCCCAGCGTTGCAGCTGGAAGAATCAGGTGCTCCACTGCATCGAGAAACAGTCGGCCATCACCGAGGAACAGCGAGTCGATCAGATAAAAGCCGGTGATTGTCGGTGGCGACGCAAGCCCTTCGGACAACCGGCCACCATCGGGAAGCCAGCCAAGGTGGCCGTAGAACAGAACGATTGCACCAAGACCGAGCCAAAAGGCCGGCGTGGAAATTCCGGTGACCGCAAGGGTGCGGGCGATCTGGTCAATGACCCGGTTGTGATAAACAGCTGACAGCACGCCAAGCGGCACGCCGACCAGGACCGCCAGCACCAGCGCTACCAGCGCCAGCTCCAGCGTCGCCGGGAAGAACGCTTGCAAGTCTTCCAGAACGGGGCGGCTTGTGCGTATCGAGGTTCCCAGGTCTCCGTGCAGCAGGTCCATCAGGTAACGACCGTATTGTTGATACAGCGGCAGATCCAATCCCAACTGATGACGGATACCGGCCACCAAGGCATCACTGGCACGGTCGCCAGCGATCAGTCGGGCAGGGTCACCCGGAATCAAGTGCGAAATTGAAAATGTAATCAGCGAAACACCGAACACGACCAACAACAGGCCGAGCAAACGCTTGCGCAACAAAGTCAGGAAGGCCATTTGGCACCTCAGTAACACGAGCGACGAGAGTCAGAAGCCGCGCCAGCCTCGAACGGCTAGCGCGAGGGAGCGGGTTTACTTGCTCATACTGCCCAGGTTGAACACCTGTTCGAGCATGGGGTTGAACGCGTAACCCTTGACCGAATCACGCATCGGCAGGGTGTAGCTCTTCTGATAGAGGTAGGTGTAAACGCTATCCTTGAGCACCACTTTCTGCGCGGTCTGGTACAGTTCGACGCGCTTGGCGGTGTCGCTGGTAGAGGCTGCTTCGCGGATCAGTTTGTCGACTTCCGGGTTGCTGTAGAACGAGCGGTTGCCTTGCAGGCCTTGCATCTTGGAGTCGAACCAAAAGTTCATGAACATGTACGGGTCCGCGAAGTCCGGGCTCCAGCCCCCCACAGCGATGTCGTAGTCCGCCTGGCCGACACGCTCACGCAATGTCGCGTTGGCGAGTTTTTCCAGCTTGAGGTTGATGCCTAGTGGCGCCAATGCTGCTTGCAGAGTAAGGCCGATCGGTTCCCAGTTAGGATCCTTGTCCGAATACATGTAGCTGAGGTTGGTGATTTTCTGCGGTGCTTTGGCGAGGCTGTCCTTGGCGGCTGTCATGTCCTGCTTCATCGGCGGCAGCGAGCTGTCATAAGCCCACATGCCGTCCGGGATCGGTCCGTTCATGAGCTTGGCCTTGTCCTTGAGAATGCCTTTGACTATGCCGTTGTAATCCACGGCTTCGGTAATCGCACGACGTGCATCGGCGTTGGTCAGCGGCCCCTTTTTGTTGTTCAGGTATAGGTAGGTCACCCGCAACGACGGGAAATCCTTAACCACGACACCCGACTTGCTGGCGAGAGCGCCAAGCTGGTCTTCGGGCATGTCTTCGATGATGTCCAGGTCACCGCGTTCCAGCTGCAGGCGGCGCACGGAGGGTTCACCGATGATCTTGATGACCACGGTTTTCAGCGCAGGTTTAGGGCCGGCGAAATAGGTGTTTGGCTCCATGGTCAACGACTGGCCTTTTTGCCAGTTGCTCAAGCGGAAGGGACCGGAGCCCGCGGTGTGGCTCGACAGCCAGGCGTTTACGTCCGAACTCTTGTTGACCACATCAGGGTTGATGATCGAAGCACCGTTGTGGGCCAGGGTAAACAGGAATGGCGCGAAAGGCGTTTTCAGGGTGAAACGGATGGTCTGCGGGTCGACGACCGCCACCACCATGTCCTCCGGAAATGCACCGGAAGGCCCTTGCTTAAGGGTCATCAAGCGATCAAAGGAAAACTTTACAGCGGCGGCATCTACCGGGGCGCCGTCATCGAATTTGTTGCCCGGTTTGATTTTGAATTCCCAGACCAGATTGTCCGGGGAAACGGTCCAGCTCTCGGCCAGGTCGCCCTGAACTTCGGTGCTGCTTTTGCCATCCTCGACCTTGTAGCCGACCAAGCGTTGATACGACGGGTAGGTGATGGTCCAGTCGTTGTTATCAAAGGTCACGGCTGGGTCGAGGGTCTGCGGATCGGCGGGTTTGCCGATGACCAGTGTGTCTTGTGGTACAGCCGCCGTCGCGGCCTGCCAGGCACCGAGGCTCAATGCACTGCACAAAACGGTCAGCAGCAGTTTGCCGGCGCCGGGAAAGGTTTTGCTGGTCACGGTGTTCATTGGGTTCATGCCGGTTTCCTTGATCATTCGATATATGGAAGTACGTCAGGGTTTTTATAAAAGCTATAACCGGGCAGTTGCAGGTGATACGTAAGTAACGCTGATTTGTTGTTGTTATCAGCCGCACTGAGCGTGGGCTGCGCGGTGTTGTTTTCGAAAACTCTTTGGTTTCTTTGGTGCGGTTCGATTGGTTTGTAAAAGCCGTGGCTTACTCGTCCCCCAGCAATGGGTAATCGTCGGCATTCGGTAGTTCGTAATGCCACCACTCGGTGGGAATTGCCTGGAAACCAGCATCAAGCATGATCCCCAGCAACAGCAGACGATTGCGTTGCACGTCGACTGGCAAGTCGGGGTAGAACTGATGGGATTTTTCTTCCATCGCGTCGAATGCGGTGCCCATATCCAGTGGCTCGCCATCAGAACCCACTAAGGTCAGATCCACCGCCACGCCACGGCTATGGTGGGAGCCCAAGTGTGGGTCACGCACGTAGTCGTTGTTTGGCAGCGCTTCCCACAATAGGTACTGGGCGTAAGGAGGCCGGTAGGCGTCGTAGATGCGCAGAATAAACCCGGCCTGACGCGCGAGCTGGCTAGCTTTTTCCAGACAGGTCGCAGCCTGACGGTGCAACCTGCAACGAGCATTCGGATAGATCACTTTTCCAGCCAGATTGTCTGCACTGGCGTAGATCAGGTCGATTTGCACCTGATAGCGCTGGGCATCAATCTCTACAAGGGGGCTGTTGTTCACGCAAACACTCCAGTTGGAATTCAGTGGGGCGATGGGATCAGCCTTCGAACTGACCGAAGGCTTTTTGCAATTGACGGTTCTTGGCCAAGCGTTCATCGAGACGATCGCCGTATTTCTCCGCGACGGCCGACACAATGAGGTTTAACAGACAGGCCAACGGTGCAGGGGAGTCCCAGAACTGCCCGACATCGGTTTTCAGTTGCAAGAGGTCAAGCGGGTAATCTCTGGCCCAGGGGCATTGCAGGTCGGTGATCAGGGCCAGTGGTAGGTCGTTGTCTACCGCCGCGTCGCAGAAAGTCTGGGTCACGCTGGAATAGGCACGGAAATCCGAAATGATTGCATAGGGATTGGCGAAGCCGGAGTTCAGGGTTTCTGCGTAGATTCCTGACAGGCCATCGACGTAGTAGACCTTGGGCCGAATGTATTCAAGGTGGCTATGAAACGCTGTGAGAATCCCGCGAGTAGACTGAATTCCGAGAATGAATACTGCATCGGCTTCGTAGATGCGCTGCACGATATCGGCAAAGGCATTACTGCGCGCTAGACCGTACACGTGCCGGATGGCTTCGATTTCGCGGCTCATGGAACGATCGAGAGCGTCATCCTGATTGCTTTCGGCACGAAAGGCGCCGATGCGGTCAGTGATCAGCCACGACGCCGGCGTTTCACCGCGCAGACTCTGTTTAACCTCATCGATGTTCTGGTAACCAAGGGATCGAAAAAAACGCCCCACAGAAATCCCGGTGGTGGAGGTCTGCTGCGCGATGCTATCGGCCGACTCGAACGGAAGCTGTTCTGGGTTACCCAACAGATAGCTGGCGATGCGTTTACCGGTAGGGGTCAGGTTGGAGAACTCTTGCTCCAGCAACTGCAGGAAGCTGTTCTTTTCCATAGATGTCAGAGCCCCCGAATGCGATTTGTTAGTTAAATATCATTTAATTTGTTCGTGTTATGAACATAACATTTGTTTTTGAGACTGCACAATGCCTTTTTTCAGCAGGCGTCCGAAGGCGCTATCAGGCAAGTGGATCTGCGCTGTTCAGGCTCACGTCAAAGGGCGACTCAGCGACCTGAGCCAGGTCGGGCGGGGGCTTCTTGCGATTAGTGGGCGTTTAGCCGGAGCTCCAGACACGGGTCAAGTCCACGCAATTACGCAGGCGAGCTTTCAAAGCGGTAAAAAGTGCACGGATAACCATCTACTGGCAACTGATGCACGGTGAACACTGCACCCGTGAGATCGGGTATCACCCTGGCCCAGAACAGCCGCGCAGGCTCGTTGGCATCGATGTGGAATATCTGCCATTGACCGGGGAAACGGCTCAAGAGGGCAGAGACGACAAACTTCGCGACACCTTGGCTACGAAAGCGTCGACTGACAAAAAAGTAGCCGATGTTGTACTCGGCGCCGACGATATGGGTTTCGTCATCCACGGTCACGAACCCCGCCAGCTCGCCGTCGACCTTGATCAGAAACGGCCGGGTTGCCGGGTTGCGCCAATAGTCCAGTTTGGGCTGGATGTTGAAGAAACCATGCTCCCCGAGCTTCAGCGGCAGCCATTCGCTGAAATCGTACATGTAGAACTGCATCAGGTTTTCAATGGTCTCCAGTTCGTCGCGCTGGGCCGCGTGCAGTTCTATCAAGGGCTGGCTCCTATAGGTTCCGCGTCTTAACTGATTTTGAAGAACACTAGACCATTTCGTTTCGCTCGAACTGCCCTCAAACCTTGCCCGCCGGTTTCGCCGCGCGCTTGGTGCCAGTCGAAGGCTTGCGTTTGGCGGGTTTGCGTTTGTTTTTCCATGGCGTGGCGCCACGCCCGGCCGGGTTTGCTGGCCCGCTGATGGTCAGGTTCAGGCCGGCGCAACGTGCCACTTGCTTGCTCATCCACGCGGCCTGTTTGGTAACGAATTCCTCCAGGCTCATTTCACCACTCTGCACCATGTCCAGCGCCTGTTCCCAGATCGCCGTGGTGCCGGGATCGGCAATCGCGCGCGGCACGGCATCGATCAGGCTGAAAGCCGCCGGCGTCGCGGCCAGGGCCTTGCCGTTCTTGATCAGATAACCGCGATCCAGCAGACCCTGGATGATCGAGGCGCGTGTCGCCTCGGTGCCAATCCCGGTGGTGTCCTTGAGCTTTTGCTTGAGCAGCGGATCTTCCACCAGTTTGGCAACGTTCTTCATCGCCTTGATCAGATCGCCTTCGGTGAACGGCTTGGGCGGCTGGGTCCAGAGGTCCTTGAGCTTCACGTCGGCCACCGCGCAGTCACGCCCTTCGGCCAGTATCGGCAGTGTTTGCGGTGCCGGTGCTTCGCGGCCCTTGGCAGGCGCGAGGGCCTCGGGCAGGGCGCGTTTCCAGCCGGGCTCGACAATCTGCTTGCCCACGGCGCGCAAGGCTTCACCGGCGCAGTCGAAGTCGGCTTGGGTCCGGTCGTATTCATGGTTGGGCAAGAACTGCGCCAGATAACGCGCACGAATCAGGGTGTAGACCGCCCGTTGCTTGCCCGCCAGCCGGTCAAGATTCTTCGCCGCGGCGGTCGGAATGATGCCGTGGTGAGCGCTGACCTTCGCATCGTTCCAGGCCCGCGAGCGGCGTTGCGGCTCCAGATAATCGTGCAAGGCGTTCAGCGCCGGGTCGGCTTGCCTGAGCGCGGCAAGGATACCCGGCGCTTCGCTGTGCTGGCTCAGGGGCAGGTAGCCGCAGTCGCTGCGCGGGTAGGTGATGACTTTGTGGGTTTCATACAGGGCCTGGGCGATGTCGAGGGTTTCCTGAGCGCCGAGCCCGAGTTTTTTCGAGCAGACCTCCTGCAAGGTGCCCAGGTCGAACGGCAACGGCGCGACTTCGCGCATGCGTTCGGTGCGCAGTTTGATCACCCGAGCGCTCGCCGCGTTGCCAATGGCTGCAGCCGCCTGCTGGGCCAGCGCCTGGTTCAGGCAGCGATCCTGATCGTCGCAGGCGTCTGATGCCGCACGCCATTGGGCCATGAATGCCGTGCCATCGTGCAGCAGTTGCACGTCGATGGCCCAGTAGGCCACCGGGACGAAATCGGCAATGCTGCGGTCGCGATCCACCACCAGCCGCAAAGTCGGCGTCTGCACCCGACCGACCGGCAACACACCCTGATAGCCGGACTGACGCCCCAGCAGGGTGAACAACCGACTCATGTTCATCCCGATCAACCAATCGGCCCGGGAACGACCCAGCGCCGAATGATAGAGGCTGAACGTCTCGGCCCCCGGCTTGAGCGCCGCGAGTGCCTTGCGGATCGACGCATCGTCCAGTGCCGACAACCACAGCCGCCGGATCGGTCCGCGATAACGGCAATGCTCCACCAGTTCCCGGGCGATCATCTCGCCCTCACGGTCGGCATCGGTGGCAATCACCAGTTCACTAGCCTCGCCGAGCAGGCGTTTGACTGCCTTGTACTGGCTGGCTGTGCGCGGCTTGACGGTCATTTTCCATTTTTCGGGAATGATCGGCAGATCCGCCAGTACCCAACGCTTGTAACGCGCGTCGTAGGCATCTGGCGGCGCGGTTTCCAGCAGGTGGCCGATGCACCAGGTCACCGTGACGTCCGTTCCCAGCCAGCAGCCGTCGCCCCGGCGCCGGGCACCGAGCACGGCCGCGATGTCTTTGGCCTGGGAAGGTTTTTCACAGAGGTACAGCCGCATAACCACCATCGTCGATCAGTGTTCGAGAGGTGCACAGAATGGCGGTTGATGAGCGATGGAGCAATCTTTATCTGTATGGATGTACAGCTTAAGCTGTTGCCGTTGATGACAGCGGTCAATCCAGCGACTGAAGCTCGCTCCGTTCGGCTGCGAAGTGCTCGCGAGGCTAAAACATGGGGTATACCTGATGGGTCACGGATACAGCGCAACAGCAGCAGAGGAAACTATCCATGAAAGCCCCTGGTCCCGGTAAACCCATCACCATCAAGCCCCAACCCGGCTGTGTGGTGGTGAAGTTCCATGGCATTCAAGTGGCGTCGTCCACTCGCGCGCTGGTCATGCATGAAACCAATTATCCTCCGGTGTACTACATCCCGCGGGAGGACATCGCCGAACAGTATTTCGCCCGCACCGACCACACCAGCTACTGCCCGTACAAGGGCGACGCCAGCTATTACAGCCTGCAGATCCCCGGGCATGAAAGTGCCAATGCGGTATGGAGCTATGAGCACCCCAAGGTGTCGGTTGCGCAGATTGGCGGGTATGTGGCGTTCTATCCTGAGGAAGTGACGTTTGAGGTGCTCAAGAGCTGATGTGCAGAAAACATTGTGGCGAGGGCGCTTGCTCCCTCGCCACAAACTAACCTCCCGTTAGCGCTCAGTTTTTATCCAGATCCACGTTTTTCGTCTCCCGCAAACATATCATCCCCACCACCAGACTCACCCCGGTAATCACCACCGGGTACCACAGCCCGTAGAAAATATCCCCGGTGTACACCACCAGGGCAAACGACACCGTCGGCAGGAAACCGCCGAACCAACCGTTGCCGATGTGGTAGGGCAGGGACATCGAGGTGTAGCGAATACGGGTCGGGAACAGTTCGACCATCAGCGCCGCCAGCGGGCCGTAGCACATGGCGGAGATGATGATCAGCGCGACGATCAACGCCACGATCATCGGTTTATTGATCAGTTGGGTGTCGGCTTTTGACGGATACCCGGCCAGGGTGACTGCGCCGCGCAGGGCTGCTTCGTCAAAGCCGTCGAGCTTCACGTCACCGACGCTTACCTGCACGCCGCTGCCGGCCGGGGCGGCTTCGCTGTTGTAGGGCAGGCCCTGTTTGACCAGGAAGGTTTTGACCTTGTCGCACGGGCTATCAAATTTCGCCTTGCCCACCGGGTCGAACTGGAAGGTGCAGGTAGCCGGGTCGGCCAGCACGGTGATCGGTGCCTGGCGGCTGGCCTGGTCGATGGCCGGGTTGGCGTAGTGGGCCAGGGTTTTGAAGATCGGAAAGTACAGCGCGGTGGCCAGCAGCAGGCCGATCATCAGCACCGGTTTGCGTCCGACCTTGTCCGACAGCCAGCCAAAAAAGATGAAGAACGGTGCGCCGATGATCACGCTGACAATCAGCAGACTGTTGGCCAGGGCCGGGTCCATCTTCAGGAACTGCGTGAGGAAGAACAGCACATAGAACTGCGCCGCGTAGAAGGTCACCGCTTGCCCGGCGTTGATGCTGAACAGGGCGATCAGCACCACTTTGAGGTTTTCCCATTTGCCGAAGGAGTCGCGCAGCGGCGACTTGCAGAGTTTGCCTTCCTCTTTCATTTTCACGAACGCAGGCGACTCGTGCAGGCTCAGGCGAATCCAGGTGGAAATGCCCAACAGCACGATCGAAAACAGAAACGGAATGCGCCAGCCCCATACTTCGAACTGGTCGCCGGTGAAGTAGCGGCAACCGAGCACCACCAGCAGCGACAGGAGCAAGCCGAGGGTGGCGGTGGACTGAATCCAGCTGGTGTGGAAGCCGCGTTTGCCGATTGGTGCGTGTTCGGCGACGTAAGTGGCAGCACCGCCATACTCACCGCCCAGCGCCAGGCCCTGGAGCATGCGCAGCACCACGAGGATGATCGGCGCGGCGATGCCAATGCTCGCGTAGGTCGGCAGCAAACCGACGCAGAAAGTCGCCAGGCCCATGAGGACGATGGTCGCGAGGAACGTGTATTTACGCCCGATCATGTCCCCCAACCGTCCGAACACCAACGCACCGAACGGGCGCACGATGAAGCCGGCGGCGAAGGCCATCAGCGCGAAGATGAACGCCGTAGTGTCGTTGACCCCGGCGAAGAACTGTTTGCTGATGACCGCCGCGAGGGCGCCGTAGAGGAAAAAGTCGTACCACTCGAACACCGTCCCCAGGGACGAGGCGAAAATGACTTTCTGGGTTTCCTGACTGGTGCCGACGCTGCGCACGGCTTCCAGGGGCTGAACATGTTCTGACATATCGGTATCCCTCACAGTGATTGTTTTTGTTGTTCCACTGTCGGCGCCAGCCTTGTGGGCGGGCGCCGCTGTCGATGTATCGGATGTACTCGTTTCTGTAGGAGCTGGCGAAGCCTGCGATCTTTTGATCTTGATCTTTCAGCGCCTTAGAAGGACGCCAAAAGATCGCAGCCTTCGGCAGCTCCTACAGGGATTGCGTGTTGCTTCAGGCCGGTGTGACCTGTTGTTTTTCGGGGGGCACGCTCCTTGTGTTGGGGTTGAGGATCAATTGCGCGGCTTTCTCGGCGATCATCAGCGTCGGCGAGCAGGTGTTGCCCGAGGTGATGCGCGGCATGATCGAGGCGTCGGCGATGCGCAGGCCGGGGATGCCGTGCACGCGCAGTTCGGCGTCGACTACGGCGTCCGCGTCGTTGCCCATCCGGCAGGTGCCCACCGGGTGGAAAATGGTGGTGCCGATCCGGGCGGCGGCTTCGTGCAATTGTTCTTCGCTCTGCAAGCTGTCGCCGGGCAGGTATTCCACCGGTTTGAACGCTTGCAGGGCCGGTGCGCAAACGATGCGGCGAGTCAGGCGGATCGCGTCGGCTGCCACCCGCAAGTCTTCGGGATGGCTCAGATAATTGGGCTGAATCAGCGGCGCTTCCCGTGGGTCGGCGGAGCGAATGTCTATGCGGCCACGGCTTTGCGGGCGCAGATCGCAGACCGATGCGGTGAAGGCGGGGAAGGCGTGCAGCGGTTCGCCGAAACGCTCCAGCGACAGGGGTTGCACGTGGTATTCGAGGTTCGCCGAGGTCTGCTCCGGCCCCGAACGGGCGAAGGCGCCGAGTTGGCTTGGCGCCATCGACAATGGGCCGCTGCGGTCATACAGATAACGCAGGCCCATGCCCATCTTGCCCCACAGCGTGCCGGCGATCTGGTTCAGGGTGCGGGCGTTTTCCAGTTTGTAGATCAGCCGCAGTTGCAGGTGATCCTGCAGGTTGCCGCCCACGCCGGGCAGTTCATGGGCCACGCCGATGCCGAGTTTTTGCAGCAGCGGGCGAGGGCCGATGCCGGAACGCTGCAGGATCCCCGGTGAGCCGACGGAGCCGGCACACAGGATAATTTCCTTGCGCGCCTTGAAGGTTTTCGCCTGACCTTGCCAGCGAGCGCTGACCGCCGAGGCACGGCCGTTTTCCAGCAGCACGCGGTCGACTTCAACATCGGTCAGCACCGTGAGATTGGCGCGGTGGCGGACCGGTTTGAGAAACGCCTTGGCCGCGTTCCAACGTACCCCGGCTTTCTGGTTGACCTGGAAGTAGCCGCAGCCTTCGTTGTCGCCCTGGTTGAAGTCATCGATGCTGGTGATGCCGCTTTGTTCGGCAGCGGTACGAAAGGCATCAAGGATCGGCCACGACAGGCGCTGACGCTCGATCCGCCATTCGCCGGCGGCGCCGTGAAATTCCGAGTCGCCGGCAAAATGGTTTTCGCTTTGTTTGAACAGCGGCAGCACGTCATTCCAGTTCCAGCCGGGATTGCCCTCAGCCGCCCATCCGTCGTAGTCGCCAGCCTGGCCGCGCATGTAGATCATGCCGTTGATCGAGGAACAGCCGCCGAGCACCTTGCCCCGCGGGTAACTCAGGGCGCGGCCTTGCAGGCCCGGTTGCGCTTCGGTCTTGAAGCACCAGTCGGTGCGCGGATTGCCGATGCAGAACAGGTAACCCACCGGGATGTGAATCCATGGGTAGTTGTCGCGGCCGCCGGCTTCGAGCAGCAGCACGCGGTGTTGCGGGTTGGCCGACAGTCGATTGGCCAGCAAACACCCGGCCGGCCCGGCGCCGACCACGATGTAGTCGTATTCATCAAGGGAAGTCTGCATCCCTGACCTCGTATTGTTGTTCTTGTTGTCGGTCATCCTAGTTGTTAGCTTTCGTTAAAAGAATGTTAGTTTTTGCGCAGCTGCTGTGCGTTTTTAAACAGCGTCGTTAACGGCATAACGTCAAGGATGGTTCATGTTCGACTGGAATGACCTGCGGTTTTTTCTCGAATTGCAGCGCAGCGGCCGTTTGCTGACCGCCGCTCGCCGTTTGAACACCACCCACGCCACCGTGGCCCGGCACATCGAAGCCATCGAAAAAAGCCTCGGCACCGCACTGTTCGTCCAGCATGCCCAGGGCTATGAATTGACCCCGGCTGGCGAAGCGCTGCTCAAACACGCCGAAGCCATGGAAAACGTCGCGCTGCTGGCTCAGGAAGAAATCACCCAATCATCCGCGCCGCTGGGCAAAATCCGCGTCGGGGTGACGGAGGGGCTGGGCATCATGTTCCTCGCCAGCCGCATGAACGGGTTGTTCGAACGCTATCCGGGGCTGGAAGTGGAACTGGTGGCGGTGCCGCGCTTCGTCAGCATCCTCAACCGTGAAGCGGAGATCAGCATTCACCTCGAACGCCCGGCCGCCGACATGCTGGTCACCCGCAAACTCACCGACTATAGACTGGCGCTCTACGCCAGCCAGGCCTATCTGGACCGCTCGCCACCATTGCGCAGCCGCGAAGACCTCGGCCGCCATGCGTGGATCGGCTACGTCGACGACTTGCTGTTCAGCCAGGAACTGATGTTCCTCAACAGCTTCTGCCGCAACCCCCAGGTTGTGTTTCACAGCACCAGCGTCATCGCCCAGCAACAGGCCGCACGCTCGGGCCTGGGCATCGCCGTGCTGCCGTGCTACATGGCCAGCGCCGACCCTGAACTGGTGCCGTTGCTGCCGGACGAAAGCATCCAGCGCAGTTATTGGATCAGTACCCGGCGCGAGCTGCACAAGTCGGTGCGGTTGCGGGTGCTGTGGGATTACGTGGTGGAGTTGTGTGAGCGCGAGCAGGGGTTGTTATTGGGATAGCTCGACCACCCAAGCCCTCGCCACACTCATTTTTTCTTCATGACGGCCGATGAAGTCAGGACGATTTCAACGGATTCAATCCATGAACAAAGCTGTTGCTTTACTGTCGCTCACTGCTCTTATTGCAGGATGCCAACCCATCATCCCGTTCAACAATACGGCCGATCAATATCCCATCCTCCGTTGCGTTGCTTACTTTGATCAGCAATCCATCAGCCGACAGCAGGTCGACTACATTAGCTATCTCAGCGAGCGCGGCGACAAAGGGTGCACGATGATCCTGGGCAAAATGTACGAGCGTGGCCATGGTGTCGCTCAGGACATACCGAAGGCCAAGGCCCTTTATCAGTCCGTGGCCGACATGGAGCCAGCGGCCTATGCCAGTCTCGCGCGCATGGCGGAACAAGGTGTCGGCGGGCCGCCCAACCTGGTTGAGGCCAGGCAGTTTTATCAGCGTGCGGTCACCAAACCCGGAAATGCCCGTAACGAGGCCAAGCTGGCCGAGTACATGGAGAACGGCAAAGGTGGCCCACAGGACTTCCAAGGTGCGCTGGAGCTTTACCTGAACGCCGCCGGGCTCGTCGGCGACGCTTCATGGCAAGGCATGGAGCGGATGCGCACCAAAGGCCTGACCCTGACGATTCAACAGCAACAGCACTACAACAAAATCTTTGTCAACAGCGTGGAGTACGGCGTCAGAAAAAAGATCGAGGCCATCAAGAAGACTCTGGCGAAGGAGAACATGTCGGTTCCTGCCAGCAAACTTGTTCGGGTACAGCTGGAATACACCCCCGGATCGTTGGTGCCAGTGATCTCGCTGCTGGAAAGTTCCGGCGATAGCGCAATCGACCAAAAGGTGCTGCAGGGCTTTAGCGACTACCGATTCCCCGCCGATCCAATAATGCCCCCGGGCCAGAAGACCTTTAAGGCAATCGCCTTCGTCAGGTCGGACGCGAAAGAAACGCTTGCGAGCAAAAAAGACTGACTCCAAGAACCTGAACCCCAAGCCCCTGTGGGAGCAGCGGGGCGACGATTCGACAAGTCGGGTTGCGTGAGGACGGAGCAGGGTAGTTGCCGGGATAGCGCTTGGCGTCCAATCTATGGCATGACGACAAGGAGCGTTATCCGACACTCCGTCGTGATAAAGGGGGCTTGCAGCATGACCGACGATACAAAAACAAAAGGCCCGGCGTCGTATTTCCCATCAATCGAGAAAAAATACGGCCAGCCAATCGACCACTGGCTGGATCTGCTGGGAGCAGTGAGCGGCAAGAAGCATATGGAAATGGTGGCGTGGCTGAAGGCTGAGCACGGTATGGGGCACGGGCATGCCAATGCGTTGGTTGCGCATTATCTGGCGAGCGCTAAAAAGTGAGTTAGTAGGCTTTCGGGTAGGGCGGGAAGGGCACAGATTGCAATTCCTGGCCCAACCCATCAACGGCTCGCTCACAGCCCATTTAAACAAGAAAAATCGCGATCGTTTAAATGAAGCTTGCCGTTACCATCCAAAGGCTACGACGCCTTGCGCCACCCCCTACACGTAAGACAGAATCCGCCGGCTTGTGCGCCTTGGACCCGCTCGGTAACTTGATTCCCGTCACTGCCCATCAGTGATCGGGTTTAGTCGCCCGGGGTTATAAGTAAGGTGTACAAGCTCGTCAGTCAGGCATTCCCATGCCTGCACTTGATGGTGGTTGTGCGCAGGGCGCCTTCGGGCGCGCCGGCTTTGCTAGCTTCCCCGGTCGACTAACCTGCGTACAGCTGCCTCCCTCTCGTTTAGTCGCAGGAGGGTGGCACCCAATCAGAGAAGCCAGCTTATGTTCAAGGTCACACCCAATCCGCCGGACACCGATCCGGTCTCCCCGTACGAACCCGATTCAAAGAAGCTCAACGAGGCCGCCGAGCGGGCTCTGAACTTCCACTTCCCGTCGAATGCCGACATCAAAGCCACCCCGCGAACACGCAGCACCCTGTTTTCCGTGGCCCCAGAAGCCACGGCCGAAACCCTGGCGGTTTTTTTGGTCGAGACGCTGGCCTCGGTCGATGTGATGGTCCATCAGTTGGTGGATCATCTGGAGGGTGAGTCGCGCTACGCCCTGCTGGGCATTTCAAACAGCATCATGGTGGCGGAGATCACCGCGAACCGGGTTCTGGATCACATTAATACGCCTTAGAAGTGCTCCATTCCCCTGTAGGATCGCCCCACCGCTCGCTTCTACAGGGACCGTATTTCAAGCGAAGGCTGTGGTGCTTCAGGCGAGGATTTCGAACGCCGTGCTGGCCAGTCGTTCGCCGTTGACCAGAATGTGCACGGCGTGCAGGCCAACGTAATGCTTTCGGGTGGTGAGTTCTTTGATGTGCTGGCCACGCGCAATGGACTCTGTAGCCTTGCCGGGCAGCGTCAGGGCCTTGAGCTTGAACACCTTCGCCGAAGTGCTGCCGTTGGCTTTGACGTAATCGATGGCGTAGTCGATCACCAGTCGCTGACTGTCCGCAACCACGGATTTCACCGCGAAGGACAGGGTGATTTTCTCACCCAGGCGAATCACCGCCGGTTCGACCTTCACGTCTATGATTTCAACCTCAGGCTTGCCACCCGCGCCAATGATCGCCAGCGCCCGTGGGTTGCCCTGTTTGATCAAACTGCGCAGGGCGTGTCTGGCGATCCACGCCGTGTGTTTGTTGTCCAGAGGCCAGCCTTCGATCAGGTCCAGCACCCACTGGGGATGATCCTTGGTGATGTCGTTGAGGTGGTTGGCCACGGATTTGCGCACGTACAGGCTGTCGTCGGCCTTGAGGTTGTCGAGGATCGCGGCCGCCAGTGTCGGGTCGGCCTGGACCGGTTCCAGGCGAAACGACCATGGCAGCCGCGGTCGGCTGCCTTCGCTGGCCAGGCGCCGGACGTGTTCGTTGTCATCCAGCGACCAGTCGTGCATCAGCGCCAACGCGCGCTCGATATCGCTGCGCAGAAAGTGCCGGATCGCGAATTCCGATGAACCGAAGGTCGTGAAGTATTTGAGCGCGTCCATTGACAGATCGAACGCGTGAGCGCCGTAGGTCGCGACATAGTGCGGCAAAAACATGCTGACGAAGGCGCTGTTCAGGCGCGGGGCGAGGGCGCGCAGGACCTCGAGGGAATCTTCATAATCGAGCGGCAACACTGCGTGCAGGCACTCACTGACGCGGGCCATGCGTTGCATGACGGAGAGGTCCGCCAGACCGGTTTTGGCCAGCTTCAGGAAGGCCTTGGCATCGAAGCCGGGATAGACCGCCGTCATCTCGGTGGCGATGTGCGCGAGGCGTTCAGCGTTGAAGATTTCCTTCAGGGCGGGGGTGGTCTGGTCAGCAGCCATTGTGGGTTCCTTGCCAAGTGATCACCACGCTTGCGTGGGAATGCATCCGGTGACGCTCTGCGTCACATTTCAAGATCGGACGCAGAGCGTCCATGGCGGCATTCCTTTGCTGTGCGTGGGAACGATCCGGTTCAAACCTTACCCGCTTCCTCTTCCAGCTGATCCGACTCAAACAACTTCGCCAGTTCCGCCCGCGCTTCCTGCGCCGTCTGCATCACTTTGGCCGCATCGTCATACACCGCGTGCTGAGCTTCCAGCACCTGTTCATCGTGATGGGTAAAGCGCTTGATCCGTGCATCCGCCTGCGCTTGTGTCAGCCCGAGTCCAACCAAGGTACGACGGGTCATTTCCAGGCTGGAGTAATAGGTTTCCCGTACCGCCTGCGCCCCGACATCCACCAACCGGTGCACATGCTGACGGTTACGGGCGCGGGCGATGATTTTGATGTGCGGATAAAGCTTGTGAACCACCTCGGCCGTCTTGATGTTGGTTTCCGGATCATCTGTGGCGATCACAAAGAACTCCGCTTGCTCGACCTTGGCCGCGCTGAGGATTTCCGGGCGCATCGGATCGCCGTAAAACACCGGCACGCCGCCGAAGCTGCGGGACAATTCGATGGTTTCCACCGATGTGTCGAGGGCGATGAACTTGATGTTCTGCGCCCGCAGAATCCGCGACACGATCTGCCCCATACGGCCCATGCCGGCAATGACTACGCGGGGCGTGTCGGCGTCGATTTCACGGAACTTCTGCGGCACCTCCACCGGTTGCACCTTGGGCTTGACCAGCCGTGCGCAGGCCAGCAGCAACAGCGGCGTCAGCGCCATCGACAGGGTGATGGTCAATACCAGCAAGTCGTACAGGCGCGGCTCGAACAAGCCCTGATCCCGACCGATCTTGAACACCACAAAGGCAAATTCACCACCGGCCGCCAGCACAATCCCCAAACGAATCGCATTGACCTTGCCCAACCCCCCGGCCAGTCGACCGACCACAAACAGCAGCGGCAACTTGATCGCGATCAGCAGCACGGTCAGCCCCAGTACCACGACCGGCGCACTGAGCAGCAAACTCAAATTGGCGCCCATGCCGACGCTGATGAAAAACAGCCCCAGCAGCAGGCCCTTGAACGGTTCGATCTGCGCTTCCAGTTCGTGACGGTATTCGGAATCCGCCAGCAGCAAACCGGCGAGGAACGCGCCGAGTGCCATGGACACGCCGACCAGGTCCATCAGCCACGCCGTGCCGATCACCACCAGCAACGCGGTGGCAGTGGACACCTCCGGCAGACCGGTCTTGGCCACCACGCGAAACACCGGGCGCAACAGATAACGCCCGCCAATCACCACCACCGCGATGCTGCCCAGCACCCGCAAGCCATGGTTCAAATCTTCGGCGGCACTGCTGGTGTGATCACCGCCGGCCAGCAACGGCACCATCGCGATCAGCGGGATCGCGGCGATGTCCTGGAACAGCAAAATCGCGAACGCCAACCGCCCATGGGGGCTGGTCAGCTCCTTGCGTTCGGCCAGGCTTTGCAAGCCAAACGCGGTGGACGACAACGCCAGGCCCAGGCCCAGCACAATGGCGCTGTTCAGGGATTGGCCGAACACAAACAACGCCAGCACGCCAATCACCGAACCGGTCAACAGCACCTGCGCCAGGCCCACGCCGAACACCGATTTGCGCATCACCCATAAACGTCGGGGCGACAGCTCAAGGCCGATGATAAACAGCAGCAACACCACCCCGAGTTCGGAGATGTGGCTGACGCTTTGCGGGTTGCCGATCAAGCCCAGCACCGACGGCCCGATGATCACCCCGGCAAACAGATAACCGAGCACCGCCCCCAGTTGCAGGCGCTTGGCCAAGGGGACGGTGAGCACCGCCGCGAACAAAAAGACGACAGCGGCTTGTAACAGGTTGCCTTCGTGGGGCATGTGAAACTCCAAAAACTCGATACGGCGGGGGTGCACAGGATAAAGGCTGGAGCCGGATGCGTCAGCCTTGAACGAGAACGTTATTGGCCGGCACACCGGTATCGCGAGCAACCTCGGTCCCATTATCGATCTCACGCGGATCACGACGACGCACAAATGAGGGCGCGAGATTGCTCGCAATGGCAGTCTTGCGGGCACCCAAGATATCGTTACATTTAGCATCAATTAGTGACATTCATAGGATAAGCTGATCAATCTGTTCGTTCCCGAGTGCGCACCATGGCCATCAATTTCGACCTTAACGATCTGCAAGCCTTTCGCGCCGTGGTGGAGCAGGGCAGCTTTCGCAAGGCTGCGGACACCGTGCGCATCTCCCAACCGGCCCTCAGCCGGCGGATCGAAAAGCTCGAAGACGCTCTGGGCGTGAAATTGTTCGAACGCACCACTCGCCGGGTCAGCCTGACTCAGGCCGGGCGTGGTTTCATGCCCAGCGTCGAGCGCCTGCTGGATGACCTGGACGTGGCGCTACTCGGCATCAGCGAAGTCGCCTCGACCCGGCTCGGGCATGTCACCGTCGCCTGTGTGCCGTCGGCGGCGTACTACTTCATGCCGCGCGTGATCGCCCACTATCACCGGCAATTTCCGCGGATCAAGGTCAAGGTGCTCGATTCCAGTGCTCACGAGGTGTTGAGTGCCGTGGTCAACGGTGAAGCGGACTTCGGCCTGAGCTTCATGGGCACCCTGGAGGCCGAAGTCGATTTCGAGCCACTGGTGCAAGAAGGCTATGTGGTGGCGTGCAGACGAGATCACCCTCTGGCGGGACGCAGCAGCGTGACGTGGGATGAGTTTTATCAGCAGGATTACATCTCGCTGGATAAGACTTCGGGCAATCGCTTTCTGTTGGACCAAGCGCTGACTGGTGTGGTGCCGCAGCGGCCGAGTATCTGCGAAACCCGTCATGTGACGACCATGATCGGTCTGGTAGAGGCCGGGTTGGGTGTGGCTGCGGTGCCGTTGATGGCGATGCCGGCGGCGGATCACCCGATCCTGACGCGGGTACCGCTGACCGATCCACAGGTGATGCGCAGTGTTGGTTTGATCAAGCGCCGGGGTCGTACGTTAACCCCGGCGGCATTGGCGTTAGAGCGGCTGGTGGTGGAAATGAAAGTCCAGCAACCCTCGGTCAGTGGCTGACCGAATCCAGCCCTGTAGCTTTTACGTCCGGCTGGGCTGCGGTGGAGGCCAAGTACTCAAGCAACGCCTTGGCCTCGGCCGGGTGTTGCGCATCGACCGGAATACCGGCGGCGAAACGGGTGACCGATTGCACCGATTCTGGAATTTTCGCCACAAAACTCACCCCTGGCACCGGTAACAGTTCGCTGACCTGCTGGAAGCCCAGTTGATAATCGCCGGTGGCAACCACCGAGCCCACCGGGATTTTCGGGATCATCTTCGATTTGGGCTTGAGCTGGTTTTCGATACCCAGACGCTTGAACAGTTGATCCTCGATGTACACGCCGCTGGCACTGTCGGAGTAGGCGACTGACTTGGCGTCGAGCAAGGTTTTTTTCAGGCCTTCCACCGAGCTGATGTCCGGCTTTGGCGCACCTTCACGCACCACCAGACCGATTCGCGAATCCGCCAGTTCCACCCGTGAAGCAGGATCGATTTTGCCTTGCTTGATCAGGTCGTCGAGGGCATATCCGACCATGATGACCACGTCGGCTTTTTCACCGCGGGCCAGGCGATTGGGAATCGCTTCCGGGGCTTTTCCCATGGAGGGGCCGAGGGCGGTGTCCAGGGTGTTGCCGGTAGACTCGGCGAATTTCTGGCCGAGGATTTTGTAGGCCGCTGTGAAACCACCGGACGTCATCACACGGATTTCTTCGGCCTGGGCGATCGCACTCAGACCGAGGCTGGCCACCAGGGCCAGGGCGGTGAAGTTGAAAAACTTTTTCATCAAATAGCGCTCGCAGTTAGAGGGCGGGTGGTTCACGACACGGCCGGTTGCAGGCGGCCAGAGGCACGGCGATAGAGAAACAGCGTTGCGCACAGGGCACAGAGTGCAGCGAAACTCATCCAGTAACCGGGCGCAGCCTTGTCGCCGGTGTACTGGATCAGAAAGGTCGACATCGCCGGTGTGAAGCCGCCGAACACCGCCGTCGCCAGGCTATAAGCCAAAGAGAAACCAGCGACCCTGACTTCGACCGGCATGATTTCCGTCAGCGCGGCAATCATCGCGCCGTTGTACAGGCCATAAATGAATGACAGCCACAGAAGCACCAGCAGCATGTTGATGAACCTCGGTGCTTGCACCAAATACGTCAGCGCTGGGTAGGCCGTGGCCAACGTCAGCAGCGCCATGGCGATCAGTACCGGGCGACGACCGATGCGATCCGAAAGCGCGCCGCCAATCGGCAGCCAGAAAAAATTCGAAACGCCTACCAGCAAGGTCACCAGCAGCGCATCGGAGGTGCTCAGGTGCAGTACGGTTTTGCCGAAGGTCGGCGCGTACACGGTGATCAGGTAGAACGCGGTAGTGGTCAGGGCGACCATCATCATCCCGGCGAACACGATGCCCCAGTTCTGCACCAGGGTACGGAACACGTCGCCCATGCCTGGCCGATGTTTGCGGGCGGCGAACTCTTCGGTTTCTTCCAGGTTGCGCCGCAGGAAGAAGATGAACGGCACGATCATGCAACCGACGAAAAACGGAATCCGCCAGCCCCAATCGGCAATCATCGTTGGCGCCATCCATTGGTTCAGGCCATAGCCCAAAGCAGCCGCGACGATGATCGCCACCTGCTGGCTGGCTGACTGCCAACTGGTGAAGAAGCCTTTGTTGCCGGGCGTGGCGATCTCCGCGAGGTATACCGATACACCGCCCATTTCCGCACCGGCCGAGAAGCCTTGCAGCAATCGGCCGATCAGCACGATGGCCGGGGCGAACAGCCCGATGGTTTCGTAACCGGGCACCAGCACAATCAGAATCGTACCGCTGGCCATGATCGACAGGGTGACGATCAGCCCCTTGCGGCGCCCCACATCATCGATGTAGGCACCCAGCACCACGGCGCCCAATGGACGCATCAGGAAGCCTGCGCCGAACACCGCGAAGGTCATCATCAGGGACGCGAACTCGCTGCTGGCCGGGAAAAACACGGCAGCGATCTGCGTGGCATAAAAGCCGAAAAGGAAGAAATCGAATTGTTCGAGGAAGTTGCCCGAGGTCACCCGGAAAATCGCACTGGCCCGGGAGCGACCGGATTGGATTGATGCTGTCATTGACGTGTACTCCACCGCTTTTATGACGTGCACTGCCTGGACGCGATGCACGGTTCTTATTGGGGCGGATAGTGGAGCAGGGGCATCGATATGTTAATTGCATAGTTGGCATGTATTGATGCATGAAGCGGATCAATGTTGCCAACCCGGAGACTCGGCGTTTGCTCAGGGCTATTCGCTGTGAGCGCGCATTGGGCTGATGTTCCCCAACCGATACTGATTATTCCCGCTGCGCTTGGCCTCATACATCGCCAGATCGGCAATATGAATCAACCGGTCCATGCTCGGCGCATGGTCCGGGAACACTGCCACGCCAAGGCTGCTGCCGATGTGGCGCTGGTCGTTGCCGATGGTCACCGGCGGTGCGAGTTCGATGAAGATTTTCTGGCAGATGCTGCGGGCTTCGTCTTGCAGGCTGTTGCCTTGGGGAAGGCCCTGGAGGATGACCACGAATTCGTCGCCACCGATTCGGGCGACGGTGTCAGTTGAACGCAGGATTCTCTTCAGGCGTGTCGCGGTGGTGATCAGCACGCGGTCACCGGCCGCATGGCCATAGTGGTCGTTGATCGCCTTGAACCCATTGAGGTCGACAAACACCAGTGCCACCCGCGTGGCGCTGAGGCGGGCCTGTTCCAGGGCATCGGACAGGCGTTCTTCGAGCACCAGGCGATTGGGCAGGCCGGTCAGCGGGTCGTAATGGGCCAAGTGTTGCAGGTAACTGGCGGAGGCTTTCTCTTCGGTAATGTCGCGTACCACACCCATCATCTTGATCGTTGCGTCATGCTCATTCTTGACCACATTGCCGGTTTCCCGCAGCCAGCGAATGCTGCCATCCGGCCAGACCACGCGGTATTCCTCGTCGTGGTTTTCACCGGTTTCAAGGCAACGCAGTTCACCGGCGCGGACCTTGACCCGGTCGTCCGGGTGTACGCAGGAACAGAACAGCGCGTAGGAGGGCGTCACCTCGCCGATCTTGAACCCGAACATGCCGTAGATCGCATCCGACCAATAGAGCTTGTCGGTATCGACCTCCCAGTCCCAGGTGCCGATGCGGGCGAAGTATTGGCTGCGTTTGAAGCGTTCGGCGTCGCCTTCCTGGTGGATGCTTTGCCCCTCGGTGAGGCTGTCGATCAGTGCACGGCACTCAGCCAACTGCTTTTGCGCCGAACGATCGCGCCAGATCAGCGCGACGATCAGGGCAAGGGTCAGTGAGCCGATGGTGATGTCGGTCCAGAGCTGACTCATTCAGGAATTGCGCTCATGGCGTATCGAACCGTGGGGGAGGTGGCGGGTATATTAGTTCACGAGCACTGCCGGATACAGAGCGAAACGGTTGCCAATAGCCTGCATTTCTGGGAAAACGGCGCCCATCAAGCCCGTTCGGGCAAGCGCACGGATAGAGTGAATGTAATGAATGATGAATTGCAGGTAATCGACCTTGAAGTGGGCGACGGCAAAGCCGCCGTCAAAGGCGCGCTGATCACCACCCAATATCGCGGTTGGCTGGAAGACGGCACTGAATTCGATTCTTCCTACAGCCGGGGCAAACCTTTCCAGTGCGTGATTGGCACCGGGCGGGTAATCAAGGGCTGGGACCAGGGAATCATGGGCATGCAGGTCGGCGGTAAACGCAAACTGCTGGTGCCGGCGCACTTGGGCTATGGCGAGCGCTCGATGGGGGCGATTACGCCGAATTCGAATCTGATTTTCGAGATTGAATTGCTGGAAGTGCTGACGCGGGATGATTGATTGGGCTGAAGAGCGGTTTTTTGATCGTTCCCATGCTCTGCGTGGGAATGCCTCACCGGACGCTCTGCGTCCGCTCTTTGGGACGCGGAGCGTCCCTGGCTGCATTCCCACGC
>NZ_AKJT01000078.1 GCF_000282195.1 Pseudomonas sp. GM18
GGGGGGGGGGGGGAGCCTGTGGCGAGGGGGCTTGCCCCCGTTCGGCTGCGAAGCAGTCGTAAAACCAGTCACCACTTTCTAAGTTCAAGATTGTGGTTGCTGGTTTTAGGGGGGCTTCGCGCCCCAACGGGGGCAAGCCCCCTCGCCACACACGCCCCACAATAAGTCCGTTCCCACATGGAGTTTTTGTTGGTGGGATGGCGAGTTGCCAGCAATCCGGCAAACCCTTGTCTACACTGCTGTTCATCAATGGAGGTAGCCCTCGGCGGTGCGCCGGCAAAGGAGTGCGCCATGTCTCCCTGCTTGCAGTTTCGTAGCCCGGCCCGGCAACGGGGAGCGATTGGTTTGATGGCGGTGCTGACCCTCGGCATGGCCCTGGTGTTCCTGCTGATCATGGTCGACAGTGGCCGCTTGTACCTGGAAAAACGCAGCTTGCAGCGGATAGCGGACATGGCCGCACTGGAGGCTGCCACGCGTAACGGAGATTGCGCTGCGGGTACCACCGCGACCGTCTATGCCACTGCCAGCGTAAACCGCAACGGCTTCACCCTTCCTGACCCCACGCGCAGCCTGGCGGTAGCCTGTGGCACCTTGAGCCTGGACGCCAACAATCTGCGGGTTTTTGTGGCAAACCCAAGCAGCAGCGAAGCCATTCGGGTGATCGTCGGTCATTCGGTGCAGCAGAGTTTCGCCGGTGGCGTTGGCGCGCTGTTCGGCGGTGCGCCGGCCGGGGCGACCCTCAACCTGACTGCGACCGCCGTCGCGGCGCTACCGCCACCGCTGGCATCGCTGACCCTGCGTACCACGGCGCTGAGCATCGATAGCAGCAAGTCAGCCACCCTCAATGCGCTGTTCGGCGGTTTGCTGGGCAGCAGTCTGAACCTCTCCGTCGCAGGGTGGGATGGGTTGGTGAACACCAACATCAGCCTGCTGGGTTACCTTGATCGACTGAAGGTCGACCTCGGCCTCAACGCCGCCGGGTATGGCCAGGTATTGGGTGCTTCGGTGGCCGTCAGCCAGTTGATCCAGACCGCCGTCAATGTGCTGGACCCCGGCGGCACCCTCGGCGCGACGGCGACCATTGTCGGTCTGCAAGCGCTCAAGGTGGCCGCAGGCTCCACGACTGTGGTGTTGGGGAATCTGTTGCACGTCGAGAGCGGCAACGACATTTCAACGTTCGCGACGACTGTGAGTGTGTTCAACCTGATCGAAGGCGTCGTGCAACTGGCCAACAAGAAAAACGGTCTGGTGGCAACGGTGCCGATCAATCTGGCGGGGCTGGCGCAAATCACCGCCCGAGTGCAGGTACTGGAGCCGCCGCAACTCTCCGCGATCGGCAATCCGAAAAACGCCGCGCTGGATCCGCTGGGACCCAACCGGATCTACGTGAAAACCGCGCAGCTTCGCACGTTGTTGTCGATCGACTTGCCGGCACTCGATGCCATTACAGCTCTGGCTAATGCGGCGATTGATCTGGCAGGACCGCTGACCAACACCCTCAACGCCTTGCTCAATCTCGACCTGGTGGCGGTGCTCGATTCACTGACCTGTGCCATAGGCGTGCCCTGCCAGACGCCGGACATCATCGTGCTACCGGGGCCGATACGGCTCGACGTGGCGCTGGATGTCGCCAGTGCCAACAGTTACGTCACGGCCTACAGCTGCGTCAGCAACACCAACAAAACCCTGACCACCAGCACCAGCACATCGCTGGTGAACCTGAAAGTCGGCCGGATCGATGCAGCCAGCATGTTCGGCAGCAACACCGCACCGCCGGCGGTCACGGTGCAGCCGCTGAAGGTGATCGATATCGGCATCAAAACCTGCCGCAGATTGCTGTTCGTGCCCATCACCTGCGATCCGCGTGTGCCCGGTGTCGGTGGTGGCATCGATATCGTCGCCGACACCAGCGTAACGCCGAGCACCAACATGCCCCACGTCTACTCCGCACCCCCCGCCAGCAGCCTGCCGGACATCAACCAGCCACCGTTCTACTACTCGTTTTCCACCAGCAGTATCGTCAGCAACCTGCTCAACACCCCGGTTAACATTCACGTCGATATGTATGGCCCATCGGGCAGTCTTGTCGGCGGTCTGGGAGCGATCCTGAGCAGCGTGACCAGTTTGCTGGTCAGCGCGATCAACGGCGTGCTCAACCCGTTGCTCGACAGTTTGATCAACACCGTACTGATAAGCCTTGGGGTCGACTTGAACAAGGTCGACGTCGGCGCCAACCTCAGTTGTCACTCAGGGCGCGCGTCGCTGGTGATCTGATCGCCCGTGACAATCGGCAACTCGATACAGAATCGCGCGCCTTCGGCTGCGTTTCTTACGCTCAACCGTCCGCCCATGTTCTCGACGATGCCGTAACTCACCGACAACCCGAGCCCGGTGCCGACGCCCACCGGTTTGGTGGTGAAGAACGGTTCGAAAATCCGCTCCAGCAACCGCGGATCGATGCCGCCGCCGTTGTCCTCGACCCACAGCCGCACCGAATGCTCGTCACGTTCGGCGTACAGCGAAATCCACGGCTTGAACTCACGGTCGGACTCGCGTTTGCTCAGCAATGCATCCCGTGCATTGACCATCAGGTTGATCAGCACCTGCTCCAGCTGATCGACATAACCGCGCACTTGCACATCAAAACCGCTCTCGCTAACCCGCAGCTCGAAGCCTTTGCCGCGCAGGCCTTCAGACAGCAGCGCCAGCGTGCCGTCGATGGCTTGAACCGGATTGAACGGCTGCTGCTCGATCTCCGAACGCCGGCCGAACACCCGCATGTGATCCACCACCCGCGCGGCGCGCTGGACTTGTGCGTCGATGCGATTGAGTTTGTCTGTCAGGTAATCGATTTGTGCGTCGCCATTGCTCAGACGCTTGAGCACATTGACGATGGCCATGCGCATCACGTTCAGCGGCTGATTGATTTCATGGGCGAGCCCAGTGGCCATTTCGCCGAGGGTGGCCATTTTCGCGCTCTGGGTAAGCTGTTGTTGGGCGCGCCGGACCTCGGTGTTGTCGCGGCCCACGGCTTGAATCTCAAGCAAGCGACCCTGTTCGTCGAACACCCCGCGATCCGACCAGACCCACCAGGCGTGTTCCCGTCCCGGCAGTTGCAGGTTGATTTCCGCAGTGCTGACCGGGAACTCCGGGCTCAGTCGACTGAGGCGCTGGAGGAACGCTTCGCGCTGCTCCGGCGACATCCAGCTGCCCAGGTTTACCCCCGGCAGCTGTTCGGGTTGGCATTCCAGATAGGTCGCCAGTGGCCGGTTGCCGAAGGTCAGCGTCAGGTCGGGGCGGTAGCGGCAGATCATCGCCGGGGAATCTTCCACCAGAATCCGATAGCGCTCTTCACTCTGCTTGACCTTCTCGGCGGCCAGGGTTGCCTCGGTGACATCCAGCCACAGACCCACGGCTTCCACCGGCAGCCCGAGGTCGTCGCGCAGCAGTTTGGCCTCGTCGAGCAGCCAGTGGTAATCGCCGCGACTATCGCGCAGTCGGTAACGGGCGCGCACCGAACCTTCGCGCAGCAGTTGCCGGGTGCGCTCGAAATAGCCGTCGCGGTCCTCGGGATGGACCCGCTCCACCAGCGCACCGGCGGCGCAATCGGCGAGCGACCAGCCGAGCAATGGCAGCAGGCTGTCGCTGAAAAACGTCGGTTGCAGCGCCCCTTCGACATAGCGCTGCACGTAGATCACCGCTGGTGAACTGGCGATCAGGTTGTCCAGCCGGGCATGGGCGGCAGCGGCGTTCTGCTGCTGGTTCTTGATGTCGCTGATGTCGAGCATGAAACCCACCAGCCGGCGGCTTTTGCCGATGCCCAACGCCTGGCCTTGCAGTCGATACCAGATTGGCGTTTGCGCCGTGTCGGGGCGATGCAGACGCACGCACAACAGCAGCGGCGCGCCTTCGTCCTGCAAGGTTTGCAGGCGAATCGTCAGCTCTTCACGGTCGGCGGGGTGAATCTGTTCGAGCCAGTCGTGCAGCGGCAAACGAGCCCTCGCCAGGCTCAGCGTACTGGCGAGCGACGGCGCCAATTGCACCTCGGCATGGTCACTGAAAACCTCCCACCAACCGGTGCCGAGCAAGGCTTGCAGAGACTCCAGCCGCTCCAGTTGCAGGTGGTGCCGATGCTCGCGCAAGCGCTCCAGCAGCGGCCCGGCCAGGGCGGCGGTGAGTTGCAACCAGTCGCGCTCGCTCAAGTCGGGGGCACGCTCTTGCACCGGGTAGAAACCACAGAGCAACCAGGCGACCACGCCCTGGGCATTGCGATAGGGCACCGCAAACCCTTCGGCATTACCGAAGATGCTTTGCAGGCGTGGGTGCTCGCTGGGTGTCAGCTGTTGGGGGACGGAGCCGTTCAAACTGTCGAGGCCGGTGCCCAGGCGTTGATTGACATCCCACAACCTTGGCGCATCGAAGGCCGCGTACTGCTGGTGAATCAACCAACCCTCGGCCTGTTCATCGAGCAAGGCCATGGCCATGCACGGGATCTGAAAACGCAGGGCCAGGCCTTGCAGTTGCTCCGCCAGCACCTCGGGCAGGCGCGTCAGGCTACACAGGCGCAACTGTTCGCTGACCTGCGCCGCGAGCAACTGGCATTGTTCACGGCTGCGCGCTTGTCGACGTTCGAGCAACAGGTCGCCGATGTCGATCAACTGTAACAACCATTCTTCGCCCAGCGGCTGCACCCAGCCGCGCAGGTGCAGCGGTTGTCCGGCGAGGCTGAAAAAGTCCAGGTCCAGGCTCTGTCCCTGCCACTCGGCCGGCGTACCTTCCACCGACAGGGCGCTATGGGGCATGAGGTAATCGAGCAGGTGCGGTGGTGACTGCGCGTCGGCTATTTGTTGCGCCAGCAGATGCCGCAGTGGACCACTGAGGTGAATCACTCGACCTTCATCATCCAGATGCAGCTGCAAACCGACACGCTGCACGCTCGCAGGGTCTGGCGTGTTCGGGGTCTGTGGCGGATGGCGATTGAGCAGACGCCCGAAGAGTTTGTCCCCGGAGCTCAAAACTGCAGGCTCGATTGGGCGGTGAGGGTCGCCGGCAGATTGGGCACGGCACCGATCCCCGGCAGCACCAGGAACGGCAGCACTTGATTCAGTTTACTGGTGGGGTAGTTGATGGTGACCGTCAGCACGCCGCCGGTGTAGGTGGCGCTGGCGTCGGTGGCCACGTTGAAGTTCAGCGCGGCGGGAATCCAGGCCAACTGCCGGGTCAGTTCGGTGGTGGCAACGGTTCGCACGGCGGTGTCGTAATTGGTGGTGCCCGGGTCCAGCGCCACACTGCGGCGCACCGCTTCAGCCGTGGATTTATTGAACGATTGCATCAGTAACAGCGGCAGGCTGTAACTGACCAACCCATAAAACACGGCGAAAAAAATCACGAACACCAAGGCAAATTCAATCGCCACGGCACCTTTTTGTTTGCGGGGGAGGCCTGTACTCATGAGTGCGTCTACCCTGACAATTACTGCGTAGTGTCAGCATAGAATCATTCAGCCAAAACGGACGTTTTTTACCGGATGCAGAGCCTTGTCCTACTCATCTGGCTGACGCTTTGCGCAGCACAGGATGCCCGAGAGCGCCACATCGCCAACGGCCTGACCGTTGGCGCAGGTGTGCTGGCGCTTATCTATCTGTTGTGGACAGGGACTACTTGGCTGGGGGCCGAGGCGGTGCAGGGCGTATGGGCTTTGTTGTTGGCATTGGCCTTCACCTTGCCCGGTTATGCAGTGCGACGTATGGGGGCAGGCGATGTGAAGCTGATGGCGACGCTGGGCCTTGCGACGGACGGTACGCACCTGCTCGGCAGTTTCATCGGTGCCGGGTTGGCCAGTGCGCTCTGGCTGCTGCTGGCGCCAAGACTCTGGCTGCATATGGGTCAGAGGCTTAGGGTGCGTCTTCGTTACCTGGAGCCTGGCATGTCAAAAAAGCAGCCCTTTGCGCCGTTTGTGCTGGTGGGTGTGTTGCTCACACTGGCCTGGATGCATTAGTCGCAGGCGTCCCCTGTTCTATGTACATAGTCGGAAAGTGCGTCTACTTTCAAAACAGTTGTTGTACAGCCTGTGGTGTCGGTGCAGGAGCGGCCAAGCCAGACTTGGCATGGAGTGGCACGTGAACAAGGTTACCTCGGCAGTAAAAGTTCTTGTGGTTGATGATGAGCCGTTGATTGTCGAAGAGCTTTGCGAGTTCATCGAGCTCAATGGTTATCGCTGTGTGCCTTGTGTCTCCGGCCATCAGGCGATCGAGCGTTTCAGCGAAGACGTGAATATCGGCCTGGTGTTGTGTGATTTGCAGATGCCTGACATGGATGGCATCCAGCTTGTCCAGGCGCTGCAGCGGTTGTCGGGCAAGCACCGGGCGTTCGAGGCGATCATGCTCACCGGGCATGCGAACAAGCAGGATGTGATCAAGGCTTTGCGTATCGGGTTCGCCGATTACTATCAGAAGCCGATTGATCTGGCTGAGTTGCTCGAAGGTTTGCAGCGTCAGGAAGTGGCCTTGCAGGAGCGGCAGAAAAACCTGCAGTTGGGGCATTTGAGTCAGAAGCTGCAGTACCTTTGTGAATCGATCGATGAGCTTTATCAGGATCTGGACAAGGTTCGGCGGGGGGCGTCCCCGGAGCCTGTGTCCGGTTCGGTTGACGGTGCGCTCGGTGAACCGGAGCGGGTGGTGGGGATGCCGGCGGTGTTCAATCAGTTGTCGCCGCGTCAGTTGGAGGTGGCGCAGTTGGTGGGCAAGGGGCAGACCAATTATCAGATTGCCTGTGAGTTGGGGATTACCGAGAACACGGTGAAGCTTTATGTGTCGCAGGTGTTGCGGTTGACGCATATGCATAATCGTACGCAGGTGGCGTTGGCGTTGTCGCCCGGGAACGCTGGGGGGCGGCGGGTTTCTGCGCACTGAGTTTCTGGATCTTTTGATCTTGGCGGCCTTTGGGCCGACCATGTTCTTGTTGGTGCTGGGTACATATCCGTTGCTGCGGTAACGGCTACTTATGGTTTCGCCCTTACGGCGAGTCCCTTTTGGCAAACGCCCCAAAAGGAACCAAAAGGTCTCGCCCCAAGCGTCCGGCCCCTCGCTAAGGCTCGGCGTTCCTTCGTTCCGGTATCCATCTGGGAGCATCGCCCTACGGTTGGCTTCGCTTCAACCTACATGCGATGGGTTCGACTGCGTCGAACGGCGCTGCGCGCCAATCCCCAGATGAACACCTCCACTCAGCCTCCCGAAGGGGCGGGCAGATCAAAATCAAAAGCGGCAGGCGAGCTAACGCTCGGCCTGTAGTTTGGCGGGTGTATGCCGCTCCATTGTGGGAGCGGGCTTGCTCGCGATGGTGGCCTGACAGCCGACCCATCTCTTTCGTCTGTACCTGAATGATCGTTCCCACGCTCCCGCGTGGGAACGCCGCCGGGGACGCTCCGCGTTCCGCTTTTGAATGTTTAATTGATGTCTCAGTGCGCAGATCTTTTCCCACGCATTTTTCAGGTTGCCCGTCGGAAGCTGCGTCTCTAGCCTTTGTCTGCCGCTGACAATTCAGCGTCCGGGCGTCGCGGCTCGATTCTTGAGGCATATTCGCTCCACCTGACAACAGCACTATTGGGTGTCTGTCGTTACGTGTCATGGCGACTGTGCGCAGGATACCTTCGGGTATGCCGAGCAAGCCTCAGATCTCGGTCCGCGAACCCGCGTACAGTTGCCACCCCGCTGACCACCACCTCAAGCCACCACTCAAACAACCGAAAGCCGCAAGCCGAGCAAGGTGTTTCTGGTCGCCCCGGATATGGATAACGAAAGCCTGCTGCCCCATGTCTGCGAATCACTGGCCTCGGCTAGCGTCATGACCAGCGACCGCGTATGTCGACGCCCCTTATTGCAGACATACACCGACCCACTTGTAGGAGCGAGGCTTGCCCGCGAAGGCGACCTCACAGGCAACGATGTTTATTGGTCGGTAAAAACATCAGAACCTTCCCACATGTTTTTCAGGTTGTCCGTCGGAAGTGGAATCTCTAGCCTTTGTCCGTCGCTGACAATTCAGCGATCGGGCTTCGCGGTCCGCCGAACTGATGCATAATCGCACCACCTAACAACAGCACTTTCTGGTGTCTGTCGTTTCGTGTCATGGCGACTGTGCGCGGGATACCCTCGGGTATGCCGAGTTCTCGGTTCTCGGTCCGCGAACCCGCGTACAGCTGCCACCTCCAAATTGCGTCGCGGCAATTGGAAGTGGCTCCATTTCATAAACCGAGAGATTTCACTATGTTCAAAGCCACACCGAATCCCCCTGAAACCGACGACGTTTCCCCCTACGAATCCCCCGATTCGAAAAAACTCAACGAAGCCGCCGAACGCGCGCTCGACCATTACCTCAAGCCACCGCCCAAACAACCCGAAGGCCGCAAACCAAGCAGGATGTTTCAGGTCGCCCCGGACATGGACAACGAAAGCCTGCTGGCCCATGTCTGCGAATCACTGGCTTCAGCCAGCGTCATGACCAGCGACATCGCCGCATATGTCGACGCCCCACAGCGGCATACGCTCCTGGCGATTCAGCAGGTGATCATGCTGGCCGAGCTGGCGGTGAATCGGGTGCTGGATAACGTCGACGTACCAAAAGCCGCGCCACACAGCTGACCCCTTGTAGGAACGACCTGTGGCGAGGGGGCTTGCCCCCGTTTGAGTGCGTAGCACTCACAAGATCTTTGGACCACCAGAGGTTTTGGGGCAGCTTCGCAGCCCAACGGGGGCAAGCCCCCTCACCACAGGCTCGCTCCTGCAGGATCACCGGTCTTTCAAGAGCCAAAGGCCCGCGCCAGCGCGGTGAAGCTTGGTCCGGCCAGCACGATCAGCAGCGCCGGGAAGAGGAACAACATCATCACCACGGACATTTTGGCGGACATTTTGGAGATGTATTCCTGTAAGCGTGTCAGGCGTCGGTCATCGAGCAGCAGCTTGAGCCCCAGCAGTGATTTCATCGCGCCGCCGCCCTGATGGATCAGTTGCTGAAGGATTACGCAGGTGTCGGTGAATTCGTCCACCGCGAGTAATTGGGTGGCCTTGTTCAGTTCTTCGCCCAGTTCCAGGCCGGAATCGACCCGCGCCAGTATCAGGCGCAGTTCGTGGGTCAGGGCCGGCAATAGTTGTTTACCTTCGACGCTCAACACTCGCAGTGATTGTTCCACCGCCATGCCGGATTCGAACAGGATGCGCAGCAGTGGAATGAAGGTCGATATCTCGATCGCCAGTTGTTTTTGCCGCTGCTGCGCGGCGGCGGCCAGTAAGCGTTTGGGCAGCAGGTAGCCGAGGGCGGTGGCGAGGGTTGGGGTGATCCAGTGGTTGTTCACCTGCGGGAAGAACAGGCCCTGTATCAACAGGCACAGGGCCAACGCCAGCACCGGTGTGCCGATCTGGCAGGCTGCGAACAGCGAGCGTTGTCGGGCGCTGCGCCAGCCTAGGCGGTTGAGCAGGGTCTGGGTTTCGTTGTCCAACTGGATCGAACGCTGACCGATGCGGCTGTCGCCCAACATGTGTAGCCAGTGACTGACGCGATGGTCGCTTGGCGGTTTGCCGTCCAGTCGTTGGGTCACCTGGCGCGCACGTCGATGCTGGTCCAGCAGGCCACTGAGCAGCAACAGCGTGGCCGCCAGAAACAGCAGTGCGCTCGTCAGCAGGGCGATTTTCATACGCTACGCAACATGCGCCACAGCGCCAGGCAGCCCACGACCTGCAATCCGAACGCGGTCGCCAGCATCATTTGTCCCGAGCCGCTGTTCCACATGGCCAGCAGGTATTTCGGATTGGACACCAGGAAGTAGCCGGCAAGCCCCACTGGCATCAGCCCCAGCACCACGGCCGTGACGCGGGTTTCGCCGGTCATGGCGCGCAGTTGGCGCGCCGCCTGGTCTCGTTCGCGGATCATTTTGATCAGGTTCTCAAACAGCTCACTGGCATTGCCGCCGTAGCGGTGATTGACCTTCAGGCCCAGCGCGAACAGGCGGAACTCGTCTTTCTCGTACAGTTCGGCGAGGTCCGAGACCGCGTCCGGCAGGCTGACGCCCAAGTGCACGTTGCGCTGAACCCGACCCATGGCGTCTTTCAGTGGGGCTTCGGCGGCGTTGATGGCGCCCAGCACCGCATCGGCCAGGGTGCGTCCGGACTTCAGGCTGCGCACGGTGTGATCGAGCAGCGTCGGCAGTTGTTCGATCATGCGTTTGAGCCGGCGCTGATAGCGCCAACTGATGTACAGCCGCAGAGCGAGGGGCGGAGCCAGCAACAACATCAACAAACCGATCCAGCCCGCCAGGGCAAAGCCCAGCAAAACGCCCAAGGCCCAGAGCAGCAGCCACGACCCCAGGCGCTCCGTGGGGCGACCGAGACCGGCGCGTAGAAAGGCCCGTTCCAGGCCCGTCCAGGATGATTTTGCGACGGTCAGTTGCGGTTGCCCCTGCGTCAGGCGGCCGAGGGTTCGATCGATGCCGGTCTGGCGCAGACCGTTGTAGAACAAACGGATCGACACCCCCAGCAGCGTCAGGCAAAGCAGGATGAGCAGCGCCGGTTTGAGCATGCCGTGACCTTCAATACGTCAAGGGAGAGAGCGCCGACTCGCGACGCAGTTTGTCGCCGGCGGGGTTGGCCGCCTCGCGCAGAAAACCGCGGCCGGTACGTCGGTCGAAGCGGAACAGTGTGTTGGTCACGTAGACGTCATCACGAATGCCGACGACCTCCACCACTTCGCTGACGCAACGGCGGCCATCGGGCAGGCGCGTCAGTTGGATCACCACATCCAGCGCCGCGCAAATCATTTGCCGCAGGGTGCGTTCGGCGATGAGCCGTCCGGTCAGGCCCACCAGCGTCTCCAGGCGCAACAGCGCATCCTGGGCGTTGTTGGCGTGCACGGTGCTCATCGAACCGTCGTGCCCGGTGTTCATGGCCGTGAGTACGTCGACCACTTCGACGCCGCGAATCTCGCCGAGGATGATCCGGTCCGGGCGCATCCGCAGCGCGTTGCGAATCAGGTCGCTGGCCTTCACTTCGCCGTGTCCTTCGGCATTCGGCGGCCGGGTTTCCAGGCGCACCACGTGAGGATGGCCGAGTTGCAGTTCGGCGACGTCTTCGATGGTGACCAGTCGTTCGTGAGGGGCGATCAACTGGCTGAGTATGTTTAGCAGCGTGGTCTTGCCGGTGCCGGTACCGCCGCTGACCAGGATGTTGCAACGCTTGCCCACGGCCTCTTGAATGAACTCGAAGATCGCCTGGTCGATGGTTTGCATCGCCATCAGGTCGGAGCTTTTGAGCATGTCCTTGCGGAATTTTCGAATCGACAGGCATGGGCCATCGAGGGCAATCGGTGGAATGATCGCGTTGACCCGGCTGCCATCGGGCAGGCGTGCATCGACCATCGGCGAAGACTCGTCGAGCCGTCGGCCCAGGGGCGCGAGAATCCGTTGCATGACCCGCTCGACATGGTGGTCGTCGATAAACCGCAGGTCACTCAGATGCAACACTCCCTCGCGCTCGACGAACACACGGTGCGGGCCGTTGACCAGAATCTCGGTCACCGCCGAGTCGCGCAGCAGCACTTCCAGCGGACCGAAACCGGTGAGTTCATCGACGATTTCTTCCGCCAGCCGTTCCATTTCGTAGCGGGATATCGCCAGGTGCAGACGGGCGATGTACTCGGCGACTTTGTCGGTGACGAACTGCGACAGCATGGGCCGCGAACCTTCCAGCAGGTTTTTCCCGGACTCTTCGATGGCGTCGATGATGTAGCGGTGCAGCACCAGTTTCAGGCCTTCGTGGTCGGTATTGCCGGTCGGCCCGTGCGAGGGGGCGCCGAAGAGTTTTTCCCCGCTCACTGCACGCCCCTCAACCGGTTGAACCAGCCGGCCTTGGGCTTATCCGGGCTTTCGGAGCGTTTGGCCAACTGTTCGCCGAGGGAGCGCAGGCTTTGGGTCAGGCCCTCGCGTGGGGCCAGCTCGAACAGGCTCAGCCCTTGATTCTTGGCGTTGAGCCGCACTTCCGGGCTGTAGGCAAACACCGCGATCACCTCCATGCCGAAGATTTTGCCCAAGGTGTCGGAGTCCGGCGCGACGCTGCGCAGGTAGCGATCCACCAGCAACCTGGCGTGGTTGAGCTTCAGGCCTTTTTCGCGCCAGCGGCTGAGCACTTCAAGGTTGCGTCGGCAGTCGAGCACGTTCTGATCGGTGTACCACAGCAACTTGTCGCAATGGCTGACGAAGGTGCGCAACGCTTCACTGTCCGACTGGCCGGTGAGGTTCACCACGATGTGCTGGAAATGTTGGCGCAAGGCACTGAGCAGCATGTACAGCTCGGCGGCGCTGGTCTGTTCGAGCGGTTCATCGTTGCCGGCGTAGGCGAGGATTCGCAGCCCCGCGTCGCAGGTGGTGAAGGCGCTGTCGATCAGCGTTGCGTCCAGGCGCCGGAGGTGGCGCAACGCATCGCCGAAATGAAACGAGCTCTCCAGCCCCAGCAAGGCCAGGCTGTCGCCACGGGGCAGTCCCAGATCCAGCAACAGCGTTTGCTGGCCGCTCTTTTGCACCACGTGCGCCAGGTGGTTGGCGAGCAACGCGCCGTCGCCATTGCCCTGTGCGCCGTAAAGTACGGTCAGGCCACCTTGTGGCACCTGTTGTGTGTTCGGCGCCACGCTCGGCAGGCGTTTACTCAGGCGTCGCACCAGGCCGGCGACTTCACTGGAGCGCGAGCCGTAAGAGACAAAATCCCGAGCGCCGGCGCGCATGGCATTGAGCACCAGTTGGTTGTCCATGCCATCGCCCAGGGCCACGATCGCCAGCATCGGTTTGGCTTCCAGGGCGCCCTCGATCAACGCGCTCTGGGCTACCACATGCTCATGGTCCAGACCCACGAACACCAGGCTGGCGAAGGTCACGTCCACCAGCGTCAAGAGCTCGTCGAGGTTGCCGCCACCGGCGCTGATCACTCGGCCCAAAGGGGCGAGCGCCCCTTGCAGCCACTCGAAGTCGGTGTTGTTGCGCGTGATCGCGAGGAAGGTCTGGCTCAGGTTCTGGCTCTGGCTCATTGCGATAATCCGCCGTGTTTATCGACGTGGCCGTTTTCGAGGAAGTACGGCGTGAAACGTCTGCGCATGGAGAAGCGTCCTCGCTCGATTCAGGGCGTTTGTTGGGTGACGGCATTGCCGCGAATGACTTCCACGCTCGGCTTGCGCGGTGCTGCGCCTCTGGGGGCGGGGGATTGTGGAGTGCCGGCCAGGGCCAGTTGACTGAACTGCACCAGTTCGCGGTTGGCATTGGCCAGGCTCGCCGATGAGTCACCACGGCCGGCCCAGTATTGGCTCAGGCGTTGCTCCTCGGCGCTGCGCACGGCCAGGCGCAAAACCCCGACCTGCGCCGCGAGCATCAGGCGGCTCAAGAGGGATTCAGGGACGGCGAGCAATACGGTGCGGGCGCTGGTGCGCAGTTGTTCCTGCTTGAGTTTCTCTTCATGGTTGAGTGCCGGGTTGGCAGGCTTGCCATCATTCGTCAGTCCCAACTGCTCGCCGACCCCGAGTACGCGCAACGCCGGGACCACGACCTGGGCCGACTGCTGGAGGTTGTTGGTGTCCATGCGCAGAAACAGCAGCACGTCGACATAGTCGCCGGGGCTCAGTTGGCCGCCGACATTGATTACATCATCCGCCGCCACGGCGAGGGCGCGTTCATCGGCGCGGATCATCCGCGCCAGCGTACCGCCGGCTTCGAAACTTTGGTCATTGAGCCAGCTGCCGGCGGTGAGCGCGCGCCAGGGCGTACGGCCAATGGCTTGATCGAGACGGGTCAGGCTGCCGACCGGGGCGGTACGGAGTTTTTCCAGGGTCACGTCGGCGGCGGTGATCTGCTCGAACGGCGCGATGTCACGCAGCAGCACCACCACCGGTTGGCGGGTCGGGTCGTCCACCGAGGCCAGTATCGAGGCCGATGATGTGCCGGATTGCACGACGGGTTCGGGAGCCGGTTGACGACTCAGCGTCAGCCCCCAGTAACCGGCAATGATGGCGCCTACCAGAAACAGCCCGGCCAGGCCCAGGGTGACGCGGCTGTTCATGAAGGCTCTCCCCCTTTCCTGCTGCGTAACGCCCCCAAGAGTTCTAACGGGATGACTTCTCAATCAGGCAGTTATGAACGTGGGACTATTTCGCTATGTGACGGTAGCGCAGGTAAAGCAAAATGCCATCACGCGGCGGTAAATATCTGACAAAAGTAACGGGCTGGAGCCCAAAGTGCTGTTTTGTGGCGTTAATGAACCGGTTACTGCTTAAGTATTAATGCGTTCTTACAGTTGTTGGCCATGGGTTTGCCGACAATGCTGATGCTGGCATATGGGAATCATGTTGCGGTCGTGCAACATCCGCTGTCATTCAGGAGACATGTCATGTTCTTCACCAAAACGGTTCAGAAGATCAAATCCCACATCGCTTTTTACAAAGACCTTGCCAAAGATACCGAAGGCGCTTCGGGTATCGAGTACGCGATCATTGCAGGCATGGTGGCACTCACGCTTGCGGCGTTTGTGACACCCATCTCCACGTCGATCAACGCGATGTTCACTACGATTTCAGCTGCGCTTTGATTTGAAGGCTGGCAAGGGGCGGTCATTTGCCAATCCCGCAAAGGGCTTCTAACGTCAAGGCTTAGTCCATTGCAGGTGTTACCCCCATGAACGCTCCAGCGCTCCCTCGGCAACAGCTTCTTCTGGTCGATGACGAGGAGGATGCGTTACTGGAATTGGCCGAGTTGCTGGAGGGCGAGGGTTTTACTTGTTTTACGGCAACGTCGGTCAAGCTCGCCCTGCATCATTTGACTCGTCATCCTGATATTGCACTGGTGATTACTGATCTGCGGATGCCGGAGGAGAGTGGCATGTCGTTGATCAAGCGTCTGCGTGAGCACACGGCTCGTCAGCATTTGCCGGTGATTGTGACGTCGGGGCATGCGGATATGGAGGATGTGAGCGACATGTTGCGCTTGCAGGTGCTGGATTTGTTTCGCAAGCCGATTTATCACGTGCGGTTGTTGGAGACGTTGAATAATTTGTTTCCACAGCCTCGGGATTTGGTGAGGTCCTGAGTGTATGTACATCGCGCTGAACTGTGGCGAGGGGGCAAGCCCCCTCGCCACAATCCATCAGGCAACCGGCCGCCACTGCCCCACCATATGCTCGATCTCCCCGGCACCCATCAACTGGAAATCCCCACTGGCCCCTGCCGCGCTGGACATCAGCGTCACCTCGCTGGGCAAGCGCACCGGTTTTCTGAACTGCACCGCAATCTCGACGTTTGCCGTCGGTAAATGATCGCTCAGGGCTGCCAGGGTCCGCGCCTTGTTCCACAGGCCATGGGCGATGGCGCTGGGGAAACCGAAGAGTCTGGCGCTGATCGCGCTCAGGTGAATCGGGTTGTAGTCACCGGACACCTTGGCGTATCGGCGGCCAATGTCCGCCGGCGCTTTCCAGTGGGCCACCTCGGTCAGCGACAGTATTGGTGCAAAAACATCTTCGACAGGCTCGCCTGCCAGTTTGACCCCGCGACAGAGCATCTGGCTTTCGGCTTCCCACAGCAGCCCCAACTGGTCGTCGAGCGCCGTCACTAACTCGAACGTCGCGCCCTTGGCATGGGGTTGCAGATTCTGCACCTTCACGCTGACCCGCACGCGACTCACGCCACCCATGGGGCGCATGACTCGGATGCGATTGCTCAAGTGAATCAGCCCCAGCAGCGGGAAGGGAAACGCCTTGGCGGTGAGCAGTTGCATCTGCAAGGCAAACGCCAAAATGTGGGGATACGTCGGTGGCAGCAGGCCGTTGTCGGCGAGACCACACACTTTGCGGTAAGCCTCCAGGCGTTGCGGATCGACATTGACCCAACAGTGATAACCCAAGTCAGGCAGTGCGGTGCCGGTGATTTTGCGTCGCGTCGCCGCCTTCACATACAACGTCTGCAGGTTGGGTTCGCGAGAGAGCACGTGCCAGTCGGTGGTCATGGTCAGGCTCCCAACACGCTTTGCCCGCACACGCGCAGTGCTTGCCCGGTAAACGCACCGGTGCCCGGTTGTGCCAGCCAGGCCACGGCTTCGGCGACGTCTTGCGGCAGGCCGCCCTGACCCAACGAACTCAAGCGTCGCCCGGCTTCGCGCACGCCGAAGGGCAGGTGCGCGGTCATCTGGGTTTCGATGAATCCTGGCGCCACCGCGTTGATGCTGATGCCGCGCCCAGCCAGCAGCGGCGCCCAGGCCTGGGCCAGGCCGATCAGCCCGGCCTTGCTCGCGGCGTAATTGGTTTGCCCGCGATTGCCGGCGATGCCGCTGATGGACGCCAGCAGGATCACTCGGCCGTGGTCGCGCAAGGTGCCGCTGTCGAGCAGAGCCTTGGTCAGCACTTGCGGCGCGTTGAGGTTGACCGCCAGCACCGCGTCCCAGAATTCCGGAGTCATGTTGGCCAGGGTTTTATCCCGGGTGATGCCCGCGTTGTGGACTACGATGTCGACGCCGTCCGGCAAGTGTTCGATCAGTTGCATGGCGGCGTCTTCGGCACAGATGTCCAGGGTGATGCTGCGCCCGCCGAGGCGTGCGGCCAGGGCGTCGAGATCGGTTTTGGCCGGTGCCACGTCGAGCAGGATTACCTCGGCGCCGTCCCGGGCCAGGGTTTCGGCGATCGAGGCGCCGATGCCACGGGCCGCGCCTGTCACCAGTGCCTTGCGCCCTGACAACGGGCGGGTCCAGTCCATCACCTGCGTCGCACACGCCTTCAAACGTATGACTTGCCCGGAAATGAAGGCACTTTTGGGCGAGAGGAAAAACCGCAACGGGCCTTCCAATTGATCTTCGGCCCCTTCTCCGACATAGATCAGCTGCAAGGTGCCGCCGTTGCGCAGCTCCTTGGCCAGCGAACGGCTGAACCCTTCTAGGGCCCGCTGGGCGCTGGCGGCGAACGGGTCGCTCAGGGTTTCCGGCGCTCGACCAAGAATCACCAGGTGCGCATGGTGATCGAGGTTTTTCATCAGTGGCTGGAAGAACTCGCGTAGCTGTTTCAGCTGATCGACCTGTACCAGGTCACTGGCGTCGAACACCACGGCTTTGAGTTTCTGGCCGTGGCCGGGAATCCACGCGGTGGCCAGGGTCGGGTCGGTGCCGTAGCTGTAAATCGTGTCGGTCAGGCGGTTGGCGAGGGTGCTGACTTTTTCCGTCAACGGGCCACCGCCAATCAACAGCGCCCCCTCGACAGGCCGCAGTCGACCTGCTTGCCAGCGTTCCAGCCGTACCGGCGACGGCAGACCCAGGGCACCGACCACACGATGGCCGATGGACGAATTGGCGAAGTCGATATAGCGGTCAGACATGAATCACGCTCCAGAAGCCGGGGTTAAAAGTGTGGACCAGGAATGGCAATTAGTCGTTCGATCCACGAGATAAGGCCTACGCTTGAACATTGCAGGTTGGTTTGAGCTTGGGTTTAGCAGGTCTTTCAGGAAATGCAGCCCGCTCCCACAGGGATGTGTGTTCACAATTGAATATCAGAAGGAGTTTTTCATGACACAGCTGCGCCGCGTCGCGATTATCGGCGGTAACCGTATTCCTTTTGCCCGGTCCAACGGGCCGTACGCCACTGCCAGTAACCAGGCGATGTTCACCGCAGCGCTGGAAGGCTTGATCGAGCGCTATAACCTGCACGGTGTGCGCATGGGCGAAGTGGCGGCCGGGGCGTTGCTCAAGTATTTGCGCGACTACGGCCTGACCCGTGAATGCGTATTGGGCTCGCGGTTGTCGCCGACGACGCCGGCCTACGACATCCAGCAGGCCTGTGGTACGGGGCTGGAGGCGACGTTGTTGGTGGCGAACAAAATCGCCCTGGGTCAGATCGAGTGTGGCATTGCCGGCGGCGTCGATACGGCCTCCGACGTGCCGATCGGCGTCAACGAAAGCCTGCGCAAGATCCTCTTGCAAGCCAATCGCGCCAAAAGCATCGCCGACAAACTGAAAACCTTCCTGCAACTGCGTCCCCGACACCTGATCCCGGACTTTCCAAGCATCGGCGAGCCGCGTACCGGCCGGTCGATGGGCGAACACTGTGAATTAATGGCCCAGACCTGGGGCATCCCGCGTGACGAGCAGGACCGGCTGACCCTCGAAAGCCATCAGAAACTGGCGGCGTCCTACGCCGAAGGCTGGCACAACGATCTGATGACGCCGTTCCTCGGCCTGACCCGGGACAACAACCTGCGCCCGGAGCTGACCCTGGAAAAGCTCTCCTCACTGAAACCGGCCTTCGAGAAAAGCGCCAAGGGCACTCTGACCGCAGGCAACTCCACGCCACTCACCGATGGCGCGTCGGTGGTGCTGCTGGGCAGTGAGGAATGGGCAAAGGAGCGCGGTTTGCCGTTGCTTGCCTATTGGCGCGATGGCGAGGCGGCGGCGGTGGATTTCGTCAAGGGCGCCGAAGGGCTGCTGATGGCGCCGGTGTATGCGGTGCCGCGATTGCTGGCGCGCAACGGCCTGACCTTGCAGGACTTCGATTACTACGAAATCCACGAAGCGTTCGCCGCCCAAGTGCTGTGCACGTTGAAGGCCTGGGAAGATCCGGAGTACTGCAAAACCCGCCTCGGCCTCGATGCGCCGCTGGGTTCCATCGACCGCAGCCGCCTCAACGTCAAAGGCAGTTCACTGGCCGCCGGGCATCCGTTTGCCGCCACCGGTGCGCGGATCGTCGCCAACCTGGCGAAGCTGCTGGACGCGGCGGGCAAGGGCCGAGGGTTGATCTCGATCTGCGCCGCCGGCGGTCAGGGCGTGACGGCGATTATCGAGCGCTGATTATTGAGCGTTGAGCACTGCCGCGTTTTGCCGCGCGGCCAGTTCCCGGTTGCGGTTGGCGTAACCCTCGGCCATCACCGAGCACACGATCAACTGCAACGGGTGGTAGATCATGATCGGCAGCAGGATCAACCCAAGGCCGGGGTTGGCGCCGAAGATCAGCGCCGCCATCGGCGCCCCGGCCGCCAGGGATTTTTTGCTGGCGCAGAACACCGCGGCAATCTCATCGGCGGGGCTGAATTTCAGCGCACGGGCGGTGCGGGTGGTCATCCACAGAATGACCGCCAGCAGAATCGCGCTGCCAATCAACGCCGTGAGAATCACACTGTTGCCCTGTTGCTGCCACATCCCCGAGACCATCGAGTTGCAGAACGCCGAGTACACCAGCAGCAGGATCACCAGTTTGTCGGCGATGTTGGTGTAGCGCTTGTGCCGGGCGAAAAGCTTGCCCAGCCACGGCCGCAGCAATTGCCCGAGTACCAGCGGCAACAGCAGCATCGCGCACAGGTCGAGCAGGGTTGAACCCAAATCGATGCCGCCAGCGCCGCTGCCGACCACGAAACTCACCAGCAACGGCGTCAGGAAAATCCCCAGCACGCTGGACAGGCTCGCGTTGAGAATCGCCGCCGGTACGTTGCCGCCCGCGCTGCCGGTCAAGGCCACGGACGAGGATATGGTCGAGGGCAGGGCGCAGAGGTAAAGGAACCCGAGCATCAGCAACGATGGAATGTGTGAGCCCAGCAGTTTGTCGCTCAGCAGCCAGATCAACGGAAACACCGCAAAGGTGAAGACTTGGACCATCACGTGCAGCTTCCAGTTTTTCAGCCCGTGGCGGATCTGCTCGCTGGAGAGGTTGACCCCGTGCAGGAAGAACACCAGGAACACGCCGATGTTGATCACCCACTCGGCATGCATCCCGCCGCCGGTGGCGCCGAAGGTCGGGAAGAAATACGCCAGCAGCGTGGCGATCAGCATGCCGCACAAGAACCAGTCGGTGACCACGCGTTTGAGGTGTTTGAAGGCATGCATAACCGGCACCGAATCCATTTGTAAGAATTGATGACTTAGCCTAACGTCGGCCCCATCAGCCGTCTTGCGACATAAGGCCAATCAATGCCGACTAACGGACAACTTTCCCTCGAGCGGACCATCCCGGCGCTGACGGTGTTGCCGCGTCCGTTGTATGCGCGGGCGGAAAGCCTGAACGCCGGTTCGTGGACGCCGCCTCATCGTCATGATTGGGTGCAGTTTTCCTACGCCATCAGCGGCGTTCTCGGCGTGCACACCGCCGAAGGCAGTTTCTTTGCGCCGCCGCAGTGGGGTATCTGGATTCCGGCGGATCTCGAGCACCAGGTCGTGACCTCGATGCGTGCCGAAATGCGCAGCCTGTACGTGCGCCGCGAGGACTGCCAATGGGCGGACGGGCGTTGCCGGGTGCTGGAAGTCACGCCATTGGCCCGGGAGCTGATCAAGCGCTTTTGCCTGTTGCCGGTGGAATATCCACAGGGCGACAGCCAAGAGGCGCGATTGGTGGGCGTGCTGCTGGATCAGTTGGCGAGTCTGCCGGAGGTGGGGTTTTCCTTGCCATTACCCCGGCATGAACGTTTGCTGGGCTTGTGCAACGAGCTGATCGAAAGCCCCGAGCGCACGGTGACTTTGCAGGAATGGGCCGAGCGTTTGGGTACGTCGGAGAAAACCCTGATGCGCTTGTTTCAGCGCGAAACCGGGTTGAGCTTCCGCAGTTGGCGGCAGCGCATGCGGCTGCTGTCGTCGTTGAGTTTGCTGGAGGAGGGGGACAGCGTGACCAATGCCGCGCTGTCTTGTGGGTATGACTCGACGTCGGCGTTTATTGCGGCGTTCAAGGGGTTATTCGGGTTTACCCCTGGCGAGTTGTTCAAGCAATGATCGTTCCCACGCTCTGCGTGGGAACGATCACGCCCACTCAGGTCCTGAAGCGGCGAACCAACCCATCCAGCTCATTCGACAACCCCGCCAGGCTCTGAGAATCCAGCCGCGCCGAGTTTGCCAATTCCGCCACCAACTGCGCATCGCCATGTATCTGGCTGATATGCCGATTGATGTCCTCGGCCACCTGATGCTGTTCTTCCGCCGCCGTGGCGATTTGAGTGTTCATATCGCGAATCACATCCACCGACTCACGGATCTGCCCGAAGCTGCTGCGCGCTTCACCGATGCGGGTCACCGATTGCTGAGACACCTCCAGGCTCGCGTGCATCTGCTGCGTCACCTGGCTGGTGCGCTTGGCCAGGTTGCCCAGCAGGCCGTCGATTTCCGCCGTGGAATCGGCAGTTCGTTTGGCCAGGGCGCGAACTTCATCGGCCACCACCGCAAAGCCACGACCCTGTTCACCGGCCCGGGCCGCTTCGATGGCGGCGTTCAGGGCCAACAAGTTGGTCTGTTCGGCGATGGAACGAATGGTCCCGAGGATCGACTGAATGTCGTTGCTATCGCGCTCAAGCTGTTGCATCGATTGCGCCGACTGTTCGATTTCCTGGCTCAAGCGATCGACACTGCTCACCGCGGCATCGATCTGCTGCTGGCCTTCACGGGCCTGGCGCTGGCCGCTGTCGGCCGACTCGGCGGCCTGGCTGCAGGAGCGCGCGACTTCGTTGGCGGTGGCGACCATTTCGTGGAACGCGGTGGACACCATGTCCACCGCTTCACGCTGACGTCCGGCGGCTTCGGCCATGTCGCTGGACACCTGCGTCGAGCTCTGGGAAGTAGCGAGGATCTTGGTCGCGGCGCCGCCGATGTTTTGAATCAGGTTACGGATCGCCGCCAGAAACTGGTTGAACCAGTTGGCCAGTTGCGCGGTTTCGTCGCTGCCACGGATGTGCAGGTTCTTGGTCAGGTCGCCTTCACCCTGGGCGATGCCTTCCAGGCCGCTGGCCACGCTGCGGATCGGCCGCACGATCAGGCTGGCGAAACTGGCGCCGACGATGGCGAAGAACACCGCCAGTACTGCGGCGATAATCGCGATCAGCCAGGTCAGTTGAGTGGCCGAACCCATCACGTCGGTCTGCTTGATCAGGCCGATAAAGGTCCAGCCCAGTTGCTCCGACGGCCAGACGTTGGCCATGTAGCGCTCGCCATTGAGCTCGACCTCTACCAGCCCTTTGCCGGCCTTGCCGAGTTGCGCGTAGCCGTCGCCGAGGCTGCTCAGGGCTTTGAAATTGTGTTCCGGTTGCTTCGGATCGACCAGCACCGTGCCGGTGTTTTCCACCAGCATCAGGTAGCCGGTTTCGCCGAGTTTGATCTGTTTGACGATTTCGGTGAGCTGCTTGAGCGTCACGTCGATGCTGACCACGCCGCCATTGGTGCCCAGTTTGTTATCGATGGTGCGCACGGTACTGACGTAGGTCGCGTCATCCTGAGCCCAGTAATAGGCCTCGGTGCGAAACGGTTTGCCCGGCTTGGCCTGGGCCGCTTTGTACCACGGGCGCTGGCGCGGGTCGTAATTGCTCAGCTTCGCATCGTCCGGCCAGGACACGTAACCGCCCGCCGCAGTCCCGAGAATCGCATAGGCGTAGGCCGGGTGGCTGTTGCCCAGGTCCTGGAGCAGGGCGAAGACCTTCTTGTCCATTTCGCCTTGGGGAATGCTCTCGGCGTTGGCGCTCATGTAGGTCTTGAGGCTGTCGTCGGAGTTCTTGATCAGCGGTTGGGTGGCCAGGTAGTCAACGTTCTGGCTGATGCCGTCAAAGAACAACTGCATGGCATTGCTGACCTGACGAATCTCGCGGCCACTGCCGTCGACAAAATTGTCCTTGGCATCGCTGCGCAAGTTCAGCACAACGAGGGTGGCGACCAGCACCACGGGCAAGCAGGCGATGATTGCAAACGCCCAGGTCAGCTTCTGTTTGATGTTCATCCGCGCTCCAGTTTTTCTTGTAGGCCCACGCAGTACTGATGACTCGCGGATTATTGGCAGCCGAAAACGTTTGATATGCCCCGATCCTTGAACGCGCCTTCTTGATTGTTGTCGAGGCGTTTGTCAGACAATTCCTTTTCTCTCTAATGACTTCGGCTGAGGCGCGGGGAAATTGAGGCCCGTTGAGAAAAATCCTGCGAAGGACAGGGATCGAGGTTAGATTCTGTCGCAATTGCCCTTGCATCCCTTCGTCAACAAGTGGTGCGGGCTCAGCTATGATCCGGGGCGGTCGATGAGTATTGCCTGATTAATCCGGCACATTGTGTGCTTCTTGATGTTCATGGGAACGTTCATAGGTCGGCAACCCCTCCCCCGAATGAGAGGATTGCCGTATAACGAATGACTTTCGCGTGTTTGGTAATAAAGGACCCACAATAAAAGCTGATGAAGACTCCAAAACGCATTGAACCCCTGATCGAGGACGGTCTGGTCGACGAGGTGCTGCGCCCACTCATGAGTGGTAAAGAAGCAGCTGTTTATGTGGTGCGCTGCGGCAACGAGCTGCGTTGTGCCAAGGTCTACAAGGAGGCGAACAAACGTAGTTTTCGTCAGGCGGCCGAGTATCAGGAAGGCCGCAAGGTGCGCAACAGCCGGCAGGCTCGCGCGATGGCCAAGGGCTCCAAGTTTGGCCGCAAGGAAACCGAAGACGCCTGGCAGAACGCTGAAGTGGCGGCGCTGTTCCGTCTGGCCAGTGCCGGGGTGCGGGTGCCCAAGCCGTATGACTTCCTCGAAGGCGTGCTGCTGATGGAGCTGGTGGCCGACGAGTACGGCGATGCCGCACCACGCCTGAACGATGTGGTGCTGGAGCCGGACCAGGCACGCGAATATCACGCTTACCTGATTTCGCAAATCGTGCTGATGCTGTGTACCGGCCTGGTGCACGGTGACCTGTCCGAGTTCAACGTGCTGCTGACGCCGACCGGCCCGGTCATCATCGACCTGCCGCAAGCGGTGGATGCGGCGGGCAACAACCACGCGTTCAGCATGCTGGAGCGGGACGTGGGCAACATGGCGTCTTACTTCGGTCGCTTTGCACCGGAGTTGAAACGCACCCGGTACGCCAAGGAAATGTGGGCATTGTACGAAGCCGGCACCTTGCACCCGGCCAGTGTGTTGACCGGCGAGTTCGACGAGCCGCAAGAGCTGGCGGACGTCGGCGGGATCATGCGCGAGATCGAGGCGGCCCGTCTCGACGAAGAGCGTCGCCAAGCGGTTCGGGCGGCAGACGATGCGCCACCGAGCAAGACCGAAGAACCGCCTCCACCGTGGATGCAGTGACCGGCTAAAGAAAAACCCGGCTTCGGCCGGGTTTTTTGTCGATGCTTTTTTTGGAACCGCATCGTCCGCATCGCGGGCAAGCCGCGCTCCCACAGGTTTTGTGTCGCCCCCTGATTCCATGATCGACACCTGACCTGTGGGAGCGTGGCTTGCCCGCAATGGCGTCAGACCAGACAATCCACAACGGCCTCCCCACATTCAAGGATTGATTGTGAACATTCCATCCACCCGCAATGCCCAACTGATCATCGCCGCCCGGCTGATTTCGGACTTCGGTGCCTTCCTCAACATGGTCGCCCTGGCCACCTACGTCTACCTGCTCAGCAATAGCGCCATGAGCGTCGGTATCTTTCTCGCCAGCCGTGTCGCCGGGGGGATCCTGGCCAGCCTGATCGGCACCCGGTTCTATCGTCGCTGGGCCGGGCGCTTGCCGCTGATTGCCTTCGATCTGCTGCGCGCCGGTTTGCTGGGGCTGCTGTTGATGCTGCCAGTGGCCCAGCAAGGGTTGCTGTTACCGCTGATCGCGTTCGGCCTGGGGTTTGGTAATTCGATGTTCGCCATCGGCCTCAACAGCCAATTGCCGCACCTGATCGAAGAGGCGCAATTACTCAAGACCAATGCCTGGATAACCTCAGCGTCGTCTGCGGCGATGGTCAGCGGGAGTCTGGTGTCGGGGTTATTGGTGGCGGGTTTTGGCTTTGAAACAGTATTTGCGTTGAACATGGTCACGTATCTGCTGGCGGCGCTGCTGATTGTGCCGCTGCGGTTTTCCGGACCGGCCCCCAACTGTGACGAACCTCTTCACAAACAGGGCGAATGGCAGGCCCTGCGTCAGGGGTTGCGCACGGCACCGGTGCTGGCGGCAATGCTGGCCGTCGCCATGGCCGACACCTTGGGCAGCGCCGCGCACAACGTCGGTCTTCCGATCATTTCAAAACTGCTCACACCCGAGTCGGCCAGCACCACCCTGGGCCTGATGCTGGCGGTGTGGGCCTGCGGCAAGTTCATCGGTGCGCGGATCGCCAGTCGCCTGAAAGGCACGGACAACGCGCACCTTGAGCGGCGATTTTTCTTTGGCGTGTTGTTGATGTCCTGCGGCTTCATCCTGATGTTTCAGCAGCAGACCCTGTACGGGTTGCTGCTGTTTTCGTTACCCGCAGGCTTGGGCGACGGGTTCTCGGAAGTCGGCCTGATGTCGCGTCTGCAACGTGAACCGGACAGCCTGCGCCTGCCGATTTTCAGTTTTCTGACCCTGCTGCAAATGACCGGGTTCGGCGTCGGCATGTTGATCGCCGCGCCGTTTTATTCCTGGTGGACGCCCGGCGCGGTGGTGCTGTTGTTCCACGGCATTCCCCTCACCCTGTTGCTGGTGGTGAAGGGGCTGGCGCTCAGGAATGGGCGGGTTCGACGCAGCAGCCCGACGCCAGCTCCTTGAGAATCGGGCAGTCCGGGCGGTGGTCGCCGTGGCAGTGTTCTACAAGGTCTTGCAGGGTGTCGCGCAACTGACCAAGTTCGCGAATCTTCTGATTCAGCTCGTCGATGTGCTGACGGGCCAAGGCCTTCACATCGGCACTGGCACGCTGGCGATCCTGCCAGAGGGTCAGCAGTTTGCCGACCTCTTCCAGTGAAAAGCCCAGATCCCGAGAGCGCTTGATGAACGCCAGGGTGTGCAGATCGTCGTCGCCATAGACCCGGTAGCCACTGTCGGTGCGATGGGCCGCCTTGAGCAGGCCGATGGACTCGTAATAGCGGATCATCTTCGCGCTCAGGCCACTCTGGCGGGCCGCTTGGCCAATGTTCATCGATTGTCCTCCGGGTCTTTGGGCTTCCAGGTTTTCAACAGTAACGCATTGCTGACCACGCTGACGCTCGACAGCGCCATGGCCGCGCCGGCCAGCACCGGGTTGAGGAAGCCGAATGCCGCCAGTGGCAGGCCGATCAGGTTATAGACGAAGGCCCAGAACAGGTTCTGGCGAATCTTCGCGTAGGTCTTGCGGCTGATTTCCAGCGCCGCCGGCACCAGCCGTGGGTCACCGCGCATCAGGGTGATCCCGGCAGCGTGCATGGCAACGTCGGTGCCGCCGCCCATGGCGATGCCGATATCAGCAGCGGCCAGGGCCGGGGCGTCGTTGATGCCGTCGCCGACCATCGCCACCACGCCGGTTTTTTTCAGGGCGGCGACGGTGGCGGCTTTGTCCGCCGGCAGTACTTCGGCATGAACATCCTTGATGCCCAGCCCTTCAGCGACCACTTTGGCGCTGCCGCGGTTATCGCCGGTCAGCAAGTGGCTGCTGATGTTGCGTGCGCTCAGGCGTTGCACCGCTTGCAGGGCGCCGGGTTTGAGCGTGTCACCGAAAGCGAACAGGCCCAGCACCCGAGGTTCAGGGCTTTGCTCGATCAACCAGGACAGGGTCCGGCCTTCGGTTTCCCAGGCGGTTGCGGAGTCGGCCAATGACCCGGCATTCAAGCCACTTTCTTCCAGCAAACGCCGATTGCCCAGGGCCAATCGCCGGCCGTCGAGGCTGCCGGCAATGCCGCGCCCGGTCAGCGATTGACTGTCACTGACATCGGCAACGGTCAAGCCGCGTTCGGCACAGACATCCAGCACAGCCTTGGCCAGCGGGTGCTCACTGCCGCGTTGCAGCGCACCGGCCATTTGCAGCAAGGCCGCTTCGTCACCCTCGATGGCACTCAAATGTGCGATACGCGGGGTGCCCGAGGTCAGGGTGCCGGTTTTGTCGAACACTACCGCGCTGACTTCGTGGGCGCGCTCCAGGGCTTCGGCGTCCTTGATCAGAATTCCGTGGTGCGCCGCCACGCCGGTGCCCGCCATGATTGCTGTCGGTGTGGCCAACCCGAGCGCACAAGGACAGGCGATCACCAACACCGCGACGGCGTTGATCAATGCGGTTTCCAGCGGCGCACCGTACAGCCACCAACCGATCAGGGTCGCCAGTGCAATCAGCAGCACCACGGGCACGAACACCTGGCTGACTTTATCCACCAGTTTCTGGATCGGTGCTTTCGCTGCCTGCGCGTCTTCGACCAGGCGGATGATCCGCGCCAGCACGGTTTCTGCGCCGAGTGCCAAGGTCCGCACCAGCAGCCGGCCTTCGCCATTGATCGCACCGCCGGTGACCTTGTCGCCCGGCGCTTTGGGCACCGGCAGGCTTTCGCCGCTGATCAACGCTTCATCGGCGTGGCTCTGGCCTTCCACCACTTCGCCATCCACCGGGAAGCGCTCGCCGGGTTTGACCATGACCAGATCGTTGAGGCGCAAGGCGCTGATGGCGACGTCCTGCTCACGGCCGTCGATCACTTGAATGGCTCGCTCCGGACGCAAGGCTTCGAGGGCGCGGATGGCGCTGGCGGTCTGGCGCTTGGCGCGGCTTTCCAGGTATTTGCCCAGCAACACCAAGGCAATCACCACCGCCGAGGCTTCGAAATACAGGTGCGGCATGCGACCGGCAGCGGTGGCCCACTCGTAAACGCTCAAGCCGTAGCCGGCGCTGGTGCCCAGAGCCACCAGCAAATCCATGTTGCCGGCACCGGCGCGCACGGCTTTCCAGGCTGCGACATAGAAGCGTGCACCGAAGACGAATTGCACCGGCGTAGCCAACGCGAACTGCACCCACGCCGGGAGCATCCAGTGCACGCCGAAAGGTTGCAGCAGCATTGGCAGCACCAGCGGCAAGGCGAGGGCGATGGCCGCCAGCAAGGCCCAGCGTTCACGGTGCAGGCGTTGTTGCTGATTGTCGGTTTGCGGGTGTTCGACTTCCCAGACGCGGGCGGAATAACCGGCCTTGGTCACGGCGCCGATCAAGGTTTGCGGATCGACGTGGCCGAGCAGCTCAAGGTGCGCCCGTTCGTTGGCCAGGTTGACGCTGACACTCTTCACCCCCGGCACCTTGGCCAGCGCCCGTTCGACGCGGCCGACGCAAGACGCACAGGTCATGCCGTCGATGCTCAATTCGAGGGTCTGCTGCGGCACGCTGTAACCGGCCTGCCGCACGGCGTCCATCAAGGCGGGCAGGCTGTCACTGGGCGCTTGCACCCGGGCCTGTTCGGTGGCCAGGTTGACGCTGACGGCCGTGGCGCCGATGACTTTGCTCAAGGCACGCTCGACACGCCCGGCACAACTGGCGCAGGTCATGCCGGCAATCGGCAGATCGAAAGTGGTGGATTCGGACATCGGTCACGCTCCCTGTAGAAATTGCCTACAGGATCAACCTTGCCATGCGGGCAAGGTCAAGTGCCATGTCTCAGATCAAAAGATCGCAGACTCAGTACCCCAAAGCCGCAGGCTTGAGGTACATCCCTTCCTGCGTCATCGCAATCCGGAACTTCAACACATCCCCAGCCTTGAGTTTGATGTCCTGCGAGCCCGGCGCGAGCATGCCCGGGTTGCAGCCCGGCGCCTGGCCCGGCAGCAATTTGAGGCGCAGGGACACATTGCCCGGCGGCAGGTTGAACGAGGTGCTCTGTTCCTGGAACAGCCGCCCCGCCAACTGATCCTGGATGTACACGCCGATCTCGCAGGAAGTCGACACTTCCAGGCGCTCGCGGGAAATGATCAGCACGCCGTAGTCCTCCCCGGCGGCTTGAACCGAAGGTGTCGCGGCAAAGAGGCTGAGGAAGCCAAACAGGCTGAGAGCTGACCAGCGCATGGCTGAATCTCCTGATGTCGAGTCATTGATGGGCGCAGCTTGGCCGAGCGCGGCGCCGATTGCCAGCCCGGCAGCTTGTTTCAGAACTTGACCTTGCCATGGTGGCAAGCTCGAGACTGCGCGCAACCCTCATGTAAGGGCTTCATTAAAGGAGACGTCCCATGCAAGTGTTCAACGTTGAAGGTATGTCCTGCGGTCACTGCGTCAAGGCCATTACTGAGGCGCTGCAAGCCAAGGATCCGGCAGCCAGCGTGCGTATCGATCTGGCGGCAAAAGAAGTCGGCGTAGAAAGTGCGCTGACAGCCGATCAGGTGATCGCCACCATCACTGAAGAGGGTTACGGGGTAAAACAGGCCTGAGCTATTTTTAATAGTTAGCGACCTAACGGAATGTTCAAGGCGTCCACGCCCGGCTAGACTGTCACCCTGCTGATCCATGGCTAACCTGTCTGCCCAACCTGGACGCCTGATGAACCTGCGCACAATCCTGATTCTCGGCGCCTTGAGCGCTTTCGGTCCGCTGGCGATCGATTTCTACCTGCCGGCCTTCCCGGCGATGGCGCTCGCTTTCGGCACCGACGAAAAACACGTTCAACTGACCCTGGCGGCCTATTTTCTCGGGCTTTCCATCGGCCAACTGGCATACGGCCCGGTGGCGGATCGCTTCGGGCGACGGATTCCCTTGTTGACCGGCGTCGGCCTGTTCACCGTAGCCTCATTGGCGTGTGCTTACGCGCCGAATCTGGAGTGGCTGATCGGCGCACGCTTCGTCCAGGCGCTGGGCGGTTGCGCGGGCATGGTGATCGCCCGGGCGGTGGTCAGCGATAAATGCGATGCAGTGGGGTCGGCGAAGGTCTTTTCGCAGTTGATGCTGGTGATGGGCCTGGCGCCGATTCTTGCGCCGATGCTGGGCGGGTTGTTGGTCAACACGTCGGGTTGGCAGTCGATCTTTCTCGCGCTGACCGGTTTCAGTGCGCTGGCAGGGTTGGCCGTGGCCCTCGGGCTACCGGAAAGTCTGCCGGTCCATGTGCCGCGCCAACCGTTGTCGGGCGCGCTGCGCCAGTACGGTCGGTTGCTGGCGGACCCGATATTCCTCGGTCATGCCCTGACCGGTGGCGTTGCCATCGCCGGGATGTTTGCCTACATCGCGGGCTCGCCGTTCGTCTTCATCAAACTCTATGGCGTGCCGGCCGAGCATTTCGGCTGGCTGTTCGGGATTAACGCGGCGGGGTTCATTCTGGTGGCCCAGGTCAATGCCCGGTTGTTGGCAAAGCGCGGTCCGGCTTTCTTACTGGCGCGCACTGTCTGGCTCTACCTGGCGGGCGGTCTGGCCCTGTTGGCGGTCAGCTCGTTACACACTGCGCACTTGTGGCCGTTGCTGATTCCGCTTTTCCTCTGCATCGCCAGCCTGGGTTGTATCGTGCCCAACGCCTCGGCCTGCGCGATGAACGGGCAGGGCGCGCGGGCGGGCAGTGCCTCGGCGATGCTCGGTTGCCTGCAATTCAGCGTCGCCGCCGGGGCCGCGGCGCTGGTGGGTGTTTTGCACGATGGCAGTGCCATGCCGATGGCCATGGTCATCAGTCTGTGCGCAATTGTGGTGGTGAGCGTGGCGATGCTCACCCGGCGTTTGCAGAATGCCCGGGCGTTGGAGCAAGCCCAGGTTTGAGGACGGACTCAGCCGGCAGAGCGATGCTGACGACCGGGAATCTGATGGGGCGCGTACAAGCGCGCTTCAAGGGTTTTAGTGAAGGCCAGGGCTTCGGCTTCACTGCGGAACGTCACAGCGTGTTGATCCAGGCGGACCTGCCAGCGGGATGTTGCCAGTTCTTTTATCAGGATCTTCATTGCTGAGTTCCTCTTGTAAAAGACGTCTCGCAAAAGACATCACGTAAAAGATTATTCGCAGAGTTTTCGATTGTAGACCCGAATACGATCGCAATTGTGACAACGATCAACTCTCAGACTGACGGCAAAGATCGCAACTCCCAAAGCCACGATCTCTTGATTTTGGTCAGAACCCTTCAAGCACAATCTTGCCCTTGGACTTGCCACTCTCCAGCAGTTCATGGGCGCGGCGCAGGTTGGCTGCGTTGATGGTTCCGAAGTGCTCACCGACCGTGGTTTTCAGCGTGCCCGCATCGATCAGCCCGGCGACGCGGTTGAGCAGTTTGTGCTGCTCGATCATGTCTGCGGTCTCGAACAGCGAGCGGGTGTACATGAACTCCCAGTGCAGCGACAGGCTCTTGCGCTTGAGCTTGGTCACGTCCAGCGCCTTGGGATCATCGATCAGCGCCAGTTTGCCTTGCGGCGCCAACGCCTCCACCAATTGATCCAGGTGTTGGTCAGTCTGGGTCAGGCTGGCGACGTGGGTGACATGTTCGAACCCGGCACGTTTGAGTGCTTCACTCAGCGGCTGACTGTGATCGATCACTTGATCGGCACCCAGGTCACGCACCCAGCTCTGGGTTTGGGCACGGGACGCGGTGCCGATGACTTTCAGCCCGGTGAGCTGGCTGGCCAATTGCGTGAGGATTGAACCAACGCCCCCGGCGGCACCGACGATCAGCAGGCTCTGACCCTCATCGGTTTTGCCTTCGCGTATTTGCAGGCGTTCGAACAACAGTTCCCACGCGGTGATGGCGGTCAGCGGCAGGGCGGCGGCTTCGGCGAAACCAAGAGTTTTCGGCATATGGCCGACGATGCGCTCATCCACCACATGCAGCTCACTGTTGCCGCCGGCACGGACGATGGAGCCGGCGTAGAACACCTTGTCGCCGGCCTTGAACAAGGTCACTTCGCTGCCGACAGCCTTGACGACACCCGCCACGTCCCAACCCAGCACTTTGGCCGCGCCACCTTCAGGCTGCACGTTCTGGCGAATCTTGGTGTCCACCGGGTTGACCGAAATGGCTTTGACCTCCACCAACAGGTCGCGCGGGCCGGCGACCGGTTCTGGCAACTCGACGTCTTGCAGAGACTTTTCGTCGCTGATCGGCAGGGAGGCGTAGTAGGCAATGGCTTTCATAGTGGGGTCCCGGGAGAAGGATGATTTCGATGGCACAGATGATTGGTTATTTCTCCAAGAGATAAAACCCGCTAAAAGAGCAGTCTCTTTCAATATTTTTTTGATAATCGGGGCTGACGATGTTGCGTTTCGATGACTTGCAGTTGTTCGTTCGGGCAGCGGACCTGGGCAGTTTGTCGGCGGCGGCGCGGGTGATGGACCTGTCGGCGGCGGTGGCCAGCGCGGCGTTGAAACGCATCGAACAACAACTCGGCGCACGCTTGCTCACCCGTTCTACCCGTAGCCTGCGCCTGACGGCCGAAGGCGAGGGCTTTTTGGAATACGCCCGGGCCGCCTTGAGCAATCTCGATGAGGGCCGCCGTTTGCTGGCCAGTGGGCAGGATCAGGTCAGCGGGATTTTGCAGCTGTCGGCGCCTTCGGATTTCGGTCGCAACCTGCTGTTGCCATGGCTCGACGAGTTTCAGCGCGAGCACCCGAAACTCACCGTACGGTTGCTGCTGGGCGACCGCATCGCCGATCTGTTCCGCCAACCGGTGGACATCGCCCTGCGTTACGGCGAGCCGGAAGACTCGAGCCTGGTGGCGTTGCCCATCGCGCCGCAGAACCGCCGCGTGCTCTGTGCTGCGCCGAGTTATCTGGCCCGACATGGCGAACCACGGCATCTGGAGCAATTGGCTCAGCACAATTGCCTGCTGTTTATGCTCGGTAGCCGGGTCCACGATCACTGGAGTTTTCACGACGGCAAACGCGAGGTGAGCCTGACCGTCAGCGGCGATCGCTTCAGTGACGATGCCGATGTGGTGCGGCTGTGGGCCGTGGCGGGAGCAGGGATTGCGTACAAGTCCTGGCTCGATGTCGCCGCCGATGTGCTCGCCGGTCGGTTGAAAGTGCTGATGCCTGAACTGCTCTGTGAGCGCGCACCGCTGAATTTACTGTGCGCCCATCGCGCACAATTGAGTAAGCCGGTGAACCTTTTGCGGGAAATGCTTGCCAGCCGATGCGCTCGGATAAGCAGTCAATTTCCGACGATATCGGGTGTCGATCATTAGTCGCAGGCAAATAGCGAAATTTCTGTCAGGAACTATCACCACCAATGGATCCCCGAGGGCAGGAACCGGCGGTTAACCCGCTTATACTAGCGCCCGCCTCATGTACGCACCGTCGATCTCGCAATGGCGAGTCCACGTTCGAGTCGGTCAGACCCTACGGTCATCACCGGACCTTCGCTGCACCCGCGAAGCAATGGCTTGGGTGAGTGGGTGGCTTTGCCCGGCTTATGGCGGTTTTCGCGTCTTGGCCGAAGACACATTACTGGTCAAGATGTCTCTGAGCAGTAGACGAAACGATTCAACAGGGAGTGAATACATGGAACATGCACCTTGCATCAGCCAGATCGCCACGTTGCTGGCTGACCCAAAGCGCAGCGCAATGATGTGGGCCTTGATGGACGGCTCGGCGCGGCATACCGAGGAGCTGGCGTTGCTGGCGGGCCTGTCGCCGTCTTCGGCCAGTGCGCATTTGGGGCGCTTGTCCACCGGCGGTCTGTTGAAAGTCGAAACCCGTGGGCGCAAACGGTTTTTCCGACTTGCCGCGCCCGAAGTCGGCGCCGCAATAGAAGCCCTGGCCAGTGCTACCCTGGCCAGCGCGCCTCGGGATATTCCAGAGGTGTTCAAACGCACGAGCCCTATCGCCAAACCTCAGGCGGCGCCTTCGTCACTGCTGCGGGCCCGGCTCTGCGATGACCATCTGGGAGGCACCCTGGCCGCCGATCTTTACCGGCGTCTGCTGGATGCCGGCTGGATCGAGCAGCTCGATCAGCGGGTCATGATCACTCACAAGGGTTCCACGCAATTGGCAGCACGCGGTGTGTTCATCCAGGCACTGGCCCATCGCAACGGCAGAGTCGCCTGCGCGTGCCCGGACTGGAGCGAAAGACGCCCGCACATGGGCGGTTCCTTGGGCGCGGCCTTGTTGCAACTGTTCATGCAGTCCGGCTGGTTGAGCCTGCCCAACGATTCGCGAGCCTTGCAGATCACGGCCACGGGGCAACGTGAAATCCATCGTTTCGCCAAGGAAACCGAGCTGGACATGGCGCTTTAGAGCTATTGGTGGGGCGATGTCCGGGATTCTGGGCTTCAGGCGTCGTTCAGAGCTCTGGGCAGGTCGCATCCAGCAATAACCCCCAGCGACTATCGCGCACACTCGATCCGGGGACTTTCGGATTGGGGGGAATGTGGCATGGAAACACGAAGCTTCAGCGCGGCAGAACGACTGGAACGGCTGCCCATCAGTGGTTATCACCGCATCATTTTCATCATCATCGCCCTGGCGTTTTTCTTCGACTCCATGGACCTGGCGATGATGACCTTCCTGCTTGGCTCGATCAAAACCGAGTTCGGCCTGAGCACGGCGCAGGCCGGGTTGCTGGCCAGTTCGAGTTTCTTCGGCATGGTGGTGGGCGCCTCGCTGTCCGGCATGCTGGCCGACCGCTTCGGGCGCAAACCGGTGTTCCAGTGGAGCATTGTGTTGTGGGGCATCGCCAGCTATCTGTGCTCCACGGCGCAGAACGTCGAAACGCTGACGTTGTTCCGAATCCTCTTGGGGATCGGCATGGGCATGGAGTTTCCGATTGCGCAGTCGATGCTGTCGGAGCTGATTCCGGCCAAGCGGCGTGGGCGTTACATCGCGTTGATGGACGGTTTTTGGCCGCTCGGTTTTGTGGCCGCCGGGGTGCTGTCGTATTTCCTGTTGCCGGTGATTGGCTGGCGCGACATCTTTCTGGTGTTGGCGGTACCGGCGGTGTTCGTCCTGGCGATTCGTTTTTTCATTCCCGAGTCGCCGCGCTGGCTGGAACAGGCCGGGCATCATGATGTGGCGGACACGGTTTTGCGCCGCATCGAAGAACGGGTTCGGGCTTCATTGGGCCGTTCGGATCTGCCTGAGCCGATTCGCCTGCCCCGGGTGGCGAGTCAACCGGGCAACTTCTTCTCCGCGCTGCGGGAAATCTGGTCGGCACAGTATCGCCAGCGCACGATGATGATCTGGAGCGTGTGGTTCTTCGCCTTGCTGGGTTTTTATGGCCTGACGTCCTGGCTCAGTGCGCTGTTGCAACAGTCGGGCTTCGCCGTGACCCAGTCGGTGTATTACACGGTGCTGATTTCCCTCGGCGGGATCCCCGGTTTCCTCATGGCCGCCTGGCTGGTGGAGCGTTGGGGGCGTAAGCCAGTGTGCGTCGTGACCATGCTCGGCGGCGGGGTGATGGCGTTTCTTTATGGTCAGAGCGCGGTGTTCGGCGGCAACGTCAGCCTGTTGATCGCCTCGGGACTGCTGATGCAGTTCTTCCTGTTCGGCATGTGGGCGGTGCTCTACACCTACACCCCGGAGTTGTACCCGACGTCGGCACGGGCCACGGGCTCGGGGTTCGCTTCGGCCATCGGCCGGGTGGGTTCGCTGCTCGGGCCATTGGTGACCGGGCTGGTGTTCCCGATGACGGGGCAGGGCGGGGTGTTTGCGCTGGGGGCGATGTGCTTTGCGATTGCGGCGGGGGTGGTGTGGATCTTCGGGATGGAGACCCGGGGCAAGACCTTGGAAGAATTGAGCGAGCCGGTGACCGTCCGTTAATCACCGAACCTGTGGGAGCGAGCAGGCTCGCTCCCACAGGTTTATTGGGTGACCTTTAAGGTTTCACCAACCGTGCATCCAGGCTGTTCTGCGCCAAACGCTTGGCCTGATCCTGGGTCATGCCCAAATCGGTGTACAGCGCGTGGAAGTTCTCGGTGACATAGCCGCCAAAGTACGCCGGGTCATCGGAGTTCACCGTGACCTTCACACCGCGCTCGAGCATCTCGAGTATGTTGTGCTGGGACATGTGATCGAACACGCAGAGTTTGGTGTTCGACAACGGGCACACCGTCAGCGGGATCTGCTCGTCGATGATCCGCTGCATCAAACGCTCGTCTTCGATGGCGCGCACGCCATGGTCGATGCGCTGGATTTTCAGCAGATCGAGGGCTTCCCAGATGTACTCGGGCGGGCCTTCTTCACCGGCGTGGGCCACGGTCAGGAAGCCTTCGTGGCGAGCACGGTCAAACACGCGCTGGAACTTGCTCGGCGGGTGGCCCATCTCCGAACTGTCCAGGCCCACGGCGACAAACGCATCGCGGAACGGCAGCGCCTGGTCGAGGGTTTTCTGCGCTTCGTCTTCGCTCAAGTGGCGCAGGAAGCTGAGGATCAAACCGCTGGTGATGCCCAGTTGCTGTTCGCCATCCTTCAACGCGGCGGCGATGCCATTAAGCACCACTTCGAACGGGATGCCACGGTCGGTGTGGGTTTGCGGGTCGAAGAACGGTTCGGTGTGAATCACGTTCTGTTCCTTGCAGCGCAACAGGTAGGCCCAGGTCAGGTCGTAGAAATCCTGGGAGGTGCGCAACACATCGGCGCCCTGGTAATACAGGTCGAGAAACTCTTGCAGGTTGTTGAAGGCGTAGGCCTTGCGCAGGGTGTCGACGTCGCTCCACGGCAGGGCAATCTTGTTGCGTTCGGCCAGGGCGAACAGCAGCTCAGGCTCCAGCGAACCTTCCAGGTGCAAGTGCAATTCTGCCTTGGGCAGAGCGTTCAGCCAGTCGTACATTTTTGAAATCTCATCAGGTGCAATGAGGGCATTCTACAGATGCCCGCAGAAACAATGAGTAAAACCTGACCAGCCGGTTCATTACACGGCTTTCTGTTCCCGCCGATAGGCGTAGGTGTCGGCGAAGCGCGAGAGCAGGAATTCGGCGCAGGTGGTGGCCGGATACTTCGCCGGATGCTGTTCGTCCTGGCAACCGGGCAGGCATTCGATGGGTGTGTCGGGGTGTGGCTCGGCAAAGAACGGCATCGAGTACCGATCCACCCTCAGCGGGCTGATCACCCGATGCGGTGTCGACAGATAACGGTCGTTGCTCCAGCGCGCCATCATGTCGCCGAGGTTGACCACGAATGTGCCTTCGATCGGCGGCGCATCGATCCATTGGCCTTTTACGTTCCGCACTTGCAAGCCGCCAGCGGCATCCTGATAGAGCAGGGTGATGCAGCCGTAATCGGTATGGGCGCCGGCGCCTTGTTGATCGGAGGAGCTGGCCGTGTGGCGTGGCGGGTAATGAATCATCCGCAGCACACTGACCGGTTCTCTGAAACGGCTATCGAAGAAGTCACGCTCGATGCCCAGCGCCAGGGTCATGGCCCGCAGCAGGGTTTGCGCGAGTGCTTGCATGTCGACGTAGTGTTGCTCCATCAGCGATTCCCAACCGGGCAGCGACGGATGACGGTTGGGCCCGCGCAAGGGTTTTTCCGCCAGCACCTCGGGATGATCGGCCGGCAGGTGCAGGCCCATGTCGAAGGTTTCTTTCAGGTCGCTGGGTTTGCTCGGGTCGAGTTGTTCAGTGGCGATGGCGCCGTAGCCGCGGTGGTGGCGGGTCTGGGTGATGTCGATCTTGAGTTTTTCGGCGGTGGGCAGGGCGAAGAAGCGTTGGGCATGGTCGAGCACGGCACTGATACGCTCTGCCGAAATCGGGTGGCCTTTGATGTAGAAAAAGCCCCATTCGCGGCAGGCGTGGTCGATTTCTGTGGCGACCGATTGCCAGGCTTGAGCGTCATCGCTGTAGAGCGGGGCGATGTCGATGATCGGGAGTTGGTTCATTGACGGTTCCAGGCGAGGTTTGGTGCTGGGGCCAAAAGATCGCAGCCTCGCTTCGCTCGACAGCTCCTACAGGTGTAAGCCAATCCATGTAGGCGCTGCCGCAGGCTGCGATCTTGGCGGTGTCACGGGTAAAAAATCACTTCGGCATATCGGCCTTCATGCCTTCCACGTAGTAGTTCATCGACGCCAGTTCCGCATTGGTCGCACTCACGCCCGCCGGGATTTTCTCCACGCCGGCCTGGTCCTTGATCGGCCCGGTGAATGGATGCAGCGCACCGCTCTTGATGTCGGCAATGATCTGCTCGGCTTCGGTTTTCACCGCGGCCGGCACCAGGTCGCTGATTGGTAGCTCAACCGTGCCTTCCTGCAGACCGCCCCAGTAATCCTGGGATTTCCATGTATGGTCGAGCACGCTTTGAGTCGCCTGAATGTAGTGCGGGCCCCAGTCGTTGACGATAGACGTCAACACCGCTTTCGGCCCGAAGTGCGCCATGTCCGATGCATAGCCGACGGCATATACGCCACGCCGTTCGGCGGCCTGGATCGGTGCCGGGCTGTCGGTGTGCTGGAACACCACGTCCACGCCCTGATCGATCAGCGCATTGGCGGCGTCGGCTTCCTTGCCCGGATCGAACCAGGAATTGACCCACACCACTTTGATCTCGGTGCCCGGGTTGTACTTGTTCAGGGCCAGTTGGATGGCGTTGATGTCGCGGATCACTTCCGGGATCGGGAACGAGGCGACATAGCCGATTTTCTTGGTCTTGGTCATCTTCGCGGCGAGGAAACCACCGACGTAGCGGCCCTCGTAAGTACGTGCCAGGTAAGTGCCGAGGTTCTTGTCCTGCTTGTAGCCGGTGGCGTGTTCGAAGGTCACCTTGGGAAATTGTTTGGCGACTTTCAGGGTCGGGTTCATGTAGCCGAAAGACGTGGTGAAGATCAGGTCGTACTTGTCCTTGGCCATGTTGCGGATCACCCGCTCGGCATCGGCGCCTTCGGCGACGTTCTCTACGTAGTTGGTGGTGATCTGGTCGCCGAACTTCTCCGCCAGTGCCTTGCGTCCCTGTTCATGCTGATACGTCCAGCCGTGGTCACCGATCGGGCCGATATAGACGAAGCCGACTTTCAGCGGGTCGACGGCACTGGCGGTCAGGCTGGCGCTCAGACCGATGGCTGCGGCGACAGCGCAAAGCAGCTGCTTCAACGGACGTTTGTGCATGAACTGGAACTCCATTTTGTTGTGAGGTGTGCCAGGTCAATGCAAATTGCTGACCAACAGGACAACAAAATAAAAAGATCGCAGCCTTCGGCATGAGTCACGCTCCTGTAGGAGCTGCCGAAGGCTGCGATCTTTTGATGTTCAATTCATCGCTGGAGCCAACCCGGTGCATTGGCTCCAGCTCATGCCATCCGCTGGTGCGGGCGCCTCACACAAAACGGTGGGAGCGGGGGGGTATCAGGTGCCGGCGATCAACTGCCGGGCCGCCTGGCTGTGATCGGCGATCAACCCTTTCAGATCCAGCCCCTCAACCTGCCCATCGATCACCCGCCACTTTCCGCCGACCATCACCCGGTCCGCCCGGTCCGCGCCGCACAGCAGCAGCGCCGAAACCGGATCGTGGCTGCCGGAGAAGCGCAGCTCATCGAGTTTGAACAGCGCCAGATCGGCTTGCTTGCCCACCGCCAGTTCGCCGATATCGCTGCGCCCGAGCAACTGCGCCGAGCCCTTGGTGGCCCAGCCCAATACGCGTTCCGGGGTGATCTTCTCCGCGCCATAACGCAGGCGCTGGATGTACAGCGCCTGACGGGTTTCGAGCATCATGTTCGAGGCATCGTTGGACGCCGAACCGTCCACCCCCAAGCCCAGCAACGCGCCAGCATCGGTCAATTCGATGGTCGGGCAAATCCCTGAAGCCAGGCGCATGTTCGAACTTGGGCAATGGCAAATACCGGTGCCGGCCGCGCCGAGGCGGGCGATTTCGTCGGGGTTGAAATGAATGCCGTGGGCCAGCCAGGTGCGTGGGCCGAGCCAGCCGACGCTGTCCAGATAATCCACGGTGCGCAGGCCGAAGCGTTGCAGGCAGAAGTCTTCTTCGTCGAGGGTTTCGGCCAGGTGAGTGTGCAGGCGCACGTCGAGGGTGTTCGCCAGTTCGGCGCTGGCGGACATGATTTCCGGGGTTACCGAAAACGGCGAGCACGGCGCCAAAGCGATCTGGATTTGCGCGCCGTCACCACGTTCGTGGTACTCGGCAATCAAGCGCTGGCTGTCGGCGAGAATCACTTCGCCTTCCTGGACAGTTTGCTGCGGCGGCAGCCCCCCGTCTTTTTCACCGAGGCTCATCGAGCCGCGAGTGAGCATGGCGCGCATGCCCAGTTCGCGGACGCTCTCGACCTGCACGTCGATCGCATTTTCCAGGCCTTCGGGAAACAGGTAATGGTGATCAGCCGCAGTGGTGCAGCCGGACAGCAGCAACTCGGCCAAGGCGACTTTGGTGGCGAGGGCGAGTTTTTCCGGCGTGAGTCGCGCCCAGACCGGATAGAGGGTTTTCAGCCACGGGAACAACGGCTGATTGACCACCGGCGCCCAGGCGCGGGTCAGGGTTTGATAGAAGTGGTGATGGGTGTTGATCAGCCCCGGCAGGATTACGTGTTCGCGGGCATCGAAGACTTGTCCACAGGGGGCGGACGGTTGCTGGCCGGCGCCGAGCACTTCGACGATCAAACCGTCTTGCAGCACCAGACCGCCACGGGCATCGAGCGCGTTGGCCGTGAAAATGGCGAGGGGATTTTTTAACCAGGTACGGGTCGCAGGCATAGTGGCCGGCTCCTCTGAAAGTTGGGTTCAGGGTTGCCAGCTCAGTGTTGCCCTGTCTGCTGATCCAGGGTCGCCGCGGGGGGCGAGGTGCGGAGTTTCAATCAAAAAAGCTTCGCGGGCAAGTCGGATCGCCGCACCGCTCGCTTCTACAGGTCCGACGCATGACCTTGTAGGAGCGAGCGGTGCGGCGATCCGACTTGCCCGCGAAGGCGTCAAATCCAATACCCATTTACCAGGGAATGGTCTCGCCCCGGTAGTTCACAAAATGATGCCCGCCCTTGCCGGCATACGCATTCACCTGATCGATCAACCCGCGGGTGCTGGTTTCCACATCAATGTCGGCACCTTCGCCACCCATGTCGGTCTTCACCCAGCCCGGGTGCAGCGACAGTACGGTGAGTTTCTGCTCGCCCAGTTGCGTGACGAAGCTGTTGGTCATCGAGTTCAGCGCCGCTTTGCTGGCCTTGTACAGCGCCAGCTCCGGCGCGTCGGGCATGGTCACACTGCCCAGCACCGAACTCATGAACGCCAGCACGCCGCGGCCTTCACGAATCTGCCCGACGAAACGCTGGGCCAGGTTGATCGGCGCCACGGCGTTGGTGAAGAACAATTGACCGACCTCGGCCAGGGTCGCGCCACCCGGTGTCTGGACCTCCGGCCCCTTGACCCCGGCATTCACGAACAACAGGTCGAACACCTCGCCCTTGAGCTTTTGGCTGAGGGCGATGACCGCTTGCTGATCGTCCATGTCGAGTTTTTCGATCCGCACCTTGCCCAACGCCTGCAAGGCTTCGGCGCTCTGCGGGTTGCGCACGGTGGCGGTGACTTGCCAGCCGTCGGCCAGCAGGGTTTTCACCAGACCGAGGCCCAGGCCCCGGGAGGCGCCGATGATGAGTGCGGTTTTTGCCGTGGACATGAATGGCTTCCTTGATAAGTGAGGATCACGGATTCAAAGGACAGGCATTGGCAGGGTCGGGCGCCTGCCACAGCGCGGCGACGCTGCTGCCGATTTGACCCTGGAGCATACTCCAGGCTTTAGCCTTGTTGCTCCCTGATTTTTACCCGGCCCGCCACGGCTGCCCCAATGACACCGGCGCATACAACCGCGTGCGCACCGCATCCCGGGACAACAGCACCAACACCACAATGGTCGCGACATACGGCAGCATCGCCAGCAGACTCGACGGAATCGCCAGCCCCAACCCCTGCGCCACCAAATGCAGAATGCTGGCGAGACCGAACAGGTATGCCCCAAGCAGCAACCGCCATACCCGCCAACTGGCGAACACCACCAGCGCCAGGGCAATCCAACCGCGACCGGCGCTCATGTTTTCCGCCCACATCGGCGTGTAGGCCAGCGACAGATAAGCCCCGGCCAACCCCGCCATCGACCCGCCAAACAACACCGCCAGCGTGCGTACGCGCAACACCGGCAAGCCCATCGCACTGGCGGCGTCCGGGCTTTCGCCGACCGCCTGAATAATCAACCCGACGCGACTTTTCAGAATCACCCAGGCCACCAGCGCAAACAGGGCAAACGACAGATACACCAGCAGGTCCTGGGCAAACAGCATCCGCCCGATCAGCGGGATTTCACTCAGATAAGGAATCGCCACCGGCTCGAAACCCGTCAGCGGTTTGCCGACCCACGCAGCGCCAACGAAGGTCGACAGGCCCACGCCAAAGATCGTCAATGCCAACCCGGTCGCCACCTGATTGGCGTTGAACACCAGCGCCACCAAGGCGAACAGCGACGACAACAGCATTCCGGCGAACATTGCCAGCAACACACCAAGCCAGAGATTGCCGCTGTTCAGCGCGACGATAAAACCGATCACCGCGCCAAACAGCATCATGCCTTCCTGCCCAAGGTTCAGGACGCCGCTTTTCTCGCAAATCAGCTCGCCCAGCGCCACCAACAACAGCGGTGTGCCGCAGCGAACCATGGCATAGAAAATATTGCTCAGCAGATCGATGTCCATCACAAGGCTCCTGCTTGTACGGCGGTGGTCGAGGTGCGCCGTACCCAGCGCAGGTTCAAACGTGGTCGGTAGAGAATCAGCACGTCACTGGCCAGCAGGAAAAACAGCATCATCCCCTGGAACAATTGAGTGATGGCTTGCGGCAGGTTCATGCTCATCTGCGCGCTCTCGCCACCGATGTACAGCAGCGCCATCAACAGGCTGGAAAACAGGATGCCGACGGGATTCAGCCGCCCGAGAAACGCCACAGTGATCGCCGCATAGCCATAACCCGGCGAGACCTGCGGCACCAATTGGCCGATGGGCCCGGTGACTTCGCAAACCCCGGCCAGCCCCGCCAGGCCGCCGCTGATCAACAGCGCCAGCCAGATCAGCCGCTTCTCGCGAAAGCCGACGAAACCCGCCGCGCGCTTGTCCAGCCCGAGCACTTTGATCTGGAAACCGACAAAGCTCTTCTGCAACAACACCCACACCGCTACCAGTGCGAGCAAGGCGAAATACACGCCCGCATGAACCCGACCGTCCTCCATCAACAGCGGCAAACGACTGGCATCGCCAAACATCGCCGACTCCGGAAAGTTGAACCCGGCCGGGTCCTTCAGCGGCCCGTGGACACAGAACAGCAGCAGGTTCAAAGCGATGTAATTGAGCATGATGCTGGTCAGGATTTCATTGGCGTTGAAGCGTGTGCGTAACCACGCCGTCAACCCGGCCCACGCGGCACCGGCCAAGGTGCCGGTGAGCAGGATCAACACCAGCGCCCAACGACTTTGCAGGCCAATGATGTTTACCGCCAACGCACTGCCGGCCAAGGCACCGAGCAGCAACTGACCTTCGGCGCCGATGTTCCAGATCCGTGCCTGATACGCCACTGCCAGGCCCAATGCACAGAGCAGAATCGGCAACGCTTTAACCAACAGTTCGGAGACGCCGTACACGTCGCTGATCGGTGCAATCAACAGGGTGTGCAAGGTCAGCAATGGGTCGTGGCCCAGCGCGATAAACAACAATGAGCCGCAGCCCAGGGTCAACACAGCCGCCAGCAATGGCGAGCACCACAACATCAGGCGCGATTGCTGGCCACGGGGTTCGAGAGAAAGCAGCATGTGAAACTCCGTTAAAGCGTTACGGGTGCAGGTGATTGAGGTACGTCGAACTGGCCGGCCATCCAGCCACCGACATCGGTCAGGCGGGTGTCGACGGTGGCCTGCAGTGCCGACAGCCGACCGCCGCACAAGGCGCCGAGGCGATCGCTGATCTGGAACAGTTCGTCGAGGTCTTCGGAGATCACCAGGATTGCCGCGCCAGCGTCGCGCAAGGCAATCAGCGCTCGGTGAATGGTCGCGGCGGCGCCGACATCCACGCCCCAGGTTGGGTGCGCGGCCACCAACAATTCGGGTTGCTGAAGGATTTCCCGGCCGAGGATGAATTTCTGCAAGTTGCCACCAGACAGGCTGCGAGCCGGTGCCTGGGCATCGAGTGTCTTGACCCCGAAGCGGCGGATGATGTCTTCGGCCAGTGCCTCGACCTTGCCGCGCTGGATCAGCCCATTGCTGACCAGCCCCTGTTGAAATGCGGTGAGCAGGGCGTTATCCGCCAGGCTCAATTCCGGCACCGCGCCATGACCCAGGCGCTCGGCGGGGACGAAGGCCAGGCCGAGTTTGCGTCGTGCATCCGGCCTCAGGTGCGCTATTGGCTGCCCGCCGAAACTGATCTTCGCCCCGTCATTTCCCGGCAGTCGTTCTTCGCCACTGAGCAAGGCCAGCAACTCATCCTGGCCATTGCCGGCCACCCCGGCGACACCGACGATTTCACCGCTGCGCACCTCGAGATCAATGTCCTTGAGCGAGCAGCCGAACGGATCCGGGTTGTGCCAGGACAATCCAGTCACGTTCAGAAACGCATCAGCACCCCTGACCTTCGGATAGTCGGTAATCAGCTCGGCGGCTTCACCGACCATCAGCTGCGCCAGTTGCCGGTCCGAACACTCGGCCGGCACGCAATGCCCGGCCACTCGTCCGCCGCGCAACACCGTGGCGCTGTGGCACAACGCACGCACTTCGCCGAGCTTGTGGCTGATGAACAGAATGCTGCAGCCCTCGGCGGCGAGTCGACGCAATGTGACGAACAATTCGTCGGCCTCCTGCGGGGTCAGTACCGACGTCGGCTCATCGAGAATCAGCAGGCGGATGTCCTGCATCAGGCAGCGAATGATTTCCACCCGCTGACGCTCGCCGATGGACAGGCTGTGGACCAGTCGCTCCGGCTCCAGCGCCATGCCATAGCGTTGGGACACTTCACGAATCTTTGGCTCAAGCTGCTTTGGCGTACCGGCCGCCGCGCCCATCGCCAAGGCGATGTTCTGCGCCACGCTCAGGGTTTCGAACAGCGAGAAATGCTGGAACACCATGCCGATCCCGAGGCCGCGGGCCTGGGCCGGATTGCGCATGGTCACGCGCTGGCCCTGCCAGATCATCTCCCCTGAGTCTGCGTGTGTGACGCCGTAGATGATCTTCATCAGGGTACTTTTGCCCGCTCCGTTTTCGCCGAGCAGGGCGTGGATTTCACCGGGCGCAATGCTCAAGTCGATGGCATCGTTGGCCAGGCAACCGGGGTAACGTTTGCTGATTCTGCGCAATTGCAGGCGGGGTGTTTGATCGGGGGGAGGCGCAGGGTTGGACATGACAGGCTCGGGTCGCAAAGGTTATGCCTGTGGATAAAGCAATTTCCTGGCCATTGAGTCAGGAAATAGACAAAAGCCCGCTGGCACAGGCGTTGCGGACGCTGCCTCGACCTATTCCAATTCCTGGTGAGGCACCACTTGAGGGCAAGCCTTTTGATCAGGCTCCGGTTTTGCGCGCGATCAATTGGTTAAAAAACGAGCAATAAGCTGCAGGCATTGTCAGACATGGGGCTGCGCCAGCCATGAACGGGTTATCCACAGCTTGTTCCACAGTATCTGTGCGCAAGCCGACCGCGTAGGTATAAGCACTGAGGGGCTTTCTTCTAATGGCGATAAACCGCTCTAACTGATTGTTTTTACATGGAATAAACGTCGCGGCAGGCGAGTTGGACGAAAAATGAGCAAAGCCCGCAAAGCCGCATGACAGAAGGGTTACAGCAGAATGTGCTCAGGTTATCCACAGCCGGGTGCACAGCAGATGTGGGCAAGTGTCGAGAGCAAAGAAAATCGGGGTGCCCCAAAAGATTGCAGCGCCCTCAGGCGTGTAGCAGCTGCCGAAGGCTCGGGCCGCGTTCGGACGATCTTTTGATCTTCAACGCTGCAACAAAATACGCCCGCGACTCAAATCCGCCAGCTGCGTTTGTAGCGTACTTATCTGCCCGTCGCCAATCGCCAATTGCAGTTCCACGCCATTGGCCGTGAAGGTTTCCTCCACCACCAAACCACCCAGCTCCGCCACCCGAAGCTTCACCAGCGCCAACTCGCCAAATGCACAGGCACAACTGACCGGCACCCGACTGATCAGCTCAACCTTCGGCGCCCCTTGCAGGCACTTGTTGGCACTGCCGCCATACGCTCGGGCGAGGCCGCCGGTGCCCAGCTGAATGCCGCCATACCAGCGGATCACCACGACCGCGACCTGGTCGCAATCCTGCGCTTCAATCGCCGCAAGGATCGGCCGGCCAGCGGTGCCACCGGGTTCGCCATCGTCACTGCTGCGGTATTGATCGCCGAGCTTCCAGGCCCAGCAATTGTGCGAGGCGTTCAAATCACTGTGTTGCTCGATGAACGACTGGGCATCGGCTGCGCTGGTGATTGGCGCGGCGAGGGCGATGAAGCGGCTTTTGCGAATCTCTTCGCGGTATTCGCAAAAACCGCTGAGGGTAAAAGGCATAGGTGTCTTAAATAGCAGGCGTCAGGCCGCAGCCTTTGAGAATGATGCGAATCAGGTTGCTGCCGGCGTCTTCCATGTCTTGCTTGGTCAACTTGGTGCGCCCGGTGACACGGCAGATCTGCGTGGCAAAGTCGGCGTAATGCTGGGTGCTGCCCCACAGCAGGAAAATCAGGTGCACCGGGTCGATCGGGTCCATTTTGCCGGCGTCGATCCACGCCTGAAACACTGCGGCCCGACCCTGAAACCAGGTGCGGTAGTCCTGGTTGAAATGTTCGGTCAGGCAATCACCGCCGCTGATGACCTCCATCGCGAAGACCCGCGAAGCCTGTGGCTGGCGCCGGGAGAATTCCATTTTTGCGCGAATGTATCGGGTCAGCGCTTCAGCCGGATCGTCCTCGACGGTCAGGGTATTGAAGGTGCTGTCCCACAACTCAAGGATGTTACTCAGCACCGCCACGTACAAACCGAGTTTGTTGGTGAAGTAGTAATGCAGATTCGCTTTGGGCAACCCGGCTTTCTGCGCGATGGTGTTCATGCTGGTGCCTTTGAACCCGTGACGAGCGAACTCGTCTTCGGCGGCTTTGATGATGGTCTCTTCGTTCTTCTGACGAATGCGGCTGGCGGGTTTGCCGCCGTGGGCTGGGACTTCAAAGGTCATAGGCACTTCCGAACAGGTAGATGGGTGCAACCAGATGCGTTGATAGCGCACCCGCGGGCCTCAGACAAGTCCTGTGGCGATAAAACCCTTATGCAGGCTGGATCGGATTGCTTTCAGGCCTGCCCGTCAGCTTCCTATCGTGTCGCCGCGAGGCTTTCCAAAAAGCTCTCCAGAACCAGATGCGGGCGCCGGCCCTTGCGGGTGACCGATGCCAGGCTCAGGTCATAAAAGCGTGCCTTGGGTTTCAGTGCACGCAAACGGCCTTGCTGCACCCAGAGGCTGGCGTAGTGATCCGGCAGGTAACCAATGTAGCGCCCGGTCAGGATCAGGAAGGCCATGCCCTCGCGATCCGACGCACTGGCGGTGCAATTGAGCGCCTGGTAATGGGCCTGAATCTCGGCGGGCAAACGGAAGGTCGGGGCGATGGCGTCCTGGCTGTTGAGGCGCTCATCGTCCAGTTGTTTGTCGTCGACGTAGAACAGCGGATGGCCGACCGCGCAATACAGCAGCGAGCGTTCGCTGTAGAGCGGCTGATATTCCAGCCCCGACAACGCGCTGGCTTGCGGCACCACGCCGACATGCAAGCGACCGTCGAGCACGCCTTGTTCGACTTCATTGGGCGCGATCATGCGGATCTGGATCTGCACGTCGGGGCCGCGTTCCTTCAGTTGGGCCAGGGCGTGGGTGATGCGCATGTGGGGCAGGGTGACCAGGTTGTCGGTCAGGCCGATGGTCAACTCGCCGCGCAAGTGTTGGTGCAGACCGTTGACCTCGGTGCGGAAACTTTCCAGCGCACTTAAAAGCTGCAACGCAGATTGGTAGACCTCGCGGCCTTCTTCAGTCAGGGAAAACCCCGCGCGACCTCGCTGGCACAGGCGCAGGCCGAGGCGTTGCTCCAGATCGCTCATTTGCTGGCTGATGGCCGAGCGACCGATACCCAGCACCGATTCCGCCGCGGAAAAGCCGCCGCACTCCACCACGCTACGAAAAATCCGCAGCAGGCGGATATCAAAGTCACTGACTTGCGCCAACGGATCGGGGCGACGGGTGCTCATAGTTTAGTCTGGGTCTGACTGAAGGTTAGAAAAGTTGGATTTCACCGACTTTATCCCCGTGGCAATTTAGCTGCAAGAACGCTTTTGATCTCCACGCCGCTTATTTGCTCTGCGAGGTTTTGCCCATGAACGTGCCTGAAAACGCCCCGACTTCCCTGGCCAGCCAGCTCAAGCTCGATGCCCACTGGATGCCCTACACCGCGAACCGCAATTTCCAGCGTGACCCGCGCCTGATCGTGGCGGCCGAGGGCAGTTGGCTGACAGACGACAAGGGCCGCAAGGTCTACGATTCGCTCTCGGGTCTGTGGACCTGCGGCGCCGGGCACACCCGCAAGGAAATCCAGGAGGCGGTGACCAAGCAATTGGGCACCCTCGATTACTCGCCGGGCTTCCAGTACGGTCACCCGCTGTCGTTCCAGCTGGCCGAGAAAATCACCGACCTGACCCCGGGCAATCTGAATCACGTGTTCTTCACCGATTCGGGTTCTGAGTGTGCAGATACAGCGGTGAAGATGGTGCGTGCCTACTGGCGCCTGAAAGGCCAGGCCACCAAGACCAAAATGATTGGTCGTGCCCGTGGTTATCACGGCGTGAACATTGCCGGCACCAGCCTTGGCGGTGTGAACGGCAACCGCAAACTGTTCGGTCAGGCGATGATGGATGTCGATCATCTGCCGCACACCTTGTTGGCGAGCAATGCTTTCACTCGTGGCATGCCGGAGCAGGGTGGTATCGCACTGGCGGATGAATTGCTCAAGCTGATCGAGCTGCACGATGCCTCGAACATCGCCGCGGTATTCGTCGAGCCATTGGCCGGTTCCGCTGGCGTGCTGGTTCCGCCGCAGGGTTACCTCAAGCGTCTGCGCGAGATCTGCGATCAGCACAACATCCTGCTGGTGTTCGACGAAGTTATCACCGGTTTCGGCCGTACCGGTTCGATGTTCGGCGCCGACAGCTTTGGCGTCACACCGGACCTGATGTGCATTGCCAAGCAAGTCACCAACGGCGCGATCCCGATGGGCGCGGTGATTGCCAGCTCCGAGATCTACCAGACCTTCATGAACCAGGCGACGCCTGAGTACGCGGTGGAATTCCCGCACGGCTACACCTATTCCGCGCACCCGGTGGCTTGCGCCGCAGGCCTGGCGGCACTCGACCTGCTGCAAAAGGAAAATCTGGTGCAGAGCGTGGCTGAAGTCGCGCCGCATTTCGAAAGCGCGCTGCACGGTGTGAAGGGCAGCAAGAACGTCATCGACATTCGCAACTACGGCTTGGCCGGCGCGATCCAGATCGCGCCTCGTGACGGAGATGCCATCGTGCGTCCGTTTGAAGCCGGCATGGCCCTGTGGAAAGCCGGGTTCTATGTGCGCTTCGGCGGCGACACCCTGCAGTTCGGCCCAACCTTCAACAGCAAGCCGCAAGACCTTGATCGTCTGTTCGACGCGGTCGGCGAAGTGCTGAACAAGATCGACTGATTCCCTCTTCTATATAAAGGCGTCCTTTCAAAGGACGCCTGTGGACAATTTCAGGAGCCCCGCATGAGCCTCATCCCGCATTTGATCAATGGCGAACTGGTGACCGAAGACGGTCGCACGGCCGACGTGTTCAATCCGTCTACCGGTCAGGTTATCCACAAGCTGCCGTTGGCCAGCCGCGAAACCATTCAGAAAGCCATCGACTCGGCCAAGGCTGCGTTCCCGGCCTGGCGTAATACGCCAGCGGCCAAGCGCGCTCAGGTGATGTTCCGCTTCAAGCAACTGCTGGAGCAGAACGAAGCCCGCATCGCACAACTGATCAGCGAAGAACACGGCAAGACCCTGGAAGATGCCGCCGGTGAATTGAAGCGCGGGATTGAAAACGTCGAGTTCGCGTGCGCGGCACCGGAAATCCTCAAGGGTGAGTACAGCCGTAATGTCGGGCCGAACATCGATGCCTGGTCGGACTTCCAGCCATTGGGCGTGGTGGCCGGCATTACCCCATTCAACTTCCCGGCCATGGTGCCTCTGTGGATGTATCCATTGGCGATCGTCTGCGGCAACTGCTTTATCCTCAAACCGTCCGAGCGTGATCCAAGCTCGACGCTGTTGATCGCACAATTGTTACTGGAAGCCGGCCTGCCGAAAGGCGTGCTGAGTGTGGTGCATGGCGATAAGGCCGCAGTGGACGCGCTGATTGAAGCGCCGGAAGTCAAAGCGCTGAGCTTCGTCGGTTCGACGCCGATTGCCGAGTACATCTACGCCGAAGGCACCAAGCGCGGCAAACGTGTCCAGGCGCTGGGCGGGGCGAAGAACCATGCGGTATTGATGCCGGATGCGGATCTGGATAACGCGGTCAGCGCTTTGATGGGCGCGGCTTACGGTTCGTGCGGTGAGCGCTGCATGGCGATTTCGGTGGCCGTGTGCGTCGGTGACCAAGTGGCGGATGCGTTGGTGGCCAAACTGACGCCGCAGATCAAGGCACTGAAAATCGGCGCCGGTACGACTTGTGGCCTGGACATGGGGCCTCTGGTCACCGGTCAGGCGCGGGACAAGGTGAGCGGTTATGTTGAAGACGGCGTAGCCTCCGGTGCGACGCTGGTGGTGGACGGTCGTGGTCTGAGCGTGGCCGGTCATGAGGACGGCTTCTTCCTGGGTGGCTGCCTGTTCGATAACGTCACGCCGCAGATGCGCATCTATAAAGAAGAGATCTTCGGGCCGGTGCTGTGCGTCGTCCGGGTCAACAGCCTGGAAGAGGCGATGCAACTGATCAATGATCACGAGTATGGCAACGGCACCTGCATCTTTACCCGTGATGGGGAAGCGGCGCGGTTGTTCTGCGATGAGATTGAAGTGGGTATGGTCGGCGTCAACGTACCGTTGCCGGTGCCAGTGGCGTATCACAGCTTTGGTGGCTGGAAGCGTTCGCTGTTCGGCGATCTGCATGCTTATGGTCCGGATGGCGTGCGGTTCTATACCCGTCGCAAGGCTATTACCCAGCGCTGGCCGCAACGGGCAAGCCATGAAGCTTCGCAATTCGCATTCCCTAGCTTGTAAGTAGAAGGGCAGAAGGCCGACCTCTAGAGGTCGGCCTTTGTGTTTTCGGGCTGTTTTGACCGATATGACAGAAATGTGAAATTAGAGGTTGACGGCAGATTCTGGACGTCTATAATTCGCCCCACTTCCGGCGCAGTCGAAACGGAAAACTCCTTGGTAAACAACGAGTTACGTAGTTTTCGACCGCGGTTACGCTTCAGTTCATCGAGGCCAGAAGGAGTTGGTAGGGCAGGGTGTTGTCGCCTTATTGACGGTTCGATCTTCTCGGTCGAAAGCGGAGAAAAAGAGGTGTTGACAGCAGCG
>NZ_AKJT01000079.1 GCF_000282195.1 Pseudomonas sp. GM18
GTAGCAGCTGCCGAGCCCGCGAGGCTGCGTTCGAGGACGAAGTCCTCGCAAGACCTGTGTATGCGGTTTGCCTGAATGACCGCGTTGTCTGACTTTACGACGGCTGCGCCGCCGAACGCAGCCTCGCGGGCTCGGCAGCTGCTACGGGCCACCCGCGTTATTCCGTAAACCATTCGGCCTAAAGCCGCCAGGCGGGCTGCCTTGACAGCGTGATTACGTTATACTCGCCGGCTTTCAAAAGTTCGCCAACGAGTGCTGCCCGCCATGGAAATCAACCCGATCCTTAACAGTATCAAGGACCTGTCCGAGCGCTCCGAAACTATTCGGGGGTATCTTTGACTACGATCAAAAGCATGAGCGTCTGACTGAAGTCAATCGCGAGCTTGAAGATCCGAGTGTCTGGAACAACCCTGAGTACGCTCAGAACCTGGGTCGCGAGCGCTCTGCGCTGGCCCAGATCGTAGAAACCCTCGATGAAATGTCCAGCGGTCTGGCCGATGCCAAGGACCTGCTGTTGATGTCTGCCGAGGAAGAAGACCAGGCCGCCGTCGACGACGTAGCCCTTGAAGTGGAGCGCCTGCGCGAAGCTCTCGAGAAGCTCGAATTCCGTCGCATGTTCAGCGGCGAGATGGACCAGAACAACGCCTACCTGGACATCCAGGCCGGCTCCGGCGGTACCGAGGCCCAGGACTGGGCCAACATCCTGCTGCGCATGTACCTGCGCTGGGCGGATAAACGCGGTTTCGACGCGACCATCATGGAATTGTCGGCCGGTGAAGTCGCCGGTATCAAAGGCGCGACCGTGCACATCAAGGGCGAATACGCCTTTGGCTGGCTGCGTACCGAAATCGGCGTGCACCGTCTGGTGCGCAAGAGCCCGTTCGACTCCGGCAACCGTCGCCACACCTCGTTCTCGGCCGTGTTCGTGTCGCCGGAAATCGATGACAACATCGAAATCGACATCAACCCGTCGGACCTGCGCATCGACACCTACCGCTCCTCCGGTGCCGGTGGCCAGCACGTAAACACCACCGACTCGGCCGTACGGATTACACACGTACCGACCAACACCGTGGTCAGTTGCCAGAACGAACGCTCCCAGCACGCCAACAAAGACACCGCGATGAAAATGTTGCGGGCGCGCTTGTACGAGCAGGAAGTGCAGAAACGCAACGCCGCCTCCCAGGCCCTGGAAGACACCAAGTCGGACATCGGCTGGGGTCACCAGATCCGTTCGTACGTGCTCGATGCCTCGCGGATCAAGGATCTGCGGACCAACATCGAACGCAGCGACTGCGACAAGGTGCTCGACGGCGACATCGACGAATACCTGGTGGCGAGCCTGAAACAAGGGCTGTAAGGCACGCCCTACAGCGATCCCCAGCCGAAGGCTGGGGGCAACGAATCTGTGATGGAATCTTTAAAGACATGAGCGACCTACAACTCGACCCGCAAGCCCTGCAACAGGAAGAAAACTCCCTGATCGCCCTGCGCAAGGAAAAGCTTGCTGCCGAGCGCGCCAAGGGCCAGGCCTTCCCCAACGACTTCCGCCGCGACGCCTACTGCGAAGACTTGCAGAAGAAGTACGCGGACAAGACCAAGGAAGAGCTGGCAGAGGCTGCGATCCCGGTCAAGGTTGCCGGTCGTCTCATGCTCAACCGTGGCTCGTTCATGGTGATCCAGGACATGTCCGGGCGCATCCAGGTTTACGTCAACCGTAAAACCCTGTCCGAAGAAACCCTGGCCGCGGTGAAAACCTGGGACCTGGGCGACATCATTGCCGCCGAAGGCACCCTGGCCCGTTCCGGCAAGGGCGACCTGTACGTTGAAATGACCAACGTGCGCCTGCTGACCAAATCCCTGCGCCCGCTGCCGGACAAGCACCACGGCCTGTCCGACACCGAGCAGCGCTACCGCCAGCGTTACGTCGACCTGATCGTCAACGAAGACGTGCGCCAGACCTTCCGCGTGCGTTCGCAAGTGATTGCGCACATCCGCAGCTTCCTGATGAAGCGTGACTTCCTGGAAGTCGAAACGCCGATGCTGCAAACCATTCCGGGTGGTGCGGCGGCCAAGCCGTTCGAAACCCACCACAACGCGCTGGACATGCAGATGTTCTTGCGCATTGCGCCGGAGCTGTACCTCAAGCGGCTTGTTGTTGGCGGGTTTGAAAAAGTGTTTGAAATCAACCGCAACTTCCGTAACGAAGGCGTTTCGACCCGGCACAACCCCGAGTTCACCATGCTCGAGTTCTACCAGGCCCACGCTGACTACGAAGACAACATGGACCTGACCGAGGAACTGTTCCGCGAACTGGCGCAGCTGGTTCTGGGCAGCACCGACGTGCCTTACGGCGACAAGGTGTTCCACTTCGGCGAGCCGTTTGTGCGCCTGTCGGTGTTCGACTCGATCCTCAAGTACAACCCGGACCTGACGGCCGATGATCTGAACGACATCGACAAGGCCCGTGCCATCGCCAAGAAGGCCGGCGCCAAGGTGCTGGGCTTCGAAGGTCTGGGCAAACTGCAGGTGATGATTTTCGAAGAACTGGTCGAGCACAAGCTGGAACAGCCGCACTTCATTACCCAGTACCCGTTCGAAGTATCGCCGCTGGCCCGTCGCAACGACGAGAACCCGAACGTCACCGACCGTTTCGAACTGTTCATCGGCGGCCGTGAAATCGCTAACGCCTACTCCGAGTTGAACGACGCGGAAGACCAGGCAGAGCGCTTCATGGCACAGGTGGCCGACAAGGACGCTGGCGACGATGAAGCCATGCACTACGACGCCGACTTCGTTCGTGCGCTGGAGTACGGCATGCCGCCGACCGCCGGTGAAGGGATCGGCATCGACCGTCTGGTGATGTTGCTGACCAACTCACCGTCGATCCGCGATGTGATCCTGTTCCCGCACATGCGTCCGCAAGCGTAAATGTTTCAATTAAAAAGCCGCCTAAAACAGGCGGCTTTTTATTGCCTGTCTGGTACAAACGTATCAATTGGTTACTTTTGACGTTAGAGAGGAATACCTGTCGTGAATCGTGCAATTGCTCAAGAAGGTGCAGCGGATATCGCCACTGCGGTCGCTGAAAGTGTTCAGTACCAGGGCCGCAAGGCCAGCCGACAGGGCAGCGAACAGCGTCGACAGGACATTCTCGACGCGGCGATGCGCATTGTCGTGCGCGATGGCGTGCGGGCCGTGCGGCACCGTGCGGTGGCCGCCGAGGCCTGTGTGCCGCTGTCGGCCACTACCTACTATTTCAAGGACATCGATGACCTGCTCACCGATACCTTTGCCCAATACGTGGAACGCAGCGCGGCATACATGGCCCGGTTGTGGGCCAGCAACGAAGGCCTGTTGCGCGAGATGGTTGTCAGCGGTGACGGCACCGCCGAGTCCCGCTCACAGCTGGCGGACGATATCGCACGGCTGATGGCTGACTATGTTCATCGGCAATTGATCAATCGCCGCGAACACTTGATGGCCGAGCAAGCCTTCCGCCAGGAAGCGTTGCTCAACCCGCGTCTGGCGTTGTTGGTGCGTTCCCATCAGCAAATTCTCTTGCAGGGCACCTGCCAGCTTTTCGAAGTATTGGGTTCCCGCGAGCCACAACAAGATGCCAAAGTGTTGACGGCGATTGTCGGACGGATGGAATATCAGGGCCTGCTCAACGATGCCGAGCCTGTTGCCGAAGAGGAAATGCTCGGCATCCTGACTCGCTACATGCACTTGGTACTGGCGTCGGTGTAACCCCGCAGGGTTGATCGTTTGATCGTTCCCACGCAGAGCGTGGGAACGATCAGCGCGCAAAGTCATCCTGTGTCGATAGGGAGTGTTGAATGAAAGCCTGGCGTGTCGTTGTGATCGCCTTGTCGTTCCTGCTGCTCAGTGGCTGTCTGGTGACCTTCAAGGAGCCGCTGCCCGCCAGCGAGCCCGCGCCCAAAGGGCTGCTCGGCAAATGGGCCAGCACCAACGCCTGGGGCGAGCCGATGAACCTGGAACTGACACGCGTCGGCGACAATCACTACCAGGCGGTCAGCTACTTCAAGACCAAACCCCATGAGCGCGAAGCCTATCCCTTCACGGTGTCGCGTCATGGCAATCGCTGGTACCTGTCGGCAAAGGTGCCGGCGCAGTTCGGCGGGCATTTCACCATCGCCGGTTTCGAGCTCAACGATAAGCACGAACTGGTGGTCTACAACCTCGACCTTGAGCAGATCAGACAAGCCATGGGGCAAGAAGCCCTCAGTGGCGAAGGCTTTCAGACTGAAGATGGCGATGGGGTGTTGATCAACAACAGCCTGGATCAGGTGTTCGCCTACCTCGACGACCCGGCCAATTCCGATGTCTTCGTCGAAGCGGTGCGCTATCAGCGCCTGGCCAAAACCAAATAAACTCAGCACGTAACGGTTTTACTACAGGAGTTTCGGGTGGACGAATACCAGCAGACGATACGCATGTTGTCCGATCGCATAGTGCTGGCGCAGACGCCGATTCGCATTCTGGATGCGGTCAAGTGGGATGACAGCATTCGCAAGGGGTTCCTCAAGGGCAAGGGCAAGGAAATGCCGGCCGTGGACCGCGATTACTACCTCAATCGACCGCTGTCGTTCGACTCCAGCAAAGTGAAGCTGGAATTCCAGAACATCGAGCGCGATATCACCCGCCAGCTCGGCCAGTTCAACCCGGTCGGGCAGATCATGCGCCGCATGTGCAAGGAATACCGCATGGTGGTGCGCATGCTTGAAGCGCGCGGCACCGAGGATTTCGGGCTGATTTCCCAGGAGTTGTACGGCGCGGCGTCTGATGCGTTCCACGCCGGCGATCCGACCCTGGCTGACCTGGGGTTGATGCTCTCCGATTATCTGAACAACATCGACGGCCGTGGCGACCTCAAGGACGAACCGAAAGTCCTCACCGCCAAGGAAGCCGTCGACCTGCTGCAACATCGGTTGAACAAGGTGTTTGGCGAAAACGAGGAAACCATCCGGGTGTTCGAGTCCGACGGGATCGTCGCCGACGCGGCGGCCGGCGCCGACTACATCAAGATCCGCACTGACGCGATGTTCAACAATCGCGACGTGCGCGCGCTGGAAGTCCACGAAGGGCTGGTGCATGTGGGCACCACCCTCAACGGCCTGAATCAGCCGATCTGTACGTTCCTGTCCAAGGGCCCGCCGTCGTCCACCGTGACTCAGGAAGGCCTGGCGATCCTGATGGAAATCATCACCTTCGCCTCCTACCCGAGCCGCTTGCGCAAACTGACCAACCGCACCCGCGCCATTCACATGGTGGAGGAGGGCGCGGACTTCTTGCAGATCTTTGAGTTCTTCCGGGCTCAGGGCTTTGAAATGGCCGAAAGCTACGGCAATGCCAGTCGGGTGTTCCGCGGCTCGGTGCCCAATGGTCTGCCATTTACCAAAGACTTGTCCTACCTCAAGGGCTTTATCATGATTTACAACTACATTCAGCTGGCCGTGCGCAAAGGCAAGCTGGAGCAGATACCGCTGTTGTTCTGCGGCAAGACTACGCTGGAGGACATGCGGACCTTGCGCCAATTGGTGGACGAAGGCCTGGTGGTGCCACCCAAGTACCTGCCCGAGCAGTTCCGCGACATGAACGCGTTGTCGGCGTGGATGTGCTTCTCCAACTTCCTCAACCACCTGAGCCTGGACCGGATCGAAGCGGATTACTCCAATATCCTTTGATTCGGATCGTTCCCACGCTCTGCGTGGGAATGCCGCCATGGACGCAGAGTGTCACGGTATGCGTTCCCACGCGGAGCATGGGAACGATCACCCACATTGAGGCTTCACCGGATGAGAATCCTCGGCATCTTCTGCCTGCTCCTGGCCCTTGGCGGTTGCAGCTCTTTGCTGTTCTACCCCGAGCCCGGCCAGCCGTTCACCCCGGAAAAAGCCAAGCTCGACTATCGCGACGTCACCCTGACTACCGCCGACGGCCTCAAGCTGCATGGCTGGTGGCTGCCGGCGAAAAAAGGCGTCGAAGTCAAAGGCACCGTGCTGCATCTGCACGGGAACGGCGGCAACCTGGCGTGGCATCTGGGCGCGAGCTGGTGGCTGCCGAAGCAGGGCTATCAGGTGTTGCTGGTGGATTATCGCGGGTACGGGTTGTCCGAAGGTAAACCGGCGTTGCCGGAGATTTATCAGGACATCGACGCCGCCTTCACATGGCTCGACCAGGCGCCGGAGGTCAAGGGCAAGCCGTTGATCCTTCTCGGTCAGAGCCTTGGCGGTTCGATGGCCGTGCATTACCTGGCCCAGCATCCCGAGCGCCAGCGACAACTCAAGGCCTTCGTGCTCGATGGCGTGCCTGCCAGTTACCGCGATGTCGGGCGTTTCGCCCTGAGCACGTCATGGATGACCTGGCCGTTCCAGGTGCCATTGTCGTGGTTGGTGCCGGACGGCGACAGCGCAATCCGTTCCATGACGCAGCTCAATGGCGTACCGAAACTGATCTATCACAGTATCGATGATCAGCTGGTGCCCCTTTCCAACGGCATCCGTCTGTATCAAGCTGCGCCGCCGCCGCGAGTGCTGCAACTGACCCGGGGTGGTCATGTGCAAACCTTCGCCGACCCGGTCTGGCGCAAAGTCATGCTGCGCTACCTCGAAGACCCGCAGCATTTCAACGGCCTGCGCCGCCTGGGTGAAATTCCGAATTACCCGGCACCCCCGAATTCTGAAGATGAACCACCAGAGAGTCCGCAATGAGTGAAGAACGTAACGCCATCCCGCTGATCATCACCGGTATTTGCAGCATCCTCGGCACCGTCGGGGCCTTGTGGTGGTACGGCTACCTGCACTTCGCCAAACCCGAGGATGCGTTACTGCTCAGCGACTTCACCATGCTCAAGACCGTGCCGGGCGAAGACTACAAAATCTCCCTTGAACCGGCCGCACAAGTGGCGCAGTGCATCGATGGCGTGCTGGTGATGTTTGATACCGAACAGAAAGGCCTGACCGGCGTATTGGTCAACAACAAGAAAAAAGCCGTGCGCTGCATGGGCCAGGAAACCCCGCAGAAGCTGGAGCAGTAACCCAATCCTGCGTTCACCGAAGACCCCATGTGGGAGCGAACCTGCTCGCTCCCACATGTTTTAGTGTTTTGGCTTGTCGTTTTCGGTCGACAGATCATGCAAATGACGACGGGACAAGGCGAGAAAACGCGGGGTCGGACCGACGTCTTCGTACAGCGGATCGCCTTCTTCATCGGTGGCGACCACCGTTGACCCTTTCACATACGGAAAACTCGCTTCGAGCTCTTCCAGGGCGGCGCCGATCAATTCTCCGAGCAGTTCTTCGGGGTGCCGTTTGGGGTACATTTCGATGATCGCCGCCAGCCGTGCGGCGGCTTCCACGTCCAGACGAATCGTATAGCCAGAGTCGGTCAGGCGACCCTTGGCGTTTTCTTCCCAGTGCTTGGCGAGCTCGCGGATTTTCATAATGACCTCATTACGCACCTGCTCATGGCAGGCCGGGTGAGTGTCCGGCGGTGGCCGGTGGCAAGCCGTTGTACGGCTTGATGTTGAGCCTAGCTGCAACGTTTGGGGTTTGCAGTCCCCTCGTTTACTTGTAAGAACCGCTTTACAGCGGCACTCTCTACTATCAAAGCATAGCCGCCCGGATTTTCGCTGGAGAACTGCTGATGACCGATATTGATGCACGCTTGCGCGAGGACGTTCACCTGTTGGGTGAGCTATTGGGCAACACCATTCGTGAGCAGTACGGGGATGGCTTTATCGACAAGATCGAGCAAATCCGCAAAGGAGCCAAGGCCGACCGTCGCGGTTCGATGGATGCCGAACTCAGTGCCAGCCTCAACCAGTTGAGCGAAGACGAATTGCTGCCGGTGGCGCGGGCGTTCAACCAGTTCCTCAACCTGGCCAATATCGCCGAGCAATATCAGCTGATTCACCGCCGCGAAGAGTCACAACCCGCGCCGTTCGAGACTCGGGTGTTGCCGGAGCTGCTCGCTCGCCTGTTGACTGCCGGCCATGACGCCGAATCCCTGGCCCGGCAATTGGGCCGGGTGGAAATCGAGCTGGTATTGACCGCGCACCCCACCGAAGTGGCGCGTCGCACACTGATCCAGAAGTACGACGCGATCGCCGCGCAATTGGCGGCTCAGGACCATCGCGACCTGACCAGCGCCGAGCGCGAGCAGATCAAGACGAAGCTGCAGCGGTTGATTGCCGAAGCCTGGCACACCGAAGAAATCCGCCGCACCCGCCCGACACCTGTAGACGAAGCCAAGTGGGGCTTTGCGGTGATCGAGCATTCGCTGTGGCAGGCGATTCCCAACTATTTGCGCAAGGCCGATCAGGCCCTGTATGCCGCCACTGGCCTGCACCTGCCGCTGGAGGCTGCACCGATTCGCTTTGCCTCGTGGATGGGTGGCGACCGCGACGGCAACCCCAACGTCACCGCCGCCGTGACCCGCGAAGTATTGCTGCTGGCACGCTGGATGGCTGCCGATTTGTACGTGCGCGATGTCGATCACCTCGCCGCCGAATTGTCGATGCAACAGGCCAGCGACGCCCTCAAAGCCAAGGCTGGCGACAGCGCCGAACCTTACCGAGCGGTGCTCAAACAGTTGCGTGAACGCCTGCGTGCGACCCGTAACTGGGCCCACGCCTCCCTGACGGCAACCACACCGGCGTCCGCCGATGTGCTGCAAAACAACCGCGACCTGCTGGACCCGCTGGAGCTGTGCTACCACTCGCTGCATGAGTGCGGCATGGGCGTCATCGCCGATGGCCCGTTGCTCGACTGCCTGCGCCGCGCGGTGACGTTCGGGCTGTTTCTGGTGCGCCTCGATGTGCGACAGGACTCCTCGCGCCACACCGCGGCCATGACCGAAATCACCGATTACCTCGGCCTGGGTCGTTATGAGGACTGGAGCGAAGAGGAGCGCATCGCCTTCCTGATGCGTGAGCTGAACAATCGCCGGCCGTTGCTGCCGGCCTACTTCAAACCGTCTGCCGACACCGCCGAAGTGCTGGCGACGTGCCGGGAAATCGCTGCCGCGCCGGGGGCTTCACTTGGCTCGTATGTGATTTCCATGGCTGGCGCCGCTTCCGACGTGCTGGCCGTGCAGTTGCTGCTCAAAGAATCCGGCGTATTGCGGCCGATGCGCGTGGTGCCGCTGTTCGAAACTCTCGCCGACCTCGACAACGCGGGCCCGGTGATCGAAAAACTGTTGCTGCTGCCGGGCTATCGCTCGCGCCTGCAAGGGCCACAGGAAGTGATGATCGGTTATTCCGACTCGGCCAAGGACGCCGGCACTACGGCGGCGGCCTGGGCGCAGTATCGGGCGCAGGAGCGATTGGTAGACATTTGCCGGGAGCAGCAAGTAGAACTGCTGTTGTTCCACGGTCGCGGCGGCACCGTGGGCCGTGGTGGCGGCCCGGCGCACGCGGCGATTCTGTCGCAGCCGCCGGGGTCGGTGGCGGGGCGTTTCCGCACCACCGAGCAGGGGGAAATGATTCGTTTCAAATTCGGCCTGCCGGACATCGCCGAGCAAAACCTCAATCTGTACCTGGCGGCGGTGCTGGAAGCGACCTTGCTGCCGCCACCACCTCCTACGCCTGCCTGGCGCCACTTGATGGACGAATTGGCCGCCGATGGGGTCAAGGCTTACCGTGCCGTGGTGCGGGAAAATCCGCAGTTCGTCGAGTATTTCCGCCAGTCCACGCCGGAACAGGAGTTGGGGCGTTTGCCGTTGGGCAGCCGCCCGGCCAAGCGCCGCGCCGGTGGCATTGAAAGCCTGCGCGCCATTCCATGGATCTTCGGCTGGACCCAGACGCGCCTGATGCTGCCGGCCTGGCTAGGTTGGGAAGCGGCGCTGAGCAAGGCGCTGGAGCGCGGCGAAGGGGTGTTGCTGGGGCAGATGCGCGAGCAGTGGCCGTTCTTTCGTACCCGCATCGATATGCTGGAAATGGTGCTGGCCAAGGCCGACGCCGATATCGCCCAGTCTTACGATGAGCGCCTGGTCGAGCCGGATCTGCTCCCTTTGGGTGCGCATTTACGCGACCTATTGTCGCAGGCCTGTTCGGTGGTCCTGGGGCTGACTGGTCAGTCCCAGCTACTGGCACATAGCCCAGACACCCTTGAATTCATCCGCCTGCGCAACACCTACCTCGACCCGCTGCATCTATTGCAGGCCGAACTGTTGGCCCGTTCGCGGCAACAGGACGAGGCGCAGGGCAGCCCGGTAGAACAGGCGTTGCTGGTGTCTGTGGCGGGGATTGCCGCCGGTTTGCGAAATACCGGCTAAGGTTTTCGTCGTAGGGAACGGGCACCCGGCGTGAGCGTCGAGTGCCTGCCGGCGAGCGGTCGAAAAGGTCTGTCACGCGACAGTTAATGATGGGGTTGCGACTTGGGGTACCCCTTCGAAAGGGCACGTCCGGCGCAGGTTTCTCCGACTTTCGGCGGCTTGTGTGGGCAGGGCCTGCTGTGTATCTTGATCAGCCTTTGGCCGTTTGGGCGGTCACGACCCTATTTTTTGAGATTGGCCCTACGAGGCGAATCCTTTGTTTTGTTTAAGTAATTCTAAATAAAAAATTGAGGAGCACATCTAATGCGCGTCATTCTGCTGGGAGCTCCCGGGGCCGGTAAAGGTACTCAGGCTAAGTTCATCACCGAAAAATTCGGCATTCCGCAAATCTCTACCGGCGACATGCTGCGTGCTGCTGTAAAAGCCGGTACCGAGCTGGGTGTTAAAGCCAAGAGCATCATGGATGCCGGTGGTCTGGTCTCCGACGATCTGATCATCGCTCTGGTCAAGGACCGTATCGCGCAGCCTGACTGTGCCAACGGTTTCCTGTTCGACGGTTTCCCGCGCACCATTCCGCAAGCTGAAGCGTTGGTAGAAGCTGGCGTGGAACTGGACAACGTGGTCGAAATCGCCGTCGATGACGAAGAAATCGTTCAGCGTATCGCCGGTCGTCGCGTTCACGAGGCCAGCGGTCGCGTGTACCACACCGTCTACAACCCGCCGAAAATCGCCGGTAAAGACGACATCACCGGTGAAGAGCTGGTGCAGCGCAAGGACGACACTGAAGAAACCGTGCGTCATCGCCTGTCGGTCTACCACTCCCAGACCAAACCTCTGGTGGAGTTCTACCAAGGCCTGGCCGCTGCTCAGGGCAAGCCGAAGTACAGCCATATTCCGGGCGTCGGCTCGGTTGAGACGATTACCGGCAAGGTGCTTGAAGCACTGAGCTGAAAAGTCTGATCGGCTTCACCTTCTACGGCCCGCTTGCGGGCCGTAGTTGTTTATACTGGCGCACTTTTTCTGACCTCTCTTACGGATACATCGATGAGCACCTTGCTGGCCCTGGACACCGCGACCGAAGCTTGCTCCGTTGCCTTGCTGCATGACGGCAAAGTCACGAGCCATTACGAGGTGATCCCGCGCCTGCATGCGCAGAAGCTGCTTCCGATGATTCAGCAACTGCTGGCCGATGCCGGGACCACCCTGCAAGCGGTCGACGCCATTGCGTTCGGCCGCGGGCCGGGTGCGTTCACCGGTGTGCGGATCGCCATCGGCGTGGTGCAAGGGCTGGCGTTTGCGCTGGACCGTCCGGTGTTGCCGGTCTCCAATCTCGCCGTGCTCGCCCAGCGGGCTTATCGCGAACACGGCGTCAGCCAGGTCGCGGCGGCCATCGATGCGCGTATGGATGAGGTGTATTGGGGCTGCTACCGAGAAACGGCGGGGGAGATGCGGCTGGTGAGCAACGAAGCGGTTTTGCCCCCGGAAGCCGCTGCGTTGCCGGTCGATGCCAGCGGCGAGTGGTTCGGCGCTGGCACCGGTTGGGGTTATGCCGAGCGTATTGCGGTGAACCTGAGCGGCCAGGACGCGGGCATGCTGCCTCACGCCGAAGACCTGCTGACCCTGGCGCGTTTTGCCTGGGAACGCGGTGAAGCGATAGTGGCCGATCAGGCGCAGCCGGTGTATCTGCGCGATAAAGTCGCGACACCGAAAGCGCGGTAATCCTTGATTCTGAGTTGACCCCTTCGCGGCTATAAAAGCCAATCGTCAGTTTCTACCCGCCGCTTTTAAACCTTTTCGTTTTTCTGTGTTCTAGTTATCACTCGGCGGTTTGCGAAGTGGGTTTTGCGCCACTAAACTGCCATCATCGATACCGAGCATGCACTTATGCGTATAGACGGCGTTTCCTCTCAGTCCTACCCGATCAAGCGCAAGCCCCGCAAAGGCCATGTGTCTGAGGATGACTCCGTCGATATCGACGGCGAGCTGGAGTTCCCTACCGAAGAGCAATTGGCCGCCCGTGCCGCCAAAGCCTCCGCGCAACGCCTGAGCAATCTCCCCGCTCGTCAACAAGACATGATTTATCACCGCGCCATGAGTAAAAGCGTGGCGATGGCACTGGCCAGTTACCTGAGCACCGCCACTTTTGTCGATTGGGATGCGGATGTACTGGGTCTCGACCTGTACATCTGATGCTGCCTTATTACCTCGGCTGCCCGTCCTGGAGCGAAAACGCCTGGCGCGAGTACTTGTATCCACAAGACGCCAAACCCGCCGAGTTTCTTAATCTTTATTCCCAAGTGTTCAACGCCGTGGAAGGCAATACGACCTTCTACGCGAGCCCGGCTGCCGCCACCGTGCAGCGCTGGGCCGAGACCATGCCCGAACACTTTCGCTTCACTGCCAAGTTCCCCGGCGACATCAGCCACAGCGGTGATCTGCGCGACCAATTGACCGCCGTCGAAACCTTCCTGCAATTGCTCAGCCCTCTGGGGGCGCGGGTTTCGCCGCTGTGGCTGCAATTGTCCAAAAGCTTCACCCCGCAACGACTGTCGGAGCTGGCCGGTTTTATCGATGCAGTGGACCGGCCCTTGGCAGTCGAAGTACGGCATGACGAATTCTTTGCCAAGGGCGATGCCGAGCGAATGCTCAATCGCCTGCTGCTGGACCGTGGTGTCGAGCGCATCTGCCTCGATCCGCGTGCGCTGTTCAGTTGCACCTCGACCGATCCTTCAGTGCTCCACGCCCAATCGAAAAAGCCCAGGGTGCCGCCTCGCCCTGCGGCGTTCACTCAGTTTCCACAGGTGCGTTTCATCGGCCATCCCGAGCTGGAAGCCAACGATCCGTTCCTGGTGCCGTGGGTCGAGAAAATCGCCGTCTGGATCGAAGAGGGCCGCACGCCGTATATCTTTCTGCACACCGCCGATAACCTGCTGGCGGCAAAACTGGCACAACGTTTTCACGCAAAGCTGACGCTACGTTTGCCTGGCTTGCCGCCGCTGCCTGAGCTATACAGAGAACCCGCCGCCGAGCAACTTGGTCTGCTCTGAAGCGGGTTTTCCCTTTTTCAGGAGTCTGCCAATGGATGCGCAAACCCTTCGAGCCCAGGCGTTCAAAGCACTGCACGAACGCGAGGGCGCCTTTGTCATTCCCAACCCCTGGGACGCCGGCTCGGCGAAAATGCTCGCCAGCCTGGGCTTCGAGGCACTGGCAACCACCAGCGCCGGTTATGCCTTTTCCCGGGGTCGCCCCGATGGTGGGTTGACGCTCGACGATACTCTGGCGAACGTTGAGGCGATTGTCGCGGCCACTGATTTGCCGGTCGCGGTGGATCTCGAAAACGGCTTTGCCGACGCCCCCGCCGAGTGCGCCCAAAGTATTCTGCGTGCAGCCAAGGCCGGTGCGGTTGGCGGTTCGATCGAAGATGCCACGGGGCGTGAGGACGGTCCGATCTACTGCTTCGAGCATGCCGTGGCGCGTATTGAAGCGGCTGTCGCGGCAGCCCGCAGCTTGCCTTTTCCCTTTATGCTGACGGCGCGTGCCGAGAACTTTCTGCACGGCAATCCTGACCTCGACGATACCATTCGCCGTTTGCAGGCATTCGCCGAGGCGGGGGCCGATGTGCTTTACGCCCCAGGCCTGCGCAATGCTGAAGAGGTCTTGGCGGTGGTTCGCGCGGTGGCACCGAAACCGGTGAATGTGTTGATGTCCGGCGGTCTCAAGCTGACGGTGGCGCAGTTGAGCGAAATGGGCGTCAAACGCATCAGCGTCGGTTCGGCCCTGGCTTTGGCAGCGTATGGCGAGTTCTTGCGCGCGGCCGAGGAAATCCAGCAGCACGGGACCTTCGGCTTCACTTCCCGGTCGATGCCGTTCCAGAAAGCCAATCAATTCTTCAAAGGCTGACGAGGTCGGGCCGTGGTGGCTGGGCCGCTGAGGGGTTAGGCGGCGATGCGCAGGTTCTGCAGCACGATCGGGCGCGCCCAGCCGTTATCGAAATCGAGTTGTTTCTGTTGTTCCACCAGTTCTTGCGGTGAGAACGGCGGGAACGGCTTGTCCAGCAGGTCGAGTTCGAACTCGGCGATCGGCAAGTGCAGCGGACGCGGTTGCGGTGCGGCACCGGGCTCGGGCATCGGTTGACCGGCCGTGAGCACGATTGGGCGAACCCAGCCGCTTTCGAAGTCCTGCTGTTTCTGTTGCGCGACGATTTCTTCCGGCGGGAATGGCGGGAACGGTTTGTCGGCCAGGTCCATTTCGAACTCGGCAATCGGCAGGAACAGTGGTTCTGGCGGGCGGACCGGGGTTTCTGTGACGTTGCATTCACGCTGGGAAATGATGTGCGCCAGCAGCTCGCTGCCGACGGTCGGTTCGACCGGGCTGTCGAGATCGACCGGTGGGAAGTCCAGAGACGCCGGCACGACATCGCCCGACTGATCGGCCAGGGCCCGGGCAAAAAAATCCTGCCACAGGTGACTGACGCCGCTCAGTGCTTGGGAATTTCGCAGGCCAAAATCGCCGTGGGGCGAGATGTAACCTATCGATGTGCGTTGAATGTCTGACATTTCTCTCGGTCGACGCTCAGCTCTGGCAAAATGCTCGATAGTTTGGTTATCGGCCGTTTTTGCCGATCATTAATTTTTTGAGCGTGTTTTCCCATGATTGAGCAACCTGCGGCCTGCCGCATCCATGTCGAGGCCTTGGGCACGACCTTCCAGCCACAGGCCGAGCAATGGGCCGAGCGCCTGGGTTTGCCGCTGCAGGTGGATGACGGCGAGTTTGCCTTGCAGGTGGGCGAGCAGGGGTTGCAGCTGCAACAACTGGGGCCGGACGCACCGGGGCCGGTGCGGGTGGACTTCGTCGAGGGGGGCGCGGCCCATCGTCGGTTGTACGGCGGCGGTAGCGGTCAGATGATCGCCAAGGCGGTTGGCATCGCCCAGGGCGTGCGCCCACGCGTGCTGGACGCCACGGCGGGGTTGGGCAAGGACGCGTTCGTGCTGGCCAGCCTGGGCTGCGAGATGAGCCTGATCGAGCGCCAGCCGCTGATCGGCGCCTTGCTTGAAGATGGCCTGGCACGCGGCGCGGAAGATTTCGACGTAGCGCCGATCGTGGCGCGGATGCGTTTGCTCAAGGGCAATTCGATCGAGGTGATGCGCAACTGGGAAGGCGAGCCGCCGCAGGTGATCTACCTCGACCCGATGTTTCCCCATCGTGAGAAAACCGCGTTGGTGAAGAAGGAAATGCGCCTGTTCCGGCCGCTGGTCGGCGATGACCCGGATGCGCCGGCCCTGCTCGAAGCGGCGTTGGCCCTGGCCAGTCACCGGGTAGTGGTCAAGCGCCCGCGCAAGGCGCCATGCATCGATGGGCCGAAGCCGAGCCATGCGCTGGATGGTAAATCCAGCCGGTATGACATTTATCCGAAGAAAGCGTTGAAGTCTTGAGTCGAGACTGATCGTTCCCACGCTCTGCGTGGGAATGCCTCAATGGACGCTCTGCGTCCGCTTCTGGGACGCGGAGCGTCCCGGGCTGCATTCCTTTGCTGCGCGTGGGAACGAT
>NZ_AKJT01000080.1 GCF_000282195.1 Pseudomonas sp. GM18
CCCGAAGGAAAGTTCGTACAGCGACATCGGGCTGTTGCATTAAATACATCAGTAGAATCCATTGTCTTATTGGGCTGCCTGCTCCGATATCTTGTCTATCAAACTGTTGGTTTTTGTTTCTCCGTCTACTTTGAGAGGAGGGATCTGCGTCGCGATCAGCCTTTTTTGATCCTTGTTTGCGGTTCCAAGAGAGTTGCTTAGAATCAGTAAAAGATTGTATTTACCATCTTCTGAGGCTGATGGGATATTTTCGAGTACAGGTTCTATCACCCTCGGGTCTTCCAAGCGATATAGAAACTCCGATGCGTAAACCCGAATGGTTTTGTCGCTGTTTGTTGCTGCTTTGAGTAAGCGGTTTATATCTGCAGGCTCAACATCTTGTTTTATGCCCTCAAAATTCGCATTCGGGTTCCGTGAAATTTGGCTCAGGGCCACTAGCGAACCTAACTGCATGCGATAACTGGCATCGTCTTTGGCCAGGTTGTCGAGAAGCGGTTTGACGACCGCATCACCACTTTTACCGAGTTGATCTCTGGCACTGCGACGCAGTTTGACTCCATCAGAGTCCAGGTACTCAATCAGTTGTTCGGTAGGTGCACTTGAGATACGTTGGTTTTCTGGGACTTCTTCGGCATAAGCTACAGAGAAAAGGCTAACTGTTGTATCCGAGTGTCTTGTCGGGATGTAGTGGGCGAATGCACCTTCTGGTGTCGCGCACCCTCCGACAGCAGTGGCAACAGGTTTTTTTGTGCGGGTATTTACGATAGTCGTTTTGGCTTCATTGTATTGCCACTCTATTATCGAACTCGATGCGAGAAAGGGTACAACCTCTCCTGCGTCAATGCATTCGAACAGTCGCTCAGTATCACCCAGTAGAGTTATGCGTAGCGTTAGCTTTGGTGACTTTATTTCTTTGCCGAAAATAAAGAATCCCCATTTTTTTTTGCCGGGTAATAGTCCGCCGGCATACTCATTGTCGCCGATGAGTTCGACTGATTTAACCTGTTCTTGTTTGATGTCGCCAGATAATTTGATCTGAACGTAGCGCTCTGACATTTGATCCAGCAATACGGTGAATAGTCCAATCGCTATGGCCGCCACTCCCATAAAAGTGATGGACTGCCCCGGGATACTCACGGACGCGGTAGACCCAAACGCACCAAGAATAATGCTGAGTCCGGCACAGATCACAAGCACTTCAAGTGTCCAGTTCATGGGAAAGAAAATCATACAGGCTCCACCAAGGAGCAAAAGTACGAAACCAACAGCCAGCCCGGCTTTGAACACGGCGCCTATTTGATTGGGCCAGCCAGCATTACTCTTCGGTTCCTTTTCATTTTGCGCTCTAGGAATGGACTTTTCATTGTTCGAAGGTGGTGGGGGTTGGTCGTTGGGCATGTCCTGAACTCCTTGTCTGGTTGGAAGGTGCAGTAGTAATCGACTGGATTACCGTGAGACTGCTCTTCTGCTTACAACGTTAGTTTATGAATGTATGGGTGTTGGGTTTGTAGATAAGCGGTCAGCCAAACGGACAATTTCTGCTAGATAAATAGAAGAGGACATTTAAGAGCTCGGCCCGAGCTCTATGCTGTCGATAGCCAGCGCATCGTCATCCAGCAGTTGGCAGGTTTCGCACCAGTGAGGGACTGGGCAGCAAACAGAGCGATATCGTCTTGATAGGCATGAACCGCTCAGGGAATTGTCACTGAAGTGAGTGCAGTGTTTTGGTATGGTGCAGCTCGTTTCAACGGACTGACTGCAAGCCTACGGATCGGTACTCCCGTTTATAGTCAAAGAGTTGCTGCAGAAATGCCCGAACCGATACCGATCAAGGACCACGAAAAAGAGACACGCCTGGTCAACAAAAGACTGATGGCCTGCGCCTTGTTCGTCGCCGCCATTACTTGCGCGCTGGTGGTGCGCATGTACGTCCTGCAAGTCGTCGAGTTCGACTATCACTCGACAATCTCCGAAAACAACCGCGTCCATGTCCTGCCGATCACTCCAACTCGCGGGCTGATCTACGACCGCAATGGCGTGGTCCTGGCAGACAACCGGCCCAGCTTCAACTTGACCATCACCCGCGAACGCGCTTCCGATGTCAAAAGCGAGCTGGATGAAGTGGTCAACCTCCTGCACCTGCCGGCCGAGGACCGCACGCTGTTCGACAAGGCGATGAAGCAGGCCAGGCACCCCTTCGTCCCGGTTACGCTGTTCTATGAGCTCAGCGAAGAACAGATAGCCGTACTCGCGGTCAACGAGTTCCGTCTGCCCGGAATCGATGTAGAGCCGCAGTTCGTTCGCCACTACCCCATGGGCGCGCACTTCGCGCATTCGATCGGCTACGTCGGTCGCATTAACGAAAAAGAATCCAAAGCCCTGGACACGGTGGAATACCGTGGCACCCAATCCATTGGCAAAACCGGTATCGAGAAATTCTACGAATCAGAATTGCACGGCCATGTGGGTTACGAGGAAGTCGAAACCAATGCCCAGGGCCGCGTGCTGCGAGTGCTCAAGCACACCGATCCGATCCCCGGCAAAAACATCGTCCTGAGCCTCGACGTCAAACTTCAGGAAGCCGCCGAGGAGGCATTGGGCGATCGCCGTGGCTCGGTGGTCGCTCTCGATCCGTCGACCGGTGAAGTATTGGCCATGGTCAGCAAGCCAAGCTTCGACCCGAACCTGTTTGTGACGGGCATCAGCTTCAAGGAATACGCGGCGTTGCACGATTCCATCGACCGGCCGCTGTTCAACCGCGTGCTGCGCGGGCTCTATGCGCCGGGCTCGACCATCAAGCCGGAAGTGGCGATCGCCGGCCTCGACGCCGGAGTCGTAACCCCGCAGACCCGCGTCTTCGATCCGGGTTATTACCAACTCCCGGATTTCGATCATAAGTACCGTAACTGGAACCACAGTGGCGATGGCTGGGTGAACATGGACGCAGCGATCATGCGCTCCAACGACACCTACTTCTACGATCTGGCCCACAAGCTGGGCATCGACCGCCTGCACGACTACATGGCGATGTTCGGCCTTGGCGAGAAGGTCTCGCTGGACATGTTCGAAGAGTCTCCCGGTCTGATGCCGTCTCAGGCCTGGAAGCGCGCCACACGGCGACAGGCATGGTTCCCCGGCGAGACAGTGATCCTCGGCATTGGCCAGGGCTACATGCAGGTCACCCCTCTACAACTGGCCCAGGCCACCGCGCTGATCGCCAACAAAGGTGTATGGAACCGACCGCACCTGGCCAAGACCGTGGATGGCGTAGCGCCGGTAGACGAGCATCCGATGCCGAACATCCTGCTCAAGGATCCGCGTGACTGGGAGCAGGTCAACCATGGGATGCAGATGGTGATGCACGACGCCCGCGGGATTGCCCGAGCGGCGGCGGAGGGCGCGCAGTACCGCATCGCCGGCAAAAGTGGCACCGCGCAAGTGGTGGCGATCAAGCAGGGTGAGCGCTACAACCGGGCGAAAACACTGGAGCGCAACCGCGACAACGCCTTGTTCGTCGGTTTCGCCCCGGCCGAACATCCGAAGATTGTCATCTCGGTAATGATCGAAAACGGCGAGGCCGGTGGTCGCGTTGCCGGCCCCGTGGTGCGGCAGATCATGGATGCCTGGCTACTCGATCAGGACGGCCACCTGAAGCCGCAATACGCCGCGCCGAGCAAAGCCCCGGGCGACCCTCACGTCTGAGGATAAAGGCTTCACAGCACAGGCTCACGAATGCTGAGCATGTGCTGGAAGCTTTCCAGGAACACGGTTTCGGCCTGACTCATCTTCTGCTCGCGATTCCACAACAGTTGGATATCGAAATCCACCACGCCATCTTCCGGCGGCAAACGCCAGAGCAAACCTTGCTCGACATCCCTGCGCACCAGATGAGTCGGCAAACACCCAATACCAAATCCTGCGCAGATCAAGCGGTAAATCTCTTCGAAACTGGTGGATGAGGCAACGATCTTGCCGGTAAAGCCTTGCTGGTCGCGAAACAGGGTCAGGGGTGAAAGGTTGCCGCCGAGCTGATCGCTGGTGAAGCTGACGAAGTTCTCTGCAGCGAGCTGTTCCAGGGTCAGATTCTCTTGTCCGAAAAGTCGATGACGCTGCCCGCAAAAGTACGCATAACGCTCGCGAAACAATACCCTCTGCTCCAGTCGCGGCTGCGGTAAACGGCACAATCCGACGCCAATGGTCGCGGTCTTTTGCAGCAACGAACTGATGATGTTCGAGCTGCCCATCACCTCGACTTCCAGCTCGATTTTCGGGTGGATTTCATGGAAATCGGCGAGGAACTCATCATAGTGCCGTGCTTGCACGCCGCTGACGGTGAGGATGCGAATCTTGCCGACCACGTCGTCGTGCCGACTCTCCAACACCGTTCCCAGGCGCGAAATATCGCCGTAAATGTCTGTCGCAATGCGCAGGACTTCTTCCCCGGTTTCCGTCAGATCGAACCGCCTTCCACTGCGGGCGATCAACACACATTCCAGTTGTTCTTCCAGGCGCTTCAAAGCTTGGCTAACTGCCGACTGGGTAATGTGCAGTCGCGCAGCAGCCCGACTCATGCTGCCTTCCTGACCGATCACCAGATAAGTGCGCAGCAAGTTCCAGTCGAGACGGTCATTCAGAAAGCGGCGACCAACCCACGGGTTCGAAGTGGAAGGCATAAAGATTCCATGTAGTAGCAGTGCTAATAGTAAAGATAAGAATATGAAAATTGACTAATCCTGGCACGGAAGCGATAAAGCCCACAAGCGCCACAGAGTGCAACCGTAACCAGCCTTCAGTACCTGCCCAAAACTATAAATAAACAGGGTCCTTGCATGCACACTACTCCCCAACCGCGACGAGCCGCGGCCGCAGCTTTCATTGGCACGACCATTGAGTTCTACGACTTTTACATCTACGCCACGGCGGCGGCGCTGGTACTCGGGCAAGTGTTCTTTCCCAGCAGCGACCCAGTGATGAGCACGTTGGCAGCCTTCGGCAGCTTCGCCGTTGGCTTCATTGCCCGTCCCATGGCCGGCATGGTTTTCGGACATTTGGGTGATCGCCTGGGCCGCAAGAAAATGCTGCTGGTGACCATGGCCCTGATGGGCATTGCCACCGCCGGCATCGGCATGTTGCCGAGCTACGCCAGTGCCGGCATCTGGGCACCGATCGGCCTGATTGTGCTGCGGTTGATCCAGGGGATTTCGGTCGGCGGCGAGTGGGGCGGGGCGGTGTTGATGGCCAGCGAACATGCGCCGGCCAAACGCAAAACCTTTTACGCATCGTTCGCCCAGCTCGGCAGTCCGGCCGGTTTGTTGCTGGCTTTGATCGCCTTTCGTCTGGTGACCGCCCTTGAGCCGGAGGACTTCCTCGCTTGGGGCTGGCGTCTGCCGTTTCTCGCCAGCGGTGTGCTGATGATGGTTGGGCTGATGATTCGTTCCGGCGTCCACGAGTCTCCGGAGTTCGCCAAGGCGAAGGACAACAACGAAACGGCGAAGTACCCGGTGAAGGACGTGATCCGCACCTGCTGGCGGCAGATTCTGTTTGCTGCCGCAGCCGTGACCATCGGTTCGGCCGGGTTCTTCTTCACCAACACCTTCATGATCACTTACGTCACCCAATATCAGGGTATCCCGCGCTCGACGATCCTCGATTGCCTGTTCCTGGTGACTGTCATTCAACTGCTCTCGCAACCGCTTTCCGCACTGCTCGCCGAGCGCATCGGTGAAGGCCGTTTCCTCAAACTCGTCGCGCTGCTGTGCATGGTCACGCCGTATCCGATGTTCCTGCTGGTGAGTACGCAGAACATTGTGCTGATGACGGTCGGCATTGCCTTGGCGGTGGTGATCCTCTCGGCGCTGTACGCGGTGATTGCCGGTTACATGACCCAGGCGTTCCCGGTGCACCTGCGCTACTCGGGGATTTCCATCGCATACCAGTTGAGTTGCGCGCTCGCCGGCGGCACCACGCCGCTGATCGGCACGCTCTTGGCGAGCAAGTTTTCCGGGCAGTGGCTGCCATTGGCGGTGTTCTTCACGTTGCTGTCGGCCCTGTCCTTGATCGGTGTTTGCGGCCTGGCCCGCCTGCGCGCCAACCCGGTCGTCACCCACGCTGCTAAAGAGGTGTATTCGTGAGTAAACCTGAACACATCGGTCCGGTTGAATGGCAAGCCCGTTGCGAACTGGCCGCGCTGTATCGCCTGGTCGCGCACTTTCGCATGACCGACCTGATCGACACCCACATTACCCTGCGGATTCCAGGGCCTGAGCATCATTTTCTGATCAACCGCTACGGGGTTATTTTCGACCGCATGCGCGCCTCGGATCTGGTGCGCATCGATCAGGAAGGGCGAGTGGTCGATCCGGCCTACGAAGGGCATCGAGTCAATGCCGCAGGCTTTGTGATTCACTCGGCAATCCACATGGCTCGCCCGGATCTCAACTGTGTGATTCACACCCACACCGCCGCCGGCATGGCCGTCGCCGCGCAGAAGCACGGCTTGTTGCCGATCAGTCAGCACGCGCTGAAGTTCTACGGCAAGTTGGCGTATCACACCTATGAAGGCATTGCCCTGTCGCTGGATGAGCGCGAGCGTTTGATTGCCGACCTGGGGCCGCACCGGGCGATGATCCTGCGCAATCATGGCCTGCTGGTCGGCGGCTCCGGCGTGGCTCAGGCGTTTCAGGAAATTCACTTCCTGGAACGCGCCTGTCAGGCACAGGTCCAGGCGCTGGCCGGTGGTTCGGCCCTGCATTACCCGTCTCCGGAAGTCTGTGCGCACACCGCCGAACAGTTTGACCGTGATGAACAGGACAACATCATCGACCTGGCCTGGGAGGCCGCTCTGACCCTGATCGAATCCCAGCGCGAGTCCTACTTATCGTGAACACCGTCATCAACACCGTGGTTTTGCTGTCCCGCGACAGTCTGCTGCTCAAGCAATTGCAGGCTGCGTTTGCCCGCAGCGCGCCGCAACTCAAGGCTGTGTTGGCCGATGATCCACAAGCGGTCAACGCGCAGATTGCCGCGTGCTGGTTTCCGTTGCCGGGCAGCCTCGGCGCGTTGCCGAACCTGCAGGTCATTCACTCGGTGGCCGCCGGTATCGATCACCTGGAGCACGACCCGTCGTGCCCGGATTTGCCGGTATGCCGGGTGGTCGATCCCGGCCACCGTCAAGGCATGACCGAGTATGTGCGTTGGGCGGTGATTCACTATCACCGTGGTTTTGATCGAGTGCTGGAGCAACAACGGGAACAGCGCTGGGAGCGCCCGCTGCAACGGGCGGCGGGCCAGTTCAAGGTCGGGGTGATGGGGCTTGGCTCGTTGGGCAGCGCCATTGCCGAGGATCTGGCCGCCGCTGGTTACGACGTACGCGGGTGGGCTCGCCGCAGCAAGGACTTGCCGGGCGTGCAGACCTTCGCCGGGGCCGAGGCATTCAATCCTTTTCTCGACGGTGTGGAGTTGCTGATCAACCTGCTGCCGCTGACCAGCGAAACCCGCGGCATTCTCGGCAATGCAACGTTCGAGCGATTGGCCAACGGCGCCGCGCTGGTCAATTGTGGCCGGGGCGGTCATCTGAACATCGACGACCTCGAACAAGCGCTCAAGCGAGGAAAACTGCGCGGTGCTTTGCTGGATGTTTTCGAACAAGAACCGCTGCCGGTCGATCACTGCCTCTGGAACATGCCCGGCGTCACTATCACACCGCACATGGCGTCGGCAGCCTCCCATGACTGTATTGCCGAACAAGTAGCGGAGAACTTCCGCCGTTTAAATGCCGGTGAGCTGTTATTAAATTGTGCGGACAGAACACTGGGTTATTAATAAAAAAGTGCCTTGCAAACTCGCCCGCTTAGTTGGGCGAGATATAACAACAATCCCTCACATCAAAAGTTTTACTGCCAGTCAAAACAATTAAATAACGAGTTCTTGAAGAATTCCTGGAGACAGTGATGAGCGATCTATCGCCTGTAGAAAAGTCCGGCGCGCCGCCGGAAGTTGCAATCAGCATGAAGAAAGTGGCCGTGGCCAGTGTGATCGGCACCACGGTGGAGTGGTACGACTTGTTCGTTTTCGCCACCGCCTCGGCGCTGGTGTTCAACAAAGTGTTCTTCCCGGACTTCGTGCCATTGATTGGCACGTTACTGGCCTTTGGTACTTTTGCTTCGGCGTACCTGGCGCGGATCGTCGGCGCTGCCTTGTTCGGGCATTTCGGTGACCGTTTGGGCCGCAAGTCGATGTTGCTGATATCGCTGCTGACCATGGGCGCCGCCACTTTCGCGATCGGGTTACTACCGAACTATGCGGCCATTGGTATCTGGGCGCCGATCCTGTTGTTGCTGTTAAGGGTGATTCAAGGCCTGGCATTGGGCGGCGAGTGGGGCGGGGCGGTGCTGATGGCGGTGGAACATGCGCCGGCCAACAAGCGCGGCTTGTACGGTTCATGGGTACAGATCGGCGTTCCGGCCGGGACCATGATTGCCAACCTGGCCTTCCTGCTGATCGCGGCGTGGCTGTCGCCTGAAGACCTGTTGGCCTGGGGCTGGCGCATTCCGTTCCTGGCCAGCGTGCTGCTGATCGCCGTGGGCTTGTACATCCGCCTGAACATCGCTGAAACCCCGGCCTTCAACAAGGTCAAGGAAGCCGAAGTGCAGGTGAAAATGCCGCTGGCTGAAGTCTTCCGCAAGTACTGGAAACAAGTGGTACTGGGCGGGATCGCCACGATGTCGACCGGTGCGTCGTTCAACATCATCGTCGCGTTCGGCTTGACCTACGGCACGCAGAATCTCGGCTTCAGCCGTAGCGTGATGCTCGGCGTGGTGCTGTTGTCCTGCGCCTGGTGCATCGTCATGTTGCCGGTGTTTGGCGCGCTGTCGGACCGCTTCGGACGCAAGCCGATTATTGTCGCCGGCATCGTCGCCGAAGCCTTGGTGGCGTTCCCGATGTTCTGGTTGATGGACACCAAAGAGTTGCCCTTGGTGATCTTCGGCTACTTGCTGTTGATGACCGCGTTCGCCGCCAACTACGGACCGATCGCGACGTTCCTCGCCGAACTGTTCGGCACGCGTGTGCGTTATTCGGGATTGTCCATCAGCTACATGTTGTCCGGCCTGCTCGGCAGCGCCGCGACCCCTATTGTCACCACCGCATTGCTTGCGGCGACCGGCAAAGGTTCGTCGGTGGCCTGGTACATGATCGGCGCGGCGTTGATTTCGCTGATAGCGCTGTTGTTGCTGACCGAGACCTTCAAGCGAGACATCAGCGACGTCCCAACGGCAGTGCCGGCGGACGAGCCAGCCCTCGGCAAACCGGTCAAATCGGCTGCCGCCTGATTAATGGAGTTCAACAACATGCGCAGAATTCAGTCAGCCCCAGGCTTTATCGGCCCGGTCGGCCCTTACTCCCAGGCGGTGGTCAGCGGTCACCTGGTGTTCACCGCCGGGCAAATTCCGGCCCAGAGCGGGCTCGATGACCAACCCGCCGATTTCTCCGAACAAGTACGGCAAACCTTACGCAATCTGGAGGCGATCCTGATTGAAGCCGGGTCCGACTTCAGCCACGTGATCAAGGTTAACGCCTACCTCACCGATCCCGCGCAACTGGAGCCGTTCAACGCGGTGTATCGCGAGTTCCTCGGCCATGCGCCGCCGGCTCGCACCACGGTCTGCGTGGCCCTTTGGGGCGTGTCGCTGGAAATCGACTGTGTCGCCGAGCTGATTGCGAAGGAGCCGCAGCATGGATGAGTCCCGGCTGATCGAGCAGCTCAACGCGGTGAGTTTTCCAACCCTCGGGCATTTTCTCGAGGTGGGCTTTGCCGACTCACAACTGCGAGCCATGGTGCCCAATGTGAAACTGGTCGGCCGCGCGCTGACCCTGAAACTGGTGGGCGCCGACGCCATCGCGGTCAACCAGGCATTGGCGCTGATCCAGCCCGGCGATGTGTTGGTGATCGACACTGACGGAGACTGGCAACACGCCCCCGTGGGCGCTGTCACCAGTTGCGCGGCGAGTTGCGCGGGTGCGGTGGGCATCGTGGTGGACGGCGCGGTGACCGACTTGCTCGAACTGCGTGAAGCCGGACTACCGGTCTTCGCTCGCGGCACCAGTCTGCTGACCACCAAGTTGCATGGCCGTGGTGACAGCCAGATCAATCAGCCGATTCACTGCGCCGGTGTCACGGTGCATCCCGGCGATCTGGTGCTGGCGGACGACAACGGTGTGTTGTTTCTCGATCCGGCCACCGCGCAAGACGTCATCGAGCGCGCACTGGCATCGGACCGGGCAGAACCGCAACTGCTGACCCGGCTGATGGCGGGTGAGCCGGTGTCCAGTGTCTTGAACATAAATCTCTCTTAATGACCGGCCGCCAGCCAGACCGCTGGCGGCTCAGGAACTTCAATCAATGAATAAACATCCGTTGGCACTGATTGCGATCGGCAGTGCTCTTTTCAGTCCGTTGAGCATGGCGGACTTTATTAAAGACAGTAAAGCGACCCTCGGGATGCGCAACTTTTACTTCAACAACGATAATCGCGATGGCGCCGCGAGTCCTTCCAGAACCGAAGAGTGGGCTCAGGGATTCATGCTCAACTATCAGTCGGGATACACCGAGGGCACTGTCGGCTTTGGCGTCGATGCACTCGGGTTGCTGGGTATTCGCCTGGACAGCGGTGACGGTCGCCATGTCGGCAGTTCGATGATCCCCAGCGATGGCAATGGCGCCGCCGAGCAATGGGCGCGTTTCGGTGCGACGGCGAAGATGCGCTTTGCCCAGACTGAAATGCGTTACGGCACCCTGACACCGAAGTTGCCGATTCTGCAGGCCAACGACGGCCGGCTGCTGCCGCAGACGTTCGAAGGTGGGCAGATCGTCTCCAATGACTTCGAACACCTGACCCTGACCGGTGGCCATCTTGAACACGCCACGGGGCGCGGCTCCAGCGACAGCACCGGCCTGGCCGTGGCCGGCGGCACTCGGGAAAGCAACGCGTTCAATTTTGCCGGTGCCGATTACAAGGTCAGCGAGGCGCTTCTGGCGCAGTACTACTACGCCAATCTCGAGGACTATTACCAACAGCATTTCGCCGGCCTGGTTCATAACCTGAAACTGGGAGATTTCGGTGCGCTGAAAACCGATCTGCGCTACTTCAAGACCACCGCCGACGGCGCCAATGACACGGCCGCCGGGCGGGCCAACGGTTATCGCACCAGTGGCTATACGCAGAACGGCGACGGCAAGATCGATAACAACACCTGGAGCCTGGCGTTCACCTGGAGCATGGGGGCTCATGCGCTGATGGCTGGTTATCAGCAGGTGTCCAGCGACAGCGGCTTCGTGCAGCTCAATCAGGGTGGTTTGCCGGATAAGGGGGCTGCGGGCGCAAGCGTCTATCTGCTGACCGACCGTTACATCCAGAACTTTACCCGCGCCGGAGAACGTACCGGTTTCGGCCAATACACCTACGATTTCGCCGCCCTCGGCCTGCCAGGGCTCAAGGCCTCGGCGATGTATCTGTCGGGGCATGGGATCCGGACGACGGCCGGGCCTGAGCAAGAGGAGTGGGAGCGGGACCTGAGCGTCGATTACGTGATCCAGAGCGGACCGTTGAAGAACGTTGCCCTGGGTTGGCGCAATGGCGTGTCGCGCAGTGAAGCGTCACGCGATGCGGACCAGAACCGCTTGGTGGTCAGCTACAGCTTGCCGCTGTTCTGATCGGCTTGTCCCTTGCCCGTCGCCATGCCAGCGCTCAGCGTTTGGAAATGGCCTCTGTTTGATCAAAAAATTCCAGGAGTGACTCATGTTGAAGATTAATGGTGAACGCCTCTGGGCGAGCCTGATGGCCATGGCTGAAATCGGTGCGACGGCTCGTGGTGGCAGTTGCCGTCTGGCGCTGAGCGATGAAGACAAGGCTGGTCGCGAACTGTTCTCCCAGTGGTGCCGCGAGGCTGGCATGACCTTGAGTGTGGACGCCATCGGCAACCTGTTCGCCCGCCGCGCCGGCACCGACCCGGATGCCGCGCCGGTGATGATGGGCAGTCACCTCGACACCCAGCCTGAAGGCGGACGTTTTGACGGCGTCTACGGTGTGCTCGCCGGTCTGGAAGTGGTCCGTTGCCTCAACGACCTCGGCATCCAGACCCGTAAACCGCTGGAAGTGGCGGTGTGGACCAACGAAGAAGGTGCGCGTTTTACCCCGGCGATGTTCGGCTCGGCAGTGTTTACCGGGATCATGGAACTGGACGCTGCATTGGCGGTGCGTGACGTGGATGGCATCAGCGTTGCCGAGGCGCTGCAACGCACCGGTTATGCCGGCGAGCGGCCGTTGGGCGGGGCGGTGGATGCGTATTTTGAAGCGCACATCGAACAAGGGCCGATCCTTGAAGACAACGCCAAGAGCATCGGCGTGGTCAGCGGCGGCCAGGCGATTCGCTGGCTCGACGTGCGGGTCGAAGGCATGGCCGCCCATGCGGGTACCACGCCGATGCCATTGCGCAAGGACGCCCTGTACGGCGTGGCGCGGATGATTCAGGCAATTGAAGGTTTGGCCACGGATTTTGCCCCCGAAGGCCTGACCACGGTTGGCGAGTTGAGCATCAACAAGTCGTCGCGCAACACCATTCCAGGCTTGGTGAACTTCACAGTCGACCTGCGTCATCACCGCGACGAAGCCATCGAGGCCATGGAGCAGCAGGTTCGCGCACGGCTTCAGGCGATTGCCGACGGTCGCGGTTTGACGATGACGATCACCCCGCACTGGATCAGCCCGGCGACCCCGTTTGACGCCGATTGTGTGGCGGCGGTGCAGCATGCGGTGGATGCACTGGGCTACGCTCAGCAATCGATTGTCAGCGGTGCCGGGCACGATGCGATTCATCTGGCGCGGTTCTGCCCGACGGCGATGGTGTTCATTCCTTGCGTTGGCGGCTTGAGCCATAACGAAGCCGAAGACGTGCTGCCTGAAGATGTGCGCCAGGGCACCGACGTGCTGCTCAACGCGGTGCTGTCCCGCGCTGGCGTTGTCGATTAAAGAACAGTGTTGTGAATACACACCCTGTGGCGAGGGAGCTTGCTCCCGCTTGAGTGCGCAGCACTCACAAAACCAGCGAGGGCTGCCGGTGTTTTGGGGCCGCTACGCAGCCCGGCGCGAGCAAGCTCGCTCGCCACAGAGTGTTCATCGGGCAAAAGATCTACGTTAACTGACAGGTATTAACCCATGCGCAGTTTTTTCAATCCCGAACAATTGCTCCACCATCCGCGCAGCTACTACTCCCGAGGGCAGATGCGCACGCCGCAGGAGGTGCCCGAGCGCGCGCAACGGCTGGTGCGGGCGTCAAAGGCGTTGGGCTTTACGGTCGAGCAACCGGCTGATGCGGGGCTTGCTCCGCTGCTGGCGGTGCACGGTGCGCCGTACCTGACGTTCTTGCAGGAAGCGCATCAGCGCTGGAAGGAAATCCCCGAGGATTGGGGTGATGAGGTGATGTCGAACATCTTCGTGCGCGAGCCCAACGCCTTGCGTGGGGTTCTCGCTCAGGCCGCGCGTTATCTGGCGGACGGCAGTTGCCCGGTGGGTGAGCAGACCTGGCGCTCGGCTTATTGGTCGGCGCAAAGCGCGATTGCCGGCGCCCAGGCATTGCTCGATGGCGAGCCGGCCGCGTATGCCCTGTGTCGTCCGCCGGGTCATCACGCTCGGGCCGAAGCAGCGGGTGGTTTCTGCTATGTGAACAATGCTGCAGTGGCCGCTCAGGTGTTGCGTGCAGGGTTTGAGCGAGTCGCGGTACTCGACACTGACATGCACCACGGGCAGGGAATCCAGGAGATTTTTTACGACCGCAATGACGTGCTGTACGTTTCGGTGCACGGCGATCCGACCAACTTCTATCCGGGGGTTGCCGGGTTCAGCGATGAGCGCGGTGTCGGGGCGGGAGAGGGGTTCAACCTCAACTTGCCGATGGCCCATGGGGCGAGTGAGGCGGACTTTCTGGCACAGCTTGAAGTGGCGTTGGCGGCGGTGAAAGATTTTGCCGCCGAGGTATTAGTGCTGTCCCTGGGGTTCGATATTTTCGAGCTGGACCCGCAAAGCAAAGTAGCAGTAACCCGTGAAGGCTTTGCGCGACTGGGCGAGCGGATTCGCAGCCTGGGGTTGCCGTGTCTGATTGTGCAGGAAGGCGGGTATCACCTGGAGAGTCTTGAGGATAATGCCCGGGCGTTTTTTGTCGGGCCAGAGGTGTGGCGGCTCTGAGTTCGAGGGAGGCCAGAAGGCCGCTTTCGCGAGCAAGTTCCCGCAGGATTGATGCTCACCCTGTGGGGGCAAGCTTGCTCGCAATGGAGGTCTGACTATCCCTGCTACTTATCAATTTTTTCCGGCAACGGCGCAAACAACGCCTCGATATCATCGCTCTGCAATTTCCAGTCCCCAGTCTTGCGCCCATCCAGCACGCCTGCGGCCAGATCGGACTTTTCCTTCTGCAGATGCTGAATCTTCTCTTCCACCGTGCCCCTGGCAATCATCTTGTAGACGAACACCGGCTTCTCCTGGCCAATGCGATACGCGCGGTCAGTTGCCTGATTTTCCGTCGCCGGGTTCCACCAAGGGTCGTAGTGAATCACCGTATCGGCTTCGGTCAGGTTCAGGCCCACACCGCCAGCCTTCAGGCTGATCAGAAAGATCTGACGCTTGCCGCTCTGGAATTCCTTCACTGGCGTGCGTCGGTCGCGGGTCTGGCCGGTCAGGATCGCATACACCACGCCGCGTTTGTTCAGCTCGTCCTCGATCAGCGACAACATTGAAGTGAACTGCGAGAACAGCAGAATCCGCCGACCTTCCTCGAACAGCTCTTCAAGCATTTCCATCAGGCTATCGAGTTTGCCGGAGGTGCTGCCGCGGGCAGGCAGGGCGGCGTCGTTGACCAAGCGCAAATCACAGCACACCTGGCGCAGCTTCAGCAGCGCCTCAAGAATGATGATCTGGCTGCGCGCCACGCCTTTACGGGTGATCTCGTCGCGGACTTTTTTGTCCATGGCCAGGCGCATGGTTTCGTACACATCGCGCTGGGCTTCGTTGAGCTCGACCCAATGGACAATCTCGGTTTTCGGCGGCAGTTCGGTGGCCACCTGTTCCTTGGTCCGGCGCAGCAGGAACGGTTTGATCCGACCGTTCAGGTGTTGAAGTCGTACTTCACTGGCACGCTTTTCTATCGGCACGCGGTAATCGCGGTTGAAGCTTTTCACGTCACCGAGCCAGCCTGGCAGCAGGAAGTGGAACAGCGACCACAGCTCGCCCAAGTGGTTTTCCAGCGGCGTGCCACTCAGGCACAAACGCTGGCGAGCATTCAGCTCACGGGCGGCGTGGGCGGCTTTGCTGTTGGGGTTCTTGATGTACTGCGCTTCATCCAGCACCAGAACGTGCAATGGCTGCGCGGCCAGGCGTTCGACGTCTTTGGGCAGCAGTGCATAAGTGGTCAGGATCAGGTCGTAATCGGCCAGATTGCCGAAATGCTTTTTGCGGCTGATGCCGTACAGCGCCAGCACTTTGAGCTGCGGCGTGAAATGCGCCGCTTCGTCGAGCCAGTTGGGAATCAGGCTGGTGGGCATGACCACCATGCACGGCCGATCGAGGCGCCCGGCATTCTTCTCGCTGAGAATGTGCGCCAGGGTTTGTAGGGTTTTGCCCAGGCCCATGTCGTCCGCGAGAATCCCGCCGACTTCCAGTTGTCGCAACGATTGCATCCAGCTCAGGCCTTCGAGCTGGTACGGGCGCAAGGTGGCATTCAAACCTTCGGGCGCGGCGGCGGTGTGGTCCTTGATGTCGCGCAGGCGCTGGGCAAAGGTGCGGATCTGCTCGCCACCTTCCCAGAGCAGCGGCAGGTCTTCGAGCGGGTTCAGTCGCGTGGCGTCGGCCTTGCTCAGGCGCAGCGTGGTTTCGCCGGGCTCTTGCAGATAAAACTCGCCGAGGGTGGCCAGCACCGGTTTCAGGCGGCCGAAGGGCAGGGCTACCTGCAATGGGCCTTGGTCGGTGCTGCGGCGTTGCGGAATGTTCACCAGGATCAGTTCGTCGTCGCGACGTCGGGCGAGCCGTTCCGGGTTGAGGATTTCGGTGTGGGAGCGCACCAGGTTCAACAGGATCGGCAGCAGGCTCAGGCGTTCGCCGTTGACGATGATCCCCAGTTCCAGGTCGAACCAGTCGCGCTCCGGTGCCTGCTCGACGGTGGCGTACCAGTCGTCCACGGCGGTCAGGTCGAAGCCGAAATCCTCGTCGATCTGTAACTCCCAGCCTTGGGTGCGCAACTTCGGCAGTTCGTTGAGGGTGAAGGTCAGCCAAGCGCTGTCGTTGACCATCTCGTAGAGTTCGCCGGCACTTTCCGGCAAGGCCTTGCTTTGTCGGGTGGCGACTTTGAATCCGAGGATCCGTAGCTGTTCCCTGTAGGTCTGTTCGACTTCCGGGTGACGTTTTATCCGCAGCGTCTGTGTTTCCTGACGAATCAGGATGTCGGCGTTTTTCTGTCCGCTGACGTATTCGTCCAGATAGCTGAAGGACAATGCCGCGCGATGCTGAATGTAGCGCTGCATCTTGCCGTTGCGCGGTTCGAAGGCGCTGAACTCGATGCTCGCCAGCCACAGGCGCGGCACCGGTTGCACGTTGTCCACCAGCACTTGCGGCGGCGCTTTCGGGCTACGGTTTTCCAGTACGGCCTGAAGTTTTTCCAGCAGTTCGGCGTCTTTCGCGGCGGCCGGATATGCGAGGGTTTCCTGCACTTGCAGCAGCACTGCTGCGCAATGTTTGCAGTTGCTGTGAACCGGGCAGGTGCACGTGGCGTCGATCATCAGCAAGGTGCCTTTGGCCGACTCGCGCAGGCGAATGGTCTGACGGTAAACGTTACCGCCAGAGCCTTCGCAACTGGCGGTGATGGTGGCGTCGCCGACTTCGACGATCCTGACGCGGTTCTCCAGTGCGTAGCGACGGCCACGTTCCAGGCTCTGTTCCTTGAATCGGCTGACCCAGGATGTTGCCAGGGGTTTGCTCAGGGTCGCGGAGGACATAAGGGCTTCAATCAGTCCGGAATTTCATCGGGGACTGGCCGAGGCGCAGGGGCGGTCAGCGAGGTGATCTTGATCAACAGGCCCAGGTGGCCATTGTCGAGGAAGTTCAGCAGGCCGTTCTTGGTGTGGCTTTCCTGCTTCAGGCGTTCGCTGGCGGTGACCATGCCGTTGGTGTCAATGTTATTGACCCAGAAGTCGGCGTCGACGTCAGTGAAACGCCCCAGTTTCAGGTTCAACGTGCCCTCGATCGGGAATTGGCCAAACTGTTCCTTGCCTTCGCTGATCGCGATTTTGCTGGTTTCTTCACCCAGGTTCTGTTGCCAGGCCTTGTGCAGCAACACCGTGTATTCGTTGCTGGCGGTGAGTTTTTCCACTTCGGCATTCAGGCTTGGCGTACGAAAGCTGTCGGGGCTGATGCGTTGGGCACCGGCAGCCCAGTCTTCTGGCGCGGCGCGGCTGACGATGGCAGGCACGGCGTTTTGCCGTACCAGAATCATTTCAACCTGATACAGATCATCGGCAAACGCGGTCGAGGCGAGCAGCGACATCAACAACGTCATCAACAAGGTCAGTGAGCGAAACAGGCGCATGCGGCGTCCTTCAAGCAGTGGTCGGAATGAGGCGCTCGAATAGCGCCTCTACAGTATTAAAGCGTTCTTCCGGGCGCTCCATCGGCACGAGGAATTTGAACATCGTGGCGCCTTCGAATTTGTAGCGTTTGGGCTGGCTCTGGATCAGTTTGATCAGCGTCAGCGGGTCGACCGGGGTCTGTGCCGCGAACTCGATGCGACCGCCTTGCGGGCCGCCGTCGACTTTCTTGATGCCCAGCTGTTCGGCCTGCAATTTCAGCGCCGTGATCCGTACCAGGTTCTTGGTCGGTTCCGGCAACAAGCCGAAGCGGTCGATCATCTCCACTTGCAGGTCCTTGAGGCCTTCCTCATCGGTGGCCGAGGCAATGCGTTTGTAGAGAATCAGTCGAGCATGGACGTCCGGCAGGTAGTCTTCGGGAATCAACGCCGGTACACGCAGATTGACTTCCGGACCGCCACCCAGCGGTTGATCGAGGTTCGGCTGTTCGCCCTTGCGGATCGACTTCACCGCGCGCTCGAGCATTTCCATGTACAGCGTGAAACCCACGGCCTGGATCTGCCCGCTTTGGCCGTCGCCCAGCAGTTCGCCGGCGCCACGGATTTCCAGGTCGTTGGTGGCGAGCACGAAGCCCGCGCCGAGGTCCTGGGTATTAGCGATCGCTTCCAGACGTTTTTCCGCGTCGGGAGTGATTTGCTGGCGTGGCGGTGTCAGCAGGTAAGCATACGCCTGGTGGTGACTGCGACCGACCCGGCCGCGCAATTGATGCAGCTGGGCCAGGCCGAACTTGTCGGCGCGCTCGATGATAATGGTGTTGGCGCTCGGTACGTCGATGCCGGTCTCGATGATGGTCGAGGCGATCAGCACGTTGAAGCGCTTGTGATAGAAGTCGCTCATCACCTGTTCGAGTTCACGTTCGCGCATCTGCCCATGGCCGATGCCGATCCGCGCTTCGGGCACCAGTTCGGCGAGGTCGGCGGCGCATTTCTCGATGGTCTTCACGTCGTTGTGCAGGTAGTAGACCTGGCCGCCGCGCAGCAACTCACGCAGCAGGGCCTCTTTGACCGTGCTCTTGTTCTGTTCCATGACGAAGGTGCGCACCGACAAACGACGGGCCGGCGGTGTGGCGATGATCGACAGGTCGCGCATGCCCGACACCGCCATGTTCAGCGTGCGCGGAATCGGCGTGGCGGTCAGCGTCAGGATGTCGACTTCACTGCGCAGTGCCTTGAGCTGTTCTTTCTGACGGACACCGAAACGATGCTCCTCGTCGATGATCACCAGCCCCAGGTTTTTGATTTTTACGTCGTCTTGCAGCAGCTTGTGCGTGCCGATGACGATGTCGATCTTGCCTTCGGCCAGGTCCGCAACCGCGGCGTTCACTTCCTTGGCCGACTTGAAGCGGCTCATCACTTCCACGGTCACCGGCCAGTCGGCAAAGCGGTCGCGGAAGCTGTTGTAGTGTTGCTGGGCGAGCAGGGTGGTCGGCACCAGAATGGCCACCTGACGGCCGCCGTGCACCGCGATGAACGCCGCGCGCATGGCCACTTCGGTCTTGCCGAAACCGACGTCGCCGCAGACCAGTCGATCCATCGGTTTCGGCGCGAGCATGTCTTCGCGCACCGCTTCGATGGTGGTCTGCTGGTCCGGGGTTTCTTCGAACGGGAAACCGGCGCTGAAGGTCGCGTAGTCGGCTTTCGGGTCGGCGAAGGCATAACCCTCGCGAGCGGCGCGACGGGCATAAATGTCGAGCAATTCAGCGGCCACATCGCGCACCTGTTCGGCAGCTTTGCGCTTGGCTTTCTGCCAGGTCTCGGAGCCGAGGCGGTGCAGCGGCGCGAGGGCATCGTCGCTGCCGGTGTAGCGGGCAATCAGGTGCAGGTTGGCCACCGGCACGTACAGCTTGGCGCCTTCAGCGTATTCGAGGGTCAGGAACTCGGCGGCCTGGTTGTCGATTTCCAGGATCGTCAGCCCCAGATAGCGGCCGACACCATGATCGATGTGCACCACCGGCGCACCTTCGCGCAGCTCGGTGAGGTTTTTGATCACTGCATCGTTGTTCGCGTCGGCGCGTTTTTCGCGGCGACGGCGCTGCATCACGCGCTGGCCGAACAATGGACTTTCGGCAACCAGGGCCAGGGCTGGGTCGTCCAGCAACAGGCCTTCGTCGAGCGGCGCAATGGTGATCGCCAGGCGCTCTTTGCTGGCGACAAAGTCCGGCCAGCTGTCGACGGTTTTCGGTCGCAGCTTCAAGCGTTCCAGCAACTCCAGCAACACTTCACGACGGCCCGCGGACTCGGCGGTAAACAGCACGCGGCCGGGGAATTCGTCGAGGAAACTGGCCAGCGCCGCCAACGGCTGAGTGGCCTTGGCTTCGATGGCCAGGTTCGGCAGCGGCTGAGCCGGGAAGCGCTCGCGGCCGACACCGGTTTCGACATCCTGTTGGCTGGCCACCACACGGGGCCAGCTCTTCAGGCGTGCAAAGCAGTCTTCCACCGGCAGGAACAACTCGGCCGGTGGCAATAAAGGACGGGACGGATCGACACGGCGCTCTTCATAGCGGTTGCGCACATCGTTCCAGAAGTTTTCCGCGGCCTGTTCGATGCCCGGCAGGGAAAACACTTGCGTGTCCTGGGGCAGGTAATCGAACAGCGTGGAGGTTTCCTCGAAGAACAGCGGCAAGTAGTACTCGATACCCGCCGGGGTGATTCCGCTGCTCAAGTCCTGAAAGATCGGGCAGCGCCGGAAGTCGACATCGAAGCGCTCGCGAAACCGCGCCTTGAAGCGGGTCACGGCTTCTTTCTGCAGCGGGAATTCCTTGGCCGGTAACAGCTTGACCGAGTCGACCTTGTCGATGGAACGCTGGTTCTCCGGATCGAAAGTGCGCAGGGTTTCGATTTCGTCGTCGAACAGGTCGATGCGATAAGGCAACTTGCTGCCCATCGGGAACAGGTCGATCAGCGAGCCGCGCACGGTGAATTCGCCATGCTCGTAAACGGTATCGACGTAGCGATAACCGGTGGCTTCAAGCCGGGTGCGCATCTGTTCGACATCGAGTTTCTGGCCGACATCCAGCACCAGGCTGCTGCCGAGCAGGAATTGGGTCGGCGCCAGACGGTGCAGGGCAGTGGTGATCGGCACCACCAGCACGCCGTGCATCAGTTCCGGCAGCCGATACAGGCTGGCGATGCGTTGCGAGATGATGTCCTGGTGTGGCGAGAACAGGTCGTAGGGCAGGGTTTCCCAGTCGGGGAAGTGCAGAACAGGCAAATCCGGGGCGAAGAAACTCAGCTCCTGTTCCAGCCGTTCGGCACTCTGGCTGTCGGCGGTCAGTAGCAGGGTAAAGCGCTTGGCAGCGCTAGCGGCCTCGGCGATGGCCAGGCTCAAGGCGGCACCGGGCAGGTTGCCCCAGTGCTGTTTACCTGCCGCGGCAGGGAGAAGCGGTAGACGCAGAACGGGCACGGAAGGTTGAGCTCCAAGCGTTGCGACAAAGTCGGCAATTGTAACGGTCTCGAGTGCCGGCTGTCAGTTGCAGACTGTGTCTATACACACAGGTTGGGCAAAATGTAGTGGTAATGACAAAAACTAGCGCTTTAACAGTGAAAATGTAGTGCCGAAACCGCCCAGTGTTACGGAGGGTTACGGACACTGTGGTGTCATCGTCGAAAATTTGACTGTGCTGAAAGCCCCGTATTTACTGGGCTGGCGCGGGGCGTGATTTTTTTGAACGGAATTTTGTTACCGCTCCTGCGACAGGCGCGCATTGCTACGGAAGGGACTCGGCGGCATAATGTAGCCCCTTTTTTCTGCCCCTACATGTGGAAGGTTCCCGTGACTCAGAAGCCCGACCAGTGTCTTGGTGAATGGATCGACCGTGAAGCACTCGCAGAAGCGATGATTCCGCTTATCGGTCAGCTCTACCGCAATAACAACGTGGTGAGCTCGATCTATGGCCGCAGTCTGATCAACCAGTCTGTCATCGCGATCCTCAAAGCTCACCGCTTTGCTCGCCATCGCCAGTCCGATGACAGCGAATTGTCCGTCCACGAAACATTCCCGCTGCTCAAGGCAATGAGCGAGCTCAAGCTCGGCGCCGCTTCGGTAGATCTGGGCAAGTTGGCCGTCAAGTTCAAGGCCGAAGGCAATGGCCGTACCGCCGAAGCGTTCGTCCGTGACGAACTGGCTGATGTGGTCGGCAAGCAGAATGGTTCCGGCCGTACCGGCACCGACGTTGTCCTGTACGGCTTCGGTCGTATCGGCCGTCTGCTGGCGCGCATCCTGATCGAGAAAACCGGTGGTGGCGACGGCCTGCGTCTGCGCGCCATCGTTGTCCGCAAGGGCGCCGAGAACGATCTGGTCAAACGTGCCAGCCTGCTGCGTCGCGACTCGGTGCACGGTTCGTTCAATGGCACCATCACCATTGATGAAGCCAACAACACCATCACCGCCAATGGCAACCTGATCCAGGTTATCTACGCGAAGAACCCGACTGAAGTGGACTACACCCAGTACGGCATCAAAAACGCGCTGCTGGTGGACAACACCGGTGTATGGCGTGACGCCGACGGCCTGGGCCAGCACCTGGCCTGCCCGGGTATCGACCGCGTGGTTCTGACCGCGCCTGGCAAAGGCAAGCTGAAGAACATCGTTCACGGCATCAACCACGGTGAAATCACCGCTGACGACAAGATCGTTTCTGCCGCTTCCTGCACCACCAACGCCATCGTGCCGGTGCTGAAAGCTGTCAACGACAAGTTCGGCATCGTCAATGGTCACGTTGAAACGGTTCACTCGTACACCAACGACCAGAACCTGATCGACAACTTCCACAAAGGCGATCGTCGTGGCCGTAGCGCCGCGTTGAACATGGTTATCACCGAGACCGGTGCTGCCACTGCTGCCGCCAAGGCGCTGCCTGAGCTGGCTGGCAAGCTGACCGGTAACGCGATTCGCGTTCCGACACCAAACGTGTCGATGGCCATTCTCAACCTGAGCCTCGAGAAAGCCACCACCCGCGAAGAGATGAACGAGTACCTGCGCTACATGGCGCTGCACTCCGATCTGCATAAGCAAATCGACTTCGTCAACTCGCAGGAAGTGGTTTCCACCGACTTCGTGGGCTCGCGCCACGCAGGCGTAGTGGACGCTGAAGCGACCATCTGCAACGACAACCGCGTTGTTCTGTACGTCTGGTACGACAACGAATTCGGTTACAGCTGCCAGGTTGTTCGCGTGATGGAAGACATGGCCGGTGTAAACCCGCCAGCATTCCCGCGCTAAGCCTTAGCCGCACATGAAAACGCCCCGACTTCGGTCGGGGCGTTTTTTTTGTTTGTGCGCCTGGCGAGGGCGCAATCTGCCGGGAGAAAGTCCTGGCAGCCGGTTAGCCGCAGGCCTTCATGTCTACGGGCCCGACAAACTCGTTGCCGCGGCCCATCACGCACGCCACGCTCTGGTTGCGCTGACGTTCCCAGGCCTGAACCGGGTAGGTCTTGTTCCAGGCTTCATACAATTGCCGATCCTGTTTCGACAGGCGCAAGCCGTACTGCTTGCTCATGTAGAAATACGTCCGGGCGATCATGCCGCGAATGGAAGGACGGGGCATGACCTTCTTCGCCTTGAAGTCGATCTGAGTCAGGCACGAGCCATATTGACCCGACTGCACGGGCAGCCAGCCGAAACTGAAATTGCTCCGATCGCCATTCACCTCGCCGATGCTCGGCACCAGATTGTGCAGGTCGGCCTCGGCTTTTTGATAGGTCGGGTCGTAGCGCGTGCAGTTCTTGCGACCGCCTTGTTGCCAGCACTGACGCTGATGGCCGATCTGCCAGGCCGGGACAATGTGTTCCCACTCGATGCGCGAGGCGCGCTTGGTGTTTTTGCGTGGCACATAACCACAGGCGGCGAGGTTCACACGGTTGCCGGTGTATTTGCAGCCGCAATAAAACTCGGTGGATTGCGGAGCGTACAACTTCCAGGCGACTTTCTTGGCTTCGTTGAAGGTGCGTGGGGCGTCAGCCTGGGCGCCAAGGGTGATGAGCAGAAACAGCAAAGCAAGCCAGCGGACGCTCATTGACTCAATCTTCCTTCGGCACAACCCAGAAAATCTGCACACCGCCATCGTCGCGATGGGCGAGGGTGACGTTGTCGTTCTCGTCGATTTCTTCGAGCAAACGCTCCCACTCATCCACGGGTTCGTCCGGAAGACGGAAGATCAGTGCAGCTTTGGCTTTCTGGGCGGTGGGGGAATTGATGATTTTCTGAACGCGCATACCCAGGCGTTCGTAAGCGTCAGGAGAGGCAGAGGTGGTGGCCACGGAGTTATCCTTATTAAGCTGTACGTGCATACAGTATTTAACTGTAGGCATTTTCGCAACTGCTTAAAATTCAAGAAAATCCTCTGACAGTGGTTTTTTCCATTTGGTGTAGGGCGAAGGGAGATTTTTTATCGGAAAGAGGTCGTGAACCACTCGCCAGGACTGGCGAGTGGTGACAGCGGTGCCCGACCGCGAACGGGTCGGGCGAGGGCGAATCAGTATTCCCAGTACATCCGTTGCAGCTCTTTGCTGTCGTTGGTCTTGGTCAGTGCGACCATGGCCAGGATGCGGGCTTTTTGCGGGTTCAGGTCGTTAGCCACAACCCAGTCGTACTTGTCGTCAGGTTGTTCGGCGTTACGCAGCACGAAACCGCCAGCGTTGACGTGGGAGGAGCGAATGATTTGTACACCGTCCTTGCGCAGGGCCTGCAGGGCGGGAACCACGCGGGACGATACCGAGCCATTGCCGGTGCCGGCGTGGATGATGGCTTTGGCGCCCGACTGAGCAAGGGATTTGTAGGCGGTGTCACTGACGTTGCCATAGGAGTAGGCGATTTCGACGTCAGGCAGGCTCTTGATGGTTTTGATGTCGAATTCCGAGTCCATGGTGTGACGCTTGGCCGGCAGGCGGAACCAGTAGGATTTGCCTTCGACCACCATGCCCAACGGGCCCCAGGCACTTTTGAATGCCTCGGTCTTGATGTTGATCATTTTGCTGACATCGCGACCTGACTGGATTTCATCGTTCATGGTCACCAGTACACCTTTGCCGCGCGCGTCTTTGCTGCTGGCCACGGCGACGGCGTTGTACAGGTTCAGCATGCCGTCGGCCGACATGGCGGTGCCAGGGCGCATGGAACCGACGACGATAATCGGCTTGTCGGTTTTTTCCACCAGGTTCAGGAAGTAAGCGGTTTCTTCCAGGGTGTCGGTGCCGTGAGTGATGACAATGCCATCGACGTCCTTGCTGTCGGCCAGTTCAGCCACGCGACGCCCCAGTTGCAGCAGGTTGTCGTTGGTGATGCTTTCGGATGCGATCTGCATGACTTGTTCGCCGCGAACGTTGGCCAATTGGCTCAGTTCCGGAACTCCTGCGATCAATTGTTCGATGCCGACTTTCGCCGCTTGGTAGGTGGCGCTGTTGGCGGCGCTGGCGCCCGCGCCGGCAATGGTACCGCCGGTGGCCAGGATTACCACGTTCGCCAGTTTCTGTCGGGTTTCGACTTCTTTTGCCTGAAGGGCGGTAGGCAGAAGCATAAGCAGGGCCAAAGCACCCGGAATAAAAGTGTTGAAGGCAGATTTCATTATTGTTTTCTCTAGTAGTGAGACGGTGCAGATGCAGGTTCATCTAGAAGCGCCCCAAGCAGATCTGAACGCTGGGGGTGGAGAGGAAGAGCAGGATCTGTACCAGTCGGACGCTGGAGGAGGTGATATTTTAACCTGATGATTTTTATCAATATTGTTGCCGTGTCTGGCGATACTTCGCGCCCGGCCGTCCGGGTTTCCGAATAGGCTCAGCTTTTATGTTCGGCTCTCCGACCTTCATCGAGGAGGTCGCCTTGCAAAATCTAAAATCGGTGCTAAAGAAACCCGCACGTAGGTCGATGCTCCTTTAAAGGAATCTTTTTTTTCAGGAGTTCACATGTCGTTTACTGTCGGTTTTGCAAATGCAGGCGCTATCACTATCGGGGGCAAGTCCCCGGCGACCATCAGCGACTTGAGTGAAGCAACCTCCGACGCCTCGGCCCAGGCGCTGGGCGAAGAGCAGGGCGACGACAACCAGGTCAGAACCGGTGGCGGTGCGGCGGCTCAGGGCGAAAGCAAATCCGAGAAAACCAGCAATCAGAGTATTGCGGTGCAGGTATTGCTCAAGCGCATGCAGGAGCTGCAGCAGCAGCTGCGCGAACAGCAGCAACAGTTGGCGGCCGCTCAGGCAGCGAATTATCCGACCCCGGAAGCCAAGGCCACCGCTGTCATGACGATCCAGGGGCAAATCGCCGATACCAGTGCTGCGCTCGCGCAAGTGACAGGCAATCTGGTCAAGGAGCTGGCCAAGGATTCCAGCAGTGGCGGTCTGGTCAACACCACGGCGTGATGCAAAACGGGTTGGTTTTTGCCAATCGAGACATAGAACGGGGCGTTGACAAATCTCGGCAGGGTTCGCATAGTTCGGTCTACGCAAACGTTTGCGCGGTCGCCGTCGATGGTTTGATCCATTGATGAGCCAGCGCAAGCGTTGCTAAGAATAATCATAAGATCGGAGTGAACCCATGAAGCTGCCATTCGCTGGACGTCTTCTCGCTGTCGCTATGCTGGCTGCCGCATCCGCCGCGTTGCCTGTCTCTTCGGCATTCGCCGCAACCCCTGAAAAACCTAAAGTCGCGCTGGTCATGAAATCCCTGGCCAACGAGTTCTTCCTGACCATGGAAGACGGCGCCAAGGCCTACCAGAAGGACCACTCCGGCGACTTCGAGCTGATCTCCAACGGCATCAAGGACGAAACGGACACGGCCGGGCAGACGCGCATCGTCGAGCAAATGATCCTGTCCAAGGTCAACGCGCTGGTCATCGCTCCGGCAGATTCCAAGGCCATGGTCCCGGTCATCAAGAAAGCAGTCGATGCCGGTATCACCGTGATCAACATCGATAACCAGCTGGACCCGGCTGTCGTCAAAAGCAAAAACATCACCGTTCCATTCGTAGGCCCGGACAACCGCAAAGGCGCGCGTCTGGTGGGTGAATACCTGGCCAAGGAACTGAAGGCCGGTGACGAAGTCGGCATCATCGAAGGCGTTTCCACCACCACCAACGCCCAGCAGCGCACTGCCGGCTTCAAGGATGCGATGGAAGCGGCGCAGATCAAAGTCGTGTCCCTGCAGTCTGGCGATTGGGAAATCGACAAGGGCGGCAAGGTGGCCTCGTCGATGCTCAGCGAATACCCGAACATCAAGGCCCTGCTGGCCGGCAACGACAGCATGGCGGTCGGCGCGGTCTCTGCCGTGCGTGCCGCGGGCAAGGCCGGCAAGGTGCAAGTGGTCGGTTACGACAACATCAATGCGATCAAGCCAATGCTCAAGGACGGTCGCGTCCTGGCCACCGCCGACCAGTTTGCTGCCCGGCAAGCGGTGTTCGGCATCGAGACCGCGCTGAAAATCATCAAAGGCGAGAAAGTCGATAGCGGCGCCAACGGCGTCATCGAAACTCCGGTAGAGCTGGTTACCAAGTAGTCTTTCTGGCGACACAACGGTGCTCGCCTCTTGGGGCGAGCACATGGAGAGTTTTTATGTCAGTTTCCGCCCCGAACGCTGTCCTCTCGGTCAGCGGTATCGGTAAGACCTACGCTCAACCTGTCCTGACCGGCATCGACCTGACGCTGATGCGCGGCGAAGTGCTGGCGCTGACCGGCGAGAATGGCGCCGGCAAAAGCACGCTATCGAAAATCATTGGCGGACTGGTCACACCGACCACCGGCCAGATGCGATTCCAGGGGCAGGATTACCGTCCCGGCAGCCGCAGCCAGGCCGAAGAGCTGGGCATCCGCATGGTCATGCAAGAACTCAATCTGTTGCCGACATTGTCGGTGGCGGAAAACCTGTTCCTCGACAACCTGCCCAGCCTCGGTGGCTGGATCAGCCGCAAGCAACTGCGCAGGGCGGCGATCGAGGCCATGGCTCAGGTCGGTCTCGACGCCATTGACCCGGACACCCTGGTCGGTGAGCTGGGTATCGGCCACCAGCAAATGGTGGAAATCGCCCGCAACCTGATCGGCGATTGCCATGTGCTGATCCTCGACGAGCCGACCGCGATGCTGACGGCCCGTGAAGTCGAAATGCTGTTCGAGCAGATCACTCGCCTGCAGGCGCGCGGCGTGGCGATCATCTACATTTCCCACCGCCTCGAAGAACTGGCACGGGTGGCCCAGCGCATTGCGGTATTGCGTGACGGCAACCTGGTGTGTGTCGAGCCGATGGCCAATTACAACAGCGAGCAACTGGTCACCCTGATGGTCGGCCGTGAGCTGGGCGAACACATCGACATGGGCCCGCGCAATATCGGTGCTCCGGCCTTGACGGTCAAAGGGCTGACCCGTTCCGACAAGGTTCGCGATGTGTCCTTCGAAGTGCGCGCCGGCGAGATCTTCGGGATCTCCGGTTTGATCGGGGCAGGGCGCACCGAGTTGCTGCGCCTGATCTTCGGTGCCGATGCAGCCGACAGCGGCACCGTCGCGCTGGGTTCGCCGGCTCAGGTGGTGAATATTCGTTCGCCGGCCGACGCGGTCGGTCATGGCATAGCGCTGATCACCGAAGATCGCAAGGGCGAAGGCCTGCTACTGACGCAATCGATCAGTGCCAACATTGCCCTGGGCAATATGCCGGTGATTTCCAGCGGCGGCTTCGTCAACAACGCTGACGAGATGTCGTTGGCTCAGCGCCAGATCGACGCCATGCGCATTCGTAGTTCCAGCCCGACACAATTGGTCTCGGAACTGTCCGGCGGTAATCAGCAGAAAGTCGTGATCGGCCGCTGGCTGGAGCGCGACTGCACGGTGATGCTGTTCGACGAGCCGACCCGAGGCATCGACGTCGGCGCCAAGTTCGACATCTATACCTTGCTCGGTGAGTTGACCCGTCAGGGCAAAGCACTGGTGGTGGTGTCCAGCGACCTGCGCGAACTGATGCTGATCTGCGACCGCATTGGTGTGCTGTCGGCAGGTCGTCTGATCGACACCTTCGAGCGTGACAGCTGGACCCAGGATGATTTGCTTGCCGCCGCGTTCGCCGGCTACCAAAAACGTGATGCGTTGCTCAACGAAGCAGCGCCTAGGGATCTTCCATGAATACTGCAACTCTGGTCGGCAAACGTAGTGGCAATTTTTACGGCCTCGGCACTTACCTGGGCCTGGCCGGTGCCTTGCTGGCGATGGTCGCGCTGTTCTCTGTGTTGAGCAGCCATTTCCTGTCTTACGACACCTTCAGCACCCTGGCCAACCAGATTCCCGATCTGATGGTGCTGGCGGTCGGCATGACTTTCGTATTGATCATCGGCGGAATCGATTTGTCGGTGGGTTCGGTGCTGGCGCTGGCGGCGTCGACGGTCAGCGTGGCGATTCTCGGCTGGGGCTGGAGCGTGCTGCCGGCGGCGTTGCTGGGAATGGGCGCCGCGGCACTGGCGGGCACCATCACCGGTTCGATTACCGTGGCCTGGCGGATTCCGTCGTTCATCGTGTCCCTCGGTGTGCTGGAAATGGCACGTGGCCTGGCGTATCAGATGACGGGTTCGCGCACCGCCTACATCGGTGATGCCTTCGCCTGGCTGTCCAACCCGATCGCGTTCGGCATCTCGCCGTCGTTCATCATTGCCTTGCTGATTATCTTCATCGCCCAGGCTGTGCTGACGCGTACGGTGTTCGGTCGTTATCTGATCGGCATCGGCACCAACGAAGAGGCGGTGCGTCTGGCGGGGATCAATCCGAAGCCCTACAAGATTCTGGTGTTCAGCCTGATGGGGCTGTTGGCCGGTATCGCTGCGTTGTTTCAGATTTCTCGCCTGGAAGCGGCGGACCCGAATGCCGGTTCCGGTCTGGAGCTGCAAGTGATCGCCGCGGTGGTGATCGGTGGCACCAGCCTGATGGGCGGGCGCGGTTCGGTCATCAGCACCTTCTTCGGTGTGCTGATCATTTCCGTACTGGCGGCCGGTCTGGCGCAGATCGGCGCGACCGAGCCAACCAAACGCATCATTACCGGTGCGGTTATCGTGGTGGCGGTGGTGCTCGATACCTATCGCAGTCAGCGCGCAAGCCGGCGGACCTGAGTCATGGCAACGATCAAGGATGTAGCGGCACTCGCGGGCATTTCCTACACCACGGTTTCCCACGTGGTGAACAAGACGCGGCCGGTCAGTGAGGAAGTGCGAATCAAGGTCGAGGCGGCGATCAAAAGCCTCGACTACGTGCCCAGCGCTGTGGCCCGCTCGTTGAAAGCGAAAACCACCGCAACCATCGGCCTGCTGGTGCCCAACAGCCTCAACCCGTACTTCGCCGAGCTGGCCCGTGGCATCGAGGATTACTGCGAGCGCAACGGCTATTGCGTCATCCTCTGCAACTCCGACGACAACCTGGACAAACAGCGCAGCTACCTTCGCGTGCTGCTGGAAAAACGCATCGACGGCTTGATCGTTGCGTCTGCCGGTGGTGACAGCGGCCTGGCTGAAGGCCTGACGGGCGTGCGTACGCCGATGGTGATCGTCGACCGTGACCTGGAGGGTGTCGATGCGGACCTGGTGCGCATCGATCACGAATACGGCGCCTATCTGGCGACCCGGCACTTACTGGAGTTGGGGCATCGGGACATCGCCACGATTGGCGGACCGGCGAGTACCAGCGTGGCGCAGATGCGTCTGGCCGGTTATTGCCGTGCGTTGAAAGAGGCGGGTGTCGAGGTGCCGCGCGAGCGCATGCTGGAAAGCGACTTCACCAGCACCGGCGGTTACAACGCCGCCGCAATCCTGCTGGAAAAGAACCCGCCCAGCGCGATCTTCGCCGGCAACGACATGATCGGCATCGGTGTGTTACGCGCTGCTGCCGAGCGCAATATTCGTGTACCCACCGAGCTGTCGGTGATCGGCTTCGACGATATCCAGATGAGCCGTTACGTCTATCCGGCGTTGACCACCGTGGGCCAGTCGATCCTGCAACTTGGCGAGATGGCGGCCGAGGTGTTGTTGCGCCGGATTGCCGCGCCGGATCTGGCGACCGATCAGCGCATCGTGACGCCCAGTATTGTCCTGCGGGAATCGACCGCGCCGCTGGCTGGTGTGTTTGCTGAGTATCGCTAAACAAAAAGCACCGTTGAGCCGAAAGCACCGCTAAACAAAAAGCACCGCTGAAATCGAATTGATGAGTAAAGATGTATGCCAGCAAAAGTAGTGGTAATAGGCAGCCTGAACATGGACCTGGTAACCCGGGCGCCACGGCTGCCCCGTGGTGGTGAAACGCTGATCGGCCAGTCATTTGCCACGGTTTCCGGCGGTAAGGGCGCGAACCAGGCCGTGGCCGCGGCGCGCCTGGGAGCGCAGGTGTCGATGGTCGGTTGTGTCGGCAGCGACGCTTATGGCGAAGCGCTGCGCGGAGCGCTGTTGGCCGAGCAGATCGATTGCCAGGCAGTCAGTACAGTCGAAGATTCCAGCGGTGTGGCGTTGATCGTGGTCGATGACAACAGTCAGAACGCGATCGTGATTGTTGCCGGTGCCAACGGCGCGCTGACCCCTGAGGTGATTGATCGTTTCGACAGCGTGTTGCAGACGGCGGATGTCATCATCTGTCAGCTGGAAGTGCCGGATGCCACGGTCGGCCATGCGCTGAAACGCGGACGTGAGCTGGGCAAAACCGTGATTCTCAATCCGGCGCCGGCCAGTCGCCCGTTGCCGGCGGATTGGTATGCGGCCATCGATTACCTGATTCCCAACGAAAGCGAAGCCTCGGCTTTGAGCGGTTTGCCGGTGGATTCCCTGAGCACTGCCGAAGCCGCCGCAACCCGTTTGATCGCCATGGGCGCCGGTAAAGTGATCATCACCCTTGGCGCCCAGGGATCGCTATTCGCCAATGGCACACGCTTCGAGCATTTCCCGGCACCGACAGTGACGGCGGTCGATACCACCGCGGCCGGCGACACGTTTGTCGGTGGTTTCGCTGCGGCCCTGGCGGCCGGCAAAAGCGAGGCCGAGGCGATCCGTTTCGGTCAGGTTGCCGCTGCGCTGTCGGTCACCCGGGCTGGCGCGCAACCTTCGATTCCTACCTTGTCCGACGTACAGGCGTTTAAAGCACCATGAAAAAGACACCTTTGCTCAACGTCGCGTTGTCGCGGCTGATCGCATCCCTGGGCCATGGCGACACCGTCGTGATCGGCGATGCCGGCCTGCCGGTACCGCCCGGCGTTGAATTGATCGACCTGGCCTTGACCCACGGCATTCCGGATTTCATCAGTACCTTGAAGGTCGTACTCAGCGAAATGCAGGTCGAAAGCCATGTGCTGGCCCATGAAATTCTGGACAAAAAGCCGTCGGCCTTGAGCACCCTGGATGAACTGAATGCCGACGATGCGCTTGGTCGGCGCGAACTGCTCAGTCATGACCAATTCAAAGCGCTCAGCCGACAGGCTCGGGCGATTGTTCGTACAGGCGAATGTCAGCCGTACTGCAACATCATTTTGGTGGCTGGCGTAACGTTCTAACTTTCCGTTCTTCCCACGCACAAGGAGTGCGCTATGCACCGCTATGCTCAGAAACTGCATCACCTGCTTCGGAGTCTGCTGCTTTTGTCCCTGATTACCGCAACAAGCGCCCACGCGGCGCAAAAGATCGACTTGATCATCGACACCGATCCGGGTGCCGACGACGTGGTCGCCTTACTGTTTGCCCTGGCCTCGCCGGAAGAACTGAACATTCGTGCGCTGACCACCGTCGCTGGCAACGTGCGTCTGGACAAGACCTCGCGTAATGCGCGCCTGGCCCGCGAATGGGCGGGCCGCGAAGAGGTGCCTGTTTACGCGGGCGCACCGAAACCGCTGATGCGCACGCCGATCTATGCCGAGAACATCCACGGCAAGGAAGGCCTGTCGGGTGTCACCGTGCACGAGCCGAAGAAAGGCCTGGCCAAAGGCAATGCGGTCAACTATCTGATCGATACGCTGAAGGCCGCCAAGCCCCACAGCATCACCATCGCCATGCTCGGTCCACAGACCAACCTGGCCCTGGCGCTGATCCAGGAGCCTGAAATCGTTCAGGGCATCAAGGAAGTGGTGATCATGGGCGGTGCGCACTTCAATGGTGGCAACATCACCCCGGTGGCCGAATTCAACCTGTTTGCCGACCCACAGGCAGCGGAGGTGGTGCTGAAGAGTGGCGTCAAGCTGACGTATCTGCCGCTGGACGTGACTCACAAGATCCTTACCAGTGAAGCGCGCCTGAAGCAGATCGCCGCACTGAACAACAATGCCAGCAAACTGGTGGGCGATATTCTCAACGAATACGTCAAAGGCGACATGGAGCACTACGGTATTCCGGGTGGCCCGGTGCATGACGCCACGGTCATCGCTTACCTGCTCAAGCCGGAACTGTTTACCGGTCGTTCGGTAAACGTGGTGGTCGACAGTCGTGAAGGGCCGACCTTCGGTCAGACCATTGTCGACTGGTATGACGGCCTGAAGGCACCGAAGAATGCCTTCTGGGTTGAAAATGGCGATGCTCAGGGCTTCTTCGATCTGCTGACCCAGCGCCTGGCTCGCTTGAAGTAAGCCATAGACCCGCAGGTGCCAACCTGCGGGGTTTTCCGCTACTCGGTATCCGTTGCGCCCATGTAGTCGGCAGGGTACCTCTCGAGAACCTGAGTGATGAAGGTCTGGGCGGCCTGCGTCCCCAATTCCTTGACCAGCAAATCGATACCAATGATTGCCAGCTCTTCCGGACTGCCCGGGCTGTAAGAGCTGTGACCCTGTGGCCACTTGATTGTGATATTGGCTTCGATGCTTACGGTGGTCATGATGGCGCTCGTGAAGTCGGGAAAGTCTGAGTGTCGAGTTAACCATTTTGCAGGACGTTTGGCACTCCGACTTAGGCATCAGTGGAGGGCTATGCGACACTTGGTCTTTGACGAATTTTCAAGGATTGCGCTGTGCAGATCGATTTGAACACTCCTGACGGCTTGACCCTCGAAGCAGTGCGTCAGCTACTGGCCTCTGCCAGCGACGATGAGCACACCCAGTTGCGGGTCACCAAGGGCGGCATCGCCTACATTTCGTCGGGTGTCGTGGGCGGTACTGATATCGACGGGCTGCTGTTTCGCCTGGAAACATGGGCCAAGGGTTCGGGTTATGTCGGATTAGTCGCAGCCAGCGATGAGGTGTGGGTCATGCAGATCTTCAACGCGTTGAAAGAGAACTGGCCGAATCCGCCGTACGACTACATCGACGTCTATTGAACGCTGTTCATATTCAGTCACGATTGCGGGATGAACGGTAGGGCGATGCTCAGGCAAACTCACCATTCGTCCAGACCGAGGGCAGGGTGATAGCGCCCGCCTTGAAACCAAACACCAAAATGGCGGTCGCACGATCTCTGCTTAATTTTTGAAAAAAGGAGGCTTCATGCCTTGGAAGCTCGCGTCATTGGGTGCGTTGTTGGCCGCCACTCTGCTGGCCGGTTGCAGCAGTACGTCCACCGAGTCGGCAAAGGACCCTGTGGCGACCGATACCGGCCACAGCCGTTGTGAAGCAAAGGCTGCCGAATTCACCATTGGCAAAAAGGCTTCGCCCCAATTGCTGGAGCAGGCACGTACCCGTGCAGGCGCGCAGAATGCCCGGTTCCTCAAGCCTGATGACATGGTGACCCTGGAATACCGCTCAGACCGCCTGAACCTGAACACCGATAACAGCCTGGTGGTCACTCGCGTCAACTGCGGCTGATTGCTTCAGGCTTTTGTTTCGCCCATAAAAAACCCCGTCACATGGACGGGGTTTTTTTAGTGCGCCAGAAAATTACTCTGGGCGAACTTGTGCAGCTTGCATACCCTTTTGGCCTTTCTCAGCCACGAAGGAAACGGTTTGGCCTTCTTTCAGGCTTTTGAAACCGTCGCTTTCGATAGCTTTGAAGTGTACGAACAGGTCGTCACCGCCACCTTGAGGAGTGATGAAGCCGAAGCCTTTTTCATCGTTGAACCATTTAACGGTGCCGGTTTGGCGATTAGACATGGTGTATCTCCAAGAAACATATATTTTCAGTAGTACTGTGCTGCTCAGGCCAACTGGGCACACCGGAGTATCATAGTCGAAATGTTCGCTTTGGGAGCCCCCCGGACGTGCTGTTTGCCCTACAGTCGCGTTCTCTTTGTTGCTTTGTGTGGCTGAAAGCCCCGTTTTAAAAGGCTTTCAGCCGAAAGTAAAGACAATAAAAAAAGCTGTAAAACCTGCATAAATCGTACGAAAAAGCTGAAATCCATCACTTTTTATCAGCGTTGGGCCGAGTCAAAAGGACTTTTTCCTCACTTTTTAGCCGGTGCGTTGGCCTTGCATTTGGCGATCTGGCCCAGTGCCTTCTGTTGCAGTTCCGGGCTGGCCTTGTTGTCCATCAACGACTGAATGTCGCTGGCCGGGTACGATTTGATCGCATCGGCACCGCAAGCGCAGTGAGACTTGGCAGCCGCAGCGCCGATCTGAGGGGAAGCCGCTTGTGTGCACTGAGCCATGTACTTCTCACGCTCGCCCTTTGGCCAGTCGGCGTGGGCGGCCAGCGGTAGCAACAGGACGAGGGGTGCGACTACTGCGAATAAACGATTCAGACGCATGCTGAGATGCTCCTTTCGGGTCAATGTCTTTTATCTGATGGGTGACGTGGGGTTCAAGTTCAGCACTCTGGCATAAAAAGCCTGATTTGCCCCAGCAGAAAACCTCGGTGCATCGACGACCGTTCATCTGTGCTAGCATGCCCAGCTCGGGTGTTTGCAGGCTCCGGATGACCTTCCGTCCCGGCAGCGGCAAATGCGCGAATAACCCTGATTTGAATCCCAGTCACTCTGGTTCGGTTTTCCGGTTGGCCGCAAGGCTCCTGCCGCTGTAAGGCAGGCGTTCGTCATTGAATGGCCTGGATCGGATCTTGTACTGGCTCATCCCAACCCACGTGACCTTTGGTAGGGGTCACCACTAGGAGAGGAGGCGCCATGCCAACTATTACTCTTCCCGACGGCAGTCAACGTTCATTCGATCACCCGGTTTCCGTAGCCGAGGTCGCCGCATCTATCGGTGCAGGCCTGGCCAAGGCCACCGTAGCCGGCAAGGTCAATGGCAAGCTGGTCGACGCCAGCGACATCATCGACAGCGATTCTTCGCTGCAAATCATTACGCCAAAGGATGAAGAGGGGCTGGAGATCATTCGCCACTCTTGCGCCCACCTGGTTGGCCACGCGGTCAAGCAGCTGTACCCGACGGCCAAGATGGTCATCGGTCCGGTCATCGAAGAAGGCTTCTATTACGATATCGCCTTCGAGCGTCCTTTCACGCCCGACGACCTGGCCGCCATCGAACAGCGTATGCAGCAGCTGATCGAAAAAGATTACGACGTGATCAAGAAAGTCACTCCGCGCGCCGAAGTGATCGAAGTGTTCAAGGCTCGTGGCGAAGACTACAAACTGCGCCTGGTCGAAGACATGCCGAACGAGCAGGCCATGGGCCTGTACTATCACGAAGAATACGTCGACATGTGCCGCGGTCCGCACGTGCCGAACACGCGCTTCCTGAAATCCTTCAAGCTGACCAAGCTGTCCGGCGCCTACTGGCGTGGCGATGCCAAGAACGAGCAATTGCAGCGCGTTTACGGCACCGCATGGGCGGACAAGAAGCAGCTGGCGGCTTACATCCAGCGCATCGAAGAAGCTGAAAAGCGCGATCACCGCAAGATCGGCAAGCGTCTGGGCCTGTTCCACACCCAGGAAGAGTCGCCGGGCATGGTGTTCTGGCACCCGAACGGCTGGACTCTGTACCAGGTGCTCGAGCAGTACATGCGCAAGGTTCAGCGCGACAACGGTTACCTGGAGATCAAGACTCCACAAGTCGTTGACCGCAGCCTGTGGGAGAAATCCGGGCACTGGGCCAACTACGCCGACAACATGTTTACCACTCAGTCGGAAAACCGCGACTACGCCATCAAGCCGATGAACTGCCCGTGCCACGTGCAGGTGTTCAATCAGGGCCTGAAAAGCTACCGCGAGTTGCCGATGCGTCTGGCCGAGTTCGGTGCCTGCCACCGTAACGAGCCATCGGGTGCGTTGCACGGCATCATGCGCGTTCGCGCCTTCACTCAGGACGATGCTCACATCTTCTGTACTGAAGAGCAGATGCAGGCCGAATCCGCTGCGTTCATCAAGCTGACCATGGACGTCTACGCCGACTTCGGCTTTAAAGAAGTCGAAATGAAGCTGTCCACTCGTCCGGAAAAACGCGTCGGTTCCGACGAGTTGTGGGATCGCGCCGAAGCGGCATTGGCTGCAGCCCTTGATAGCGCGGGCCTGCCGTACGATCTGCAGCCGGGCGAGGGTGCGTTCTACGGTCCGAAGATCGAGTTCTCGCTGAAAGATTGCCTCGGCCGTGTCTGGCAGTGTGGTACCCTTCAGCTCGATTTTAACCTGCCTGTCCGTCTGGGAGCCGAATACGTCTCCGAAGACAACAGTCGCAAGCACCCGGTGATGTTGCACCGGGCGATCCTGGGTTCCTTCGAGCGCTTCGTCGGAATTCTGATCGAGCACTACGAGGGTGCATTCCCTGCGTGGCTGGCGCCGACCCAGGCAGTGATTATGAATATCACTGATAAACAAGCCGATTTTGCCGCCGAGGTTGAAAAAACTCTCAACGAAAGCGGATTTCGTGCCAAGTCTGACTTGAGAAATGAAAAGATCGGCTTTAAAATCCGCGAGCATACTTTGCTCAAGGTTCCCTATCTCTTGGTTATCGGAGATCGGGAAGTCGAGATGCAGACTGTCGCTGTGCGTACTCGTGAAGGTGCTGACCTGGGCTCGATGCCCGTCGCCCAGTTCGCTGAGTTTCTCGCGCAAGCGGTTTCCCGGCGTGGTCGCCCAGATTCGGAGTAATTATTATTAAGCGTGAAATGAGACAAGATAAACGAGCTGCACCGAAAGCCCCGATCAACGAGAATATCTCGGCACGCGAGGTTCGGTTAATTGGGGCTGAAGGTGAACAGCTTGGGATTGTGTCAATTGAAGACGCGCTTCTTAAGGCTGAAGAGGCCAAGCTGGATTTGGTGGAAATTTCCGCCGATGCAGTACCCCCTGTTTGCAAACTGATGGACTACGGCAAATCGATCTTCGAAAAGAAGAAGCAGATTGCTGCGGCCAAGAAAAACCAGAAGCAGATTCAGGTTAAAGAAATCAAGTTTCGTCCAGGGACGGAGGAAGGGGATTACCAGGTAAAACTGCGCAACCTGGTACGTTTCCTGAGTGACGGGGACAGGGCCAAGGTATCCTTGCGATTCCGCGGCCGTGAGATGGCCCACCAGGAGCTGGGGATGGAACTCCTCAAGCGAGTTGAAGGTGACTTGCTCGAGTACGGTTCGGTCGAACAGCATCCTAAGATGGAAGGACGCCAGCTGATCATGGTCATCGCCCCGAAAAAGAAGAAGTAATCAACAGGGCACGGCAGGCCTTCTGATTATGTTTATCAACTGAATGCGGAGTATCCGAACATGCCAAAAATGAAAACGAAAAGTGGTGCTGCTAAGCGGTTTTTGAAAACTGCTAACGGTATCAAGCACAAGCACGCTTTCAAGAGCCACATCCTGACTAAAATGTCGACCAAGCGTAAGCGTCAACTGCGCGGTAGCAGCTTGCTGCATCCGTCTGACGTGGCAAAAGTCGAGCGCATGCTGCGCCTTCGTTAATTTTAGTCAAGAATAGAGGAAGTAACTCATGGCTCGTGTAAAGCGTGGCGTCATTGCCCGTAAACGTCACAAAAAAATTCTGAAACTTGCTAAAGGCTACTACGGCGCTCGCTCGCGCGTATTCCGTGTTGCCAAGCAAGCGGTAATCAAGGCAGGCCAATACGCCTACCGTGACCGTCGTCAGAAAAAACGTCAGTTCCGCGCTCTGTGGATCGCTCGTATCAACGCTGGTGCACGTATCAACGGTCTGTCCTACAGCCGTTTCATCGCCGGCCTGAAAAAAGCGTCCATCGAGATCGACCGTAAGGTTCTGGCTGATCTGGCAGTGAACGAAAAAGCGGCGTTTGCTGCGATTGTCGAGAAAGCTAAAGCCACCTTGGCTTAAGTACCCCCGACAGTCACCCGGCCTCACCTCTGTGGGGCCAGGTGTTAAACGTCATAAATAGGGGAAGAGCCTTCAAGCTCTTCCCCTATTTTGTATCTGGAGTCTGTACATGGAAAACCTGGATGCGCTCGTCTCTCAAGCACTAGAGGCTGTGCAAAGCGCTGAAGATATCAATGCCCTGGAGCAAATCCGGGTTCACTACCTTGGCAAAAAGGGTGAATTGACTCAGGTGATGAAGACCCTGGGGAATTTGCCGGCAGAAGAGCGTCCGCAAGTCGGCGCGCTGATCAACGTTGCCAAGGAGCGTGTCACAGAGGTTCTCAATGCGCGCAAGGCGTTGTTCGAGGAGGCCGATCTTGCGGCCAAGCTCGCCGCCGAATCCATTGACGTGACCCTGCCTGGCCGCGGCCAGACCTCAGGCGGTCTGCATCCGGTTACCCGGACTCTGGAACGTATCGAGCAGTTCTTCACCCACATCGGCTACGGCATAGCCGAAGGCCCTGAGGTTGAAGACGATTACCACAACTTCGAAGCGCTCAACATCCCAGGCCATCACCCGGCCCGGTCGATGCATGACACCTTCTATTTCAATGCCAACATGTTGCTGCGCACCCATACCTCGCCGGTACAGGTCCGCACCATGGAATCGAAACAGCCTCCGATCCGCATCGTCTGCCCAGGCCGTGTGTACCGTAGCGACTCCGATATCACCCACTCGCCGATGTTCCACCAGGTCGAAGGCCTGTTGGTCGACCGCGATATCAACTTCGCCGACCTGAAAGGGACCATCGAAGAGTTCCTGCGCGTGTTCTTCGAAAAAGAACTGGCCGTGCGTTTCCGTCCTTCGTACTTCCCGTTCACAGAGCCATCCGCTGAAGTCGACATGGAATGCGTGATGTGCAGCGGTAAAGGCTGCCGTGTCTGCAAGCAGACTGGCTGGCTGGAAGTCATGGGCTGCGGCATGGTTCACCCGAACGTGCTGCGTATGTCCGGGATCGACCCGGAAGAGTTTTCGGGCTTTGCCTTCGGCATGGGCGTTGAGCGTCTGGCCATGCTGCGTTACGGCGTGAACGACTTGCGTCTGTTCTTCGACAACGACTTGCGGTTCCTCGCGCAATTTCGCTAGTCGTAACGAATTCTTAGGAGAGCAGGATGAAATTCAGTGAACAATGGCTGCGTGGCTGGGTAAGCCCGCAGGTAAATCGCGACGAGCTGGTTGCTCGTCTGTCGATGGCCGGTCTTGAGGTCGATAGCGTTACGCCGGCCGCCGGTGAATTCAGTGGCGTGGTGGTGGGCGAGGTACTGAGCACCGAGCAACACCCGGACGCCGACAAGCTGCGCGTTTGCCAGGTCAGCAGTGGCGCGGAGACCTTCCAGGTTGTGTGCGGTGCGCCAAACGTGCGCCCTGGCCTGAAGATCCCGTTCGCCATGATCGGTGCCGAACTGCCAGGCGATTTCAAAATCAAGAAAGCCAAGCTGCGTGGCGTTGAATCCAACGGCATGCTGTGCTCCCAGGCTGAACTGCAAATTGGCGAAGGCAACGACGGCCTGATGGAATTGCCGGCCGATGCGCCGGTCGGTCAGGACATTCGTGAATACCTGAACCTGGACGACGCCAGCATCGAGGTCGACCTGACCCCGAACCGCGGCGATTGCCTGTCCCTGGCCGGTCTGGCCCGCGAAGTCGGTGCGCTTTATGCCGCCCCGGTGGTGCGTCCGGCCATTGCCAGCGTTCCTGCCGTGCACGACGAAGTGCGTTCGATCGAAGTGTTGGCGCCAAACGCTTGCCCGCGTTACCTGGGTCGCGTGATCCGTAACGTTGACCTGTCCAAACCTACGCCACTGTGGATGGTTGAGCGCCTGCGTCGCGCCGACGTGCGCAGCATCGACGCCGCCGTCGACATCACCAACTACGTGATGCTGGAACTGGGTCAGCCGCTGCACGCGTTCGATCTCGCCGAAATCAATGGCGGCATCCGCGTGCGCATGGCCGAAGATGGCGAGAAGCTGGTGCTGCTCGACGGTCAGGAAGTCAGCCTGCGTAGCGATACGCTGGTGATCGCCGACCACACTCGCGCCTTGGCTATCGCCGGCGTCATGGGGGGCGAGCACAGCGGCGTCAACACCGCGACCACGCGCGATATTTTCCTGGAAAGCGCGTTCTTCGACCAGATTGCCGTCGCTGGCAAGGCTCGTTCCTACGGCCTGCACACCGACGCTTCGCACCGCTACGAGCGTGGCGTGGACTGGAAGCTGGCCCGTGAAGCCATGGAGCGCGCCACTGGCCTGCTGCTGGAAATCACCGGTGGCGAAGCCGGCCCGATTGTTGAAACCGTCAGCGAACAGCATTTGCCGTCGATCGCGCCGATCACCCTGCGTGCCCAGCGCATCACCCAGATGCTGGGCATGGAAATGGATTCGGCCGAAGTCGAGCGTCTGCTCAGCGCTTTGGGCCTGACCATTACTGCCGATGGGGCAGGGCAGTGGCGCGTTGAAGTGCCAAGCTTCCGTTTCGATATCAGCCTGGAAGTCGACCTGATCGAAGAACTGGCCCGTCTATACGGTTACAACCGTCTGCCGGTTCGCTACCCGCAAGCCCGTCTGGCGCCACAAGCCAAGGCTGAAGCGCGCAGCGATCTGCCTGAACTGCGTCGTCTGCTGGTGGCCCGTGGTTATCAGGAAGCGATCACCTACAGCTTCATCGATCCGAAACAGTTCGAGTTGTTTAATCCGGGTGTCGAGCCGCTGCTGCTGGCCAACCCGATTTCCAACGACATGGCTGCCATGCGTTCGTCCCTGTGGCCGGGTCTGGTCAAGGCGCTTCAGCACAACCTGAACCGCCAGCAGGATCGTGTCCGTCTGTTCGAAAGCGGCTTGCGTTTTGTCGGTCAACTGGAAGGCCTGAAGCAAGAGCCGATGCTGGCCGGTGTGGTGTGCGGTAGCCGTCTGCCGGAAGGCTGGGCGCAAGGTCGCGATGTCGTGGATTTCTTCGACGTCAAAGCCGATGTGGAAGCGGTGTTGGGCTTCGCCGGTGCACTGGATGCGTTCACGTTCGTGCCGGGTAAACACCCTGCGTTGCACCCGGGTCAAACCGCGCGCGTCGAGCGTGATGGTCGCCTGGTCGGCTACGTTGGTGCTATCCACCCTGAATTGTCGAAAACCCTCGGTCTCGACCGTCCGGTCTTCGTTTTCGAGCTGGTTCTGGCCGAAGTGGCTTCGGGTAAAATGCCTAAATTCCAGGAGTTATCGCGCTTTCCTGAAGTGCGTCGTGACCTTGCACTGCTGGCGGACACAGACGTTGCGGCCACTGCCGTACTGGACGTAATCCGTGAAAATGCAGGCGAATGGCTAACGGACCTCAGGCTATTTGACGTGTATCAGGGTAAAGGCATTGATCCGCATAGAAAAAGCCTTGCAGTTGGCTTGACCTGGCAGCATCCATCGCGCACTCTTAATGACGATGAGGTGAATTCCACGACGCAAAACATCCTCACCTCGCTCGAACAAAGGTTGAACGCCACGTTAAGGAAGTGACGTATGGGGGCTTTGACGAAAGCTGAGATGGCGGAACGTCTGTACGAAGAGCTGGGCCTGAACAAGCGGGAGGCCAAGGAATTGGTCGAACTGTTTTTCGAAGAAATCAGGCACGCGCTCGAAGACAACGAACAAGTCAAATTGTCCGGTTTCGGCAATTTCGACCTTCGGGACAAACGCCAGCGGCCTGGCCGCAATCCGAAAACGGGAGAAGAAATCCCGATCACGGCTCGCCGTGTGGTCACCTTTCGTCCAGGGCAGAAGTTGAAGGCCCGAGTTGAGGCTTATGCTGGAACCAAGTCATAACGACGAACTACCCGTCATCCCGGGCAAACGCTACTTCACCATTGGTGAAGTCAGCGAGCTGTGTGCGGTAAAACCACACGTGCTGCGCTACTGGGAGCAGGAGTTTCCTCAACTCAACCCCGTCAAACGCCGCGGAAACCGCCGGTATTATCAGCGCCAGGACGTGCTGATGATCCGGCAGATCCGCGCGCTTCTTTACGATCAGGGGTTCACCATCGGCGGCGCACGCTTGCGTTTGTCCGGCGATGAAGCCAAAGACGACACCACCCAATACAAACAAATGATCCGCCAGATGATCGCCGAGCTGGAAGATGTTCTGGTGGTCCTCAAGAAATAAATTCCTGCTTTTAAATACTTCCAGTTTTCAAAAGCTTGCGATATATTCTTGAGCGTTCCTCGAGATGAGGGACAGAGTCAACGCCTAGTCGGGGCGTAGCGCAGTCCGGTAGCGCACTAGCATGGGGTGCTAGGGGTCGAGTGTTCGAATCACTCCGTCCCGACCATATTTTTCAATGATTTAGGCCAATGTTCACAGCATTGGCCTTTTTCATGCGCGTGACATTTGCGTGACTTCTCGATTTCTCACGCCTGCTTCCTCTTTCCAGATTGGGATCATGGATTCACCGTCTTGTAGATGAGTGCGCTAGCGCCCCAGAAGCAGACACAGACCGTGATTGCTATGGGCATCAGTAACCCCCCAGCATCCGGCCACCTTTTCTCTGAAGGCTGCAGTTCGCATTCTTCCCCAGCAAGCGCGCCAAGAAAGCAATCGAGGGCTCTCGAGCCAGTTACAGATCAAATACATTCGACTGTGGTGATTTTGAAAAAGCACTAAGGGGGGCCAGGGCAAAGCTTTCTCCATGCTATATGCGCAGCGGCGAATGTAATATGCCCAATCTCACAGCTAAGCGTGCTGGGGTCCATTCGTATAGGCTGGTTCGGGAAATCACCTGCGATCCAGCCCATTGCTAAACGCTGGATTAGGTTCACTTCTGATTCTTCTACTGCATCCAATTCTAGATCTGCGAGAGCCTTGAAGTCGTCAGCGGTAAATAATTTCGGTGGCGCCCAAGTATTAGGATGTGCTCCAGGCGCAGGTCTGATTAGAGGATTCATTCGAATCAAGTTACCAGTGACTGGTGGACTATCTCTATTTTTCGGAATTGGTTGGCCTAAGGCGACGTGTGCGATAAATGTGGCCGCATCGGGTGGATCATCGACGACACTAGTGGCAAGTTTTCGAAGGTCATTTTTAACACTTGGTTTCGTGATCGGTTGGGTCAGTCTGGAGTCCTCTCCAGGACTAGCGAAAGGGAGAAAACCGGAGGTAGCTGTTCCGATACTCAGTGCACGTATATCTTCTCTCTTATTGTCATTCGCAAGCGCTTCTGTAACAGCAGCAAGAATTGGATTGTTAAGGCCGGCAACACCTCCATCCCAGTACTGTCTTCCATTAGCTATGGCCGGTGCATCGAAGAAATTTACAGGAGCATTGGTAGACGCATGAATGGCTTCTGCAAGCGTGACACGAAGGGGGCGACTCCCGCTGGCAGCTTTGCTGTTTAGGTTGGATCGGAAATAGCGCGCTCGTTGTGCTTGGTAGTCGAATGTACAGATAACGATGTCCGGGCACTTGCTCGGGTTCTCAAACAGGTTCGGGAGATCTTCCAGCTTCTCTCCTCCAGTCCTCGGAAGGAGGTGTTGCAAGCCAGTTAGTTTTGCAGAGGCCCGATATCTTGCCCCGAAGCCGAAAAGCTTGTGGAGCGTAACGTTGAGCGGATCCTCAAAAAATGATGCTTTGACGAAAATCTGCTCCCGGCTATTTTTTGCGAGAAAATACTGATTCAGGATTTGGTCGAGACTCAGGTTTTCCAGCATCCCTCCGAGGGTGAGAGAGCCCCCAGAGTTTGCTGCTACCAAATGGAAGTGCGAAAGCACGTCGTGCCCTTTCGCGTCAGGGCCGTAGATACTCTGAAGAGCCATGACTTGGATAAGTGCCCAAGTCCCGCCTCCATCTAGGGATAAAATTCGATATTCGGACGGATCGGACGATTCGAGCATCGCACCACCTCCTGTAGCTGACGCATCCCATGAATCTCAAGGTTAGCTTAGGCAAAAATGATGAGGATATGGAGTTATTGACGAAGAGTTGAAAACTCACTCAACCCTGAAAGATAAGTCTTAAAGTCATCAGCTACATAATCACAGAGACTCAGCGGGGCTGGAATTTCAGCCCCGCAACGCCAATACATTGATCCTATTTTTGGCTGAGCGCCGCTATCGATACTCCCGAAGCGACGAAGGTGAGTCCTGCCCCTACGTTCAGGCCATTTACCAGCCGTGGTCTCTGACGCAAAAATCGGGACAGTACAGTGGCAAATACGCCCATAAGTGCGAATCCCACTGCCGTAAGTGCGGCGAACCATATGCCGTACACCAGCATCTGCACGCTCACTGAGCCGCGTTGTGGGTCGACGAACTGCGGGATGAACGCAAGGACGAAAAACCCAGGCTTCGGATTGAGTGCCGCCGAGAGTAATCCAGTGAGGAAAATACTCGGCAGTGATTGCCGAGTCGCTGGCTGGAAGCTGATCAGGCTACGAGAGCGCAGGACTTTTATGCCAAGCCAAAGCAAATAGCCGGCGCCGATAAGCTTGATGACCCAGAAGGCAACGGCGGACGTCTGCATCAGCAAAGTCAGTCCTAGCGAAGCGGTTGCCACATGAAAGAGAATTCCCGCCCCAGATGCCATCCCCGACACGATAGCGGCTATCTTGCCCTGGCTGAGTCCTCGGCCTACGGCCAGCAGATTATCCGGGCCTGGTGCGAGCACCAATAGAAAGCACGCGGCAGTATAGGCAAGCCAGATATTGATCGGAAACACGGCATTCTCCTTAAGCCTCACCGAGGCATCCATCCTCACGTAGCACCAGAATGTGCTCGTACCAGGCTGCAAAGTCAAAGCCACTGCATTTGAGAATAACTTCAACCGCCGATTGACCCGTGCGTCTTAATGCAGAGTCGAAATCCTTCGACTCTCTCCAATCCGGATCCGATCAAGTGCCCGGTTTAGTGCGTCCAAGGCATCAAGGAGGGCCTTCGCCTCAGCTTCCCGGCCATCACCCCAAAGGCGTTCTGCCATTTTGTTCAGGGCCTGGATGGAGCGCTCAATATCAGCAGCAGTCGCTACTTTGCTTTCTGGTTGTTTCTTCAGCATCGAGTAACCTTTCTGCAGGGCAGTACTTGCCTTCAGTTGCTAGCTCAAGAGTATCGGCCACCAGAATACATATTTGATCTTGTCCGTTGAGCCTATAACGCCAACAAGGCTGTTTTTCCGCTCTTGAGCAGCTTCCGCAATCATACGCTGGTTGATTGCCATAGCCCTCGAAGGATTCCGCGACTGGAGCAGTGACGAAACACTTCTCGTACCGCCAGCGTTCCGGTTTTACCTGGGATGTTCCGTTTAGACCGACTAGGCTTACGTTTCGTCTGCAGGGAGCACACCCAAGATATAGGCACGCTCTCCGGCGTCAGCCCAATTGCCTCCCAGGGGGCCGCTTGATGAAAGAATTATGGATCTGCGGGCTGCTGCTGATGGCCCAAACCGCCCATGCACTGGCTCAGGACGACGCGTCTCAAAAGAACCAGGGTTCCTGGTACCTGCAAGCCAGCGTCTACACCCGGCACTACTCACCGGACCCCGAGCACAATAACAATCAGGATTTGATTGGACTGGAGAGGGAAGAAGCATCCGGCTGGTTGTTTGGCGGGGCGACTTTTCGCAACTCGTTCAGCCAGCGCTCCTATTACGCCTATGCCGGTCAGCGCTACGAAAGTGCGGACTACCCGGTGTATATAAAACTGACCGGCGGTGTAGTTGAGGGCTATCACGGTAAATATCAGGACAAAATCCCGCTCAATCGCTTCGGAGTCGCACCGGCGATCATTCCGTCACTGGGAGTTCATTACGGGCCGGTAGCAGCGGAGCTGGTATTGCTCGGCTTCAACGCGGTCATGGTCACCACGGGCGTGCGATTCTAGGGAAACTCCAATCTTGCCAACAGCCATCACTTCTTCGACGATTTACTACTGGCAGGAATATGCAAATAAGACATCACGCTCTCGGTCAGCTCGGTCGCCAGCTTGACGGCTTCTTTATTGCGCGCCATCACGCCCGCCACCAATCCTTCGATCAAGGCGAGCACGGCGATGTTGGAGCTGGTCATTACCGGATGGTCGGCGGGGGCAAACAGCACGTGTTCGGCAATGCTGGTGAGCGGCGATGCGGGTGAATCGGTGATCGCCAGCACCGAGGCGCCGCGCTCATTGGCGAAGCGTGCGAGTTGCAGGGTGTCGAGGGAATAGCGTGGCAGGGAGATCGCCAGCAACACATCCTGATCGGTGATGGCGGCCAGGCGGTACGCGGCGTTTTCGTTGCCGCCCTCCATGCTGATGGCGGTGGCGTCCGCACAGAAGGGCATCAGGGTCGAGGCGGCGAGGCCGGCGAAGTAGACGCTGTTGCCAAAGCCCAGGATGTAAATTTTGCGCGCTTCGATCAGGCGGGTGACAAACGCTTCAAAGGTGTCGGCGTGGTTGTTGGTGGCTGCCGTGGCGAGGTTGCTGGTGGCGCTCTGGATTTGCTCATGCAGGCCAAATGCACCGCCGGGACGATGCGCCAGTTCGTTGCGCAGTTTGTCGACCGGCGACACCATCTGCTGCAACGTCGCGACCAGCTCGGCCTTCATGCCGGTGTAGCCACCCAGGTTCAGCGCCTTGGCCAGACGATTGACCGCGGCCGGCGAGGTGGATGTTTCATGCGCCATTTCTTCGATGGTCAGTGTCGCGGCCCTTAGCGGGTGACGCAGGATAAAATCCGCCACCTTGCGCAGTGAAGGCTGTAGATCGGAAACGATTTCCGCCAGTTTGCGCATCACCGGCGCGGCATAGACCGTGGTGTCTTTCGAAGGGGTTGGCATATCCGGCTCTACAGTTCCTGAGGGTTGGAGATGGGGCTGGGGCTGGGGCGGGCGCGGGCATAAGTTGGCTGGAGTGTATCCGAAGCCGCCCCTTGGTGTGCAGTGCTGAACCTGGGGGCGGTGAGCGGGCGGGTGGGCTATTTCAAGCTGCCGGCCAGAAACTGCCGAAGGCGCTCGGACTGTGGCTTGACCAGCACTTCACGCGGGTTGCCGCGCTCTTCGACCAGGCCCTTGTGCAGGAATACCAGCTGGTTCGAGACCTCGCGGGCAAAGCCCATTTCGTGGGTCACGACCACCATGGTCCGGCCCTCCAGCGCAAGATCCTGCATGACTTTCAGCACTTCACCGACCAGCTCGGGGTCGAGCGCCGAAGTGGGCTCGTCGAACAGCATCACTTCCGGCTCCATGGCCAGCGCCCGGGCAATCGCCACGCGTTGCTGCTCACCCCCCGACATATGCGCCGGCCAGGCATTCATGCGGTGCGCCACGCCGACTTTGTTCAGGTAATGCTCGGCCTTTTCCCGCGCTTCTTTCTTGTTCATGCCCAGCACATGCACCGGGGCCTCCATGACGTTTTCAAGGGCGCTCATGTGCGACCAGAGGTTGAAATGCTGAAACACCATCGACAGTCGCGAACGCATGCGTTGTAACTGTTTGGGCTCGGCAGCCTTGAGCCCGCCGAGTTTGTTGGTCACCAGCTTGAGCTGTTCGCCATTGAGCACGATGTTGCCGGCGTTGGGCTGTTCCAGCAGGTTGATGCACCGCAGGAAGGTGCTTTTGCCGGAGCCGCTGGAGCCGATGATGCTGATCACGTCACCGGCCTTCGCCTCCAGGGATACGCCCTTGAGCACTTCGTGGGTGCCGTAGCTTTTGTGAAGATCCTGAATTTCAAGTTTGTACATGGTTTCAACTCTCTGGAATCAGTCGCTGAGCAAGCGGCCTTGGCGAATAGGGCGAGTACCGGCCACTTTGGCCAGCCACAAACCGGGCTGGGCAAAGCGCAGACGTTCACGGGCATAGAGGATGCCGTCGGTGCTGGCGCGCACGATGCTGTGGCGATCGGTCAGCGGATCAATCACTTCGAACAGCGGGTCGCCGACCCTGACCCGGGCACCCAGCGGTTGCAGAAAACTCACCACGCCGGGGTGCGGCGCATAGGCGTACTGCGCGCCGGCGAATGGCGTCGCTTCACACTCGGTCGGTGGCGCGGCCGGCCAGTCACCGCTGATCAGGCCTTGCTCGGCGAGATAGCCGAGAATGGCCTGCGCGCTGTCGATGCAGGGCTCGCGTTCGGTGTCGGCCATACCGCGCAGTTCAATGGTGGTCGCCACACAGGCCAAAGAAATATCGGCTTCAGGAAAGAGTTCGGCCAGACGCAACCAGGGAATCGCGCAGGCTTCATCAAAGGCACTGCCACCCGCATCCTCGGCCAGCAATGCGGCGCCGGCACCCAGTCGAGCGGCCAATGAGCGCAGGCGCGGCCAGTGTTGCGGCATGGCGTAAAGCAGCATGATCGACTCGAAATCGCAGTGCAGGTCCAGCACCACATCGGCGTCACAGGCATGTGAAAGCAACAGGCGGCGCAGGCCATCGAGTTCCGAGGTCGGCGGTGGCATGTCGGCGAGAACATCGGCCATGGCGCGGCGGATCAGCCCGGTGTTGACGTCGGCGTGGGCGCCCAGTTGACCTTTCACCAGCGCCGCCACAGCTTCGGCCAGCTCTGGAAAATCACGATTGAAGTTCTTCCCGCTGGAGAACTCAAAACGACCTTGATGGGTGGCCTGGAACATCTGGGCGATGCCAATCGGGTTGGCCATCGGCACCAACTCGACGACCCCATTCAGGCGACCTTGTTCTTCCAGCACGCTCAGACGCTGCTTAAGTTCAACCGCCACGCGCATCCCCGGCAGCTCGTCGGCATGCAGGGAGGCCTGGATATAGGCCTTGCGCGGCCCGCTGCCAAAACGAAACAGCGACAGCCGTCGTTCTGTGCCCGAGGCACCCCACGGCAACAGGTATTCAATGTGCTCCATAACAGCTCCTTAGTGCTTGCGCGGTGCCAGATAGGCCAGCCAGCGGCGCTCGGCCAGCTTGAACAGACGAACCAGGATGAAGGTCAGGGCCAGGTAGATAAGGCCGGCGGTAATGAACGCCTCGAATGGCAGATAGAACCGCGAACTGACCGTACGAGCGGCTCCGGTGATGTCGACCAGGGTGACGATCGACGCCAGGCTGGTGGTCTGCAGCATCATCAACACTTCGTTGCTGTATTGCGGCAGTGCCCGGCGCAAGGCGGACGGCAGGAGCACGCGGCGGTACAAGGTAAAGCGCGACATGCCCATGGCCTTGGCGGCTTCGATCTCGCCGTGGGCCGTGGCTTTCAAACTGCCGGCCAGCAGTTCCGCGCTATAGGCGCTGGTATTGATCGCGAAGGCCAGGCAGGCACAAAAGGTCGCGCTGGACAGGTAAGGCCAGAGCGCGCTTTGGCGTACCGCTTCGAACTGCGCCAACCCGTAATAGATCAGGAACAGTTGCACCAGCATCGGGGTGCCGCGAATCACATAGGTGTAGAGCCAGGCCGGGAAGCTGATTAGCGGCGATCGGGATACGCGCATCAGCGCTAATGGAATCGCCAGCACCAGGCCAACGGCCAGGGAAATCAGCAGAACTTTCAGGGTCAACAAGGCGCCATTGAGATACAGCGGCAGGTTTTCCCAGATCAGGTTGTAGTCGAGAATCATGAATGTGCTCCCCGTCACAGTTCGGCGGCTTTGATGCCGACCGAGTAGTGTTTTTCCAGATAGCGCAGCACCAGCAATGACACGCTGGTCAGCATCAGGTAGAGCGCGGCAACCGCGAGGAAAAACGTGAACGGCTCATGGGTGGCGTCCGCTGCGTTTTTGGCTTTGAACATCATGTCCTGCAACCCGATCACCGAGATCAGCGCAGTGGATTTGGTCAGCACCAACCAGTTGTTGGTGAACCCCGGAATGGCGAAACGAATCATCTGCGGCACCAGAATCCGCCAGAACACCTGAGCGCCCCTCATGCCATAAGCCACGCCGGCCTCGGCCTGACCTTTAGGGATCGCCATAAAGGCGCCGCGAAAGGTTTCCGAGAGGTAGGCACCAAAAATGAAGCCCATGGTGCAGACGCCGGCGATAAAGGGGTTGATGTCGATGTAGCGGGTGTAACCGAGTGCGAGGGCAATGCGGTTCACCAGATCCTGGCCGCCGTAGAAAATCAGCAGGATCAACACCAGGTCAGGAATACCGCGAATCAGGGTTGTATAACCTTCGCCCAGCACCGCCAGCCATTTAAACGGTGACAAACGAAAGGCGGCGCCGATCAGACCCAGGGCAATCGCCATGGACATGGAAGTCAGGGCCAGATGAATGGTCAGCCAGGCGCCATCGAGAATGCTCGATCCGTAGCCGTGAAGCATGATGAAGTTCCTCAAACGAGCGCCGGGAGGCGCGCGAGACAAGCCAAAAGTGGCACCTGCAAGCGCCGGCGCCAGGGTTTCGGGTAACGGCTTATTCGCCGTAGATATCGAAGGCGAAGTACTTGGCCATCACTTGCTGGTACTTGCCATTGGCGCGGATGGCATCAATCGCTGCGCTCAGGCGTGCAACGTTCGCGCTGTCGCCTTTACGCACCGCGATCCCGGCGCCTCTGCCGAAGTATTTCGGGTCGTTGATGTCCGGCCCAACCAGAGCGAAACCTTTACCTATGGGAGTTTTGATAAAGCTCTCATCGGTATTGACGATGTCGGCGAGAGTGGCGTCCAGGCGACCTGATGCCAGATCGAGGAAGGCTTCATTTTGTGAGCCGTAGCGGACCACTTCGACGCCGGCTTGCGCAAGCTGTTCGGTGGCGAAACGGTCGTAGGTCGAGGCGCGTTGCACGCCGACTTTCTTGCCTTTGAGATCGACCAGCGGGTCGTTGATCACGCTGCCGGTCTTCATCGCGAACTTGCCCGGCGTGTGGTAGTACTTTTTGCTGAAGTCGACCGACTTCATACGGTCTTCAGTGATCGACATCGACGACAGCACAGCGTCGATCTTGCGCACTTTGAGCGACGGGATCATGCCGTCGAATTCCTGGATGACCCACTCGCATTTGACCTTCATCTCTGCGCACAGCGCGTTGCCGATGTCGTAATCGAAACCACTGACATTGCCCTCCGGCGTCTTGAAGGAGAAGGGCGGGTAGGCGGCTTCGATACCGATACGCAGGCTGTCTTCGTCGGCGTGTGCCAGCAAGCTTGCGGCGCACAGTGCCAGAGCACCTAGAAGTTCTGTCTTGTTCATATTGTTGACTCCTTGGATGGGGCGTTGGGGTGATACGGGGCTGCCGTCCGGTCTGGCGAGGTGGACTGTCCTGATGATTTGCGAGGGTATAAATGACATAAAATATTTCATAAATCAACTGTGTGAAAATAAACATATCAAAATGAGGCGCGGATTCATGAACGTACCTGGCCAAGGGCGGCAAGGTGTGGCGTCAGCTTTTGGCTCAGAGTGGCGGGGAGATGAGGCAGATCTTCAGCAAGATCGCGGGGAGGGGGGCAGGATAGTCAGTCTCGGCTGGTAACTGATGCGAAGCTTAAAAACTAGTGCCTGGCCTCGCTGCTGCACAATGGATTTGGCCTCGGCGTGTGAAAAAAGGCAGTCAGCCGATTAGGTTGACTGCCTTAGACCCGATCGGGGCAAGCCCCCCTAAGACTGCGGTGATTACTCAGACGGCTCGACGTTATCCAGCGCCTGATTCACCGCCAGCTCACCTAGCATGACCACTTGCGCAATACCCAGCAGGGTCTTGCGATGTGAGGTCTCCAGCAATGCCGCGAAATTGTTGAGCATGAGGGTGGCCGAGCCGAGTGTTTCGCTGGCGTTGGCCAGCAGGGCTTCGGTGTTGTACTTCGGATTGGCCAAGTACATGGGCTCGGGTTCGTTGGTGGTGGCCATGATCTTGGCGGCCGGGTTGAGGTAATGGTCGAGGGCGCGTTCGGCGGCTTCGTGGAATTTTTTTGAGTCGGGGGATTCGTAGGGGGATGCCGGATCTGTGACCGGCGGATTGGGCGTTACCTTGAACATAAGCTGAAAACTCCTGAATGGAGCTGCTTAACCTTCCCTACTAAAAGAAGGGTGGCAGCTGTGCGCAGGTTAGTAGACCGGGGAGTTATCAGCATTAACCGGCGCGCCGAAGCGCCCTGAGCACAGCCACCATCACGTTCAGACAGGAACATCTGATGGACAGAGCTTTGCACCTAACTGAAAAAACACCACGGGCTACTAAACCCGATCACTGGGAATCAGTGATGCGAATCAAGTTACCGATGGGCTTCAAAGTGCACAAGCCGGCGAATTCTGTCGTACCTGTAGGCAACGACGCAAGGTGTTGTAGCCGTCGGGAAGTAACACTGAGTATCTTTAAACATGCTCTTCAACGTGTGAATTCAACACGTTGATATGTGCATGGTATGCGGGAGCACTACTCACCAACTCCCGTACGGTATTCCATATTTCTCGATGTAGCGCTTGGAGTTTTCACTGATAGGGTAAGCGTATCGCCCTTCATTTTTGCCCTGACTTGGCCCCAACGGCTCAACTTCCGCCTGAGCACGAGCTACTTTGATTGGTTGGTGGCAGGCGTTTCTCACCCACACTTGTACGACACCACCTGGGGCTAGCCCCAGGTAAATTGATGCCATATACCGCGATTCTTGTTCAGGGGATGCAGGACATCGTTGATTGGTCGATGACCGCATGAGTTCTCTGGCTTGATCAGGTATGTCCAACCAAACGTGATAGGTCTGGGGTTCTACGATGGATTGCCAGCGCACGTAAATGCGTTTGGGGAGGTCGGCGCCGACCACTGCTTTTGCAGCGCTGCCAACGGCATGCCAACCTCGTGCGGACTCTTTACCGTTTTCTGGCTCCCCGCCTGCGGCTGTGCCGCCACCGGTGTGCTGAAACAGCTTGCCGTTGATGTCTTCTACGGCGCTGTCCTCGACCCACGCCTTCATATAGTAGGGTTCGGTGAACGCGAGCTCCCACCACTGGGATTTGGGGTCGTTATTGGCTGACAGCGATTCGGCTGACTGACAGCCAGCCATGAACAACGTGCACAGCAGGGTCACGAGTACTTTCATTACCAAAGTGTCCAGTCAGGTACGTGAGGATGTTGCACGCGGATTGCATCCGCCGTGGGGGCATTGATGTACACGGCGTTAATGCCATTGCCATCCCTACGGCCAAGGGGGTGGTTCCAGTTGGCGGACGTGTGAATGTACTTCAGTTTCAGCAGTTGTTCTTCTTGCGACGTGGTGCTGTAGTCACCCGCCACAAATCGGTCGCACAGAGTCTGAAGCTCGGAGGGGACGGCCAGATCTGGCGTGTCGGGAATGTCGTTGAACCGAACGCCTTTTTCTTTCGCCAGGTGGTGCATCACTCTCAGGTACACCCTGGACAGTTGTCCGCTCACAGGGCGTTTGAGCTGCACGGCGGCATACACGCGTTTGACGCTTGGGCTGAGCCGATCTTGCGGGTTGTTTGGAATCAGGAGCGCATCGGGGGTGACGATATTCAGTATCTCCGCAGGCCAGCCGTTGGCCAACCACTGGCTTCTCACATTCACCGCATCGCGGTAAATGGATGTGGTGACGACATCTGTATTCAGGGGCACTACGAGTGTTTGCATGGGGCAGACGAGTACACACTCCCGGGCTTCTTCGAGGTAGCCGCCGCCGATGTCGGAATGCACGCCCGGCAGGGTAATTTCCAAGTGATCGGGTTTGATGCGACTGAGGGCAAAGTTGGCTCGGCACTCGTCACGTGCGACCAGTTGGACGACGTCAGTGAAAAAACGACGGTCAAGGTAGAGCTTAATGCCCGTTGCAACGGGACTTTTGATGTTCCCCAAATTGGACCAGCCGGCAATCGATGGCACGGTATCGAACAAGCCGATGAAGCCCATGTTTATATCGTTTTTATATTGGTCGATAAAGTTGGAGCTGAAGGCCTTGGGGAGGCTTCGTAGGACGTCGCCAAGGGGGCCCCGACTAGTGCGGACGATTTCGTTGGCGAAATGCCGAGCGGCTGCTGCGCCACGGCTGAAGCCGAATGTATCGAAAGTCAGTGAGGTGATTTCACTATCAGGGTTATCGAGTAAGACTTCATTGATACGCTGTTTGATTAGTGCGAGCGAGGACTCGACTCGTCCTGCAACGCCCGTCTCCCCGCGCCCGGTGCCGGCGCCCAATGTACTGTCTTTTTCACCGGAGCGGGTGCCGATGCCCTCGACATACACAACGCGGGAGGCCCGTTTTTGTAGGCCTTCCCCTTCGGCCTCTGGAACGGCTTCATACAGGTCGCTGAGCTTTTTCACATTGCTGACGTCGTTGCCATAACTGCTGTCCGGATCACTCATGAACGGTTTGCAACTGGCATCAATGTCATTGGGTGCGATGGGATGATGGGCACCACATAGCAGCCCAGCTGCGGCGTTATTAGCATTGTTACCCGTACCATCGAAGAACACACCGATGCGTAAGGCGATACCTACTTTTGGTGGCGTGGGTGCGGGCTCTTTGCCGTGTTTTTCGTACTCGGCCCAGCGTTCGGCGTGGAGGTCGACGGGCTTGGCTTCTGCGTAGCGGTAGTTTTTAGGCGGGTTGGGTACGTAGCCACTCAATCCTTGATTCCTTGTTCTGATCCTTGATGAACGGCCGCAGGGTGACACTCAAGGTTCGGAGAGGCAATGGATGGCAATTTGATCCCGCGAGCGCGAGCGTCCATTCTTTAGCCAATATCGTTACTTAGTTGATCAAGTCGTACACTGTCCTTCTGATCCGGTGGATGCACGGTTACTTTGAACTAGTCTTGCCTCTGTCATCTACAACGGCACACTGGGTGACGATGCGTATCACCCAGTGTGTAGGCTCTTACAGAATGTTCAGCGGGTAGCTGATGATCACTCGATGCTCATCACTGTCCCGTTGCGTGGACACTTCAGTGCGCAACGAAGCGTGGCGCAGGGCAATGCTCAGATCTTTGAGCGGCCCTTGCTGGACCACATAACTCACGGTCAGGTTGCGCTCCCATTCGCTTTTGTCGCCCGTGGGAGTACGGATGTTCGAACCGCTTTCGTACATGCCCATGAAACTCAAACCCGGAACCCCGACCTTGGCGAAGTCATAGCCGTAGCGAACCTGCCAGGTGGTTTCGCCGGCGCGCTGGAACTTGCCGATCATCGACTCCGTCATGAAATAGGCGGTGGAGCCGTCACCCTGGTTCAGCCAGACCGCGTCGCTGTCGCCGCTGACTTGCTGCAGGCCGGCGGCGATGGTGTGGCCGTTCACCAGGTAGGTGAACTGCGCGCTGCTCAGGCGACTGTCGACTTTGCCTTTGGTGACGCCGTCGCCGTAGTAGCCAAACGTGTAGAAGTCGGGGTCATGACCGTTGGCGCCATCGGAGCGGTTGTCGAAGTGACGCAGGTCGGTGCGCAGGGTGCCGGGGCCGACCTGCCAATCGTATTTGAGGCCCAGAAAGTTCTGTTTGTAGAAGTCCTGCAGATTGCCGTAGTAGTACTGCAAGGTCAGGTCTTTGGTCGCTTTGTAGTCCACGCCACCGTAATAGAACTTGTTGACGAACTCGCCCGTCTGCGCGTTGTTTGCACCGGGAATGGACATGCCCATCTGGTTGCTTGAGCCGCGACCTTTGACATGCTCCAGCTGGCCGAGGGTGAAGGTGAAGTTCTCCAGATCCTTGGACTGGATCTGCCCGCCATTGAAGGTTTGTTGCAGCATGCGGTCGGTGGACATTACCACCGGCAACATCGGGACCAGCGTGCCGTATTTCAGTTCAGTGTTGGAGAACTTCGCCTTGGCCGTCAGGCCCAGGCTGCCGAACTCATCCACGGCACGCCCGTCGCTGTCGGTCGGAAAGATGTTGCCGTTGAAGTTTTTGCTTTCGGGGTTGTAGTGCCGGCCCTTGCCGGAGTCCAGCCGGATACCGTACATGCCAATGGCGTCCACGCCGAAACCGACCGTGCCCTGGGTGTAGCCGGACTGAAAGTTGGCGATGAAACCCTGGCCCCATTCCTGGGTGTAGTTGGGGTCGGCGGCGCCGCTGCGGTTGTCGGCATTACTGAAAAAGTTGCGGGCCAGCACGCTGAGCTTGCTGTCTTCTACCAGGCCTGCGGCGTAACCCTGTTGAGCGATGATCAGGCCGCAAATGCCGGCCACTACTTTAGGTGCGCGATTGAAAAGCTCCATCGGAGTCATCCCCATGAGTTGTCGAATGTTGTGAGAGGCAGTCAAAAGCGGCAGTAAAGGTTTTTATTGTTTTTCAGGAGCAGCGGTGGCCGGCAAGACGTTCAGTCTCACGGGCGGCAAGCGGTACAGGATGAACAGTGCGAGCACGCCGATGCCGGCGCAGAGCAGCAGGCCGACGCCCACCGACTGGGCCAGTGCATCGCGGGCCAGGTTCAGCCATTGTGGGTGTTCGAGCAGTGCGGCGTCGGGGTGCAAAAGGATCTGCGGGTCGGCGTACAACGCCAGTCCGTCGGCGTGCCCTTGGGCGATAAAAAGTCGTTGCAGGTTGGCGCTGTAAAGCAGGTTGACCAGCACGCCCATCGACGCGGTTCCGAGCAATCCGCCCACCAGGCGCAGCGATTGGGTCAGCGCGGTGGCGATCCCGAGGAACTGGCGCTCGGCGAGAGTTTGAGTGAAGACTGTCAGATTCAGCAGGATGAATCCCAAGCCAAGACCCGCCAGCAGGATTAAGCCGAGCAACACATTGAAGGAGGCGCTACGTCCGGCGAGGGCCAGGCAGAAACATGCCAGCAGCAGCGCCACAAAACCGCACAGCGGTAACAGGTTTGGATTACGCAAACGGGTCACGATGCGGCTGTTGACGATCGCCCCCAGGGTGATACTCAGCGCCAGTGGTGTAATCAACAGGCCGGCATCTTGCGGCGAGTAGCCATAGCTGCCTTGCAGCAACAGCGGCAGATAGAACAGCAGCGAAAACATGATCGCGCCGGCCGCCATCGACAGCAGAAACAGCAGGCGCATGCTCGGTAGCCGCAGCAATGCCGAGGGCAGCAATGCATGCGTGCAGCGCTGTTCCCAAACGCACAGCGCGACAGTCGCCGCCACGCAGATCAACCCCAGCGCAGCACTCAACATCAGGCTGGAATGCCCCAGCCATTCGACGAACAACTGCAGACTGCCCAATGCCAGGGCGATCAGCAGCGCGCCCGGCCAATCGAGGCTGATCTTTGTCAGTTGCTGCGGGCGGTAATAAGGCAGGTAGCGCCAGGCAAAAAACAGCGCCAGGCAACCCAGCGGCAGATTGAGATAGAACACCGAGCGCCAGCCAAACGCCCCCGTCAGGTAGCCACCCAGCCCGGGGCCGATGGCGTTGACCACACTGAACAGGGCGCTGAGCAGCATCTGCCAGCGCAGGCGTTGTTTGGTGTCGGGAAACAGTTCCGGAATGCAGGCGAATGCGGTGCCGATCAGCATGCCGCCACCGACACCCTGCAAGGCGCGACCAATCACCAGCAACAGCATGTCACTGGCCAGTGCGCAGGCCAATGACGCGAGGGTGAAGATGAGGGTGGCGGCGATCACGAAGGGCTTGCGCCCGTAGTAATCCCCCAGTCGGCCAAAGATCGGGATGGTGACGATAGACGCCAGCATGTAGCCCGTGGCGACCCACGCGTAAAGTTCAAAGCCCTTGAGTTCGGCGACGATGCTTGGCAAGGCATTGCCGATCACCGTCTGGTCGAGTGCCGAGAGCATCAACACCAGCGAGATGCCCAGCATCGCCAGCAAGGCCTGTTTGAAACTCAGGGGAGGGTGGGTCGCCACGGCCATCATCGGTCCTCAGCTCAACGCCGCAACGGCAGCAGCAATGCGCGAGCAACCTTCATTGAGAGTCTTGATGTCGGTGGCAATCGACATCCGGAAGAACGGCGCCAGGCCATATGCGGTGCCTGCCACCACGGCCACACCCTGGCTTTCCAGCAGGTACATGACCACGTCGTAGTCGCTGTCCAGCTGCTTGCCCTGGGCCGTGGTTCTACCGAGCAAACCTGAGCAGTTCACATAGAGGTAGAACGCCCCGTCGGGCTTGCGGCAACTCAAGCCGTCAATGGCGTTGAGCAGTTCCAGGCAGCGATCCCGGCGTTGCTGATAGACCGCCACGCTTTCCTTGACGAACGCTTGGTCGCCATTGAGCGCTTCGACAGCGGCGGCCTGGCTGACCGAACAGGCATTGCTGGTCGATTGCGATTGCAGGGTCGCCATGGCAGCGATCAGGTCGGCCGGGCCTGCGGCGTAGCCGATACGCCAGCCAGTCATGGCATAAGTCTTGGACACGCCGTTGACCACCAGGGTGCGCTCGGTCAACGCAGGTTCGATGGCGAGGATGTGCGGGTTGTCCAGTCCTTGGTAGCGGATGTGCTCGTAGATGTCGTCGGTCATCAGCAACACCTGCGGATAATCCAACAGCACATCGGCCAGGGCGCGCAGTTCGGCGGCGCTGTAGCTGGCGCCGGTCGGGTTGCTGGGCGAGTTGAGCAGCAGCCAGCGAGTGCGTTCGGTGATCGCGCCGCGCAGTTGCGCCGGGGTCAGCTTGAAGGCGTGTTCTTCCGGGCAGGCGAGGGTGACGGGTTCACCTTCGCAGGCCAGCACCATGTCGGGGTACGACACCCAGTATGGCGCCGGAATCAACACTTCATCGCCCACGCCGAGGGTGGCGGCGAAGGCATTGAAGATCGCGCTCTTCGCACCGCTGGTGACCAGGATCTGATTCGCACCGTAGGTCAGGCCGTTTTCTCGGGCCAGCTTGGCGACGATGGCCTGGCGCAGCTCCGGGGTGCCGGCATTTTGCGTGTAACGGGTTTCGCCGCGTTCGATGGCGGCGCTGGCCGCTTGCCGAATGTGCACCGGGGTATCGAAGTCCGGCTCGCCGACGACCAGATTGATGATGGACTTGCCTTGCCGGCGCAGTTCGTTCGCACGGTCGGATGCGGCGCTGCTGGGCGATGGTTTGATACGTTGCACACGGGCGGCGATGCGGGAGGCGGTCACGTGTCGTTCCTCGTTGATGACGTTGACGAGGCCCTACAGTACGAGTCGCTGCCCGGGCCGCCATAAGACGAGATCGTTCTGGTCGGATAGGCATCGCTTATGGCTGGAACTGAACAGTGCTTGCACTAATACGGTGCGCCCAGGCCTGTATGCCCGTGGCGGGTATCAACGCCGGCAGCAACGATCAAGCCATAGCAAAGGCTTATGGTTGAGCCTTGCCGTTCACCACGTGTGCAATGTTCGGGGCTGGCCTGGCTCTTGCTAAAGCTTGTGGGCAGCCCCCCTTTGTTGAGCAAGAGCATCGCCACCGTGAACCTGCGTCGTTTGAAGTATTTCGTGAAACTCGTCGATATCGGCAGCATGACCCAGGCCGCCGATGTGCTGCATGTCGCCCAACCGGCACTCAGTCAGCAACTGGCCACGCTGGAGGCGGAGTTGCAGCAACAATTGCTGATCCGCACCAAACGCGGCGTCACCCCGACCGAGGCGGGGAAGGTGCTCTATGGGCACGCGCAAATCATTCTGCGCCAGTGCGAACAAGCTCAGAGCGACATCAACGCCACGGGGCAGGCCTTGTCCGGGCAAGTGTCGGTCGGGCTGGCGCCAGGCACCGCTGCATCGACGCTGTCCCTGCCGCTGTTGCGCAGGGTGCGCGAGCGTCATCCGGGCATTCTGCTGTACCTCAATGAAAACTTCGGCACCACCTTGAGCGAGTTGATCATGAATGGCCGGATGGACATGGCCGTGCTTTATGGCGGGCGTGAAGTCCATGGCTTGAGCTTCGTCTCGCTGCTGCGCGAGCACCTCTATCTGGTGAGTGCCGACCCTGCTGTCAGCGCTCTTGATGAGATCCCTCTGGCCGACCTGGCGGACATGGACATGCTCCTGCCGCGTCCCTACAACGTCATGCGTCGACTGGTGGATGAAGCCTTCCTGTGCATCGGCCTGAGTGCGCGGGTGGTGGCTGAAATCGAATCTTCGATCACCCTGACCGCTGCGGTCGCCGAGCACTTCGGTTCGACGATCCTGCCCGAGTCCTCGGCGCGGGTGATGGTCGCCGCCACCTCGATGCACATGTGTCGCATTGTCGAGCCCGAGGTCGAGGCGCCACTGGCGCTGTGTCTGTCCGGTCACTTGCCGCTGTCGGTGCCGGCCCAAGCGGTCAAGGCGATCCTGCTGGAACTGGTCGCCGAGATGCGCGGCAGCCTGATCTGAGTGGTCATAAGGACGGCTTATCACCCCAAAGCCAAAGCGTCTTGGTCGTCGTTCGGCGGGCTCGCTACATTGACCCCATCCACTTAAGACAGCTCGACAGGCAGGGGCCCACGCATGGATTCAGAACGCATCAAGGGGTTGATCGATTTGCTCGCCGAATCCGATCTGCTCGAACTGAGTCTGACCGAAGGTGACAGTACAGTTCGTCTTTTCAAGCAGGCCGGAAAGGTTTTGACCGCAGAGCCGTTGACCGGGCCATTGCCGGTATCGGCACCGCCGCCATCCACGGCAGATACCCCGACGGTGCAGGCCATCGAGGTCAAGGCCAGCCTGTACGGCGTGTTGCATCTGACGCCTGCCGCAGGGGAAGCACCGTTTGTCACGGTCGGCGAGCAGGTCGAAGCCGGGCAGACCCTGGCGGTCATCGAGGCGATGAAAATGTTCCACCCGGTCAAGGCCAAAGCTGCCGGACGGATCGCCGCGATCCTCGCCCAGAGTGGCGCCGAAGTCGAAGCCGGTCAGTTGCTGTTCCGTCTCGACTGATCCCAAGCCCATCCTCTTTCAGGTGAATTCAATGTTCGACAAAGTGCTGATCGCCAACCGTGGCGAAATCGCCCTGCGCATTCAGCGTGCCTGCCGTGGCCTGGGGTTGCAGACCGTGGTCGTGCACTCCGAGGCCGATCGCCACGCCCAGTACGTGCAAAACGCCGATCAGGCCCTGTGCATCGGGCCGGCGTCTCCCGGCCGGAGTTATCTGAACCAGGCGGCGCTGCTGTTCGCGGCCAAGGTCAGCGGCGCTCAGGCGATTCATCCGGGTTATGGCTTTCTCTCGGAGAATGCCGGGTTTGCCGAACGCATCGAAGCCGCCGGCCTGACCTTTATCGGGCCGAGCGCCGAATGCATTCGCACCATGGGCGACAAGGTCGCTGCCAAACGGGCGATGCGCGAAGCCGGCGTACCGTGCGTGCCGGGTCCGGACTCGGTAATGCCCAGCGACGATGAAAGTATCCAGGCCATCGCACGTGAAATCGGTTATCCGGTGATCGTCAAGGCCGCTGGCGGCGGCGGTGGTCGCGGCATGCGCGTGGTGAAGGAAGAGGGCGAACTGCTCGATGCCATCGCGCTGACCCGTGAAGAAGCACGGCTGGCCTTTGGTAATCCGGAACTCTACATCGAGAAGTTTCTCGGTCATCCGCGGCACGTGGAAATCCAGGTGTTGTGCGATGCCCATGGCCATGCGATCTGGCTGGGTTGCCGCGATTGCTCCTTGCAACGCAGGCATCAAAAGGTGCTTGAAGAAGCGCCGGCACCTGGCATTGATCCCGAGCTGATTGCCAAAGTCGGTGAACGCTGTGCCGCCGCTTGCCGACAGATCGGCTATCGCGGCGTCGGCACCTTCGAGTTTCTGTATGAGGACGGTGAGTTCTTCTTCATCGAGATGAACACCCGGCTGCAAGTCGAACACCCGGTGACGGAGATGACCACCGGCATCGACATCGTCCAGCAGCAACTGCGCATGGCCCGAGGTGAAGTGCTTGAACTGCGTCAACAAGACGTGCAGCTCAACGGGCACTCGCTGGAATGCCGGATCAACGCCGAAGACCCGATCTCGTTCATGCCGACCCCGGGGCTGATTCAGCGCTGGGAAGTCCCCGGGGGCTTTGGTGTGCGGGTCGACTCTCATGTCACCTCCGGCTATCGGGTGCCGCCTTACTACGACTCGATGGTGGCCAAGGTCATCACCCACGGCGCGACACGCGATGAGGCCATGGCCCGGATGCGCCTGGCCCTGAGTGAAATGTACGTGGAAGGCATCTCGACCAATATCCCGCTGCACCGCGACATTCTCGACGACCCGGCGTTCTGCAGCGGCGGCGTGGACATTCACCACCTGGAGCGCTGGCTGCAACAACGGAGTCCGACATGAGTACTGCTTCTGTATCGCTGCGTCCGCACATCAGCCTGCTGGGGTCCACGGCTTTGCTGTTCGAAGCCCCCGGCGAGCTGGATCTGGCGCCGCAACAACGCATTTGGAGCCTGGCTTTGCAGGCTGGGCAATGGGCCGACATACACGAAGCGGTGCCCGGTATGAACAACCTGATGCTGACCTTCATCAAGCCGCCGCGCGACCTCAACGGATTGTGCGAGCGATTGCTTGAGGCCTGGGAGCAGTGTCAACCGCTGCCGCTTGAAGGGCGCATTGTCGAGTTACCGGTGGTGTATGGCGGCGAGTTCGGTCCGCACATGGCTGATGTGGTGGCGCACACCGGACTGGATATCGACACCATCGCCAACCTGCATTGCGAACCGTTGTATCCGGTGTACGCCTTGGGCAGCCATCCCGGTTACTGCTACCTCGGCGGCATGGACCCGCGTCTGGCCACGCCGCGGCGGCAGGTGCCGGTGATCAGTATTGCCGCCGGCTCGGTGTCGATCGGTGGGGTGCAGACCGGTGTTTCGGCATCGGCCGGTCCCAGCGGCTGGAACACCATCGGCCGCACCGAAATGTCATTTTTTGACCCGACCCAAAACCCGCCGGCCATGCTGCGGCCGGGCGATATGTTGCGCTTGCGCATCGAGAGGATCATTCGATGATCGAGATTTTATCGACCACCGCCCTGGCCACCGTGCAGGACTTCGGCCGCTTCGGTAGCCTCGGTTACGGGGTGGGAACCTCCGGCGCGATGGACCATCTGGCGCTGGCGTTGGGCAACCAGTTGTTGGGCAATCCCGAGGACGCGGCGGCGATCGAGATTCCGCTGTTTCCGTTCGAGGTGCGGTTTGTTCAGGACTGTGCTTTCGCGGTGACCGGCGCCGCCTGCGAAGCCTCCCTCGACGGTCAGGCACTACCGCCGTTCTGGGTGGCGCAGGCCAGGGAGGGCCAGGTGCTCAGCCTTGGCTATCCGACCTCCGGCAGTCGCGCCTATCTGTGCCTGGCCGGCGGAATCGATGTGCCGCAAGTGCTTGGCTCGCGCAGCACTCAATTGCGCGGTGAGTTCGGTGGCTTGCAGGGACGAGCCCTGCAGCAGGGCGACCGACTCGCAGCGCTGCGTCCGGGAATGAGTGCGCTGCCCACTGATTTCGGGGTCGTGTCGCCGAGCCGGGCGTTGCCATTGCAACGCGATGGGCTGCCAGCCATGCGCGTACTGCCAGCGGCTGAGTATGAGTGCTTTCTGGAGGATTCCCGTGCGGCATTCTGGGCTGGCGAGTGGAAGGTCACCACCCAGAGTAACCGTTACGGCTACCGGCTCGAAGGTGCGCCAATCTTGCCCAAGGCCGCCATGGAAATCCGTTCCCACGGCATCGTTCCCGGGGTGATTCAGGTGCCCCACGGTGGGCAACCGATCATCCAGATGCGCGACGCGCAACCCAGTGGCGGTTATCCGAAATTCGGCACAGTGATCGAGGCCGACCTGTGGCGCCTGGGCCAGGCACCGATAGGCAGCAAGGTGCGGTTTATCGAGTGCAGCTACAGCGAAGCCGTCGCGGCTCTGGAAGACAATCAGCGCTATCTCGAGGAGGTTCGCCGCTTGGTCGAGCTTCACGGGCTGGCCTCGCGTTAAGGACATTCGAACATGACAAATCAGGAAATCCGTCAGTTGGCGGTGTGGCTCAAGGAGACCCACCTGGCTGGCGCGGAAATACGTCGTCCGGGGCTGCACCTGGTGCTCAAGCGCAGTGCCGACGAAGTTGCCGTACCGGCTCGAGTCGCGGTGCCAGAGGCAGCAAACGCAACCGATGAACCGCTATTGAAGACCCCAGGCCTGGGCCGCTTGCTGCTGACGCACCCCGAGCAGAGCGACGTGCTGGCATCGGTCGGCAGTCGGGTGGAGCAAGGGCAGCTGATTGCCCTGCTGCAAGTCGGCGACTTGCTGCTGCCGGTGCGCAGCCAAAGGGCCGGGCGGGTGACGGCGGTGCTGGTGCCTTGTGGCACGACGGTGGGTTATGGCGAAGCATTCATGCGCCTGACGGACTGAGGCCCAACACCGTACGTAGCAGCTGCCGAGCCTGCGAGGCTGCGTTCGGCCGCGAAGCGGTCGTAATCCGGCGCACACGTTCTACCTGAAAAAACGCGGAGCCTGATTTTAC
>NZ_AKJT01000081.1 GCF_000282195.1 Pseudomonas sp. GM18
TTCTCGTTGTTGCCTGCCGCGTGATCCAGCGGCTTGAGCAGCGTGAAGGTGTAGGCACCCGCTGCGGTGAGGCTGAAGGTAAACACGTCGGTCGCGCCGGCCGTGGCGGTGAGCGTGTTGCCCACGACGCTGTATACAAGCGCCACCCCGCCAGAGCTCAGCGCCGGCAAGCCGCTGGTGTCACTCGACAAGGCATAGGTCAGCGGCGTATCGGCGCCGGACTGGAAGATGCCAGTCACGCTGCCGGTGGCCGTGGTCGCCTCGCCAGCCACGTCGCCCACACCACCGGCAATGCCATTGGCCAGGCCGTCCTCGTCAACGGTACCCGTCACGGCGGTCCCGGTCGCCGTCGGCGTGTCGTCGTCGACGGTAATGACCAACTTCTCGGCCGCGGCCGTCACCGTGTCACCGTCCTTGTCGGTGGCTTGCAGCAGCGAGCCCAGGTTGATGGTGATGTCGTTCTCGTCGTTGCCTGCCGCGTGATCCAGCGGCTTGAGCAGCGTAAAGGTGTAGGCACCCGCTGCGGTGAGGCTGAAGGTGAACACGTCGGTCGTACCGGCCTTGGCGGTGAGCGTGTTACCCAAGACGCTGTACACCAGCGCCACTCCACCCGAGCTCAGCGCCGCCAAGCCGCTGGTGTCACTCGACAAGGCATAGGTCAGCGGCGTGTCGACGCCTGACTGGAAGATGCCGGTCACGCTGCCGGTGGCCGTGGTCGCCTCGCCAGCCACGTCGCCCACACCACCGGCAATGCCATTGGTCAGGCCGTCCTCGTCGACGGTACCCGTTACGGCGGTCCCGGCCGCTGCCGGCCCGTCGTCTTCGAAGATCATCTGGGAGCCGACTTCGGCTTTCGTAATAGAGGCTTGGAGCAGGTGAAGGCCGTCGATATCAAAATCGGCGTGGGTATTGCCCTTGGCGTCGAGGGCCGCCCCGTTCTCGATGAGCACTCGGTTGTGATCCAGCGTTGTGGTGTATTCAATCTGATAGCCGGCTTTAATGCCGGTGAGGGTTGCAACCCCGGCCGCAAAGCTGATGGTAATGGCCGGATCATTCTCCGGTCCGTTTGAATTCTCGATCACTTGCCCGGTGCTGAGGTTGATGACGCGAACACTGACGATGTCAACCTTCGTATCATTCGCATATCCGTCGATGAATTGCGTGCCAGATTCAACGGCGGTGCTGAATGCGCTGATTTTTACGACAGCACTCTTGCCGCTTTGCAACTGCACGACGTCGAAACTGACCGTCTTCACATTGACGACGCCGGTAAAATCGATGTTGGACTCAAGATCGGCTTCATTCTGATCCAGGTTGGGAATGGTCACATTCTGCCTGGCACCCGAGACGAACGAAAAACGAATGCCTTCCTGTTCCGTAATCATCTGGTTGTTGGTGCCGAAGGTGGTCGGCCCGCCCGCCTGGCTGGTATTGATCGTGTCGCCAGTCGTTATATTGATGTCGTCGGCCGTGCTGTTGGGGTCAACCCCGGACTGATTCGCCGGTAGCTTGCCAGTGGCAATGATGGCGGGATCCGTGATCCGCACGACACCATTGACCGTTTCAGTTGCCGGGGTCGCTGTCGTGAACATCAGAAAGAGGTTCTGACCGGAAGGCGCATTCTGGAGGCTGAACTCCAGGTTCTGACTGGCTCCGATGAAAACCTTATCCGTCAGATCGACCGGATCATCGGGGTTCGTAGCGTCTGGATTGCTGAGCGGTTGGTACTCCACGGTCCAGATTTTGCCGCCCGTGACTGGCGATCCGGTTTCTTCAATATAGGCAGCGAACACGATCGCGCCACCTGCCCCAGCTCGGCCCACAAGGATATTGTTGTTCACCGTATCGGTATAGAGAAGGATGCTGGTGCCATCGAGGGTATCCAGTCCGCTGTCCACGCCATTGAGTGGCGCGCCATTGCTGCCGACGAAGCTGACATCGGTAGCGCTTGTTGCGCCGCTGATGGTGAACGCATCGCTGCCGGCGTTGCCCACGGCACCGGTATAACCACTCAAGGCCGCATCCATTGCGGTACCTGCCCCAAGGGCGGTCAAACGGGTAGAGAAGGCCGAGGGCAGGGGTGTCGCCGTGTCGTTGTCGTTAGCGTCTTCCGCAGCGCCTGGCGTGGCGGTGGCGTTCTGCAACCCGGTCGTTTCGTCCAGCGTAACGTCCACGCCGGTGGACACGACGCTCAGAGTGCTAATAGTCATGACTTTTCCTGGGTAGTTGCGGTCATCGAGGCCTGACCGTTGGACCGTTGATCTTCGCGCAACTATGGCAAGGTGCCGGGGTACTGCGCATCGACCGATACTCCCAGACGGGGTGGGAGTTTCAGACTACTTGGGAGGGGGAAACGGGATGAGGACGCGAAAGCGCGGCGCCGCATATTCCGTTTGGGACATGCCGTTTACGATCAGTGCGGAGCTCATATCAGAACTGCAAAAAAATGCGAGGGTGGTTTCCACCACCCTCGCATCCTTTCACGCACGCGCTGCCTCAGGCGCTGCCATGAACAATGTCACTACTCAGCAGATCGACCCCAACCAAGGTGATGGTCGTGATTTGTCCGCCCGTTTCGGCTACCGTCACGATGCTGTCCGCGCCGCTATTGTCGATCGACTGGACAACGGCGCTCTGGTCGCCATTGAGCACCAGCGTGTCTCGCAGCCCTGCGTTCGCATCGAAGCCGGTGACCTGGTACTTGTTCTGGGTGAATGACAAGTCGACGTTGAAGGCATCCCGCTCACCGCTTGTGCCCACCAGCGTGAAGTCGAAGGTGGTGCCCAAGTCGTTGGCGAACAGGTTGGCGTCGAACGTACTCGTCGCCGAGTCGCCATCCTTGTCCGTCAGCGTCGCGTTGAACGCCAGCTTGACATCGCTGGCCAGGCTCTCGGTCTCATGAGTGAACTGGATGACCGGGATCTTGATCTCGCCTCGGCCCATCGTGAGCTGAACAGCGTCGATCAGCTTCGTGCCCTGCTGCTGAATAAGGAAGGACACCTGTCCGCCAGCCTCCGGCGTCAGGGAGTTCACCTCGATCAGGTTCGAGAACGTGCCATCGTCATAGTAGGCCCTGTAGTACAGGTCCTCGGTCGCCGTGTTGTACCCCCCCACGGAGTTGTCGATGAAGACCTTCATGCTCGTCAGCAGGCTTTCCGGGTTGATCACGAAACTTTCATCGGCATTGCTGATGGCCGCCAGGTTGTCTCCCTGGAACAGGTTATTGGCGATACCGATGCCGGCCGTGCTGACGTTCATGGCCCTGGGGTCGATGTACGACGGCAGGGGGTTGGTCTGTAGCTGGGCTTCGGTGGGGTCGGGGGCTCCAAGCCCGATACCGGTCAGGATGTCCGCAGTCGACGCCGTTGCCTTCGCGGAAAAGAACACAATCTCCTCAGATGGCGAAGGAATAGTCGGCGGATTCTGCGGCGGGATTAACAAGGTGCGCACCGGATCCGGGCCGCCGGCACTGAGCGAGCCGTCGGCACTGCTGAGCACGATCTCGGAACTGAAGCCTTGCACCAGGTCCAGGGCATAGGTGCCATCGGCAAAGGCGGTCAGCGTGTAGTCAACGGTGGTATTCGCGGTGGCGGCGTTGTTGTCGAAATCGCCGGTCAGAGTCCCTGCGAAGTGGAACGCGCCGTTGACGTCCGGTGAGGGTGATTGCTCGGTGAGCGTACCGGTCCCGGTCGTGGTCGTGTTGTCTGGCCTGACGAGGGTGAATTGGTTATTCACCAACGAAATATCCAGACCGGTTGCACCCAGTCCGTCGGCTCCGGTTGAATGATCCCAGTATCCTTGTTGTGGAAGGATGCTGCCGGTTCCGATCAGGTTGCCAAACGCGAGTGATGGACCATCGTCCTCGAACACCAGGTTTTGCCCGATGTTGAGGGTGGCATGGGCGCTGTCGCCATCCTTGTCGGTCTTGGTCGCCGTCAGGGTCACCAGATTGTCCGCCGACAGACTCGTCGAATCATCCGGATTGTTTGGATCTGGATGCACTACGGCCCGTTGTTGGTCAAGGGTGACGTCGCCATTAGCGGCCACACTGACGGTGAACACCAGCAGGTTGGTGGTGGCCGTGCGGCCTTGCACCACACCGCCGTTGAGCGACAGGTTGACGGCCTCACCGGTGGCTGTGTCCGTCAGCCCGGAGGCACCGGCCACCACGCCCAGCGCATAGGTCAGCGTACCCGCACCGTCAGCGCCAAACGCCGAGGTGAAGTTAGCCGCGAAGCTCTCGGTGTCGTTGGTCGCCAGCACCGTTTCATCGACCGTCAGCGTTGGCTCCGTGCCGGTAGTGCTGATGCTGGGTCCGTCATCCTTGAATACCAGGTTCTGCCCGATGTTGAGCGTCGCATGGGCACTGTCGCCATCCTTGTCGGTGATGGTTGCGGTCAGGGTCACCAGGTTGTCCGCCGACAGACTCGTCGAATCATCCGGATTGTTTGGATCTGGATGCACTACGGCCCGTTGTTGGTCAAGGGTGACATCGCCATTAGCGGCGACGCTGACGGTGAACACCAGCAGGTTGGTCGTGGCTGTGCGGCCTTCGACCACGGCGCCGTTGAGTGACAGGTTGACTGCCTCACCGGTGGCCGTATCCGTCAGCCCGGAGCCTCCCGCCACCACGCCCAGCGCATAGGTCAGCGTACCCGCACCGTCAGCGCCAAACGCCGAGGTGAAGTTGGCCGCGAAGCTCTGGGTGTCGTTGGTCGCCAGCACCGTTTCGTCGACCGTCAGGGTCGGTTCCGTACCGGTAGTGCTGATGCTTGGCCCATCGTCCTTGAACACCAGGTTCTGGCCGATGTTGAGCGTGGCATGGGCGCTGTCGCCATCCTTGTCGGTGATGGTTGCCGTCAGGGTCACCAGATTGTCCGAGGTCAGCGTCTTCGAATCATCCGGATTGGTTGGATCGGGATGCACCACGGCCCGTTGTTGGTCGAGGGTGACGTCGCCATTGGCGGCGACGCTGACGGTGAACACCAGCAGGTTGGTCGTGGCTGTGCGGCCTTCGACCACTGCACCGTTGAGCGACAGGTTGACTGCCTCACCGGTGGCCGTATCCGTCAGCCCGGAGCCTCCCGCCACCACGCCCAGCGCATAGGTCAGCGTGCCCGCACCGTCGGCGCCAAACGCCGAGGTGAAGTTAGCGGTAAAGCTCTGGGTATCGTTGGTCGCCAGCACCGTTTCGTCGACCGTCAGGGTCGGTTCGGTGCCGGTGGTGCTGATGCTGGGGCCGTCATCCTTGAATACCAGGTTCTGTCCAATGTTCAGCGTGGCATGAGCGCTGTCGCCATCCTTGTCGGTGATGGTTGCGGTCAGGGTCACCAGGTTGTCCGCCGACAGACTTGTCGAATCATCCGGATTGGTTGGATCGGGATGCACTACGGCCCGTTGTTGGTCAAGGGTGACGTCACCGTTGGCGGCGACGCTGACCGTGAACACCAGCAGGTTGGTGGTGGCTGTACGGCCTTCGACCACGGCGCCGTTGAGCGACAGGTTGACTGCTTCACCGGTGGCCGTGTCCGTCAGCCCGGAGGCACCCGCCACCACACCCAGCGCATAGGTCAGCGTGCCTGCACCGTCGGCGCCAAACGCCGAGCTGAAGTTCGCTGCGAAGCTCTGGGTGTCGTTGGTGGCCAGCACCGTTTCGTCGACCGTCAGTGTTGGCTCGGTGCCGGTGGTGCTGATGCTCGGCCCGTCATCCTTGAACACCAGGTTCTGCCCGATGTTGAGCGTCGCATGGGCGCTATCGCCATCCTTGTCGGTTTTGGTTGCGGTCAGGGTTACCAGATCGTCCGAGGTCAGGCTCGTCGAATCATCCGGATTGGTCGGGTCGGGATGCACCACGGCCCGTTGCTGGTCGAGGGTGACGTCACCATTGGCGGCGACGCTGACCGTGAACACCAGCAGGTTGGTAGTGGCTGTGCGGCCTTCGACTACTGTGCCGTTGAGCGACAGATTGACTGCCTCACCGGTCGCCGTATCCGTCAGCCCGGAGCCGCCCGCTACCACGCCCAGTGCGTAGGTCAGCGTGCCCGCACCGTCGGCGCCGAACGCCGAGGTGAAGTTAGCCGCGAAGCTCTGGGTGTCGTTGGTGGCCAGCACCGTTTCGTCGACCGTCAGTGTTGGTTCCGTGCCAGTGGTGCTGATGCTCGGTCCGTCATCCTTGAACACCAGGTTTTGCCCGATGTTGAGGGTCGCCTGGGCGCTGTCACCGTCCTTGTCGGTCTTGGTCGCGGTCAGGGTCACCAGATTGTCCGAGGTCAGGCTCGTCGAATCATCCGGATTGGTTGGGTCGGGATGCACCACGGCCCGTTGCTGGTCGAGGGTGACGTCGCCGTTAGCGGCGACGCTGACCGTGAACACCAGCAGGTTGGTGGTGGCCGTGCGGCCTTCGACCACTGCACCGTTGAGTGACAGGTTGACGGCTTCACCGGTGGCCGTATCCGTCAGCCCGGAGCCGCCCGCCACCACGCCCAGCGCATAGGTCAGCGTACCCGCACCGTCGGCGCCAAACGCCGAGGTGAAGTTCGCCGCAAAGTTCTGGGTGTCGTTGGTGGCCAGCACTGTTTCATCGACCGTCAGCGTTGGCTCCGTGCCGGTGGTGCTGATGCTCGGTCCGTCGTCCTTGAACACCAGATTCTGCCCGATGTTCAGCGTCGCTTGGGCGCTGTCGCCATCTTTGTCGGTTTTGGTTGCCGTCAGGGTCACCAGATTGTCCGAGGTCAGACTCGTTGAGTCATCGGGATTGGTGGCGTCGGGATGCACCACGGCGCGGATCTGGTCGAGGGTGACGTCGCCGTTAGCGGCGACGCTGACCGTGAACACCAGCAGGTTGGTGGTGGCCGTTCGACCTTCCACCACTGTGCCGTTGAGCGACAGGTTGACCGCTTCACCGGTGGCCGTATCCGTCAGCCCGGAGCCGCCCGCGACCACGCCCAGCGCATAGGTCAGCGTACCCGCACCATCGGCGCCAAACGCCGAGGTGAAGTTTGCCGCGAAGCTCTGGGTGTCGTTGGTGGCCAGCACCGTTTCGTCGACCGTCAGCGTGGGCTCGGTGCCGGTGGTGCTGATGCTGGGCCCATCGTCCTCGAAGATCATCTTGGAGCCGATTTCGGCGGTCGCAGTAGAGGCTTGGCGCAGCGTGAAGCCGCCGATATCAAAGTCGGCGTGGTCATTACCCCTGGCGTCGATGGCTGCCCCGTTCTCGATCAGCACGCGGTTGTGATTCGACGTTGTGGTGTATTCAATCTGGTAGCCGGCCAAAACGCCGGTGATGGTTGCAACCCCACCCACAATGCTGATGTTAATGGTCGGATCATTCACCGAACCGTCTGAGTTCTCGATCACCAGCCCGGTGCTATTGTTGATGACTTGAACATTGGTGATGGCAACCGGCGCATCATTCGCATAGCCGTTGATGAAATTCGCGCCAGGTTCAGCCGCGGTGCTGAATGCGCTGACTTTTACTACAGCGCTCTTGCCACTTTGCAACTGCACGACGTCGAAATTGGCCGACGTCGTATTGTAGACGCTGGTAAAGTCGATGTTGGATTCAACATCGGCTTCGGTCTGGCTAAGGTTAGGAACAGTCACATCCTGCCTGGCACCGGTGACGAATGAAAAGCGGATGCCTTCCTGTTCCGTAATCATCTGGTTGTTGGTGCCGATGGTGGTCGATCCACCGCCCTGGCTGGTATTGATCGTGTCGCCAGTGTTTATGTTGGCGCCACTTGACTGGTCTGCGGGATCCTTGCCGGTGGCGATTATGGTGGGATCGGTGATCCGCATGACACCACCATCATCGACAACGGTCGGGTTCTCTTTCGTGAACATCAGAAAGAGGTTCTGGCCGGAAGGCGCACCGGCCAGACTGAATCCAAGGTCCTGAGTGACTCCGATGAACACCTTATTCAGTAGATTGAGAGAATCATCGGGGTTCGTTATATCTGGATGCTTGAGCGGTTGGTACTCCACGGTCCAGATCTTGCCGCCCGAGACCGGCGATCCGGTTTCTTCGATATAGCCAGCGAACACGATCGCGCCGGCTGGGCCCCCGGCGCGGCCCACAACGATGTTGTTGTCGTTCGTATCGGTATAGAGAAGGATGCTGGTGCCATCGAGGGTATCCAGTCCACTATCCAGGCCGTTGAGCGGTGCTCCAGCGCTGTCGACGAAGCGGATATCGGTAACGCCGGACGGGTCGGTGAGGGTGAATGCATTGCTGCCGGTGTTGCCCACGGCGCCGGTATAGCCACTCAAGGCCGCGCCCGTTGCGGTACCTGCACCCAGTGCGGTCAAACGGGTAGAGAAAGCCGAGGGCAGGGACGCCACCAGGATATCGTTATCGTCAGCGTCTCCCGCGGGGCTTGGCGTGGCGGTGGCGTTCTGCAGCCCGGCCGTTTCGTCCAGCGTAACGTTCGCGCCGGTCACCACGCTCAGAGCGTTGGCCGTAATCGACGTTAAGTTGAGGGAGGTCGGATCGCTCGTCAGCGATGAGTTTTGCTCGCGAATAGTCATGACGTTCTCCTGAGCAATTACGGTCATTGAGGCCTGACCGTTGACCTCTGTAACTATGACGAAGCGCCGGAGATTGCACATTGGCCGATACTCCCAAACGGGATGGGAGTTTCGGCCTACATGGGAGAGGAAACGGGATGAGGACGCTAAAAAGCGGCGCACATATTCCGTTTGTGTATGAGGATATGACGCCGGAGTTCAAGGCTGCCCGGGCTTTACCCGCCCACGCGCCGAGCTGAATTTGAGTCAGCTCGGGCGGCCGGGTCTGGGGGCGACCCTAAGTGGTTAAATCACTCAGCACGCATCAATATGATTCGGGGGTAAGTGAACTCATGAGCTGCTTCCTCCACGCCGAATCACGATAGGCGGCTCGATCAGCCGCAGGTCGAGCTCGCCCGAGGCTGGCACAAAGCGCGGGCCAGTGCTTTCAGGTGTTGCCCGCAACCTCCAGGTGCGCTGCACCTTCGCCAGTTTGGCGACTCCCGACGCCACGGACCAGCGCCGGCAGACCTTCTCCAGCTTGAGCGGGTAGAGGGTGAGTTGGTCGCCGTTGAAGTGCATGCGCAGGAAACATTTGTGGTCGGCGATACGTTGCGAGGAAAAAACCACCTCGCTATGTAGTCCCCAAAAGGTATTGCCCATGACCATCCAGGCACCGAACAGCAGGCCTCCCAAGCTACCGCCGAGCACCAATGTCCCCACCAGGAACAACAAGACCTGGAGCAGGCTTTCTACCTCGAACTGCAAGTAGTGGATGTTGACACGGCCCATGAGCCACAGCAGCCCGATCGCCAGTCCCAGGTGAAGCAACCCGTGAACGGCCCCGACGCCATAGGCAAGCTTTCGGGTGCGCTTGACCCCGGCGGCTGAGAGCACTGCGCAGCCCAGCACAATGGTTACGGCGAGCATCACTGAGGAAGGACTGTGTGCCAGGACGAGGACCAGTTGTCGCCATACCTCGCGCAGGTTGGGAATAGATGCTTCGAGGCCGGACAATACCTCGATCAGGCTGCGGTTATCGCGCGCCGGGTGGGGCATCTTGCTGGCGCTTTCTACCATCCAGTCGAACAGCAAGTACAAAATGGCCAGCATGCCGCAGAACGAGAGGTTGTGGGTGGGTAGCCGCCATGCCCGATTACGCAGCTGTTCGGAGGTTTTTTTGTCCGGGTAGGTTGCCGCCAGCTCGTAGTGTTGCCGGGTTCCGCCGACGTTGATCGGCTCGGGCGGATCTGGAAGTTGATGAGTGCCATGCAGGAAGGCGCCACCGCCTCCACAGGTGATGCGTTGCGGTGCCTGGCTGCCGGCTTTTGGCTGGTAGCGCGCGTAGTGGTGCGAGTCTCCGGCCAGGACCACCGCCAAGTGGTCACCCAAGAGCTGCTCGATCTCGCGCAGGCTGCTGAAACGCAGGGTCTGGGTCTCGATCGAGGGCAGGGTCTTGCTCCCCACGCGTGCGAGTCGTTCGGCTTCGTCCACCCAACTCGGCTCGGGTGTACAGAGGATCACGCGGTCGCCTGGCTGCAGTTTGGCGCGCATCTCTTCGAAGTACTGTTTCTGCTGTCGGTCGATCAACGACTCCAATTGCAGGTCCAGGCCCCAGATCCACCAGCCATTGGGTAATTGCAGCACGTAGTAACTGGTGCGCTGACGGGTTTCCCAGCCGCCAATGGGCTTCTGCTCGCAAAACAGTTGCGAGAAACCGCGCAGGCCGTCATACCAATCGTGGTTGCCGGGCGTCGCCACCATCCACGGTGCACCCGGCTGCGGCACGGGCTGGTCCTGCTCATTCGGGCGCACCTTGGGGACCGGCGCGGAGAAGGCGGCGCGGAAGGGATCAAGGAAGCGGGTGCGGTAGCCGGATTGGGCCGGTGTGGGGTAGACCTGATCGCCGCCAAGCAGCAGCACGTCGCCGCGCGGCAGCGTGAGCTCTGGCAACTTGACATCCTGGCTGACGCACAGCGCCATGGAATAGGTGGAGTCCCAGCCATCGCCGGTATCCGCCAGATAGTCGATCCACACGTCACCGTCGGCAGCCACCTGGATGGGCGGGTTGGAGTCCCGGGGATTGAGCATGGCCAGCACATCGCGTGGGTCCGCGAAGGCACCCATGGTGGTGGCCGCGGCCGATTGCAAGCCCGTGCGCATGAGCTGAAACGGGCCTAGCCAGTTGACCATCGGCTCCTGGGTGTAAAGCTCGATGCGACTATTGGTCGTGGAAGATTGGGGGGGCTGGGTCATGGCGAGGAGCGCAGAGTGCTCCTCTCCAAAGTCCCCATCTCCCGCGCGGAACTCAATCGATTGCTCCTTCATCGCCTAGCCTCCATTGCTGTAAGAGTCCGGTATGCCGGAAGGGTATGACGCCTGGTCGGCTGATTCAGAATAGGCCAGTTATGCGAGAGCTGCCGGTTCATGGCAAGACGATCAAAACGATGGACCCGCCAGAATGGCGGGTCCGAATGGGGGGGAGATCAGAGCTTCGGCAACTGCCCGATGCGACCCATCATCTCGGTCACGATCTGCAGGTCCAGCAGGAACTGGTCGACGGTCTTGAACTCGTTGTCGTTGTGGCCGGTGTACTTGAGCTCGGGTCTGGCCAGGCCGAACTGCACGCCGTTGGGCAGTTCATGGACCGAGGTGGCGCCGGCAGAGGTACCGAACTTGTGTTCCATGCCAAGGTTTTCGCTGGCCACCGCCAACAGCGCCTTGACCCATTCACCCTCGGGGTTGCGGTACATCGGCTCGGCGATCGAGTAGTCGAAGGCCACTGCAATGTGAGTCTTCTTGCTCCATGCACCCAGCTTTTCGGCGATTTCGGCCTTGAGCGTTTCCGGGGACTTGCCCTTCGGCACGCGCAGGTTAACCGCGAGCTTGAAGGCTTTTTCATCCATCCCGACATAAGTCAGGGAGGTGGTCAGCGGGCCCATGAAGGCATCGGAAAAACCGACCCCCAACTTGCCCCCCAGGTAGTCCAGCCCCCAGTTGTCGACGGCATAACGGGCGGCGTCGGTAATGTGGTTGTGCTTGAGCACGACCTTGCCGTCGAGGCTGTTGATAAAGCCCAGCATCCGTGCCACCGGGTTGATGCCGGACTCAGGCTCGGAGGAGTGGGCGGAAACCCCGGTGACCGTGAGCTTGACGTCCTTGCCGACGACTTTGGCAGTCACGTCGAAGTTGCCGCCATTGCGCTTGGCATAATCGGTGCCGGCCTTCTGCAGGCTGGTGGCCAAATCGGCGGGCTTGTCAGTCACAAGGGTGGCGACCGACGTCGACGGAATCTGGTTGGTGGCCAGGCCGCCCGTCATTGAGGTGATTTCAGCGCCCTTGCCCTGAGCGTTACGCCGGGCAAAGTTCGCCATGACGGTGCCGTAGCCTTTCTCGGCAATCACCACCGGGTAGCCGCCATCCAGCGCCAGGTTGTAGTTGGGTGTCGGGTTGTGTTCGAAGTAGTAGGGGATGGCGTCGCCGGTGGTTTCCTCGGTGGTATCTACCAGCAGCTTGAAATGGCGAGCCAGCGGCAGCTTCTCCTCCTTGATGATCTTCATGGCGTAGAGCGCGACCACGATGCCGTTCTTGTCATCCTCGGTGCCTCGGCCATACATGCGGTCGCCGACCAGGGTGACCTTGAACGGATCGAGGCGGGTGCCGTCTTTCAGGACCCAGTTCTCCGGCGTCACGGGCACCACATCGGCGTGCGCATGAATGCCCACGACTTCGTCGCCAGCGCCTTCGAGGGAGATTTCATAGACGCGGTTGTCGATGTTGCGAAAGTTCAGGTCGAAGGCCTGGGCAAGGCCCTTGAGCTTGTCGGCGATCTTGATGAATTCAGGGTTCTCGTGCTGGGCCACGCCTTCCACGCGGAAGGTCGGAATGGCCACCAGTTCGCGCAGGGTCTCGGTGGCAGCGTTGCCGTACTTCAACCGTGCATAGAGGCCGAGCAGGCGATGGATCTCGTTCTGCTGTTCAGCGGAAAGGGGCTTGTTGCCCTGGAAAGCACTGATTGCCGGGCCGAGGTTGCCGGTTTTGGCAAGCTCGCTCTTGGCCAGGCTTCCCAGGAACTGCCTGAAATCCGTTACCGATGCATCGCTGAAGGTCTTGAGGATGGTCGCGCTCTGTTGCGGGGTGATGTTGGCATGCGCTGACGTGGTGAACGACGAAAGGCTGGCCAGCATCAGGGTTGTCGCGGCCAGGTGCTTGAGTGAGAAATCCATTGCTGGGGGCATTCCTTTGCAGGTGGTTGGTAGGAAATATCTGATTGATTAGTCAGAAACTTTTTCAAACTATCACCAAGAGGGAGTGGTACGGGAGTACCTTAAGTGCGATCTGTCGCACAAAAATGCAAAAGCGACGCAGAAATGAAAAAGCCTACCAACGCAACTCGAAGGCATTTTGCGTGCCTGGCTGGAGGCCGCTGCCCAAACGTTTGCATTCGCGAGAAAGGGTGTCGTGCAGCCATTGACGGTCATCCCCTTCGGCGCGACAGAGGCGAAATCGAAGCAGGCGAGTGGGTATCAGCTCCAGCATCTGCAGGCACCCATCCGGGGCCAGCGAGGCAAAGTACAAAAGCCCCAGGTCGCCGCGATAGGTTGTGTGGCCCCCGATGCCTTCGTAATCGTTCAGCAGATCGCCGCAGCCATAGAGGATCAGGCGTTCGCGGTACACCTCGATGCCTTTGATGTGGTGCGAGGAATGGCCGTGCACCACGTCAACTCCGGCCTCATCGATCAGGGCATGGGCGAACCGGACTTGCTCGCGCGGGATCTCGAACCCCCAGTTGCCGCCCCAATGAATGGAGGCCACCACCCGATCCCCCGGTTTTTTGTACTTGAGAATCCGCTCGGCCACAGGGCGCAGGCTTTGCATCGACAGATCTTCCAGCCGCGCGACGCCCGCGCGGCTATCCGTGGCGGTCCACTCAGATGGAATGCCGCTGTCGGGGGCACCGAGGCCAAACACCAGCAAGCGCCGCCCGTCAGGCTGCGCCAGCACGGCGGGCGCTTCGGCGGATTGCCGGTTGTGCCCGGCGCCGGCACTGCACATGCTGTTGTTCGCCAGGGTGGCCAACGTATCGACCAGGCCAGGTGCGCCCCAGTCCAGCACATGGTTGTTGGACAGCACGCAGCAGTCGATGCCGGCGGCGCTGATGGCCGGGAAGTTCTCCGGGCTCATGCGGTAATTGATGCCCTTTGGCTCCGGTCGTCCGCGGCGGGACACCGCCGTTTCCAGGTTGATGATGCGTGCGTGTGGCTGGCGAAGTTCGAACTCATCCAGCGCAACGCCCCAGATATAGGCGAAATCGACCGGGTGGGGAATCGGGCCATTGAGCCGTTCTGCCAGGCGGACGTAATCGCCGGCTTTCTTGACGTAGTCTTCGTAAAGCCGCGGATCGCCAGGGTGCGGCAGCACTGCGTCGATGCCACGGGCGGTCATGATGTCGCCGGTGAGAAACAGCTTCAGCGTATCGCTAACAGCTGCCATGGCACCCTCCAGGATCAACAGCAAGCGTCTGTTTTAAAACAAAAATATTTGGTTTTGGTCTTCCCGGACGAAACAAAAGCTGATAAATTTCCGCCCGTTCTTGCAGAGGCCCTTACGGGGCTTGCATCGTAAGGACGCAGCAGCTCGATATTGCTCGCAAGCTGCACATTCAGAAAGAGAGTGCCAGGCACTCATCGCAACAGCTACAGGGGCGTCGCCAAGCGGTAAGGCAGCAGGTTTTGATCCTGCCATGCGTTGGTTCGAATCCAGCCGCCCCTGCCATTTTCCTTACACTCATCCCGTTATGACTCAGTCGGCAAGTAGTGCCGAGTCCAGGATGGTTGTCTTCACAAGAAACGCCAACGCCGATCCGGCCTGGCGTTTTTTGTGTCCGTTACATATCCCTCTTGGTGTAATGCTGTTCACGTGACGCATTTTTTGTAGCAGCTGCCGAACGCAGCGTTCGGCCTGTAGCAGCTGTCGAGCCTGCGAGGCTGCGTTCGGCTGCGAAGC
>NZ_AKJT01000082.1 GCF_000282195.1 Pseudomonas sp. GM18
GCCATCGACAATCCCGCGACTCCGGGGATTGAGGGTGCGACGCTCAGTTCCAGCCTGACAGCTTTCGGCGGCGACACGACTGAGGGCAATAACGAACCCATCAAGATCGTCAACATCGGCTTTGTGTCCACGGCGACACCGGACGCCCACCTGACCTTCGATGTGGCGCTGACGGATGCCGACAGTGACGTAACGGCCACGCAAACCCTGGACGTGACGATCGTTGGCGACAACCGCGTGACGGCCTCAACGGGGGTGAACACGTTCGTGATCGCCGATACCGACGTCGACGGGCTGCTCTCCGTGGGCATGACTGTCATCGATGGCGGCTTTGCCACCGGTACTGACAAGCTCGACTTCACTGCGGCGGGTACGGGGACGAACTTCACCGAAGTGCCGGCACCGGCCGCCAACCTGGCGGCATTCACAGCCGCCGCCGATATCGCGCTGGACGGCACGACGAAATACTACTTCGGCGTCGTTGGAGGCGACGGCTACCTGGCATTTGATGCCGACGGCAATGGCATTACCACCATCATCGAGTTGGTCGGAGTGACCCACATCGCAAGCACTGACATTGTCTGAACATCACTGAGGGCAAACGGCCTGGCTCCCACAAGGGGCCAGGCCGTTTTCATTTGGGTCGCTTCGTTCCTGAGCCAACCAGACCAGACGAGCTTCCCGGGTTCAAGGGGTGCGAAGCCTTTGACACCAGGCACGCCAACGCCGCAAACAGCCTCTGACGCTGCTGTACAGCAAAACGATGGGGCAGGGTGTTTTGGGTCGGATAGAAGCTATTACCGCAATTGCCGGGCGTACAAGAACACGTTTGTCCCCTGCCCTATGATTGCGTGCGCCGCACATTGGCCCGCACCCGTCAGTCCGATTGCGCCCAAGTGGATTCGGGCGGTTCTTCGTTGTTGTTGGTGAGCCCGTGCTTCTGCGCGTACATCAGCAAGTCGATGCGATTGACGAGATGAAGCTTCTGATAAATGTTGCTGAGGTGGTTGTGCACGGTGTGCTCGCTGATGCCCAGGCGCCCGGCGATGCACATGTATTTGGCGGACGGATCCCCCACGATGGCGCGAATCAGTTCCCTCTCGCGCAGTGTCAGCTGCGCCTGTTTCGCCTGCTCCGAATTGCGTTTCAAGGGCATATGCCCGGTCGCGGCATAGCCGGAAAGCCCAACGGCCCAGGATCGATTCTGTCCGATGTCGCGATGGTGGACCTGGATGATGGCCCGGATGATCGATTCCGTCGTGTCTTCCGCCAGCACGATGCCGCGCGCACCCGCTTCTATCGCCTGGGCAACGGGGACAGTTTCGTACAGGCCCTTGAGCACCAGTACTTTCATTTCGGCGTTGCAGGCGAGTCCCGTGATGACCGCCAGCGGGTTCAGCGCATCCGGAAAGAAACTGAAAAAAATGACATCGGGATGCAACCGATCGGCAAGGTCCAGCGCATTGGTATAGGTGGTAGCCTGACCGCTCACTTCCATCTGAGGCTTTCGGGCATTGATCACATCTTGAAGACCCATGAGCACGAGGGGACGACAATCGATCAGCATCACACGTATTGGATTTCTTTGGGCCGTCATTACTTTCCTGACTCCCTTGAAAATGAACTATGGCCTTACACCCGCTGGCCTTTCTGGATCAGCAGCTCGCCGGGCAACGCCATCGAAACAACATAAATAGGAATAATCATCAAAGGCTTGCGCATGACGATGTGCTACTACTAGCCGCTCAACTGAGTCTAGGCCAGCACAGCGCGCTGCCGGCCCCCCCATCCACCAGTCGTCGACTCAAGCCTTATACGGATAGCCAGAACGACACTTAAAATGGCCAAATAACCCTTTATAATCAACTAACTACGTTAAATATGGGCGACTCGAAACCAAAGTCTGAACCCGACCAAATCGTCAATTAACCGACGAATGGTGTACAACCAAGTACAACAGTAATAATGGCGTCAATTTATCGGCGAAACCTGTCGAGCACGCATTGAAAAACCAGCCTGGCAACGTCCAGTCAGGCCGGGGATACAATGTCGGTGCTGTCTGGCGGGATCAGGGGGATGTGAGGCTTTGGCGGGAGCTGCCCGGGCTCAACCAGGCATTAACGTTTTCGACACCCTCGACAGGCGGTTTTCCCGCCCAGCGATTGAGCGTGAAGACATTGGTGACGAAGTCGTATTGCGTCTTGAGCAGATCTCGACGAGCCCGGAATTCGTTGCGTACGCTGGTCAGTACATCGACGGCATTGACCATTCCGTAACTGAGTCCTTTCTCTGCCGCCACTCTGGATAGCTGTGCCGAGGCCAGGGCATGCCGGCTCGCACTGATTTTTTCTGCGCTCGAGTTGGCAGTCAGGTAAGCGGTGGTGATCTCCTTGACCACTTGGCGCTGGACCGATTCCAGTTGCTGCTCTGCCACAATCTGATCCTGGTAGAGCCCACGCACCCGCGCCGAGGTTGAGCCGCCGCTGTATAGCGGCACTTGCACGCCAATACCGGCGACATAACTGTCGGTGCGCGGCGCCAGGGAGTTGTTGTAGCCCTCGTTGGTCTGCTGCGCGCTCAGCGTAAGGCTCACGGTCGGATAGTGCCCGCCCTTGCCGCTGCGCAACGCAGCGCCTGCTGCTTCGACACCGCTTTGGTTGGCCTTGAGCGCCGGGTTTTGCTCTATACCCTCGCGGACCCACGACTCAAGACTCTGCGCCGACACCTGTAGCTGCACGTCATCGCGAATCCGGTTGAGCTTCTCCTTGACCGGCCGGCCGACGATCTCCGCCAGTGCCTCGCGAGTGATACTGGCCTGGTTCCGGGCATCCAATTCCTGCGCCGCCAGCAAATCCACCCGGGCCTTGAGGTCGAGCTGATCGGTAATCATCGCCAGCTGCTTTTCGTACAACGCATTGACTCTGTCCAGACTCTTTTGCGTGGTTTGACGCTCTGCCTTCACCAACTCCAGTTCATCCTCGGCCGCCAACGCGGCGAAGTAACGCTGCGCCAATTCCACAGTGGCTTCGGCTTGGGTTTCCAGCGCTTCCGATTCGGATTGCTTGGCCAGGCTTTTGAATTTTTGGTAGTTCTCCCACGCGGCCTTGTTGTAGAGGTACTGACGCAGCACCAGGCTGTAGATTTCGCTATCGTAACTGCGCTGCACCAGGTCGTTCTCCTGATGAATCCGATTCTGCCCGGCGTTGAGCGATATCTGTGGCAACAGCGAGCCCAGGGCCTCGCGCTGATGTTCCTGACCCGCTTTCGCTCGCGCATAGGAGGCCAATACCTTCGGATCTTCCAGCCGGGCTTCGCGATATAACTGCATGAGGTCGGTGGAATACGTCGAGGCACTGACCCCGGTCGGCTTTGCTTCAGTGGTTTGTGCCAGAACGGTACCCGCTGCAAACATGAACGCCCCGCCCAGCAGAACTGTCGACGCTCGCATGATCATTCCTCGATCATTGATTGAGACATGACATCGCGGGCCGGTTGCATCAAGTAATGCAACAGCGTGCGTTCCCCGGTGATGATCAACACGTCCGCCGGCATCCCCGGCAATAACTTGCGCTCACCCAAGGTACGCGCACCGGCTTCGGTTACCCGAACCCGCGCCAGGTAATAGCCCGCACCGGTCTTTTCGTTGGTCAGCCGGTCAGCCGATACGCTGCTGACCTCGCCCTCGATCACCGGAGTGGTCGAGCTTTTGAACGCGCCGAAACGAATATCGGCACGCTTGCCGATGGCGATGCGGTCGATATCGACCGGTGCCACCTGGGCCTCTATGACCAGTTCGGAAACCGATGGAACAATGTCCAGCAGCGGCGTCGCCGGGCGCACGACGCCACCAATCGTATGCACCGTCATGCCAATCACCATACCCGCCTCGGGTGCGCGGATGATGATATGGCTGAGCCGGTCCTCCAAGGCGGAAGCTCTCTCTTGCAGGTCGTAGATTTTGGTCTGAACCTCGGCCAATTGTTTGGCGACGTCGGCATTAAAATCTTTATCGACTTGTAGAATCTGCAGCTGTGTTTCGTTGATCTGCAGGCGAGTCCTGGTGATGGTCGAACGGTGGTCGGCCAATTCGGACTTGACCATTTCAAGCTTGCGCTGCTGCTCTAGCAGACGTTGTTTGTCGACGAATCCTTGCGACAACATGTCGGTCAATTCAACTATTTCACCGCTGTAGGATTTATTCAGTTGACCCTTGACACCGATCATCGCCTCCAGCCCCTTGATCTGTTGATTCAACTGACCAATACGCTCTTGCAGCACCGCTATCTGGCCCAGCCGTGACCCCCGTCGTGCATTGAATACCTGGGTCTCGCCCTGGCGGGCTTCGGCACCTCGCAGACTGTCGGGATCGGTCATGACGCCAAAGCCAATCACCGGCAGATTGTCCCGCTCAGCCTTGAGTCTTGCCTCCATGGCTCTGGCGGCAATGAGCTGGCCTCGGGTCATTTCGTATTCGGCTCGCAGCTGGGCATCATCGAGAACTATCAGCGGATCGTCTTGCTTGACGATGTCACCGTCATGGACCAGCACCTCTTTGACGATGCCACCTTCGAGGTGTTGTACCGTTTTCCGGTAAGCCTGCACGGTGACCACGCCAGGCGCGTAAGCCGCGCCATCGAGCGGTGCGATCGCCGCCCAGGTGCCGAACACCCCGAAGGTCATCAATACAATGCCAAAACCCAGGCGACGGATCTTTCGATCAGATACCGCCAGGTCAGCGAAGTTATCCATTTGACGACTGAGCATCGTACGGTTCATCGGCATCGCCCTTGCGAGTAGCAACCGACGCCACGCTTGCGCCTGCTTGCGTGGCGTGCCTTTGCGCCTGCTGCGTATTGAGTTCGGCTAGCACTTGCTCGCGTGGCCCAAAGTGACTGATGGTGCCACCGATCATCACCATCAGCCGGTCAAGTTGGGACACGATGTTGGTTCGGTGGGTAATCACAAAAAGGGTTGCCCCTGTCAGCTTGAGCTGCTGGATGGCCGCCGCCAAGGCGCGATCACCGACTTCGTCGAGATTGGAGTTGGGCTCGTCGAGGATGATCAGCCGCGGGTTGCCATACAGGGCGCGGGCCAGGCCTATGCGTTGGCGCTGCCCTCCCGACAGCATGACGCCATCGCTGCCAATGACGGTGTCATAGCCATTGGGCAGCAGCAGAATCATTTCGTGAACGCCGGCAGTCTTGGCCGCCAGAATGACTTTCTCGGAATCGACCTCGGCGAAGCGGGCAATGTTCTCGCTGATGCTGCCTTCGAATAACTCAATGTCCTGAGGCAAGTAACCTATATACGGCCCAAGTTCATGTTTGTCCCACGCACAGATGTCCGCGCCATCGAGCCGGACCACTCCATGCTGCGGCGCCCATACCCCCATCAATGCCCTGGCCAGGGTGGACTTGCCCGCTGCACTTGGACCGACGATTCCGACTACAGAGCCGGCAGGTACGTTGAAACTTATGTTGTTGATGATCGGGGTTTTCGAGCCAGGTGCCGCGACGACTAAACTCTCCACCTGCACGTGCCCCTTGGGCGCAGGCAATGGCATACGCTCGGGCTGAGCCTGTTGTTTGTCGAGGATGTCGTTGAGACGGCGGTACTGCGAGCGGGCTGCAATAAAGCCCTTCCAGCTGCCGATGATCAGATCGATGGGGGCCAGGGCGCGCCCCAGCAGCACGGACCCGGCAAACACCATGCCTGCCCCCACCTGGTGGTCCACGGTCAGGTACGCCCCCAGACCAAGGATCAGCGATTGCACCAGGATCCGGATGGACCTGGAAAGCGAACTGATGATGCCACCTCTATCGCTCGCCCCGGACTGCAGCAACAGGACATTTCTCTGGCGATGCCCCCAACGGTCCATAAGGGTTTCAAGCATGCCCATGGACTCGATGACTTCAGCGTTGCGCAGATTTTTCGTGGTGTGGAGCGTCGCGCCAATATGTTCCTTGTTAGCCTGGGCAAGTGTCGGCCCCGTCAACCTCTCATTGAGAAACGCGAGCAATAACAACAACAACGCACTGCCCACCGCTACCCAGCCATACCAGGGATGGAACATGAACATCACAGCGACATAGATAGGCAACCAGGGCGCATCGAAAAAGGCGAACAGTCCATTACCGGAGAGAAACTGTCTCAAGCCCGTCAAGTCGTTGAGCGGCTGGGCCGAGGCATCCATGCCGCCACTTTCCAGCGCCCGTTTGAAACTGGCCTTATAGACCTGGCGACCCAGCAACACATCCAGCCGGGTACTGACCCGAACCATGATGCGCGAACGGACCCATTCCAGCGCGCCGAGCGTAACCACCAGCCCGGTCATGATCAGCGTCAACATGGCCAGGGTGGTCAGACTTCCGCTGGTTACCACTCGTCCATACACCTGAAGCATATAGAAGGTAGGAACGAGCATCAGCGCGTTGATGAAAAAGCTGAAAAAGCCAACAGAAACAAAGCTGTCTCTACAAGCTTTCAACGCTATTTTCAGACTGTTTTCAGGTGTGTTTCGCATGGAAACCCCTGCTCGGAAAGTCATACCTTGAGGAGCTTAGATCATGCCGAACGACTGTGCGCAGCCGTTGGCCAGATCGCTTCAGGCAACGAGTTTTATCCTCGGGTTGGCAGTCATCTCGACCGGACGCAGGTAAAGCGTCACCGACAAGGCCCGCTCCACCGCCACGTGTCCTATCCTTCCCTCCAACCCATCACTGCGGACATCGACATGCCCACCCTCGAATCCACCCTCCTCCAGAGCTGGCACCACAACGCTCAATCCTGGATCGAGGCCATCCGCAGCGGCTCCATCGAAAGCCGCCGCAAGGTCACCGACCAGGCAATTCTGCTGGCGATACTGGGCCGCCAACCCGAGTGTGTGCTCGACCTGGGTTGCGGCGAGGGCTGGCTGTTGCGCGCGCTGGCTGAACGGGCCATCAACGCGGTCGGTGTGGATGGCGATGCGACGCTGGTCTACGCGGCGCGGGCGGCGGGCTCTTCGCGGGTGCATTTGGCGAGCTATGAAGAGTTGGCGCAGGCGAAGGTGGACATCGGCAGCGACTACGACCTGATCTGCGCCAACTTCGCCCTGCTGCACCAGGACATCATCCCCCTGCTCGCCGCCATGAACGCCCTGCTCGCCCCTGGCGGCGCGCTGGTGATCCAGACGCTGCATCCGTGGACCGCAGCGGCGGGCGACTATCAGGACGGTTGGCGGGAAGAGACCTTCGCCGGGTTCAAGGGGCAGTGGCAACCCATGCCGTGGTACTCGCGCACCTTGTCCAGTTGGCTCAATGCACTGGACATGGCCGGTTTTCGACTGTCCGGCCTGCAGGAGCCGCAGCACCCACAAAGTCCGGTGCCGCAGTCGTTGCTGTTGGTGGCTGAGCAAACGTCCGCATGATCGCCTGCCGCGCCCACTGCTGAAGCAATGTTATTCACTTAAGCAATTTCAGCCGCGACGCATTCCTTGTAGCAGCTGTCGAGCTTGCGAGGCTGCGTTCGGCGGTAGCAGCTGTCGAGCTTGCGAGACTGCGTTCGGCTGCGCAGCAGTCGAGCTTGCGAGACTGCGTTCGGCTGCGCAGCAGTCGTGAGTCCGGCTACCGTGGTGTATCTGACGCACCGCATTGTCTTGTTTGACGACTGCTGCGCAGCCGAACGCAGCCTCGCAAGCTCGACAGCTGCTACGGCCGAACGCAGGCTTCGACAGCTGCTACAGATCGCATTACGGCTTAAGTGAACAGCATTGCACTGCTGAAGAGCTTTTTTATAGCTCCCAAGCATATTTTTAATAATTTTCCTCTTCCGATTGATGCCGCACTATCAAACCGCACTGAGCATCTCTGGTCCGGCTTTCCCGGATGAAAGCTTTTCTCATAACGATGTCGGCCCCAAGAGCCCGGCACGGTGGAACCCTATCGGCCTCTGGCCAGCACTGCCCGGCTTTACACCATTCTAAAAACCAGCTGTGGGAGCGTTCCATGTCTTTATCCTTACGTACCTGTGTTCCTTTTTCCCTGGCCCTGTTGTGCACCGGCGTGTTCGCCGAGCCCCAGGCCCTGACCGTCATTTCGTTCGGCGGCGCCACCAAGCAGGCCCAGGACAAGGCCTATTTCCAGCCCTTCAATGCAAGCGGTGCGGGACGCATCGTGGCGGGCGAATACAATGGCGAACTGTCGAAGATCAAAGCCATGGTCGATGTGGGCCATGCCACTTGGGATGTGGTCGAGGTCGAGAGCCCGGAACTGTTGCGTGGCTGTGATGCCGGCTTGTTCGAGCGGCTGGACAAGGCCAGTTTTGGTGACCAGGCCCAGTTCGTGCCGGGGACCTTGACCGAGTGTGGTGTGGCCACCTACGTCTGGTCGATGGTCATGGCCTTCAACCAGGACAAGCTGACCAAGGCCCCGACTTCCTGGGCGGACTTCTGGAACGTCACCGACTTTCCGGGCAAGCGCGGCCTGCGCAAAGGCGCCAAGTACACGCTGGAAATCGCTCTGCTGGCCGATGGCGTCAAGCCAGACCAGCTCTACAAAGTGCTGGGCACCCCCGAGGGCGTGAACCGTGCCTTTGCCAAGCTCGACAAGATCAAGTCAAACATCCAGTGGTGGGAGGCCGGAGCCCAACCGGCGCAGTGGTTGATCGCCGGTGACGTGGTGATGAGCGCCGCCTACAACGGCCGTATCGCCTCGGCGCAGAAAGAGGGCATGAACCTGAGCATCGTCTGGCCACAGAGCCTGTACGACCCGGAATACTGGGCCGTGGTCAAAGGTTCGCCGAACAAGGCACTGGCCGAGCGTTTCATCGCGTTTGCCAGCCAGCCGCAAGCCCAGAAGGTTTTCTCGGAAAACATCCCTTACGGCCCAGTCCACCGCCAGGCCCTGGCGCTGCTGCCAGAGCAAGTACGCCAGCAATTGCCGACGGCCGAAGCCAACCTGGCCAAGGCCCAGTCGGTAGATGCGGAGTTCTGGGTGGACCATGGCGAGGAGTTGGAAGAGCACTTCAATGCCTGGGCGGCGCGCTAGTGTTTAATTGGCGGCATTGTCACAGGTGTCGCCAATCGCCCATGCGAACAACAGAAATCGAAGACCAATGCCGCGCAACGAACAGCATGGCATTGCTGTCTACGGTGCTCATGGCTCATCGACCACCGCAGATGCAGTGACTGCTTGGTATTGAAGCACTATCAGCCGCCGTAGCTAACCCTCACCGTCCGCCCGGTTTTTACCGATTCCAGCGCACAATCCGCCAGGTGCAGGGCATACAGCCCATCCCGTGCACTGGTGGGTAACGGCGTATCGTTGCTCAGCGCCAGGATGAAGTGATCCAGTTCATTGCGATAAGCGTCGGTGTAACGCTCCAGAAAGAAATTCAGCAAAGGCTCGCGGGCTTCGGTCTGGCTGGCACTCCAGTGCCGCAAGGTGCTTGGGCGATGGTTGTCGTTTAGCAAAACCCCGGTAGCGCCCGAGACTTCCACCCGTTGATCGTAGCCATATACCGCCTCGCGGCAGCAGTTGATATGGCATTGCTTACCTGAAGCGGTGCGCAACAACACCATGACGCTGTCGTAATCATCGATCTGTTCCAGCCCCGGATCGACCAGGCGACTGGCGATGGCGCTGACTTCGGTCGGCTCTTCCCCCAACAGACTGCGTGCGGTGTCGAAGTCGTGAATGGTCATGTCCCTCAGGATGCCCCCGGAATGGGCCAGGTATTCGCGTGGCGCCAAGCCCGGATCACGGCTGGTGATGATCACCTGGCGCACCTCACCGATTTGCCCGGCGGCGATCGCCTTGCGCAGTTGCAGCATGTCAGGATCGAAACGCCGATTGAACCCCAGCATGACTTTACCCTTGAGACGCTCGACCTCATTGACCGCGTGCTGCGCCTTGTCGATATCCAGATCAATGGGTTTTTCGCACAGCACAGCCTTGCCATTGGCCACGGCCCGCAGCATCAAATCGATATGGGTGTCGGTGGACGTGCCGATCACCACGGCGTCGATATCATCACGGGCCAGCACCGCCGCGCAGTCGTAGGCGGCTTCGCAGCCCAGTTGCGTGCACAACGCATCGACCCCTTCGCGCCACGGGTCAGCGACCAGTACCAGGGTGGCCAGAGGGTTGGCGGCGACGTTGGCCGCGTGGATCTTGCTGATGCGCCCGGCACCGAGAACAGCGATACGTAACATGGACGAACTCCTTGGCATTATTGTTAGAGGCGTTTGAGTGTTGCGTGAGGCGAAAAGCTTGATTCAATGAGGCAAATTGAAGGGGGTGACGATCTGTACCTGGGAAGATGCAATCGGTCCGGTTTTCCATAACCGGTGAAATTGCAGGATGTGCAGGAACACATGCCGGGCATCGATATTGAGGTTGTGATCGATGATCGCGGCGATCTTTTCTTCGGTCAGTAACTGGCGATTTTCTTCGTCCAGGTCGTGACCGATAAACACCGCAAGCGGCCGCCCAAGTGCAGCAAACGCATCGACAATCGCTCGGTTGCCGCCACCCACGCTGTACACCGCTTTCAACGTCGGATGAGTTTTCAGTTCCTGGGTCACGCGCTCGAAGGTCGGCTCATAGACGCCATATCCCCCACTGATGTCGAGCACCCGAAGATGGGGAGCACGCCCACGCAACCACATGCGAAAACCCATTTCGCGCTCTTCTTCACCACGAAAAAGCTCGCTGCCGATGACCACCGCGACCTCCTGCGGAGCCGGGTCGAGCCAGCGTGACAGCAGATACGCCGCGGTTTGCCCCGCGGTTCGGTTGTCCATGCCGACGTAGGCGATGCGCTCGCTCTGGGGCAAATCGGTGACCAGCGTCACCACCGGAATACCGGCAGCCGTCAGTTTATTTACCGCGAGGTTGATCTGCGGTTCATCAGCAGCCTTGAGCACCACACCCTGACTGCCCTTCTCGGCGCAACGCAGGATCACATCGTGCATTTGCTGCGGGGCGATGTCCTCGAACAGATGAAAACGCGGAGAAATCCGGAATGGCGCCATGCTGCCCAATTGCGCGGTCATGGCTTCTTGTACGGCATTACTGAAGCGTTGCGGGGTGTGCATGATCACGTCGACATGAAAGGTACGCCCGACCGCAAGCCCGTTTTTTTCCTGGGCTTCGAGTTCATCCAGCGCCTGCTCGATGCGCCGGTTGGTCTGGTAATGAACACTGCCGCGCTGGTGCAGAACGCGGTCTACGGTGGCTTTGCTGACGCCTGCCTGGGTGGCTATTTGCTTGATGGAGAAGTGTTTGGCACGGCTGAGCATGGTTATCCGGACGCCTTGATATTGAGGTATTTATGAGGTCTTTTCGGGCATTCATGAGGTTATTGCAATGCTAGTCTCTGTTTCGCGAGGTGTATAGCCCCACCCGAAAACAACAAAAACCCGCAGGAGAACCCCATGTCTGAAGCTGATCTTTCAACCTCCTTCACCGGCCAGTTTTTTGTCGTGACCGGCAGCACCCAAGGCCTCGGTGCCGCTGTAGCACACACCCTCGCGCGCCGTGGCGCGGCAGGCTTGATCATTTGCGGACGCAGTCGCGGCAAGGGTGAGGATCAGGTACGGCAACTGGCCCGACTCGACTGCCAGGCATTTTTCGTCGAAGCCGACATGGAACGAGTCGAGGACTGTCGCGCGGTGATCGATGCGGCTCGCCAGCACTTCGGCACCTTGCACGGCCTGGTCAACTGCGCCGGGATGTCGGACCGCGGCACCATTCTCGACACCTCGCCAGAGCTGTTCGACCGGATCTTCGCGGTCAATGTCCGGGCACCGTTCTTCCTGATTCAGGAAGCAATCAAGCTGATGATCAGCCAGGGCGTGGAAGGCTCCATCGTCAATATCCAGAGCGTCACCGGCCATGGTGGGCAGTCGTTCCTCGCCGCCTATGCTGCGTCCAAGGGCGCATTGGGCATCCTGACCAGGAACGTCGCGTTCAGCGCCTTGCGCAATCGGATTCGGGTCAATGGCCTGAACATCGGCTGGATGGACACGCCTCACGAAGATGAAATCCAGCGTCAGTATCACGGGGCACAAGATGGCTGGCTCGCCATCAAGGAACAGGCGCAGCCTTTCGGCCGCTTGCTCAAGCCTCAGGAAGTCGCCCAAAGCGTGGCGTTCCTGCTTTCGCGGGAGTCGGGAATGATGACCGGCACTCTGATCGACCTGGAACAAGGCGTCATCGGCTGCGGTGACGGCCCGACCCCGCGCCCGGATGCACCGCTGACGCTGGATGATTCGGGTGTAAACACGGGGGGTCGCTCATGAGTCATATGAAACCGACGCCGCTCTCCTTCGTGCGGGCCGAAGCGGTCGCGTTGTGTGACTTTGCCGCTCTGTGCGAGCAGAAAGTCGACCCACTCGACTACCCCCACTGCGCCGAGGTCCTGCGCAATGTGCTGATTTATGAGGCAAGCACTTTGCACGAAGCCTTGCGGGGCGACCCGACGGCACTGATGAACGAATTGCATCAGCTGTTCCGCCATGGGCCTGGCGTGGTGGTGATTCGCCGGGCCTACAGCGACCCTGCCGTGGTGGATCGGCATAGCCAGGTATTCGAAGCGATTTTTGCCCACGAAGCGCAGCAAGGTATTGCCGCCGATCATTTCGCCAAAGCCGGGACCAACGGACGCATCTGGAACTCGCTGCAGAAGGCGGCGGTGCAATCACCCGAGTCCTTTATCGAGTATTACGCCAATCCGTTGATCGGCCTGCTGGCCAAGTCCTGGCTGGGGCCGCACTTTCAAACCACCGCTCAGGTCAACGTCGTGCATCCGGGCGGTCAGGCGCAGCAACCCCACCGCGATTACCACCTGGGCTTTCAGACGGTGGACGAGGTCGAGCGCTTTCCGTTGCCGCTGCATGTGCTGTCGCAATACTTGACCTTACAGGGGGCGATAGCTCATTCCGACATGCCGCTGGAAACCGGGCCGACGCTGCTGTTGCCGTTCTCCCAACAGTACGACCTGGGTTATCTGGCGTGGCGTCGAGCAGAATTCATCGAGTACTTCGACCGGCACGCGGTGCAACTGCCACTGAGCAAGGGCGACATGCTGTTTTTCAATCCGGCGCTGTTTCATGCGGCGGGCACCAACCGCACCGCTGATCGGCAGCGCATGGCCAACCTGCTGCAAATCTCGTCGGCATTCGGCAAGCCGATGGAAACCCTGGACCGGGATCGCATGATGCTGGCGCTCTACCCCACCCTGCTCAAGCGCCTGGAACAAGGTGAGTTGGATGCCCAGGGGCTGGAGGCGGTGATAGCAACGGCAGCTGACGGTTATTCCTTCCCGACCAATCTCGATACCGATCCACCCTTGCGGGGCCTGGCACCGCAGACCGGACAGCAACTGATGCTGGAGGCACTGACCCGGCGCCAGCCTTACGAAACATTTGTTGAGCAAGTCAGACTGATGCGCAGCAAACGCCAGGCCTGATATTCGGGCCTGACGGCATCCCGGTCATGTTCCAGCGGTTTTCCAAAACAACAACAAAACAGGACTGAAACCATGAAGAAAAGACTTTTTGCCTTGCTCTTTACCACCGTGTTCACCCCCCTGGCATTGGCCGACATACGCATCGGCGTCAGCATCGCTCAGGTCGATGATGTGTTCCTGGCGCAAATGCGCGAATACATGGCTGCCCATGCCAAGGAACTGCCAGGGGTGAGCCTGCAATTCGAGGATGCCCAAGGTGATGTGGTTCGCCAGTTGAATCAAGTGCAAAACTTCACCGGCCAAGGGGTCGACGCCATTATCGTCAACCCGGTGGATACCGCCGCCACCCAAAAAATCACCGCCGACGCCACCAAGGCCGCCATTCCGCTGGTGTACGTCAACCGCCGCCCCGATCAGGCAAAACTACCCACGGGCATAGGCTATGTGGGCTCCGATGAGATCAAGGCTGGTGAGATGCAAATGCAGTACCTGGCCGACAAAATGGGTGGCAAGGGCAATCTGGCGATCATGCTCGGCTTACTGTCCAACAACGCGACCCACAACCGCACCCGAGGCGTGAAAGAAGTGCTGAAAAAGTACCCGGACATTCATGTGGTCGAAGAGCAAACCGCTGAATGGCAACGCAGCAAGGCCATGGACTTGATGAACAACTGGATCGTGTCCGGCAAGAAAATCGATGCGGTGGCAGCCAATGCCGATGAAATGGCCATTGGTGCGGCGATGGCCATCGCCCAGGCCGGGATGACACCGGGCAAGGACATTCTGATTGGCGGCAGCGATGGCGGGCGGGCGGGACTGGAAGCCATCAAAAAAGACGAATTGATCGTCACGGTGTATCAGGACAACAAAGGCCAGGCCGTTGGCTCCATCGACCTGGCCCTGAAGATGATCAAGAAAGAGCCCTACATCGCTGAGGTGACCATTCCTTACCAACTGATCACCAAGGCCAACTTCGAGAAATTCTTGAACCCTTGACGACGCACTCTCTGTAGCAGCTGTCGAGCCTGCGTTCGCCCCGGCTCGGCAGCTGCTACGTATTCAAGAGCGCCCCACGGAACCTGTGACCGGTAGATTCCCCAGCAAGTTGAGCCCGGTGCTCTTCACGAAAGCGTCATAGTCCATCGGTCTCTCGATACGGGTTTCAGCGTTGGGCAGTACGTAAGCCCAGGCACGCTTGGACGATGCGTCGTAAACCAGCTTGAACAGGCGGGTCGGCACCCAGACCTTGTTGTCGCCGACGGTGGCGTGGCCTGAGTCAAAGAGCGGGCCGGTAAAGACAAAAACATTGCCATCGGCTCGCTTGGCAAACTTCCTGACATCGGACTCGACCTTACTCCAGATCTTCCGGTTGTTGGTTGGGTCTTGCGGCACCATGTTCGACAGCGCAAAGGATTGGGCCATCGCATTGGGGTTCGGTGCATCGGCTGCCGGGGATTGATGGCCACGGTCCACGGCAGGATGTTGGCTACGGTAGTCGCTCAACTCTGCCCGCCCACTCTTGGGGATGCGTGGGTCCGGGTAGAACTGGTTGGTGCGCTCCTCCCCTTTGGCATCTTGCAGCTGGGCGGCATTAAGGCGCTCGACCACGACCAGCGGCGTCTTGCTGGTTTGCGAGTACAGCACCGCGAAGTTGTCGGAGCACAGGGCCAAGGGTTTCATTGTGGCAGGCACAGTGGCCACGTTGATCGGCTTCGCGGCCGGAAACAGATCCGCGCAGCCGTCAAACGATGCCTGTTTCTGTTTGTTTGAATAGAGTTCCAGGGCCGCGTTCTGGCTGATCGAGCCCGAGTGGGACGCTTGTTCCTGATGGTGGCTGGGGGGCTTGATGAGATCCAGCAGACTGCGGGCTTGTGCCCCGGTCGAGAGCAAAACAAGGGCCGACAGCCCAACTGCAATTTTGCGTAGGTGCATGCTTTAAATCTTCGAATTGGATTGAGGGGTAAACGTACGGCGAGTCCCGACTCACGGAACCAGGTGGAGGTTGCTGATTATATTGCGGTGAGCATGCTTTCACTGTCCTTGATCAAAATGCCGATGCGGATCCGGTCGGCTCCGAGCAGTACGACCACTGACGGTCGCGCGGGGTTTATTGACCACCACAAGTCACATTAGTGCTGAGCAGAGTTTACATTCTACTTGCCCATGCTCCTGACATCTCTGGCGCCTCAATCGGTGGGTCACTTCGTGCGCGCAAACCGGCAAGCGTTCGAGGGGTGATCACGATGGGTGTATGCACCTGGTCTTGAAAACATGCGCATACGCCGCTTTTCACTTAGCATCCAATGATCATCCATTCATTTCCAGGGAGTGCCTGATGAACCCAAAAATAGAGCTGTATGGCGCTCCTACCGGCAACAGTCTGAGGGCTGCAATAGCCTTGGAGGAAGCAGGTATCCCCTACACCGCACGAAGACTGAATTTGCAAGCGAATGAGCAACGCGACTTGTCTTACCTGGCGATTAATCCGGCAGGAAAAGTCCCAACCCTGGTCGACCATACATCAACACCCGCGCTGGTCATTAACCAATCGAACGCAATCATTCAGTTCGCTGATGCAAAAGCTCCGGGTCGACTCGCACCAGCGCATAGTGGACCAAAACGCAACCGGGTATTTGATCGTTACTTCTTTTTCGTAACGGACGTAATCGGGCCCAGTCACGCCGCATTTTTCCTGCGCCAGGCAGGATTTAATGATGCGGCCGCAGTCATTGATCTGCGCGTCATTGAACAACTTGTCTATGCAGAAAGGTTTCTTACCGACGACTTTATGGCCGGAGATCAGTTCTCCATGGCGGACATCTCTGCTTTCACCATTGCGGCCTCATTTCGTGACCGGCTGGATTGGGCAGTGCTTTCACACTTATCACGCTGGTTCGACGCGATCGAAGCCAGGCCCGCAGTACAGCGAGGATTGAAAGCGTTCCAGAATCGCTGAGCGCTACTGCGCAGACCTTATTATGTGCGCTAAAGATGTGCATGGCAGCTCGCATCCTGCCCGAGGTCTGAGCCCCGGACATGCGAATATCGTATGGATCACAAGAATGGCAGTGTTCTATAAGGGCTCTGCTGTCTGGATAAGCGAGTTCAACACCAGTTTTATTTCAGAAGCCGGATCTTCATGTCCTTGCAGTATCAAACCTTCCGACAAAGCGGTGAAGGTTCTTGCAAGAGCGGCATACGCCAAAGGAGGCTTCTTGCCTGCATGATTAAATATAATGGTAATCAACTTGCCCAAGGCTTCGCTATTTTCCTGATGCAGATCGTAGTAATGCTTTGAGAACTCTTCATCGCGCAAGGCGATCAGTTGCAACTCGGCATCAAGAATCGCGCAACTGGTATTATTTTTAAGCGTGTCAATATAGGCATTCAACCCATGGGTCAGTTCTTCCGATGAATACCCTGAAGTCAGGGTAACACTCAATCGATCGATCTCAACCCTCTTGAATCTCTGAGTCAACTGCAGAAGCAAGTCTGACTTACTTGTAAAGTTTGAAAAAAAGGCCCCCTTCGAAAAGCCGGCCTCCTCGGAAATAGAATTGACACTGGTGGCGTGAAAACCTTTTCTCACCATAAGGCCAGTGGCGGTGTCGAATAACTTGTCTCGTGTTACTTGCTGACTTTCTTCTCGACCCAATCTCTTTTTAATCACGCCTTCGGCTCCTTTGGCCAAACAAAAAAATCTATTTGTAACTGGATACAACAGATCTGCCACTCGCTGCGCAAAATCTGTTTTAACTATCATATCTTATACTAAGCCTTCTTAATCACTTTGCGTTTAAACTTTTAAGGAGTGCCATGTAAATGCCATGTATTGGGCCCAGCACATTCAGGCGACTTGGTATCCAGCCTGACACGTGCCCCTGCTGAATCGAGTCAGCAAGGGTGTCTTGTGGCTCCCCCAGAAGGCAAGCGACGAACGGTGAAAATGTGTTGCGATGACCTTGATCCGCTCGATTCAGGTGAATGCCGACTGTCGACAACGCTCTAAACCGCGGTTTTTTTCGTGTTTCAGGTCGGGTTCAAGGGCGTCGACCTTGAGGCGACTGTTAAATACCGCTTGATTTCCAGATACCGAATGGTTTTTACTTGCCGCCGTTGATGCCCCCCCGCCAGATCAAAGCATCGAGCCCGGTGACATCAATCTCAATGCAGCAGCAGGTTACCCCACAGGAGCTGGATTTTAATGGAATATGCCTTTGTTACAGGCGCTACAGGCCTGCTCGGCAATAATGTCGTTCACGCGCTTTTAAAACGAAATATCAAAGTAAAAGCGCTGGTCCGCTCCGTCGAAAAAGCCAAGAAGCAGTTCGGCAATCTGCCTGTCGAATTTGTCGAAGGCGACATGCTCAATGTCGATGCCTTCAGCCATGCCCTGCAAGGCTGTGATGCCTTGTTTCATACGGCCGCCTATTTCCGCGATAGTTACAAAGGCGGAAAGCACTGGCAGAAACTGTATGACACCAATGTCACCGGAACCGAGCGCCTATTGCAGGCTGCTTATGCCGCTGGCATTCGTCGTGCAGTCCATACTTCATCCATTGCCGTGTTGAAGGGCAACAAAGATCAAGTGATCGATGAAACAATGTCTCGCAGTGAATCAGAGGCTGACGATTATTACTTGAGTAAAATAATGTCAGAACAGAAAGTTCAGGAATTTCTGTTGCGGCACCCGGACATGTTCATCGCCATGGTATTGCCTGGCTGGATGTTTGGCCCTGGGGACATCGGCCCGACCTCATCAGGACAGTTCCTGCTCGACTTTGTCGGAAAAAAATTGCCTGGCGTACTGCCTGGAAGTTTTTCCGTTGTCGATGCCAGGGATGTGGCGGAGCACCAACTCGCGGCAATCACACGCGGCAGATCCGGAGAACGCTATTTGGCAGCCGGCAACCACATGGACATGAAAAGCATTTTCCAGGCGCTCTCCAGCGTCAGCGGCGTAAAAGCGCCGGAGCGCAAAGTGCCACTATTCATGCTGCGTATCATTGCCTTGATATATGAAGGCTACTACCGAATTACGAAAAAGCCGGTGCTCATCAGTACCTCCACTGTCAAACTCATGGAGCAAGAGCAAGGGCGCACCCATTTCAGCCACAACAAAAGCCTAAAGGAATTGGAGTGCAAGTTCCGCCCCGTGACTGAAACATTGACCGATACCCTGGATTGGTATCGGAAAAATAACTACATTGATGCTTAATTGAAACAATTTATATATAGCCTGCCTCTGTAGTACTTTTTTGTCTAACCATAAATTCAAGGATTGAGAGAGGTTGGTAAATGAAAAACCTTTCATCTAAAGAAGGTTTTCTGCATCGGTTCGTCGGTTTCTCAGAGTCTTTCCCCGAGCACATTGCTATCAGGAATCTGGACGCGGAAGAAGATACCGTCACTTACCGTGAGTTGCGAATAAAGGCTGAAGAGTGCAACGGCACCCTCAAAGCATTAGATGTATTGCCGGGCGACAAAGTAGCGCTTGTTCTACCCAATGGGGTGGAGTTCATCGCTTACTATTTGGCGATCATCGGGCGCGGTGCGGTTCCGGTCATTCTCAACTACAAACTGACGCCATTCGAAATGAACAGCGTCATCAGCATCGCCAGACCGACGCTGGTAGTGACCACCGAAACGCTATTCGAGCAGCATAGCGAGACATTTCAGCCTGCCTACGGCGTTCGGCACTCCTTGGTGTTGAACGCCGCAAGCGAGCCGTCATCGCCCCTGCCCGACAACGCAACGGCGGACTCTCGGCTTCCCCGACAGACCGAGCCCTTGTTACTGCCCGAAGGCAATCCGGTTGTCTCGGTACAGTTCACCTATCGGGGTATCGGCAAACCGCTGGCCGTTTCTCACCGCTACCTTGATCTGACGCAATCGAGTGATGGCCTGCATGAGCAGTTTCATCTTCAAGGTGTCGGCTCCGTTCATCTGGTAACGCTGCCGCTGTATGCCATCTTCGGGCTGTCCGTGATGATGGTGTTCCCCTTGAGCGTGGGCGCCACCCTGTTAATGACTAACACCTTGCTCAACAGGGATCTGGCAGAAGTCTTGTCCGAACATAAGGTCACCTTTGCCTGCCTGGTGCCCGACGTCATTCGCTACTTCAATACACGATTGGCCAAACGCAAGGGCGCGCTGTTGCCGTTGCACCCTCACCTGATGATTTATTCGGGTGGCAGTCATCTGCCGGCATCCGAAGCCGAGAAACTGGGCAAGCTACTGGGGTGCAATCCGGTACTGCAAGGCTATGGATTGACCGAGAGCATGCCGGTGATTGTCCAGAGCTCGATTGGCAAGGTCCATCGCGGCGCCATGGGCCAACCGATCAAGGGCGTAGAACTACGGGTCGTCGATGCCGAAGGGCGAGATGTCGCACCTGGACGCATTGGCGAACTGCTGATTCGCGGCTCGATGGTGATTGACGGCTACAACGATGCAGAGGACGCCAATGCCCGGTTCTTCCGTGATGGTTGGCTACACACGGGTGATCTGGTCTGGCGGGACGACGACGGGCATGTGTTCTTCTACTGCCAACGCCTGCGAATCTCGAAGATCAAAGCGCAAATGGTCGACCTGACGGAAATCGAATCCATTGCCCTGAGGCATCCGGACGTGGTGCGCGCGAAAGCTTACATCGTCCCGGACAACAAGGAGGTCAACGTACTGCACCTGTGCGTTGAAGGGAGCGGCGACCTGACCCAGAGCGCTATCTCTACCCTGCTCGCGCGCTACCTCTCGGGCTTCAAGTTGCCCAAAACCATCGAGATCATCTCTCTCAAGGAAGAGATTCATGCAAGCTAATGGCACACAACCGGTACTGGCCGTTTTTGACTTTGACGGCACATTGACCGACAGACATACGTTCTGGCGCTACATGCGTTATATCGTGGGAACCCGATCGTTCTGGCTCAGGATCATTCCCCTGCTGCCCAAAATGCTCAGCGTGATCGTTGGCATCACGCCATTGATGCAAGCCCGACTGGCGTTCATTGCCTGTTATCTGGGCGGTCTGTCCGTTGAGCAAGAGCGCGAACATGCCAAGTATTTCATCAGCGAGCAGCTACCGCTCTGGCTCAGGCCCGAGGCCCTGCGCCGGCTGCAATGGCATCAGTCCATGGGGCATGTCACTGCGCTGGTCAGCAACTCGCCGGAAAACTACCTGATCCCCTGGGGCCAGGCAGCGGGTTTTGACTATGTCTGCGGCACCCGCCTGGCGACTGCGAAGAACAAACTGACCGGAGGAATATCAGGTACCAACTGTGTTGAGAGAGAGAAAGTCACACGGCTCAAAGGCTGTCTGAGCAACCTTGATGACTTTTACATTTATGCCTACGGAGATTCATCCGGTGACGATGCCCTGCTCGGCATTGCCAACTCTCCCTTCTACAGAAACTGGTACTAACCGATGAACACTCTGAGCACTTTGGCCCCCAAGCACTTCAGCCAACCCGGCAACACCCCGACAGTCATGATCGTAGGCGCCGGCCCGATTGGCCTGTCCCTGGCAATCATGCTGAAAAAGTGGGGCGTCTCTTTTCGCATTATTGAAAAGAATGCCGGTCCCTCGACCGCTACCAAAGCGATGGCCATCCATTCCAGAACCCTGGAAATTTTCCGAGATCTGGGAGTTGCCGATCAGGCCATCAGCGACGGGTTCACTATCAACCAGTTTTCGGTGCAGTCGAACGCCAAACGGGTGCTGAACTACAACTTCTCCTACCTGGACGCCACCTATCCCCTGCTCCTCAGCCTGCCACAACCGCAGACAGAGAAGATTCTGCTTGAGCGACTGAACAAGCTGGGAGTAGATGTTGAGTGGAATACCGAGCTGGTCGATATAGAAAACCAGCCGGGCTCAGTACAGATGACGCTTCATCATGCGGACGGCAGTGACGAATCCTTCTCCAGTCGCTGGGTGGTCGCGTGCGACGGTGCTCGCAGCAACATTAGAAAACGTCTTGATATGACTTTCGAAGGATCGTCCTACGACCGCTTCTTCATGCTCGCCGATGCCGATATCGAGTGGTCTGGAAGTAAGGACGAAGGCGCTTTCTTCCTGGGTGCACAAGACGGATATGTCGCGGTCGCGCCGATCAGCGCTCAATCCCGTTATCGACTTTTCATCGAGATGCCCTACAACCTGCCGCCAGAAGGTGAGCGCCCTTCCTTGAGCCTGGAGAACTTTCAGCGGTTGTGCGAAGGACGCGGGCAAAAGATGACGCTGTCCAATATTTCATCGACCACCATCGCCTCTTTCCAACATCGCCGCGTGCAGTCGCTGCAGCAAGGCTCCGTGTTTCTGGTGGGCGACTCGGCTCATATCGGCAGCCCGATCGGTGGCCAATGGATGAACCTGGGGGTTTCCGAGGCCTATAACCTGGCGTGGAAAATGGCCTATGTCGATCAGGGCCTGGCAGATCCATCGTTGCTGGAGAGCTACAACGAAGAGCGCTACCCGGTGGCCCTGGAAGTCGAGAACACGGCACACCGACTGACCGGACTGATCACCGTCAAGCAGCGCGCCCTCGTTTGGCTGCGCGACAATGTTCTGCCTCTGATAAGCAACAGGCGCAAGGTCCAGCGCAAACTGCCGTCGATGATTTCCGGGCATCAGTACCACTACGGCAAGAGTGATTACATCCAGGAATCGCTGACGAAAAAGCAGCGCATGAATTGGGACAAGAAAGGCAAGAAACCTGAATTCCAGACGTCCGTGCCTCGCGCCGGTCAACTGGCTCCCGATGTTGAGTTGTGGCAACTGCAAGGTCTGCCGCCAAAGCGCTTGATCGACTTGTTCCAGGGAACGTTCACGCTGTTGATTTTCAGCGCAGCCGATCAGTTTTCCCCTTTGTTGCCGGGCTATTACTCGCTGGCCGAGTCGGTGGAGAAGGACTACCCGGGCATCAAGGCTTATTGCGTTATTGATGCCCTGAGCAGCGCCGAACTGCCTTCCTGGCACTCGACGTTGCTGGACCCCGATTGGCGCCTGCACAAGCGTTACCATGCCAAAGCGGGCACATTGATGCTGATTCGTCCTGACGGCTACATCGCTTTCCAGGGGGCCGATGCAATAACGCTCTTCACTTATCTGAACGTAAGATCCGGGCTGCTCAAAGGAGCCAGAAAAACAACATCTTCCGAGATCGACGCAGTGGAACTCCAACTTTAAGTCGCTATATGGCTACTGCCAACCTGGTTCATTGATTCACACAAGGCCCAGCCCTGGGCCAAGACTTTTTATTTCTTGTTTATAGAAGATATATACCGACTTTGGTTAGGAGAACCTCATGCGCTTCCAACTCAACGATGTTGTGCAGGAATTCATCGTGTCCAATGGAAAAATAGCCAACAGCTATTTCTCTCTTTCAGAAAAGATCATTGATTCACTGTGCGAATCCAATATCGCAAAAGAATCAATATTGATGCGTTTGCTGGAGCAGGCCGAATCCGTCACTGCGCATTACTTCAATGCTCATCAACAAGTCCTCGAGGGCGTTTATGCCAATGGGATTGAAGCCCCCGTCAATAAAAACCTACCGGTGCTGGAGCCCGTACACTCGAACCCGGTAATACTGGCATCGGCACCTGTTGCTGAACAAACACCTGCACTCAGCTACGGGCAATGGTTGCGCGCCGAAATAAGCTCGGTCACAGGATTCAAAAAGGAACAAATCGACTTCGATCAAAGTTTCGAGAGCCTGGGTATCGACTCTCTCGGGCTGGTCGATATTTTCGAATCCCTGGCCCAGCACTTCCCGGAAAAGAAAGAGCTCACCTCGCAGCTCTTTGATGCCCCCACGCCTACCGCCTTGCTGGCGCGGCTTGAAGCCGATCCGCAGGCGCCTGCCGTGGATATCGAAGCATGGGTACTTGAACAACTGGCAAATATCACCGGCTTTACGGTTGACCAGATCGACCAAAAACAAAGCTATGAAAGCCTGGGCCTGGACTCCCTCGTGCAGTTGGATTTCCTGGAGTCGGTCGTCACATTGTGGCCGCAACTCAAGGCCAACAGCACTGAGCTGGCCAACGCCAAGTATCCGCAGGCAACAATCGCCCTGATTAAAGCCGCCCTGGCCGCCCCCGAGTCGACATCAACCCCCGCTACCGAAGTGCAAGCACCTGGCACAACGGACGCCCAAGGGCAGGCGAGCAACCTGCTTTTCAACTCCCTGTCCCCGCTGATCCCGGACGCACCACAGTCGATCGACGTTGAGACGCCCTTTGCACAACTGGGGCTCAACGGTTTTGCCCGAGAAGCACTCTGCCAATCAATGGCGCAACAGTGCTCTGCCAGCGAGTTTGCCGGTGAAGCGCTGATGTCGCGTCGTACGCCGCAGGACGCCTTGTCGCTTCTGGCAAGACTGAGCTGAAGCACTGAGCCGCTGTAAAAAATGGCATGGAATCCGGGTGATCGCACAGATCACCCAGCATTTTGGCAATCAGGAGACAGGGTATGAATGGCGCGGTAACAACAGAGGGCGACTTTTGCTTCAGCGCAATGGCTGGCGAGTTTCCCGGGGCTCCGTCAACGGATGCGCTATGGCACTTGCTCTCGCAAGGACAGATAGCGCCTATCAATTCGATGCTGACACGCTGGGAACTGGATAAGGCGTCAATCTATTCAGCAAAGACAGGTGAAAAGGATCGCGTTTACCTGGACAGTGCTTTTTGCCTGACCGATGACGCATCAACCCCTTCACGGCATGAAGGACGGCAGGTCGCCATCGGAAAAAAAGTACTCCAGACACTCCTCACCCAGCTTGCCGGACAAGGCTCGGCACTGATCAAGGAACGCACCGCATTGGTGGTCGCGACGTCTTGGAGTGACGAGAGTTATTTCGTCACAGGCATGTCCGGAAAAGCCGAAGCACCACAGGGCTACACACCGGGCGAACAAGTGGCTGAACTGGCTGCGGCTTTTGCCTTCGGTGGCCCGGCGTTATCGGTCGACACCGCCTGCAGTTCGTTCCCCTATGCAATCGATATGGCTCAGGCCCTGGTCAATAGCGGGCAGGCGGATAACGCGATTGTCATGGCACTGAACACCGTGTTGCCACCGGCGCTGTTTCTGGGCTTCTCGCAGTTGACCGCCTTTTCCGCCCGGGCCCAAATGCAGGCGTTCGGCCAGGACGCTGACGGCATTGTGCCGGGTGAATGTGCAGTCGCCTTTCTGGTCGAACCCGTATCGCAGGCCCTGATTGCGCAGCGCCGTCCCCTGGGCGTTTTACGGGCATTGGGAATGTCCGCCGATGGCGCCGAAGGTTCAGTGTTTGCGCCTGGCAAACAGGCTCAGTACACAGCTTACCAGCGTGCTTATATCGGTCTTGATCCCAACGACGTGGACTACATCGAAACCCATGGTACCGGCACTCCGCTGGGTGATGCGACAGAGCTGGACTCGTTGAACAGCTTCTTCGCTCCCCATTGCACAGACGGCAAAAAAATCACCATCGGTTCGATCAAGTCCGTCATTGGCCACCCACTGGCCGCCGCCGGAGGCGCTTCGCTCGCCAAGGCGTTGATGATATTGCGGCACAAAGGGATTCCACCTCAGCCCGACTACCGCCCCAGCGCAAAAGTCGACGAGACCCGCCTGCAGCTGGCCACAAAGCAGATACAGCCCCTTGCGGATCGTCAGTCGGCGATCCGCATAGGCATCTCCAGTTTTGGCTTTGGCGGCGCCAATGCGCATCTGGTGGTGGATGAATACATTCCCGATAACCGCCCTGTCGCCCATCTAGCCAGCCCCGGCGTGTTAATGCTGGACCTTGCGATTGTCGAGGCTGAAGCAGCGATCGGCAGTCACGGCTCGTTGCAGTCATTCAAGCAACAGCTCGATCGGCCGGCAACGCCATCAGTCAGTTTCCCTTATGGGCGTTTCGTTGATTACACCCCTGCTCCAGGTCAGCCGTTGCTGGGTCAATTCCTGGCGCAGGATCGCGTCATAGATATCGACGGTTTCGGCATGGGGCCCAAACCTCTGGCCCATGTCGATCCGTTCAAGCTGTTGATCACCGATCGCGTCAACCATTTACTGCGACGCCTGCCGGGTGTGGCCGGCTCACCCGGCACGGCGATGGTCATGTGCTGCAACATGGGTGGCGAACGCTTCAGCAATGCGTACAGCAGCGCTCACAACTTCTACTCCCAGGCTCAAGGCACGCCACCGGGCGTGGAGGTGGCGGACGTGGCAACCATGTTGCCGAACATGTTGTCCGGCTACCCGACGCAGATTTTTGACTTCAAGGGTTTCCATCAAACATTGGTCGGCACCCCGGGTCTGTTCTGGCAAACCTTGCTGGCATCGCAGCAATGGTTCAAAAACGGCATAGCCACGCTGTTGCTCGGTGCAGGGCGCTTTATCAGCGGCGAAATCGAGATCGAGCGCGCCCGACATTCAGCGACGGTGCAAGGTGAAGGGCTGGGGCTGATTGCGCTGCGTCCTTATCAACCAGACGCCAGTGATAAACCTTTACTGGTGATCCGCGCGGCGGTCCTCGCCCATGCCGCGAACTCGCTGGAAGAGGCTTGCCAACTGCTGGGCAAAGAGCGGAGTCAATACCAGGACATTGAAGTCTGCGAGCTGCAGCCTGATGCGACTCATGCCAGCGGATCACTGCAAGAAATTACCGGCTTCCTGGCTGAAGCCAGTGGCATCGAAACCCTGTTGGCGGTGATGTTGAGTGCATCGGCTCACACGGTGATCGAGGTTCGCGAAGCCGGCAAGGCCGTGATGTGGTTGTTTACTGAAAAGCTTCAGGAATGGAGCCCGGTGGCCGAACCTGCTCCTGCCATAAAACATCCCTTTACATTGCGCTTTGCTCACTCGGCATCCCACGAACTGCAGCAGGTCATCCCGCCTGCCCGCCCTGTCAGCCTTGTCCGCGAGCCGCAAAACGACGGCGTCGACGTGCTGCAACTCAGCGATATGCTGACCAACACCCTGCTCTCAGGGCTGCGCGTCAGAGTTCGCGCCATGGAGAGCCTTTTCGCCCTGCACCGTGGTGCTGAAGTGCAGCGCCCGGCACACTGGCAACGTTGCCCGGAAAACATCGTGATCGCCAACGTCCAGCGCGGCCCTCAATCACTGCACGCCCAGCTCGTGGTGAATGAAGCGCACCCTTATTTCTTCGATCACCCTCTTGATCACATCCCCGGCATTTTATTGCTCGAGGGCGTGTTGCAACTGATTGAACTCGCCGTGCCGCCACTGAGTGGGCGAGTCGCCTATGTCAAAACCTTGAATATCAAGTTCCAGCAATACGTACAAAAACAGGGTGTGATTGATCTGCATCTGGAACAGGGCAAAGACCCTCAGGTGTTCAATGCCAAGGTGATGCAGGCCGGAAAGCTGATGTGCACCTGCGTCCTTGGGATGGCCTACAGCTCGGCGTTCGAGAAATCTCCCGCTGGCGAGTTCACGGCCACTCGCTGCCGCGACAAGGCCTTGCTGCACAAGGCCAGAGAAGAAAACGTCATCGTCAGTGACATGAGCAGCATCGCTCAGGGCTTGAGCGTGGACACACTCAAACTGCCGGATGAGCACTTCTTCCAGGAGGGCGACCCCGAGCACTTTTCGATGGTGTATTTCCTCGAAGTTGCCCGCCAGTGCTACATGCAGATTGCCCACAGCCATCTGCGGATTCCACTCAACACCCCGATGAACCTGCTGGCCTTGAGTTTCACCCTGGATCGGCCAATCCCCAGGAACAGTCCGCTGTCATTGGCACCGCAGGCCGGTTTTGACGCACAGCTTCAGCCGTTCAAAACCAACCGCATCTATATCGACCTGTTCAACCGGGGCGAAAAAATCGGTCAAGCCAGCATTACCGCTCAAGTGCTGAGTCAATCCGCACCCGCTGCCTGAGGCACTCAATTGATCCCGCTCTCCAGCATGACCGTGCCCCCAACAACCAAGGTGTCGCCGTGAACGATGTCAAAGTGCAAGTCATAGTCAAATCGCCGCGTTCTGAAATATGGAAGATCTGGAGCAACTTTTCAGAAGCGCCGTTATGGGATACCGACGTCCGCGAGTGTGAACTCAATGGCCCGTTTCAACCTGGAACACGAGGCAAATGCATCCTCAAAAATGGCCTGAACATGCCGCTGAAACTGGAAGCAGTGAAGCTGCATGAAAGCTATCGGAACACGGCAAGGCTGCTGTGGATCGACCTTGAGTTCGATCACCAGATGCGCAGGCTTTCCCCGAATGAAACCCAGGTCATCCATAGCGCGAAGATCTCTGGCCCCTTAAGTTTTTTATACCGCGGGCTGCTACGCAAAATGCTGACCGCGGCAATGACCACCGCGCTGCGCAACCTGTGCACGTTGGCTGAACAACGAGCGAAAGCCATCAGCACCCCAGGGCTCGAAACACCTGGAACGCATTTGCACCGCGTATGAAATATTCGGGAGGGAGCGTGTTGCACGCTCGCTCCCGAACACCCCCCGCTTACTTATCGATAACGGCACACTTCGGACCGAGCATGAACCTACTAAAAAAACCTCTGTATCTCGTGATGGGCGTCATTGGCATGGGCCTTATTGCCCCTGAGTCCAGTTCCGCCGACACGCTCGGCCCCTACATCAGTGTCATGGGTGGCCTGAACTGGGTGGCTCCGCAGGACCTTAACCAGAACAACCTCGACTTTGTCGAGATGGAGTTCAATCAACCGTTACACTCCGGCTACGCCACCGGACTGGCATTGGGCTGGCGATTCCCCATCGGGCTACGACCTGAAGTGGAACTCAGCTACCGCAAAAATACCCTGGACCAGTTCAATAACCGGGTCTATGAAGGCGGCGGAAGCATCAACGGTAAAGGCGAAGAGGAAGCCACCAGCGTGATGGCCAACCTCTGGTATGACGTCTTGAACCTGCCAGCCCCCTTCAGTCGCTTCACCCCTTATATCGGCGGCGGTCTGGGTTACACCACGCTGTCGGTCAGTGGCCTGGAAGCCGGCGGCGTCCAGTTCGGCGGCACTCATCGCGACACCGTATCGGCCTATCAACTCGGCGCTGGTGTAGGTTACGAACTCACCGAACAATGGTCCATGTCCCTGGATTATCGATACATCAAGACTCGCGATGCGCACTTCGGTGACATTCAGGGCCTGCCCCAAGGCGATGTACGCACTGACTACAGCGCCCAGTCATTAATGCTCGGCCTGCATTATTGGTTTTAACCAAACAGCGCCATATAGATAACTGCACACAGGTTGATCCGGCGTATGGATCAGCCGTTGCCCAGGCGATCGAAGCATTGGGCTGACTTTCGGTGCCAGAAACACAATAGCTGGGGGCGAGCCCCTAACTATGGTGTTTCTGTTATTTCGGCAAGCCCCAACTTGTTCAAGAAAGGGCAGGAATCACATTGCTGCAGCTGCTTTTTCAATCAGCCGGGCTACCGGCTCCGGATTTGAAACCATCACGACATGGGAAGCCCCTTTAACGACTTTCACCACCTTGGCCTCGGCTCGCTTGGCCATGAATTCCATGGCCTGCGGTGGAATGTTCTTGTCCTTGTCGCCATAGATGTACCAGGACGGAATGTGCTTCCAGGCAGGTGTACCTGACTGCTCGTTCAGCGCCGCTTCGGTGACCGGACGCTGAGTCGCCGCCATCAATGCCGCCTGCGCGGCGGGGACGTCAGCGGCGAACTGGTCGTGGAACTTATCCTGCTGGATGTACAAATCCTTGCCGCCATCAGCCAGTGCGACAGGCACTGCAAGGGCTGGGCCGAGGGTACTCCCCGGGAATTTGCCGGCTAGCCCGGCGACGGTTTCGCCCGCCTCAGGCGCGAAGGCGGCGACGTAAACAAGTGCCTTTACATTGGCATGGTCGTTGGCCGCTTCGCTGATGACGTTGCCACCGTAGGAGTGGCCGACCAGCACAACAGGCGACTTGATGCCAGCCAGCAAGGCGGAAACAGCAGCGCCATCGCTCTTCACACTACGCAATGGGTTGGCGGCGGCCACAACGGGGTAGCCATCTTTTTCGAGGATTTTCACCACGCCATTCCAGCTCGAAGCATCGGCAAAGGCGCCGTGCACGAGAACGACAGTAGGCTTTTCAGTTTGCGCCGACGCGTTGGCGCCGATGATCAGGCCGGCGGTGCAGGCCAGAGCGGCCATTACTTTTTTCATTGGAAACTCCTTGGGTGGTTGAACTATTGAGCGAATCGCGTGAAGACGAAGTCGTGGTTCTGAACTCCTGCGCAACTTTGTATCAACTGCCTTGGCCGCAGTCTTGAGCAGTTGTGCTGAAATCCAGAGACTGGCTCTTGCCGAGCGAGTCGAGGTAAGTCATACGGCTAGTGCTGTCGCGATGGAGCTCATTTGACGCCGATCAGGTATCCCGGATGTGTCACCAACCGCCCACAAAAGAAACAGTCCGTATCGGCATGAGGCCTGGATACATAGAGATACACTTGTGTCGGACCGCGGCATTGATACAGTGGAACTTAGTGAAAACAAAAAAGAGACCGAAGTCTCTTTTTTCAGTTTCTACAGGCCTCAATGGAAGCCAATAGAACAATAACTTTTGAGGGAAACGAAACTCGCAGCCCGCCTCATCGAAACCGAAGAGTTTTCTTTTATATATGAAGCAGAAATACTCGGAAATTATTTCTCCCGATTACTGCATTCATTGCCTATTACCACGCCACACTTCACTGGATAGTTATTATTTGACACACTCCAATAGTCAAACTTTTCACCAGCATCACAACACTTTAATAACACTCAAACGAACACCAACAGATCTCGCTGACTTTTTATAACAATTATTGACACTCATACATAGACACCCTAAATTAATGGCACTCTGCCAACGCCTAGACGACGCATCAACTTTGTTAAGTTAATGGAATGCTGAGTTTCTGAGTTATTTCATTCCTGGTACAACGCATGAAATATGTAGACGACATTACGAAACTCTTTACACGTTTTGGCGCCAATGTGGAGACTTACCAGGAAATACAACCGAACTATAAAGATTTCAAAGACGACCCGGTTCCACCTGCGGCGGCTGAGCCAGAACCGTCAGCGGCATTGTCTCCCGTAACGCCAACGCCCCCTGTGTTTCTACTGGACGAGCCACAGCCTTCTTTATTGATTGGTGCGCCGGTCGAGCCTGTGAAGCATGTTGTCCTCTCGCCACCTTCGCCCAAATCCCCTCCCCTGACCGAGCCACCTGCGAGTTCTGCTACGGGTGACCGTCAGCGATTGAGCGACCTGTTGCGTGAACTTAATCAGATTCGTCGAGACGGTCTGCCAGAAACGACTCGCAGGCGGACCAAGGCGAAGGTCATTGCTATCGTTTCAGCGAATGGTGGGGTCGGTAAAAGCACCGTCGCCGCGGGCCTCGCGAAAACACTTCGGCACCCTGGCGGGCGAGCCATCGCGATTGATCTGGACCCTCAGAACGCGCTGTCCAGCCACTTGGGTATCACCAGGCCGGCTCCCGGGCTGATCCAGCTCAAAGAGCAGGACGCCGACTGGGGCGCTCATCGCCTGCCGGGCTTTAGCGACAGTGAGTGCCTGCCCTTCGGCACTGGCGAGTTGAACGATCGCCGATTGCTCAGGCAGTTGATGCTTGAAAATCCTGACTGGTTGAATCAGCACCTTGCGTCAATGAACCTCAGCGAAAACGATACCGTGATCCTCGACACTCCTTCGGGTGCGACCGTCTATTCGCAACAGGCACTCGACGCCGCCGATCTGGTGCTGGTGATGACGGTGGCCGACGCGGCCTCCTACCTGGCACTGGACACCATGACCCAATGGCTGGAAACCAGCCTGCGACGCGCACAGCAGCAGCGGTATGTGCTCAACCAACGGGATGACTCGCGCTCCTTCAGCAGGGACATGGGCGTGCTGTTTCGGCGACGGCTCGGCGCTAACCTGATCGGGACGATTCGCCTCGATCACCAGTTCAACGAGTCGCTGGCCTATGGTCGGGACCTGATGCAGTACGCACCTGAGAGCATTGGCTGTCAGGACATTCTGTCGCTGTCCGGCGCGGTCCATGCCCTGCTTTTCGCGGATGCTTCCAGCCAGCAGGGCACACCATGACCGTCCAGTTGAATCAGCTACCTGCAAAGACCTGGTGGTTGCAGGGGCTGCTGGATAGCTTGCAGGATCGCGTCAGTCAATGGCCCCTGCGTTGGCGCCTGGGCCTGAAGATCTCAGGCGGGCTGATTGCAGCATTGTTGGTGCTGGGTATCCTCACTGCGCCGCAGAATCTGTATTCCCAGGCCGTGTTTGCCTCCGTCTGTTTTGCCGCCAGCCTGATCATCCGCAAGCAAACCGGGCGTCTGGCGATCCTGACACTGATCACCCTCTCGCTGATCGCTTCGTTGCGTTACATGTACTGGCGCCTGTCCGACACCCTGGACTTCGACAACTGGCAGGATGCCGTATTTGGCTACGGGCTGGTGCTGGCAGAACTGTATGCCTTGCTCGTCCTGGTCTTCGGCTATATACAGACCGCCTGGCCGTTGCAACGTAAACCGCAGTTTCTGCAACAGCCACCCGCGCAATGGCCGACGGTGGATGTGTTCATTCCCACCTATAACGAAGCATTGGGTATCGTCAAACTGGTGGTGCTCGCGGCTCAGGCCATTGACTGGCCCGAGGGTAAACTGCGGGTGCACGTGCTCGATGACGGACGCCGGGAGGAATTCAAGGCTTTCTGTCAGCAGATTGGTGTCAACTACATCACCCGCGACAACAATCAACATGCCAAGGCCGGCAACCTCAACGAGGCACTCAAAGTCACCGATGGCGAGTTCATTGCCATATTCGACGCCGACCACGTGCCCACCCGCTCCTTCCTGCAAATCACCATGGGCTGGTTTTTAAAGGACCCGAACCTGGCGTTGCTGCAAACGCCGCACTTTTTCTACTCACCCGATCCGTTCGAAAAAAACCTCGATACCTTTCGCTCGGTACCCAATGAAGGTGAGCTGTTCTACGGCCTGGTGCAGGACGGCAACGACCTGTGGAACGCGGCATTCTTCTGTGGATCCTGTGCGGTTATCCGGCGGACTCACTTGCTGGAAGTCGGCGGCATCGCCACCGAGACCGTGACGGAAGATGCGCACACGGCACTCAAGCTCAATCGCCGTGGTTTCAATACCGCTTACCTCGCCATTCCACAAGCGGCGGGACTGGCCACCGAAAGCCTTTCCCGACACATCAGCCAACGCATACGCTGGGCGCGAGGCATGGTGCAGATTTTTCGGACCGACAATCCGTTGTTTGGTAAAGGACTGAACCTGGGGCAGCGCATCTGCTACCTCAACGCCATGATGCACTTTTTCTACAGCCTGCCCCGTCTGGTGTTCTTGACCGCACCCTTGGCCTACCTGTTTTTCGACGCGCAGATATTCCATGCCTCGGCGTTGATGGTCACGGTCTATGTACTGCCGCATATTTTCCATTCCAGCCTGACCAACTCCAGCATCCAGGGGCGCTTCCGCCACTCCTTCTGGAACGAAGTGTATGAGTCGGTGTTGGCCTGGCACATCATGCGACCGGTACTGCTGGCCCTGATCAGCCCTTCGCTGGGCAAATTCAACGTAACCGACAAGGGCGGCACCATCGAAAAGGACTATTTCAACTGGAAGCTCGCGCGGCCTTACATCGTCCTGCTGACCTTGAACATGATCGGTCTGGCGATCGGCGTGGTGAAACTGATCGGGAGTGATTCGGCCGAGGCCACTACCCTGCTGATCAACCTGGTCTGGACCGTGTACAACATCATCATCGTCAGCACCGCCGTGGCGGTGGCCACTGAGTCCTCTCAGGTGCGCAACGAGCCCAGGGTGCCCGCGGATCTGCCCGTGCGCGTCTATCGCGAAGACGGCACATCGTTCGATTGCATAACCCGGGATTTCTCACAAAACGGCGTGGGCCTGGCACTGCCACCGCAGGTTCAGCTCAGCGCCAAAGAGAAGCTGCGGCTCTGCATTCTGCGCACACCTCCCTCAAGCCTCTTTCCCGCAACAACGATCTTCAGCAACGACAACGTGGCAGGCGTGAAATTCGAGGCTTTGACCCTGCGCCAGCAAAGTGAGCTGGTGCGACTGACCTTTTCACGGGCCGACACCTGGGCCAACACGTGGGGCAACGGCCGCCTCGACGCGCCAATGTCGGCGTTGCGCGAGGTCAGCAGCATTGGCTTACGCGCCATCCTGCGCTTGTTCGTTGCCACCCTGAAGGACAGCCAGGCGCTGCTGCGCAAACGCCCGGTCACTCCATCACCTATCGACCCCACCGCGGACACGCAACGATCTTGAAGCCTTCCACTCGCCGGACCTTTCCTCCTCGTCGCTCACTCATGCTGCTCGCCTGCTCACTAGTGGGCTGGAGCGACTGGGCGTTGAGTGCGACCAACCCAATCAGCGCCACAGAGCCGGCGGTGATGCCCGTCGCATCGTTGCCCGGGACCGATGCCCCGGGCAACAGCTATACCCGCACCCTCAAGGAGCTGGGCAAAAGCTATTCGATGAACCTTAAAGGCGTGGAGGCTACCGACAGTGTGAATTTCGATATACGCGCCGATGAAGTCGTCACGGCTGCGCAGGTCACACTGCAGTACAGCTACTCACCGGCGCTGCTGGCCGACCTTTCGCAAATCAACGTGCTGATCAACGATCAAGTGGCCGCCAGCCTGCCCCTCCCGAAGGAAGAGGCCGGTAAATTGCAGACCCGGACCGTGCAGATTCCGCCGCAGACCATCACCGAATTCAACCGGCTCAGCCTGCAGTTCATCGGTCACTACACGATGCAATGTGAAGACCCTTTGCACTCCAGCCTGTGGGCCAGGATCGGCAACGAGAGCCAGCTGAGCCTCCAGGTGTCCTCGATTAAACAGCCCAACGACCTGTCCGCTCTGCCTCTGCCCTTGTTCGATCGTCGAGACGCCTCGACCCTGAAGCTGCCCTTCGTGTTCGCTGCGCGCCCGGGCGGCCCTGAGCTTGAGGCCGCCGGCATCCTGTCGTCCTGGTTTGGCGCCCTGGCCAGTTATCGCGGCGCAACCTTCCCCGCCAGCCTCACCAGCCTGCCGGCCAAAGGCAACGCCGTGGTGTTTGTCAGCGGCAGCGAATCGACGGCCTTGAGTGGCTTACCGATCAAAGAGGCCACGGGGCCGACATTGACACTCGTGAGCAACCCGAATGATGCTCAGGGCAAACTGTTGATCGTTTCCGGGCGCGATGGCGCCGATCTCAAGGTCGCCGCGACAGCGCTGGCCCTCGGTGGCTCGGCCTTTTCCGGGCAGAGCGTGGTGATCGACCGGATCGACTCGCTCAAGCCACGCAGACCGTACGACGCGCCTAACTGGCTGCCCTCCGACCGCCCGGTTCGCCTGGGTGAACTGGCCAAGCCCGCAGAACTCAATGTGTCGGGTTACAACCCGGGACAAATGACGGTGGCGCTGCGCTTGCCACCCGACCTGTTCAACTGGCGTGAGCCCGGCGCGCAACTCGACCTGAAGTACCGCTATACGCCGCAACCGGTCTCCACCAATTCCTCGTTGCTGGTCAACTTCAACGATACCTTCATCAAGTCGATCGATCTGCCTTCGATCGAGAAACTCGGCAACAGCGACGGCCTGCTGGCGATGCTCAAAACCGACGACAGCCTGGCCCGCACGTCGCGCATGCTGTTGCCGCTCAATTCCGTGGCGCTGCAATCACGCCTGCAATTTCGCTTTATGTATGACTACATCAAACAGGGTGACTGCCGCGACATCATCATCGACAACATGCGCGGAGTGATCGACCCGGACTCGACCCTGGACCTCAGCCAATACGAACACTTCATGGCCATGCCCAACCTCGGGGTGTTCAAGGACAGCGGCTTCCCGTTCACCCGCATGGCCGACCTTTCTGAAACATCGGTGATCCTGCCCAACGAGCCGGGCCCGGCGGACCTGAGCGCCTATCTGACCGTGCTGGGTCGCTTCGGCGACTCCACCGGTTATCCGGCCACCGGCGTGAAGGTGGTCCACGCCGACCAGGTGGCCGAGCAACGCGACCGGGATTTGCTGGTGCTCGCCTCGGGCAACAATCAGCCGCTGCTGGAGCAATGGCAAAGCCTGCTGCCGGCTAAGGACGAAGCCGCTGCGCAGTACTTTGAACTGTCTGACCTGCCCTTGCGTCTGCGCAACTGGATCAGCCCGGATACAAAAACCAATCTGCGTGAAGCGCGCAGCAGCTTCAGGTTCAGCGCTGACGACGGCAGTGCTTATCTGACTGGATTCGAATCGCCGCTCAAGAGTGGGCGCAGTGTGGTGTTTATCGCCAGCGCAAGGCCCAACGGCTTGGCTGACGTGACCAACGCCCTGCTCAGCAGCGAAGAAAACGCCCACGAGTTGCAAGGCAGTCTGGTGGTGGTCAAGGGCACGCATGTCAAATCGCTGGTGGCCGAACAGGACTACTACGTCGGGAGCCTGGGCCCATTGCGCTATCTGCAGTGGTACCTCTCGCAAAACGTAATGGCGCTCATGCTGTTCACTCTCCTCGGGGTCTTGCTGCTTGCTTCGATGACCTACCTGGCCCTGCGCTTACGGGCCAGACGTCGTCTTGGCCAATGAGCCGCGCATGCCTGTGTCGTCCATGAGCAGCCCGGGAGTTTCACTTCGCCAATGCCTGCGCGCAAACGCGCGCAGGTTGAGCGCGGTGCTTGCGCTCGCCCTGCCGGTGCCTGCGCTATCGGCCGCAACCCCCTGTGAGTTGCCGGCCTGGCCACTGTGGCAAACCTATTCAGCGCGTTTCGTCCAGGCCGACGGCCGGGTTCTGGAATCGAGCCTGGAGAACAATCACAGCACCTCTGAAGGACAGTCCTACGGCATGCTCTTCGCACTGATCGGCAACGATCAGGCACGCTTTGACAAACTCTGGCGCTGGACATCAGCCAACCTCGCAGGCTCCGCCACTGCCACACGCCTGCCAGGCTGGTTATGGGGGCAAGGCGCGGACGGTCAGTGGCGCCTGCAAGATGCCAATTCGGCTGCCGACGCCGACTTGTGGATCGCCTACACCCTGCTCGAAGCCGCCCGCCTGTGGCATCGGCCGGAGTATCGCCAGGATGCCCTGCACCTGATGGCGACGATTGAAGCGCAATTGGTCGTCACGCTGCCCGGGCTGGGCCCGATGGTATTGCCTGGACCACAGGGTTTCGTCCTGCCGGATGCTCTCTGGCGCCTGAACCCCAGCTATCTGCCACTGCCACTGTTACGGCGGCTGGCCAAGGAAGCCCCCAACGGGCCCTGGCAAGCGATTGCCAACAACACCGCGACGATGATTGCCCAATCAAGCCACCACGGTTTCGTCGCTGACTGGGTCGGTTATCAAGGCACTTCAGCGCAATCGGGTGTCTTCACAAGCGATCCGATCAATGGCGACACGGGCAGCTACGATGCCATTCGCGCATACCTCTGGCTGGGCATGAGTGACACCTCCGAACCGCTGGCAGCGCTCCTGCTCAAACGGCTGGACGGCATGGCCCGCAGCACTGTCGCGACGGGTTCCCCCCCGGAAACAGTCCAGGTTCTCCATGGCAGTGTTCAGGGTCAGAGCCCGTTCGGATTCCGGGCTGCACTGATTCCCTACCTTGAGGCCAAGGGGCATCCCCGGTTGGCCGATCAGCAACGACACCGCGTGGAACTCGCCCTGCAAGAGGCGCTGGCCAGGCCTGATGCCGACGCCAGTACGCCGCGTTACTACAACTTCATGCTTAGCCTGTTCGCGCTCGGCTGGGCAGATAAACATTACCGATTCCGGGAAGACGGAACGCTGAAACTCTCCTGGGAGACCGCATGCACCCGCACCAACGCACGCTAGCCATCGCCGTCATGAGCGCATGGACGGCTGCTGCACACGCTCAAAGTCCGACGCCACAGACATTACTCGTCGAGCAAGGGCAGTACTGGCAGTTGCACAACAACCCTCAGCGCGCTGCGGAAGTCTGGCTGAAAGTCCTGCTGCTGGACCCGGTCCAGGTTGACGCACTGTATGGCCTGGGCTTGATCGGCGTGCAACAGGGCAAGCCACAACAGGCGCAGCAATACCTCGCCCGCTTGCAGGCCATCCAGCCAACGCCTCGGCAGGCACTGCAACTGGCGCAGGACATCGGCATGGCCCAACCGCAGAACCAGCGGCGTCTGGAAGAGGCTCGGCGCCTCGTCGATGCCGGTGAGCGTGACAAGGCGACCACCGTGTTTCGCTCGCTGTTCGATGGCCGCCCACCTCAAGGTACGATCGGCCGCGAGTATTACAACAACCTTGCCTTCAATCAGGCTGACTGGGCGCAAGCACGCAGCGGGTTTCAGCGCCTGCAACGTGAGATGCCCAACGACTCGATCGTCGCGCTGTTTTACGCCAAGCATCTGGTCCGCCATGAAGACAGCCGTGCCGAGGGCATCCGCGCCCTGGCCGCGCTGACCCAGCGTACCGACATCGCCGGTGATGCCGACGAAAGCTGGCGCCTGGCGCTGACCTGGATCGGCCCGCCCAATCCGGCACAAGTGCCGTTGTTCGAGGCGTACCTCAAGACGCATCCGGATGACGTGGAAATCCGGGCGCAGATGAACAAGGGCAAGCAACAGGTGGCAACGACGGCCAGCAAGGAATGGCAACCGCCCGCCGAAGTCGCGCGCGGCCTGAAGGCGCTCAAAGAAGGCGATCAGGCCACCGCCGAACAGGCTTTTCAAGCACGCTTGAAAACCCGGCCCGATGATGCTGACGCGCTGGGCGGCCTTGGCGTTATTCGCCAGCAGCAACACCGACTGGCCGAAGCAGAAAAGCTCCTGGGTCAGGCCACGCGACAACACGACGGCAGCCGCTGGCAAGTGGCGCTGAACGAAGTGCGCTACTGGTCGGCGTTGCAGCAGGCCCGCGACGCCCAGGCCAAAGGCCAGACAGCCCAGGCACAGGCCTTGGTGAACCAGGCGCTGCGGCAGAATCCAAACGGGGTGGATGCTCGCCTCGCCCTGGCGGATATTCAGGCCAGCGCGGGCCAGTTCGATGACGCTCAGCGCAACTATCGGCAGATTTTGAATCTGCGCCGCGACGACCCTCAAGCACAGGAAGGGTTGGTCAACGTGCTGCTCAAGAGCGGCAAGAACGATGAAGCCTTGCAACTGATCAACAGCCTGCCAGCCACCGGGCAGGCAAAGATCGGCCAGTCTGCACGCCTGCAAGTCTTGCGCGCGACACAACTGGCCGCCCTCGCCGAACAACGCAACGACCTGCCCGCTGCGCGCAACGCCTTGCAAGACGCGCTGCGCTACGAACCGGACAACATCTGGACACGTTTCGCCCTGGCCCGTCTGCACTTGGCGATGGGCGAACCGCAAAAGGCTCGGGACCTGATCAACGCCATGCTCCAGGCCCACCCCGACAATGCCGATGCGCTTTACGTCAGCGCCTTGCTGTCGGTCCAGATGGGTGAGTGGAAAGCCGCCCAGGCAACCTTGGGACGCTTGCGCCCCGACCAGCGCACCCCGGACATTGAAGCGCTGGCCGCTGATGTCAGCCTCAACCTGCAACTCAGCCAGGCAATCGGGTTGGGCAAGCGCGGACAGCGCCAGGAAGCCCTGACCTTGCTCGATCGTATTCAGCCGATGGCCAACAACAGTCCAGATCGCACGGCGAGCCTGGCCTCGGCCTATGTCGACATCGGCGAACCGACCCGTGCGCTGGCCCTCATCCGCGACCAGTTGCAACGCACCTCTGCGCCCTCGGCGGACTTCATCCTGCAATACGCCGCGGTCCTGCTTGAATCCGGAGAAGACGCACAGGTCAACGAGATTCTGCGCGACCTTCAGAACAAGCCCTTGAACGCACCGACTCGCAAGCGTTTCGACGACCTGCTCCATCTCTATCGCATCCGCCAGGCTGACCATTTGCGTGAACAAGGCAATCTGGCCAGCGCTTATGACACGCTGGCGCCCGCGCTGGCGCAACGTCCCGGTGACAGCGCTGCCGTCGCGGCGCTGGCGCGAATGTATTCGGCCAACGGCGACACGGCAAAAGCCCTCGAACTCTACAAACCGCTATTACAACGTCAGCCAAACGACCCGCAACTGCTGTTGGGTGCCGCCGACGCGGCGGTGTTGGCACATGACACAGGCTTTGCCGAACAGGCACTGCAACAGTTGCTCAAGACCGAATCCGGCAACCCTCAAACGCTGACCGAAGCCGCACGCCTCTACCAGAACATGGGCAAGACCGGCACGGCGACCGACCTGCTGCGCAAGGCAGTGGCCATCGAACAGAGCGAGAAACGCAGAAACCAGAGCGGCCAACTGGCCGGTTCGACAGTGGCGCCCAACCCTTTTGCGGGGGTGTCGGGTCCACGTAACGAGGTCAGTCGCGACACCTTGCTGGCAGCGATCCCGCCACCGGCTCAGGAGATGCCGGGCAGCGTGAGGTCTAACAGCCCTTTTGGCATTGACGCCCTGCCAAGGCCACAGCAGGCGAGCAATCCATTCGAGTCGCAGCTGCCGCGCGCAGCACTGGTGAATGAAGACATCAGCCCCGCGCAACTAGCGCTGAATAAAATCCTTCAGGAGCGCAGTGCCTACGTCACCCAGGGCGTGAGCATTCGCAGCAACAACAGTGAGTCGGGGTTGAGCAAACTGACCGACATTGAAACGCCGCTGGAAATCAATATCCCGCTGGAGGAAAGCCGCGTCGCCCTGCGCGTGACGCCGGTCTCGCTGAATGCCGGCAGTGCCAGCGACGAGGCTCGGCAGCGCTTCGGTAGCGGTGCGCAGAGCGACGGCGTCGGCTCGCAAAAAGCCGAGGGTGTCGGCCTTTCCGTCGCGATTCAACGGCCCGCGGATGGGCTCAAGGCCGATCTCGGCACCACTCCGCTCGGCTTCAAATACACCACCGCCACGGGCGGCATCAGCGTTGATCGCCCCATAAGCGACTCCTCTAATGTCCGCTACGGGGTGAGCGTTTCCCGGCGTCCGGTGACTGACAGCGTCACCTCGTTTGCCGGCACCACGGACAAACGCAGCGGGCAGTCCTGGGGCGGTGTGACCGCCAACGGCGGGCGTGGCCAGTTGAGCTATGACGACAGCGAAGTCGGCGCCTATGGCTACGCCTCCTGGCACCAGCTGTTGGGCAACCATGTCGAATCCAATAGCCGCAGTGAACTGGGCAGCGGTGTCTACTGGTACCTGCAAAATGCAACGGACAGCAAGCTGACCGTCGGCCTGAGCATGACCGGCATCAGCTACGCGAACAATCAGGACTATTTCACCTATGGCCACGGCGGCTATTTCAGCCCGCAGACGTTCTTCGCGCTGGGCGTGCCGGTGACCTGGGCACAACGCACCGGGCGCTTGACGTATCAAGTCAAGGGCTCGGTCGGCGTGCAGCATTTCGAGCAAGATAGTGTCGACTATTTCCCGACCGACAAAGCCCTGCAGGCGGCCTCGGGCCTGCGCTACGCCGGGCAAAGCAAAACCGGGATCGGCTACAGCGTCGCCGCGGCAGCTGAATACAAGCTCGCTTCGAACTTCCTGCTGGGCGCCAATCTGGGCCTGGACAACGCCCACGACTACCAACAATTCAGCGGCGCCCTGTCTTTGCGTTACCTGTTCGAGGACATCGGCGGCCCCATGAGCCTACCGGTCAGCCCATACACCTCGCCTTATTCCAACTGATCATTCTGGAGTTTTCGATGCCCACTTCTGCCCTTGCCGGCCTGACTCTCCTTGTTCTTGGAGAGAGCCATATGAGCCTCGCGGACCATTTGCTGGAGCCGCTGCACGACAACCTGACTCGCCAAGGCGCGCTGGTTCACTCCATCGGTGCCTGTGGCGCCAGCGCTGGTGACTGGCTAATCAGTAAAAAGGTCGACTGCGGTGCCGAGCGCAAAGGCAACGACAAGATTGTGATCAAGGGCCGTGACGCAACCACCACACCGATCCAGGACCTGATCGCCGCCGACAAGCCCGACCTGGTGGTACTGGTCATCGGCGACACCATGGCGTCCTATGACAAGCCCGTGTTTCCGAAGGCCTGGGCCTGGCAAAGCGTCACCGGCCTGGCCAAGGCCATCGCGGCCACCGGGACCCGTTGCGCCTGGGTGGGCCCGGCCTGGGGCAAAGCCGGTGGCATGTACCAAAAGAATGATGCCCGCACCCAGTTGATGTCGCAGTTTTTGGCCGCGAACGTGGCGCCTTGCACCTACATCGATTCGCTGACGCTCTCCAAACCCGGGCAGTGGATCACCACCGATGGGCAGCACTTCACCGTCGCCGGTTATCAAGCCTGGGGCACTGCGATTGGCAGTGCGTTGGCCAAACTGCCCGCCAATACCGTCAGCAGCACAGGAGCCGGCAAATGACCCGATCCACATGTGGCTGGGCGCTGTTCGCGCCCTTGATGCTGAGCCTGCACGCCCAGGCCGCCGACATTGCCCTGTACCCGACGGGCCCGGATCAGGACTCGGCCTTCCTGCGCTTTATCAATGCCGCCGATCGCCCCTTGCAGCTGCTGGCCGAAGGCTCGCGGGCCAGCCTCAGACTCGAGGGTTCGAATGCCGTGTCCGACTACCTGCCCGTACCCGCCAACCAGCCGATCAAGGGCACCCTGGAACGCAACGGCAAAAGCCAGCCGCTGGACATCCAGGTGGCAGCAGGCGAATTCGCCAGTGTGATCGCTTTGCCAGACAGCGCTCAAGGTATCCGCCAGGTCGTCATCCGTGAGCAACCCGACGACTTCAATAGCCTGAGAGCCTCGCTGGCGTTTATCAGCGCCGATCCAGCGTGCACCCAGGCCGGTTTGCGTGCTGCGGGGAAAAACACCGACCTGTTCAAGGAGGTGGCCGACGGCAACGTGCAACGCCGAGCGATCAACCCGGTCAGCCTGTCGGTTCAATTGGTCTGCGCCCAAACCAACGTCGGCGCCCCGCTGGACCTGGGCCAGCTCAAGGCCGGCGAACGCTACAGCGTTGTGCTGTTACCGGGTGCAAATGGCCCGCACCTGTTGCTCGCGACTGACGTCCTGGCCCACTGATCGGATCGCGCCACCACCATGGTTTTTGCCTCTCTCGAGTTTCTGACGTTGTTCCTGCCGCTGTTCTTGTGCAGCTATGCAGTGTGCCCAGCCGCCTGGCGCAACGTCACGTTACTGATCGGCAGCTGGCTGTTCTATGGCTGGTTGAGCCCTCGGTTTCTCGCAGTGCATGTGGTGCTGACGATCATGGCGTGGGCCGGCGGCTTGCTGATTGACGCCTTGCGGGTAAAAGACAAGGGCCGCGTGCGGCTACTCGTGACATTGATCGTGCTCAACACGGCGGTGCTGTGCTGGTACAAGTACGCCAACATCGTCGCCGGTACGTTGATCGATGCCCTTACCTGGTCTGGCGCCATGCCGCTGGACTGGCAGCGGGTCATCATGCCGGCCGGGCTATCGTTTATCGTATTGCAGGCGATTTCCTATCTGGTGGATGTACACCGCCGCACCGTGCCGGTCGAACGCAGCTTCATTAATTACGCCACCTATATTTCGATGTTCGGCCATTCGGTCGCCGGTCCCATCATTCGCTATGACTGGGTTAGACGTGAGCTGAATCAGCGTCACTTCAACTGGCAGAATTTCTCGCTGGGCGCACGCCGGTTCATGGTCGGGATGAGCATGAAGGTCCTGGTGGCCGACACCCTGTCGCCGGTGGTCGACGTGGCGTTCAAAGTGCAGAACCCAAGTTTCTCTGACGCCTGGATCGGCTGCCTTGCCTACTCCTTGCAACTGTTCTTCGACTTCGCCGGCTACAGCGCCATGGCCATTGGTCTTGGACTGATGCTGGGCTTCCACTTTCCCGAGAACTTCAACCGTCCCTATCTTGCCAACAGCATCCAGGACTTCTGGCGCCGCTGGCATCTGTCGCTGTCCAGCTGGTTACGCGACTATCTGTATATTCCGTTGGGCGGCAATCGCAACGGCGCCTGGAAGACCTACCACAACCTGTTCCTGATCATGGCCATCGCCGGCCTCTGGCACGGTGGTGACAGCTGGAACTATCTGCTGTGGGGCTGCGCCCATGGCCTCGCGTTATGTGTTGATCGTGCCTGGAACCGTTCCACCCTGCCCTCTGTACCGCCGGTGCTGTCCCATGGACTGACCCTGCTGTTTGTCTGCCTGGCCTGGACACTGTTCCGCGCCCCCGACTTTCATAGTGCGCTGAGCCTGTATGCCGGACAGTTCGGCCTGCAGGGCATTGCCCTCGGTGACGAACTGTCCGCGACCCTGCGCCCGGTACACGGACTTGCGGGTTTGCTGGGTGTGTTCGGTGTCGTCACACCGCTGCTGCACCCTTACTGTGAGAAACGACTGGGGGGCCTTTTGCTCTACACCACCGCCCTTTGGCCCATCGCCGGTTTCATGCTGTCGTTCGCACTGATCGCCAGTCGCGAAACCGTACCCTTCCTGTACTTCCAATTCTGATGACAACCCTAAAGCACATCCCGCCCCCCACTCAGCTAGATGATCTGGCGACACGCAGCAGTCGGTTGGCAGGCGTGGTACTGCTGATATTCCTGTTCGTCGGGCTGGTGTCCTCTGGCCGTCTGATCGTTTCAGGGCAGATCTCGCTGTTACCCGGTAAAGTGCTGACCTCGCAGATTCTCGACGGTGATATCACTCATCGGATCGCCAAGGAACTGTCGAACGCTCACCTCCCCACGACCTTCGCCGAGCTGGAGCGCGGTGTCAGTTGGCTGCTCCTCAGTGACACCGGGCCGAGGGTTCGTTCAGGTTGTCCCGGCTGGTTGTTTCTGGCCGATGAGCTCAAGGTCAATCATCAAGCGCAGCGCAATGCCGATGCCAAAGCCCAGGCCGTGATTGATCTGAAGCAGCAGCTCTCCCAACGTGGCATCAGCCTGTTGGTGGTCATCGTTCCAGACAAGAGCCGCATCGCTTCCGAGCAGCGTTGCGCACTGCACCGCCCAGCCGCTCTCGAAGGACGCATCCAGGCCTGGACCTCGAAGCTGGATGCGGGTGGCGTGTCGAATCTGGACCTCACCGCTGCGCTGATGCCACTGGGGGCCAGTGCCTGGTTGCGCACCGATACGCACTGGAGCGAATCCGGCGCGAAGGCAGCGGCCGATGCCATCACACAGCGCCTGAAGACCCTGGGCATCAGCGCCACGCCAAGCAGGTCGTTCAGCGAAAGTCATGCCCCGCTCGCGGTGCGACCTGGCGATCTGGTCCATCTGGCGGGCATCGACTGGCTGCCGCTCAAATGGCAACCCGCACCCGATATGGTCGCCCAAACCAGCACCCACGAACTTCCTGTTGCGTCAGCCGCCAGCCCTGACACTGAGGCCGACCTTTTTGGCGATGCCGACCTCCCCAACACCGCGCTCATCGGCACTTCATTCTCGCGCAACTCCAACTTCGCAGGGTTTCTGCAGCAGGCACTGGGCGCCCCCGTGGGTAACTTCGCCAAAGACGGCGGAGCGTTCTCTGGCGCTGCAAACAGCTACCTCAACAACCCGGCCTCCAAAGAAACGCCGCCAAAGCAAATCATCTGGGAGATCCCGGAGCGGGACCTGCAGTCCGCCTACATCGACCCCATTGCCTATCGCTCGTTGCGGTAGGCCAATCGCATCCGGCCGAAGGCAATCTTCGCCAGCTCGCCCCGCGTGTTCAGGGGTTTTCCTCTCGATTGTTACCATCGCCGCAACAGTGTTTCTCCTTTTCGGTAAATGACAATTTGTCGCAGGGTCCGATTTTTTTGATATCTTTGCGCTATTAACCAAATAGTTAACAACTATTTTCAGACTTGCCTTCACTACTCTTAACCCTCCCCACAAACGTTCATGCGTCAGTAGGATCATGCAACATGACTAAGTCTCGACCTTCGGCATCCGTCAGTCGCTGGCCCATCTGGGTCGTCGCCTTCGGCGTGCTGGCATTTGGATTATTCTTCGCAGCAGGTGGTGGTTACCTCGCCACGCTGGGTGGCAGCTGGTACTTCCTGCTCGCCGGTTGCGGTTTGATCGCATCTGCCGTACTGCTCTTCAAGCAGCGTCTGCAGGGCGCCTGGCTGTTCGCGGCGGTGATGGTGCTGACCGTGATCTGGGCGCTGGCCGATGTCGGGCTGAACTTCTGGCCACTGATCTCTCGCTTGTTCGCCCTGGGCGTGCTGAGCCTGTTGGTGGCATTGGTCTACCCTCACCTGCGCAAGGCCAATAGCCTGGCCAGCGGTCGCAGTGGCTACGCGCTGAGCGGTGTGCTGGCAATCGCCATCGTTGCAGGTGGAGCCGGTATGTTCGTCCCCCATGCCCCTGTCTCGCCGAACGGTGACGGCCCAGGCCTGACAAAGGTCGACCCTGCCAAGGCCCAGAAAAACTGGGAACACTACGGTAACGACGAAGGCGGCGGCCGCTTCGCCGCGCTGGACCAGATCAACCGTAGCAACGTCTCGAAGCTGGTGCCGGCATGGACCTACAACACCGGGGACATCGCGATCAGCGACGGCAATGGCGCCGAAGATCAGATGACGCCGTTGCAGGTTGGCGACAAGGTGTTCATCTGCACCCCGCACAACAACCTCATCGCACTGGATGCCGACACCGGTAAACAGCTGTGGAAAAAAGAGATAAACGCCAAGACCCGTGTCTGGCAACGTTGCCGCGGTGTCGCCTACTTCGACGCTACCGCCGCGCTCGCCCAGCCTGCTGACGGCAGCACACCCGCCAAGCCCGTGTCGGTACCGGCCGGCGCCAACTGCCAGCGCCGTCTGCTGACCAACACCATCGATGCGCGCCTGATTGCAGTGGACGCTGACACAGGGGAGTTCTGCCAGGGCTTCGGTAACAATGGCCAGGTTGATCTGAAAGCCGGTCTCGGCGACGTCCCTGACTCCTATTACCAGCTGTCATCGGCACCGCTGATGGCCGGGACCACCGTGGTCGTAGGCGGCCGTGTCGCCGACAACGTCCAGACCGACATGCCAGGTGGCGTGATCCGTGGTTTCGACGTCGTCACCGGCGAGATGCGCTGGGCATTCGACCTGGGCAACCCCGAAGACAAGCAGGCTCCGGCTGCCGGCAGCACGTACGTGCGCAGCACCCCCAACAGCTGGGCACCGATGTCTTACGATCCGGCGATGAACACCGTGTTCTTGCCGATGGGCAGTTCGTCCACCGACATCTACGGTGTGGAACGTACGGCTCTGAACCACAAGTACGGCGCTTCGGTGCTTGCACTGAACGCAACAACCGGCGAAGAAAAGTGGGTCTACCAAACCGTCCACAACGACCTGTGGGACTTCGACCTGCCCATGCAGCCAAGCCTGATCGACTTCACTAAGGCTGACGGCAGCAAGGTGCCCGCCGTCGTGATCGGCACCAAAGCCGGTCAGATCTTCGTGCTTGACCGCGCCACCGGCAAACCGCTGACCAAGGTGGAAGAGGTTCCGGTCAAAACGTCGAACATCCCGAACGAACCTTACTCGCTGACTCAGCCGAAATCGGTGGGTATGCCGGAAATTGGCGCGCAAACGTTGACCGAGTCGGACATGTGGGGGGCGACGCCGTTCGATCAACTGCTCTGCCGTATCTCGTTCAAGAAAATGCGTTACGAGGGGCTGTACACCGCACCAGGCACCGATGTCTCGCTGAGCTTCCCGGGTTCGCTGGGTGGGATGAACTGGGGCAGTATCTCGACTGACCCGGTACACGGTTTTATCTTCGTCAACGACATGCGTCTGGGCCTGTGGATCCAGATGATTGCGGCGAAGAAAGATGCCAAGGCCTCTTCCGGTGGTGAAGCACTGAACACCGGCATGGGCGCGGTACCGCTCAAAGGCACCCCGTATGCAGTGAACAAGAACCGCTTCCTGTCGGTTGCCGGTATCCCTTGCCAGGCACCGCCCTTTGGCACACTGACCGCGATCGACATGAAAACCCAAAAAGTCGCGTGGCAAGTGCCGGTTGGCACCGTCCAGGACACTGGCCCATTGGGTATCAAGATGCATCTGCCGTTGCCGATCGGCATGCCGACGCTGGGCGGCACGCTCTCCACCCAGGGCGGCCTGGTGTTCATTGCCGGTACACAGGACTACTACCTGCGCGCCTTCAACTCCGCCAACGGAGAAGAGGCCTGGAAAGCCCGGCTACCCGTGGGCAGCCAGGGTGGCCCGATGACGTATGTGTCGCCGAAAACAGGCAAGCAGTACGTTGTCATCACCGCGGGTGGTGCGCGTCAGTCGCCCGATCGCGGCGATTATGTGATCGCTTACGCGCTGCCTGATAGCAAGTAAGCCAGTAACACCTGAAAACCTCTGCCGCCGTGTGAACGTGGCAGCGGTTTTTTGTTGCCTTTAAAAATCGAAGAACACCGTTTCACCCTCCCCCTGAATACGGATGTCGAAACGATAAGCCGCCTTGCCATCCACCTCACAACGCTGCGCTATCAGCGTTTCGCGACGCTGCGGTTGCTCGATCAGATTAAGCACCGGGCACGTCGCGTTGGCTTGTGGTTCATCGGCAAAGTACAGCCGGGTGTGCAGGTGAATATTGATCCCGCGGGCAAACAGCGACACATTGATGTGCGGCGCCATCGGCACCCCGCCGGCATTCTTCACCACGCCAGGCTTGATGGTATTGAGTGTCCACTCCCCTGCATCGAAGGTGGTGGCGGTTCGGCCGAAGCTGTTGAAGGCTTTTTCCGAGTCGAAGACCGGGTCGTAAACCCCTTCATGATTGGCCTGCCAAAACTCCAGAAACGAGTCGCGCACCAGGTGACCGTTGCCGTCATAGACATGGCCAATCAGCAGAATCTGTTCGCCCTCGGCACCCGGCTTGGCCATCTGATTCCAGATTTCTTCTGGCCGTGTCGGGTTGCCGGCAGCCGCCAGGGCCAGACCGATATGCACGTAAGGGCCGGCCGTTTGCGAAGGGGTTTCGGGTAGCAGTTCGATAGGCATGGACGGCCTCCTCAGCAGTTTTCGAAGTGGGTCTTGCGCTGGCCACGCAGCACGATGTCGAAGCGATAGGCCAGGCAATCCATCGGATTGGCATTACCCATGTCGAGCCGGGCGATCAGGCTCTGAACCGCGTCCGGGTTGGCGATCGACTTGACGATCGGGCACATCGGGATCAGCGGATCGCCTTCGAAATACAGCTGGGTGATCAGGCGCGTGGCGATCGATGGCCCGCTGATGGAGAAGTGGATGTGCGCCGGACGCCACTCATTCGGGCCTGCGCCATGGGTAAGGACCCGGCTTGATGGTGCGGAAGCTGTAGTAGCCGTCACGGTCGGTCAGGGCGCGGCCGACACCGCCGAAATTCGGGTCCAGTGGTGCCAGGTAGCGATCATTCTTGTGCCGGTAGCGACCACCGGCGTTGGCCTGCCACATCTCCACCAGGGTATGCGGGATGGGCTTGCCATATTGATCACAGACCCGGCCGGAAACGATGATCCGCTCCCCCACCGGCAACCCGCCATTATTGAAGTTGAGTAGCAGATCGTTATCGAACCGCCCCATCTTCAGGTGAGAGAAATCCGGGCCGCTGGTTTCGCTGGCCGACTGGGGAATGCTCACCAGGGCTTGGCGTGGAGAACGGGCGACAGAGGTTTTGTAATCAGGGGTCAGGGCTTTGGGGTGCCAATTACGGTCACGAATAACGAAACGACTGTTGTCTGCATCAGACATGTCGATCTCCTGTTGTTTGATTTATGGAGCACTGCCTGCGCAGTTTCAAACAACAGAAGGCTGGGGAACATTGAAAAACCGCTCTCAACACATAACCAAATGGTTATGGATAAACCCCTTCGCGATACGCCTGCCCTACCTCGCGCAGCACCTCGACACACCACTGGGCCGCCAGTGACAAGGGCAAGCTGGCGTTACTGGAAATCCCCACCGAACCACCCGGTTCGCGCTGCCCCAGATTGATCTCAACCAGTTCGCCGCTGGCCAGATCCAGGCGCACGGCATCCAGTGGCGCGATCCAGATCGCCTCGCTGGACAACACATAACGACGGCTCAGGGTCACAGACAAGGTTTCCAGACGCTGCCGCGACTGGCTGATGCCGCATTGCACGAACAGACTGTCGGCAAATTTGCGAATCGTCGTCCCTGCCAGCGGCAGCACCAGCGGGTAATTTTCCAGGGCGCTACGCTCCAGTGGCCTGGCCAACAAGGGATGATCGGGGCGCACCACCAGCGTCATGGATTCACTGTACAGATGCTCGAAGGTCAGCCCCTGAATCTCCGGGCTATCAGTCATACGGCCGACCACCAGGTCCACATCGCCCACCCGCAACTGCGACAACAAATAAGCGCTTGGCCCGGTCACTACACTCACCACCAGCGCCGAATGGCGCTCGTGCAAGCGCCGTACAACCTCAGGCACCAGCAAACTTTCCACTGTCGACAACACACCGAGTCGAACCTTGCCCGCCGCATATTCGCCACCACGCAAGGTATTCACCCCATCACGCAGCGCCTGCACCGAAGGCCCGGCATAACGCAAAAAGGCAACCCCGGCTTCGGTCAGGTTTACACCACTTTTACTGCGTATAAACAAGCTTGCCGCCAGCAGCTCCTCCAGCTCCTTGAGCGTCTTCGACATCGCTGGCTGACTCACCGCCAAGGTATCCGCCGCTCGCGCCAGGCTGCCCTGACGAGCCATTTCGAGAAAGCACACCAGATGACGGAATTTGATGCGGGTGTCGATGTTCACTACAGAGCCCCGTGAAGTTGCCTCGATGGCGTCGAAACGTTTGCAGGCGATCTTAGCGTGCGCTCAATTTCCTGGCGACCGGAGGGTGCTGGATTTCAGAGACTCCCGGCGGCATTGATCCAGAAGAGCTCACAAGCGATTTAATGGATCCACTAAATCGTTAACAAGCAGAATTAATTTGACAATACCCCCTAAAATCACCACTAATGGATCCACTAAACAACAACAAACAACCTTGGAGAATCTCCATGTACCCCAAGAACACCTGGTACGTCGCCTGCACCCCTGACGAAATCGCCGACAAGCCGCTGGGCCGTCAGATCTGTGGTGAAAAGATGGTTTTTTACCGCGGGCACGAGGGCAAGGTGGCGGCTGTCGAGGACTTCTGCCCGCATCGCGGCGCACCGCTGTCCTTGGGCTATGTGGAAAACGGCAATCTGGTGTGCGGCTATCACGGCCTGGTGATGGGGTGCGACGGCAAGACCGTGGAAATGCCCGGGCAGCGGGTTCGCGGCTTCCCGTGCAACAAGACCTTTGCCGTGGTCGAGCGCTATGGCTTTATCTGGGTCTGGCCTGGCGATCAGGCGTTGGCGGATCCGGCGCTGATCCATCATCTGGAATGGGCGGTCAGTGACGAGTGGGCCTATGGCGGCGGCCTGTTCCACATCCAGTGCGACTACCGGCTGATGATCGACAACCTGATGGACCTGACTCATGAAACCTACGTTCATGCGTCCAGCATCGGCCAAAAGGAAATCGACGAAGCGCCGCCGGTGACCACGGTCGAAGGCGACGAGGTGGTCACCGCCCGCCACATGGAAAACATCATGGCCCCGCCTTTCTGGCGCATGGCCCTGCGCGGCAACAACCTGGCCGACGATGTGCCGGTGGACCGCTGGCAGATCTGCCGCTTCACCCCGCCCAGCCATGTGCTGATCGAAGTCGGGGTGGCCCATGCCGGCCATGGCGGTTATCACGCGCCTCAGCAGCTCAAGGCGTCGAGCATCGTCGTCGACTTCATCACACCCGAAACCGAAACCTCGATCTGGTACTTCTGGGGCATGGCACGAAACTTCAATCCGCAGGATGAAGCCTTGACCGCGAGCATTCGCGAGGGACAGGGCAAGATTTTCAGCGAGGACCTGGAGATGCTCGAACGCCAGCAACAGAACCTGCTCAGCCATCCTGCGCGCAACTTGCTCAAGCTCAATATCGACGCTGGCGGCGTGCAGTCGCGGCGCGTTCTGGAGCGCCTGATCGCCAAGGAACAAGCTCCGCAGGAGTCAATGGCATGATCGAAGTGCTGGTGGTATCGCGCAACAACGAAGCCCAGGATATCTGCAGCTATGAGCTGGCCAGTGTCGATGACCGACCGCTGCCGGCCTTCAGCGCCGGTGCGCATATCGATGTGCACCTGCCCGGTGGTTTGATCCGGCAATACTCCCTGTGCAACCACCCCGAAGAACGCCATCGCTACCTGATCGGTGTGCTCAAGGACCCGACCTCCCGGGGCGGTTCACTGACCATGCACGAGCAGATCCAGCCCGGCACGCGCCTGCCGATCAGTGAACCGCGCAACCTGTTCCCGTTGGTCCATGAGGCCAGGCGCAGTCTGCTGTTTGCGGGCGGTATCGGGATCACGCCGATTCTGTGCATGGCCGAGCGCCTGGCCCACAGCGGCGCGGATTTCGAGCTGCATTACTGCGCCCGATCACGGGACCGTGCGGCCTTTGTCGAACGCCTGCAACACTCGTCTTTTGCCGACCGGGTGTTCCTGCATTTCGATCAGGAACCCGAGACTGCGCTGGACGCGGCCAAGGTCCTGGCCACGCCGCATAGCGACGTTCATTTATACGTGTGTGGCCCCGGCGGCTTCATGCAGCACGTGTTGGACACGGCCAGGATGCAGGGCTGGCAGGAGCAATGCCTGCACCGCGAATACTTCGCCGCCGCCCCCGTCGATACGGGCGCCGATGGCAGTTTCTCGATCAAGGTCGCCAGCAGCGGTCAGGTCTTCGAAGTGCCGGCCGACAAGAGCGTGGTGCAGGTGTTGCAAAACCAGGGCATCGAGATCGCCATCTCCTGTGAACAAGGCATTTGTGGCACTTGCCTGACGCGGGTTCTGGAGGGTGTGCCGGAGCATCGCGACCTGTTCCTCACCGAGGATGAACAGGCTTGCAACGATCAGTTCACCCCTTGCTGCTCGCGCTCGAAAACGCCGCTGCTGGTGCTGGATATCTAGAACCTATTCCGAGCGGAGAATGACCTTCATCCGCTCGTCAGCCTTCGCTGAGCCGAAGACCTCGGCGTAACGCAACGTGGCGTTGGCGTGCTCGCGCATGATCGCTTCGGCCCGCGCGCCCTGGCGGTTGACCAAGGCATCGAACACCGAATGGTGTTGCATGTGGGCATAGTTGAAGCGCCGGTATTCCCGGACCATGTCGTTGCGGTCCACGGCCAGGGCGGTTACCGACGCGAAGGGCAAATGATCGTTACGCGCCAGGGCATCGGCGATCGCCGGGTTGTGGCTGCCTTCGACGATCACCTCGTGAAAACGCATGTTGAGGTCGTGATAGACCTCCAGGTCCTCGACAGTCACGTACCCTTTGTCGAACAGCTGATCGCCCTGCATCAGGCACTGTTCGAGGGTCGCCCGGGCTTCGTCCGAGAGCCCGCGCTCGGCGGTCTGACGCGCCGCCAGGCCTTCGAGTACGCCCCGCACTTCAACCGCACCGGCAATGTCATCGGGGCTGACCGAACGCACCTGAAACCCGCGCCCGCCAAAGCGCACCAGCAAGCCTTCCTGCTCCAGCGTGCGGAACGCCATGCGCACCGGCATCCGCGAAACACCGAACAGCTCAGCCGTGGGAATTTCCATCAACCGCTCGCCCGCCGCCAGCTCGCCCGAAGCGATCATCTTGCGCAATGCGACCAGCACCGTTTGACCGGGCTTACTCATCCAGGCAACTTCCAGAAAGGTGGGCCTGCATAGTAACGCAAGATAGTGACGCCAGGTTTGGGCAGAGGCCGGTGTTCTGCCTCAACCCTGCCAGGCAGGATTCTCGATCAGCAGAGCCATGCCCTGCCCGCCGCCGACACACGCGGCGGCAATGCCATAACGCAGATTGCCCTCGCGCAGTTGCCTGGCCAGGGTCAGCACCAGACGCAATCCGCTGGCAGCCAGGGGATGCCCCAGGGCGATGGAGCCGCCCCGCCGGTTGAGCCGCTCGCCGTCCAGTTCCAGCACCTGCGCCACGGCCAGCACCTGAGCCGCCTGGGCTTCGTTGATTTCCAGCAAACCGATTTCGCCAAGGGCCAACCCGCTGCGTTGCAACAGCAACTGGATAGCGGGTGCAGGTCCGATGCCCATGAACTCCGGTGCCACGCCCACCACGGCGCTGGCCAGCAAATGGGCCAACACCGGACGCCGGGCCGCAGAAGCTCGCCCCACCAGCGCGGCCGCCGCGCCATCGACCACCGCGCAACTGTTGCCGGCCGTTTGCACACCGTCGGCATGCACTGCCCGCAATCGGCGCAAGGCGTCCAGATCTGTAGGCCGTGGGTGGCTGTCGTGCGACACGCGATCCACGCCCCGTGGCAACTGAATACCCCGTGGTTGATAGCCGGCCAGATCAAAGCGTTCATTGCCGAGCGCCACCAGTTCCGGTTCGAACCAGCCGTCGGCTTGCGCCTGCAACGCCAGTTGATGACTGCGCAGAGCGTAGCGATCCACCGCTTCGCGGCTCAGGCCATGCCGCCGGGCCAGGTTGTCGGCGGTGGTGATCATGTCTACGCCCGGGGCCGGGTCGTAGAGGGCTTCCCAGAGAAAGTCCTTGAACGCCACCTCGGCACCGAGCCGGAAACCGCTGCGGTGGGTGTAGGCGGCAATCGGATTGCGCGACATCGATTCGGCGGCCACACACAGGGCCAGCTGCACGCCGTCATCCAGCTGCCTGGCGGCCTGCCGCAAGAGTTCGAAACCGGTGGCGCAGATGCGCTGCACCCCCAGCGCCGGAGTCTCTTGCGGCACGCCACTGTAAAGGCCGATATGCCGAGGCAGCAGATAAGCATCAAAACTGGCCTGGGCCATGGAGCCGGCGAGCACGCTGTCCACCGAGCAAGGATCGACAGCGGCGCGGGCCAACACCTCGCGCCCGACCTTGATCCCCAGATCGATCGGCGAGACTTGAGCCAAGGCCCCGCTGAGGTCGACCCAAGGCGTGCGCAGGGCTTCGAAAATCGCCACATCGCTAAAGCTCGAATACTGCCCCGCGCCGCTCACGGCAGAGGTCCGGCACGCAAGATGGAAGGTTCCTCGCCGCGATACAGCGCCTCGACCTTGTCGGCACGCCACTGCAACACCGCACGCTGATTGATCGAGCCCTTGTCGGTGATTTCACCGCGGTCGATGGAAGCAGGTTCGTCGAGCAGCGCGATCCATTCCAGGCGGCTGGCATTACCGGTGGCGTCGCGGTTGAGCCGTTGCAGCCAATCGCTGAACCACTGACGCACCGGCGCGCTGGCCAGAACCTCGGCATCGCTGGCGTAGGCACTCAAACCGGCCAGACGTCGGCACTCATACAACCGGGGAAAGACCAGCGCACCCAGGCACTCACGGTCCGGGGCGGCCACCACCAAGTCCTGAACATAGGGTGAACCTTCGAGCACCGCGCGATTGCGCAACGGGCCGACACTGACAAACACGCCGGAGCTCAGCTTGAAGTCCTCGGCAATGCGACCGTCGAACATCAGCCCGAGTTGCGGATCACAGGGGTCAGCCAGCTTTAACGCATCGCCAGAACAGTAGAAGCCCTGCTCGTCGAACACCTCGGCGGTCTGCTGCGGCGCGCGCCAGTAACCGGGCATGATGTGCGGCCCACGGAAACGCCCTTCCAGCTTGCCGTCCACCGGCACCAGGCGCACTTCGCAACCGGGTGCCGGCAGGCCGATATAACCGGCCATGGACAGTGGCCCGGTGGTGAATGTGCAGGACGGCGACGCCTCGGTCATGCCGAGCCCGGCCATCATGCGAATGCGTTCGCCACAATGCTGTTCGGCGACCCGGTCCAGGCGATCCCAAATCCGTTGCGACAAACCGGCGGCAGCGAAAAAGAACAGCTTCATGCGCGAGAAGAATCGCTCACGCAACTCGCCGTCCTGCTCCAGGGCGTTGACCAGTTCTTCCCAGCCCTTGGGCACGGTCAGGTAGGCGGTGGGCGATATTTCCTTGAGGTTGCGCAGTGTTTCAGCAAAACCCTGAACGGTCGGTTTGCCGTCGTCCAGGTAAAAGGTGCCGCCGTTGTACAGCACAATGCCAACGTTATGGCTGCCGCCGAAGGTGTGATTCCACGGCAGCCAGTCCACCAGAACCGGAGGTTCTTCGCCGAACACCGGGAAGGTTTGCAACAGCATCTGCTGATTGGCGCAGAGCATGCGCTGGGTGGTGACCACCGCCTTAGGCAGTTTGGTGGAACCTGAGGTAAACAGAAATTTGGCGATGCTGTCCGGCCCGGTAGCCGTGAAGGCGCAATCGGCCTCGGCACCGCCGGGCTGTTCCAGCAGGCTGGCAAAGCTCACCTGACGGCGGCCCGGCACTTGGCCACACACGGTAATCAGCGGCGTTTCGGCCGGCAGCACCGCGTCGATCGCCCGCTGATAGGCTGCGGCGTCGCTGACGAACACCAGGCCCGGTTGCAGCAGGTCGCAGACATGCCGCAGCTTGGCGAAATCCTGGGACAACAACGAATAGGCCGGGGAAATCGGGCTATAGGGAATGCCGGCGTACATCGCGCCCAGGGCCATCTGCAAATGCTCGATGTCGTTGCCCGAGAGAATCGCCAGCGGTCGCTCGGCCGACAGGCCGTAACTCAGCAGGCTCTGGGCAATGGCGCGGACGCTGGTCAGCATTTCGGCGTAACTCACCCGACGCCAGTCGCCGCCCTCCTGGCGAGCGGCGATAAAGGTCTGTTGCGGGCGCACCCGGGCCCAATGCACCAGGCGATCGAGCAAGCGTACGGGCAACTCGGCCAAGGGTTCCAGGGAGCGCATATGCAATATGCCCTGCTCTTCGCGGACCTCAACCGCAGGACGGCCGATGGATACCTGCCGATAGCGCGGCGCACTGGCTTCGGTCTGAGGTGGCGATCTGAATTCGGAACTCACGTGCTTGTTCTCCATCAAGGCACGCCACCAGTCCGCTGCAAAGCAGTCAACTGGGGCATGGCAGCCTTGTTATTGTTATGTCTGGCCTGCACGCGGGCGACGATCGCTCTCAAGCGGGCGTCGCCCTACGCTGCGACAGCTCTCAGATCGGGTAGTGCCGCGGTCCGTTCTGCAAGGTCACCCAGCGCAATTGGGTGAAGTGCTCGATGGATGCCTTACCGCCAAAACTGCCATAGCCACTGGACTTGACCCCGCCGAAAGGCATCTGCGCCTCGTCGTGCACGGTCGGGCCGTTGATATGGCAGATGCCCGATTCGACCCGCTGAGCCAAGGCCAGGGCACGGCCGGTGTCGCGGCTGAAGATCGCCGCCGACAAACCGAACTCGGAATCGTTGGCCAGACACAGCAGTTCTTCGTCGCCCTCACCGCGCAGCACCACCGCCACCGGGCCAAAGGACTCTTCGCGGTACAGGCGCATGGCATCGGTAACGCCGTCGAGCAAGGTCGGCTGCAGAATACTGCCCTCCAGCCGGCCACCCGCGACCAGGCTTGCGCCCTTGTCGAGGGCATCGTCGATCAGCAGTTTGATCCGTTCGCCGGCGTTGCTGTCCACCAGCGAACCGAGCACCGAACCTTCGGCATTGGGGTTGCCGGCGGGCAAGGTGGCGATCTTCGCCGCCAGTTTGGCGACAAAGGCATCGGCCACCCTGGCATCGACGATCAGGCGCTCGGTGGACATGCAGATCTGTCCCTGGTTGAAGAAGGCACCGAAGGCTGCGGCCTCGACTGCCGCATCCAGATCGGCATCTTCCAGCACCAGTAACGGCGCCTTGCCGCCCAGTTCCAGCAACGCCGGTTTGAGATGACGCGCCGACAGTTCACCGACGATGCGCCCGACATGGGTCGAGCCGGTGAAGTTGACCCGACGCACCGCCGGGTTGGCGATCAACCGCTCGACAATCGCCGGGGCATCCTGGGGCGCGTTGCTGATGACGTTGACCACCCCATCGCCGAGGCCGGCGTCTTGCAACACCTGGCCGATCAGCCGGTGCACCGCCGGGCTCAATTCCGACGCCTTGAGCACCACGGTGTTGCCGCAGGCCAACGGCATGGCGATGGCGCGGGTAGCGAGAATCACCGGAGCGTTCCAGGGCGCGATGCCCAGCACCACGCCGCACGGTTGCCGCAGGGCCATGGCGAAGCTGCCGGGCACATCAGAGGGAATGACTTCGCCGTTGATCTGGGTAGTCATGGATGCCGCTTCACGCAGCATGTTCGACGCCAGATGCACATTGAAACCGTACCAGTTGGCCATGGCGCCGGTCTCGCCGGCGGCGGCGATGAATTCCGCGCTGCGGGCCTGCAACTGCTCGGCCGCGCGCAGCAAGCGGGTGCGTCGTTCATTGGGGGCCAGGGCCGCCCAGGTGGGGAATGCCGCTTTGGCCGCAGCCACCGCGGCGTCGGCATCTTCCAGGGTGGCGGCGGCAACCCGCGACACGATTTCGCCGGTCACCGGATTACGCCGTTCGAAGGTTCGACCGTCTCGGGCGGGGCACGACTGGCCGCCGATCAGCAGGGGCACGTCCAGCATGGTGATTCCTCTTTATTGTCTTTATCGGGAATACGTTCGAGGGGCTCACAGTAGCGCCGAGGCGCCGGGGCGAACAGCTGGCGGACGCTCGATCGCCCGGCCAGCTCGCCTTGATTCGACGCTGGGCTTCAGCGTTTGTAAGCCTGCAAACCGGGCTTGATGCTCTTGTCGTCGAGGAACTGCTTCATGCCCTGCTCGCGGCCACCTTCGGTGTCCAGCAGGCGCGATTGATCGAGCTTGGCGTACAGGTAATCTTCGTTCTGCTCCCAGGTCAGTTCGCGGCAACGCTTGAAGCCATGCTTGGCCGCGCGCAGCACCACCGGGTTTTTCTCCAGCAGGTTACGCGCCAGCTCGATCGTTACGTCACGCAGTTGTGCCAGCGGTACGCTCTCGTTGACCAGGCCCATCTCGGCGGCTTTCTGCCCGCCGAAGGTCTTGCCGGTCATGATGTAGTACAGCGACTGACGATGGCCCACGGTGTCGGCCATGGCCTTGCTTACCAGGTTGCCCGGCGGGATGCCCCAGTTGATTTCCGACAGGCCGAAGGTCGCTTCATCAGCGCAGATCGCCAAATCGCAGGCCACCAGCGGGCTGAAACCGCCACCGAAGCACCAGCCATTGACCATGGCGATGGTCGGCTTGGCGTACATGCGCAGCAGTTTCCATTGCCATTGAGAGGCTTCGCGGCGGATTTTTTCCTGAAGGATTTCCGGGCCGGCGTCCACTTCGCGGAAGTATTCCTTGAGGTCCATGCCCGCAGTCCAGGCTTCGCCCGCACCGGTCAGCACCAGTACACCGGCGTCCGGATCCTGCTCCAGGGTTTCCAGAACGTCGATCATCTCGCGGTTCAGGGTCGGGCTCATGGCGTTGCGTTTTTCCGGGCGGTTGAGGATGACCCAGGCGATGCCTTCCTCGATTTCCACTTTGACGGTTGTCCAGCGACCTTCGTAATTGCTCATGGCGATGCTCTCTTGTTCTTGGCTTGACGATGGGTAAAAACTAAACCGCAAATATAGTTATGTCAATTAACTATTAATAAAATTAACCGAGTTGTTTTCGTGCCTGAAACAGGCGCAGCGCCCAGAAATCTGAAAGAGGTCGTGGCTATCCCTCGCCAATCTCGGCAAACTAGATAGCCTTCTTAACCGCCAGCCCGAGGATTCACCCTGTAATGGCCAAGTCTTCCAAGATTGCCGCCGCCCCCGAGGCCCCTGCCGACAGCGCCGAAACCCAGGCGTCGCTGGACGCAGCCCTCGACGACCTGATCGGTTACGCCATGCGCCGGGCGCAGTTGAAACTGTTCCAGAACCTGATTGGCCGGCTCTCGGCCCACGACTTGCGCCCGGCGCAGTTCTCGGCCCTGGCGATCATCGACCAGAACCCCGGGCTGATGCAGGCCGACCTGGCCAAGGCGCTGGCCATCGAGCCGCCGCAAGTGGTGCCGCTGCTGAACAAACTGGAAAGCCGGGCGCTGGCGGTGCGAGTGCGCTGCAAACCAGACAAACGCTCCTACGGGATTTTTCTCAGCAAGACCGGCGAAGCCCTGCTCAAGGAGCTGAAACTGATCGCTGCCGAGAGCGACATGGATGCCACGTCCGCCCTCGACAGTCAGGAACGCGAAGAGCTGCTCAGGCTGCTGAAGAAGGTCTATCAGGCCTGAAACGACTTACCAGATCGGCACGGTGTAGAGCACCAGAAAGCGGGTCTGGTTTTCATCGCGAAACGCCGCGCCGGCGGGGAAGTCATTGCGATAGATCGACTTGCGAGCCATCAGCCCGACGTTCTTCAACGGGCCACTCTGGATCACATACCCCAGCTCCATCTGGAACTCCCGCTCCTTGCGGTCGTCGGCATTCAGCGTCGCCAGTTCGATGTGGTCACCGCGCACATAACGCAACCGGCTCTTCAGGCCGGGCACCCCGGCGGCGGCAAAGTCATAGTCGTAGATCGCCTGCCAGGTTCGTTCCTTGGCATTGAGAAAGTCCGAGCTCATGGTCAGCTCACTCATGCCCATCAACTCGGTGCCCGACACGTAAGGCGTCGCGGTGTCACCACTGGAGTGCATATAACCCAGGCTCAGGCGATGGCCGCCAAAGCGATAGCCGAACAGCGCCGAGAGGTTGCGGTTGTCCACCTTGCCAGCCTTGGCGCTGCCGTCCTCGTCGCTGAAAAAACTGCGCAAGTCAGTGGTCAGCGTGCCCTCGCCCACCTGCAACGTATGCAGCAAGGCCAGGGTGTTCTGCTGGTACAGGTCCGCCACTTCGGCGTGATAGGCACGCAGGCTCAGGTCCTTGTTCACCTGGTAATCGCCGCCGACATAGGCCATGTGCGATGAGGTGGCCGCGCCGTTGAAACGCCGGTTCGGCGAGGCGATGCTCATCGGCTGGTAGTTAGTGGAATCACGCTTGTTGATGCGATCGATGTAGCCGGTGTTGAAGGTCAGTCCGTCGATGTCCTTTGAACTGAGGGTGGTGCCGCGAAACGTCTGCGGCAGCAGCCGTGACGGGCTGGCGAACGCGAACGGCAGGAAGATCGACACATCGCCGGTCTTCACCGTGGTCTGGGCAAAACGCATCTTGGCAGTCATGGCCAGGCGCGAATACTCGTCCGCCGCGCGCTTGTCGCTGGCGGACACCGGCAACAACTCAGTGCCGCTACGGTCCGGCGACGAGTCGAGCTTGACCCCCATCAAGCCGCGGGCGTCGAGGCCGAAGCCGACGGTCCCCGGGGTAAAGCCCGACTCCACATTCATGATGAAACCCTGAGCCCATTCCCGGGCTGCGGTTTTCGCCCCGTCGTCCTTGTAGTCCCGATCCAGGTAGTAATTGCGCAGGGTCAAGGTGCCGTGACTGTCATCGATGAAGCCTTCGGCCAGCGCCGGAGTGGCAATCACACTCAAACCCAACAGGGCCAGGCGACGTGCGCGAACAGGTAAAGCTGAGGTCGCCGCAAGGGCGTCCCGAGGGAGATTTGGCATGCTCGATGTCCACTTATTGTTGTTGTTTTTTGAACGGGATCGTCGGGGGTGTCCCAAGGATCTCCGGCCAGAGAATGGAAACGCCTGAAGGTCGCGTCAACCCACAATGACCGATAAACGAACATTAATATTATTATCTATTTTTTAAATCCATCCTCTTCCACATGTCATCACATTGATTTAAATGAATTTAATGACATTTTTCAGCAGAAAACTTTGACGATTCATTTTTTAGTTATCTTTGTTAATCTTAATTTCAGCCTGTTATCGCCTGCAGCGATCAGGCTCGCGTTCCCCCGTCAGCCCCAACAAAAACAATAATGAGGTTCGCCATGGACACCCCATCACGTCGCACGACGCTGACCATCGCCCTGTGTTTTATCGTTGCACTGATCGAAGGCTTCGACCTGCAAGCCGCCGGCACTGCCGCCGCGGGCCTGCGCCAGACCTTTGCCCTGGACCCGAAAATGATGGGCTGGGTATTCAGCGCCGGCATCATCGGTTTGCTGCCGGGCGCCTTCTTCGGCGGCTGGATCGCCGATCGCATCGGCCGCAAGAAAATCCTCATCGCAGCAGTGCTGCTGTTCGGCGTGTTCTCCCTCAGCACCGCCTACGTCAGCAGTTTCTCAACCCTGCTACTGGCGCGCTTCATGACCGGCCTGGGCCTGGGCGCCGCCCTGCCCAACCTGATCGCGCTGTGTGCCGAAGCCGTGGGTGAGCAACGTCGCGGCACTGCGATCAGCATCATGTATGCCGGCGTGCCGTTGGGTGGCGCACTGGCGGCAGTGGTCGCCATGCTGTTCGCCGAACATTGGCAGATGACCTTCATCATCGGTGGTCTCGTGCCCTTGCTGGTGGTGCCGTTGATGGTCCTGCTGTTGCCCGAGTCCAGCGCCTTTCGCCAGCAACAAGGCAGCGTCAACGTGGCGCGCGCGTCAACCGGCCAGGCGCTGTTCGGCGAAGACCGGACCCGCGTCACCCTGGCGTTGTGGCTGAGCTACTTCTTCACCCTGACCGTGATGTACATGCTGCTCAACTGGCTGCCATCGCTGTTGCTGGAACAGGGTTTCAGCAAACCCCAGGCGGGCCTGGTGCAGATGCTGTTCAACATCGGCGGCGCCCTCGGTTCCCTGCTCGGCGGGCTGCTGCTGGATCGCTGCAACGGCATCAAAGTGGTGCTGTTTGTCTACGCCGGGTTGCTGGCGGCGCTGGCCGGGGTCGGCCTGTCGGTGGGCATCGTCCCCATGGCCATCGCCGGTTTTTCCGCCGGGTTGTTTGTGATGGCCGCGCAGCTGGTGCTTTACGCCCTGGCACCGCCGTCGTACCCGACCTCGGTGCGCGCCACCGGTGTTGGCGCGGCGGTGGCGATCGGTCGCCTCGGATCGGTGGCCGGGCCCTTGGCCGCCGGGCAGATTCTGGCGGCCGGGGCCGGCACCACCGGAGTTTTGCTGGCGACCTCACCTGGGCTGCTGATTGCCGCACTGGCGATCATCAGCGTGATTGCCCGTTCGGCCGAGCCGCAGTTGCGTACGGCGAACCCGGTCGCGGATAAAACCTGACCGGGGTGCACTCCTTGTAGCAGCTGCCGAGC
>NZ_AKJT01000083.1 GCF_000282195.1 Pseudomonas sp. GM18
AGGCCTTGGAAAGGGAACAACCATTCCCAGCGGCCTGCGCCTTGCCTGGCCCGCTTTAAGGCGACAACGCGGCGGGGAAACTAATTGAGAACGCCCCCTAGTCACAGGGGTGCACATAACTGTAATACGTTGGTCATAATGGCCGCTTATAACTGTCACGCTCGCCCGCCAGCGCGGGCTCAGGAGTCTGCCGTGAGCTTTACCCCCGCCAACCGTTTGTTTCCTGCAACCCGCCTGCGTCGCAACCGTCGTGATGATTTTTCGCGTCGACTGGTTCGTGAAAACGTACTGACCGTCGATGACCTGATCCTGCCGGTGTTCGTGCTGGACGGTGAAAACCGTCGCGAAGCAGTGGCGTCGATGCCGGGCGTCGAACGCCTGACCATCGATCTGTTGCTGGAAGAAGCAGCCAAATGGGTCGAGCTGGGAATTCCGGCGCTGGCACTGTTCCCGGTGACGCCACCTGAGCTCAAATCCCTGGACGCCGCTGAAGCCTGGAACCCCAACGGCATCGCTCAGCGTGCTACTCGTGCCTTGCGTGCGCAGTTCCCTGAGCTGGGTGTGATCACCGACGTTGCCCTGGACCCGTTCACTACCCACGGTCAGGACGGCATTCTCGACGAAGAAGGCTACGTGCAGAACGACATTACCGTCGACGCACTGGTTAAACAGGCCCTGTCCCACGCCGAAGCCGGCGCTCAGGTGGTGGCTCCGTCAGACATGATGGACGGCCGCATTCAGGCGATCCGCGAAGCGCTGGAGCTGGCTGGGCACGTCAATGTGCGGATCATGGCCTACTCGGCCAAGTACGCCAGTGCCTACTACGGCCCGTTCCGCGATGCGGTGGGTTCGGCGTTGAACCTGGGCAAGGCCAACAAGGCCTCCTATCAGATGGACCCGGCCAACAGCAACGAAGCCCTGCACGAAGTGGCGGCGGACTTGTCAGAAGGCGCAGACATGGTCATGGTCAAGCCAGGCATGCCGTATCTGGATATCCTTTATCGGGTCAAGGAAGAGTTCAAAGTGCCGACTTTTGTGTATCAGGTCAGCGGCGAATACGCCATGCACATGGCAGCGATCCAGAATGGCTGGTTGAGCGAAGGGGTTATCCTCGAATCCCTGACCGCTTTTAAACGTGCAGGCGCTGATGGCATCCTGACTTACTTTGCCGTCCGTGCTGCTCAATTGTTACGAGAGCAAAAATAGCCCTCCCAGGAACATTCGATGAATACCGAAGGACTCACTGAAGTTGCCGTAAAAGACGCTCAACCCGTGGTGGAGCAAATCGCCGAAACCCCGCCGGAGCTGGAGCCCGCTCCACCCGCGGTGGTGGCCGAGCCCGTTGTGGCGGCGCCAGCGATTGCCATTCCCGGTCTGGATGACAGCAGCCTGTACATCCATCGCGAGCTCTCGCAACTGCAGTTCAATATCCGCGTGCTGGAACAGGCGCTGGATGAGTCCTACCCATTGCTGGAGCGGCTGAAGTTTTTGCTGATCTTCTCCAGCAACCTGGACGAGTTCTTCGAGATTCGTGTGGCCGGCCTGAAGAAGCAGATCACCTTCGCCCGTGAACAGGCCGGCGCCGATGGCCTGCAACCGCACCAGGCCCTGGCCCGCATCAGCGAATTGGTGCACGGTCACGTCGACCGCCAATACGCGATCCTCAATGACATTCTGTTGCCGGAGCTGGAAAAACATCAGGTCCGCTTCATCCGTCGTCGTTACTGGACTACCAAACTCAAGACTTGGGTCCGCCGTTATTTCCGTGACGAGATCGCGCCGATCATCACCCCGATCGGCCTCGACCCGACGCACCCGTTCCCGTTGCTGGTGAACAAGAGCCTGAACTTCATCGTCGAGCTCGAAGGCATCGACGCCTTCGGTCGCGATTCCGGCCTGGCGATCATCCCGGCGCCGCGTCTGCTGCCGCGGGTTATCAAGGTGCCGGAAGAAGTCGGCGGCCCTGGCGACAACTACGTGTTCCTGTCGTCGATGATCCACGCGCACGCCGATGACCTGTTCCAGGGCATGAAGGTCAAGGGCTGCTACCAGTTCCGCCTGACCCGGAACGCCGACCTCGCGGTCGACACCGAAGACGTAGAAGACCTGGCCCGCGCCCTGCGCGGCGAATTGTTCTCCCGTCGCTACGGTGATGCGGTGCGGCTGGAAGTGGCCGACACCTGCCCGAAACACCTGTCCGATTACCTGCTCAAGCAGTTCAACCTGCAGGAGACCGAGCTGTATCAGGTCAACGGCCCGGTCAACCTGACGCGGCTGTTCAGCATCACCGGCCTGGACAGTCATCCGGAGCTGCAATACACCCCGTTCACCCCGCAGATCCCGAAACTGCTGCAGAACAGCGAGAACATTTTCAGCGTGATCAGCAAGCAGGACATCCTGCTGCTGCACCCGTTCGAGTCGTTCACCCCGGTGGTCGATTTGCTGCGTCAGGCGGCCAAGGATCCGCACGTGTTGGCGGTTCGCCAGACGTTGTATCGCAGCGGCGCCAACTCGGAGATCGTCGATGCACTGGTGGATGCCGCGCGCAACGGCAAGGAAGTGACGGCGGTGATCGAATTGCGCGCGCGGTTCGACGAAGAATCCAACCTGCAACTGGCCAGCCGTCTGCAAGCGGCCGGTGCCGTGGTGATTTACGGTGTGGTCGGTTTCAAGACCCACGCCAAGATGATGCTGATTCTGCGTCGCGAAGCCGGCGAGATTGTCCGCTACGCCCACTTGGGCACCGGCAACTACCATGCCGCCAACGCCCGTCTGTACACCGACTACAGCTTGCTGACCTCCGACGATGCCTTGTGCGAAGACGTCGGCAAACTGTTCAGCCAGTTGATCGGCATGGGTAAAACCCTGCGCATGAAGAAGCTGTTGCACGCGCCGTTCACGTTGAAGAAGGGCATGCTCGACATGATTGCCCGGGAGACGCAATTCGCCCTCGATGGCAAACCGGCGCACATCATCGCCAAGTTCAACTCGCTGACCGATCCGAAAGTCATCCGCGCGTTGTACAAGGCCAGCCAGTCCGGGGTACGCATCGATCTGGTGGTGCGCGGCATGTGCTGCCTGCGACCGGGTATCGCCGGGGTGTCGCACAACATCCACGTGCGCTCGATCATCGGTCGTTTCCTGGAACACACCCGTGTCTTCTACTTCCTCAATGGCGGTGAAGAGCAGATGTTCCTGTCCAGTGCCGACTGGATGGAACGCAACCTCGACAAGCGCGTCGAGACTTGCTTCCCGGTCGAGGGCAAGAAGCTGATTTTGCGGGTCAAGAAAGAGCTGGAGCTTTATCTCACCGATAACACCCACAGCTGGAGCCTGCAGTCGGACGGTCGCTACATCCGCAACACCCCGACCGGCAACCAGAACCCGCGCAGTGCCCAAGCAACCTTGCTGGAGCGGTTGGGTAGCCCGATTCTGGCGGTTCGTTAACGCAAACCTTGGGTGATAAAAAATGGCGATCCATGCGGATCGCCATTTTTTTATCGAACGTTAATCACGCCCCCCTGTAGGAGCACGGCTTGCCGGCGAAGGCGTCCGTGAGATCGCCTTCGCCGGCAAGCCGTGCTTCTACAGGAGTGGGGTTTAGCGAACGTTCAGTACGAAGCCGACGCGGGTCAGCCATTCCGCTTCCAGGGCGAAGTCGGCCTGGGTCAACTGGTTGTCATCCAGCCAATGTTCCGGGAATAACACATCCAGGCTGTCGCCGTTGGCGTGCAGCACGACCTGTGGCATTGCCTGGGTGCCACGGATGTGGTGGAACAGAATCGCAAAGCGCAGCAGCACGCACAGGCGAATCAGCTTGATGCCGTCGTCGCCAAAATCGGCAAACCTGTCCTTGGGAATATTGCGACGGTGGCCACGCACCAGTAGCGCGAGCATCAGTTGGTCTTCGCGGGAGAATCCGGCCAGGTCCGAGTGCTCGATCAGGTACGAGCCGTGTTTGTGATACTGATAGTGGGCGATGTCCAGGCCCACTTCATGGACCTTGGCCGCCCAGCTCAGCAGTTCGCGCCAGACGCCATCATCCAGCTCCCAGTCTGCGGCCACTTGATCGAAGGCATGCAGCGCCTTGCGTTCGACCCGCGCGGCTTGCTCCAGATCAACGTGGTAACGCTCCATGAGCGAGCTGAGCGTGCGCTCACGGACATCTTCGTGATGATGACGGCCCAACAGGTCATAGAGCACGCCTTCGCGCAGGGCGCCTTCACAGTGGTCCATGCGTTGCAGTTCGAGGGCGTCGAAGATCGCTTCGAGAATCGCCAGCCCGGCGGGAAAGATCGCCCGGCGGTCGGGCTTGATGCCTTCGAAGTCGATTTTCTCGACATCGCCGAGTTTGATCAGCTTGCGCTTGAGCCAGGCCAGGCCTTCGGCGTTCACTTCGCCAGTGCCATGCCCGCCGGCCTTCAGCGCCAGGCCAATGGCGCGAATGGTGCCCGAGGAGCCGATGGCTTCATCCCAGGTCAGGCGGTGCAGGGCGTGTTCGATGCTCATGATCTCCAGCCGCGCTGCGGTATACGCCTGGGCGTAGCGGGCCGGGGTGATCTTGCCGTCCTTGAAATAGCGTTGGGTGTAGCTGACGCAACCCATTTGCAGGCTTTCGCGCAACAATGGCTCGAATCTCTGCCCGATGATGAATTCGGTACTGCCACCGCCGATGTCGGCCACCAGGCGCTTGCCCGGGGTGTCGGCGAGGGTGTGGGAGACGCCGAGGTAAATCAGACGGGCTTCTTCACGGCCGGAGATGACTTCTACCGGATGGCCGAGGATTTCTTCGGCGCGACGGATGAATTCGCCACGGTTACGGGCTTCGCGCAGGGCGTTGGTGCCGACGATCCGCACAGCGCCAGGCGGCAAACCGTTGATCAGTTGGGCGAAACGCTTCAGGCAATCGAGCCCGCGCTGGATGGATTCTTCGCTGAGTTGACGCTCTTCGTCGATGCCGGCGGCCAGCTGAACCTTCTCCCCGAGACGTTCGAGAATCCGGATTTCGTCGTTCTGGGCCTTGGCCACGACCATGTGAAAGCTGTTGGAGCCCAGGTCGATTGCGGCGATCAGGGACAGATTCTTGACTTGGGATAGCGGCATGGTCAGGGGGTCTCGGTCGATAACCTCGACATCCTGCCACGATCAAACGCTCGCGCCAACGCACAGGAGCTGCCGAAGGCTGCGATCTTTCACCACGGGGACTTGTGGTGTTGCTGTTGGCCCCTTCGCGGGCAAGCCTCGCTCCTACAGGTTCTCAATTGCACGGACGGCGCAAAACCCTGTAGAAGCGAGGCTTGCCCGCGAAGGCGGCCTCAGATGCGCTGAAGAACTCTCAGCCCGTCGCCTCCACGGTCCCAATGAAGTTAGCCAGCTCCGCCGTCTGCGGATTGGCAAACAATACCTTCGGATCTCCCACCTCATGCACCTTGCCCTGATGCATGAACACCAACTTATCCCCAACCTCCCGGGCAAAACGCATTTCATGGGTGACCATAATCAATGTCATGCCTTCCTTGGCCAGTTGCCGGACCACGCTCAACACTTCATTGACCAGTTCCGGGTCCAGGGCCGAGGTGATTTCGTCGCACAGCAAGACTTTCGGCGACATGGCCAGCGCCCGGGCGATCGCCACCCGCTGTTGCTGGCCGCCAGAGAGTCGATCCGGGAAGGCGTCGAATTTCTCGCCCAGCCCGACCCGCTCCAGCATCTGTCGCGCCAGTTCGGCGGCTTTGGCTTTCGGCACTTTCTGCACCACTTGTGGCGCAAGCATGACGTTTTCGCCGACGGTCAGGTGCGGGAACAGGTTGAACTGCTGGAACACCATCCCGACTTTCTGCCGCAAGCTGCGCAGGTCGGCGCGGGCAGCATCGAGGTATTCGCCGTCGACTTCAATCACACCGTCGTTGATCGACTCCAGACCATTGAGAGTGCGCAACAAGGTGGACTTGCCCGAGCCGCTGCGACCGATGATCGCCACCACCTGGCCTTCCTCGATACTCAGGTCGATGCCTTTGAGTACATGGTGGTCGCCGTAATATTTATGCAGGGCGGAAATTCTAAGCAGAGGCATGCAGTCTCCTTTCCAGGTAGCGCGCGCTGAGGGACAAGGGGTAGCAGAGCAGGAAGTAACCGAGGGCGACGAGGCCGTAGACCATGAACGGTTCGAAGGTCGCGTTGGCGAGCATGCCGCCGGTCTTGGTCAGTTCGGTAAAGCCGATGATCGAGGTGACGGCGGTGCCTTTGACCACTTGCACCGAGAAGCCTACGGTTGGCGCTACGGCGATGCGCAGCGCTTGCGGCAGGATCACGTAACGCAATTGCTCCAGCGGGTTGAGCGCCAGGCTCGACGAGGCTTCCCACTGGCCGTTGGGGATCGAGTCGACGCAACCGCGCCAGATCTCCGCCAGGTAGGCGCTGGTGAACAGCGTCAAGGCAATCGCCGCTGCCATCCACGGTGAAATTTCCACACCGGCCAAGGCCACACCGAAGAACACCAGAAACAGCTGCATCAACAACGGCGTGCCCTGGAACAATTCGATGTAGGTGCGGGCGAAGTGGTTGGGCAGGGATTTCTTTGAAATCCGCATCACCATGATCAGCAAACCGATCAGCCCACCGCCGATAAACGCCACCAGCGACAACGCCAGAGTCCACTGCAGGCCGGTGAGCAGGTTGCGCAGGATGTCCCAGAAGGTGAAATCGCTCATTGGCTGCTCCTTGCGCTGCTTTTGGACAGGTAGCGGCGGCCGATCCAGTTCAGCAATTGGCGGATCAGCAGCGCCATGCACAGGTAGATCAGCGTGGTCAGGGCATAGGTTTCAAAGGCACGGAAGTTGCGCGATTGAATGAAGTTGGCGGCGAAGCTCAGCTCTTCGGTAGCGATCTGCGAACAGACCGCCGAGCCGAGCATGACGATGATGATCTGGCTGCTCAGGGCCGGCCAGACCTTGCCCAGTGCCGGCAGCAGAACCACATAACGGAAGGCTTCGAAACGCGACATCGCCAGGGCGGCCGCGGCTTCCAGTTGCCCGCGGGGGATCGCTTGAATGCCGGCGCGGATGATCTCGGTCGAATAGGCACCCAGGTTGATCACCATCGCCAGCACCGCCGCCTGCCATTCGGAAATCTGCAGGCCCAGCGACGGCAAACCGAAGAAGATGAAAAACAACTGCACCAGAAAGGGTGTGTTGCGGATCAACTCGACGTAGACCCCGAAAATGCCGGCGAACGGGCGGATGTTCCACGCCCGCACCAACGCGCCGACGATGCCCAGAGCGACCCCGAACACTGCGCCAACGGCCGTCAGCTCAAGAGTGAACAGCGCACCGCGCAGCAGCAGGTCGGTGTTTTCTACCACCGGCAAGAAATCGAACTGATAAGCCATAAGTCGTCTCCCGCGCGAACGATCAGAGATCGGCCGGCAGCGGTTCTTTCAGCCAGGTTTGCGAGTTCTTTTCCAGCGCACCGTCAGCCTTGGCGGTGGTGAGGATCTGATTGACCTTGTCCAGCAACGCCGGCTCGTTCTTGTTTACGCCGACGTACACCGGCGAGTCCTTGAGCTTCACTTTCAGGGTCGGTACGCGTTTCGGGTTTTTCTCGCTGATGGCCACCATCACCACGTTGCCGCTGGCGATCAGGTCGACCTGGCCCGCGAGGTAGGCGGCGATGGTCGAGTTGTTGTCTTCGAAGCGTTTGATGGTCACGCCTTCGGGGGCGACTTTGGTCAGCTCAATGTCTTCGATGGCGCCACGGGTGACGCTGATGGTTTTGCCCTTGAGATCATCCAGGCCGCTGATGGCGGCGTCTGGCGGGCCGAACACGGCGAGGTAGAACGGTGCGTAGGCACGGGAGAAATCGATGACTTTCTCGCGCTCCGGGTTCTTGCCGAGGCTGGAAATCACCAGGTCGACCTTGCCGGTGGTCAGGAACGGGATGCGGTTGGTGCTATTGACCGGGGTCAGCTCGAGTTTGACCTTGAGTTGGTCGGCCAGCAGTTTGGCGGTATCGATGTCGAGGCCGCGAGGTTTCATGTCCGGGCCGACCGAACCGAACGGCGGGAAGTCCTGGGGCACGGCGACTTTGAGGGTGCCGCGTTTGACCACATCCTCCAGACCGTCGGCGTGGGCGGGAGCCTGGCTCAGCATCAGGCTGGCAAACAGGGCTGCGAGGAGGGCGCTGTAACGCTGGGTCATGGCAAATCTCCGGATCGGCGGGAAGTGATTTCTGCGGATCGACAGAGCACGGGCCATGCCAAGATTCGTTTTTAGGGGGTGCAGGCCACGGTTTTGCTGGTGTCGCTCGGTCTTACTGGTCTGAACAGTTGGGTGGTGTTTCGCACCCTGATGGCGCACCCGTGAAAAATCCCGAACCCCCATGGGGCACGACTTGCCGGACGTCGCGAATAGCTTTACAACTAGCCGCTCATTGGCCTGGTTCGTCTGAAGAAACCATGAACTCGATCTCCCGCGCAGTACCTGAAGTGGCGCTGCAAGCCATCCGCAAACTGATCACCGAGCAAGGTTTCGGGCCGGGGGATGCCTTGCCCTCGCAACGGGACCTGGCGGTGCAATTGGGGGTCAGCCGGGCGTCGTTGCGCGAGGCGTTGTCGTCCCTGAGTGCGCTGGGCGTGATCAGCATCCAGCCGGGCAAGGGCGTGTTCGTGCAATCACCGGTCGATCTGCCCCGGGGCGATGCGGTGCCAGGCTGGCCATTCGCGGCCCAGGCATCGCCGCTGGACATCTTCCAGTTGCGCTATGCGCTGGAGGGTTTTGCCTCAGGTTTGGCAGCCGTAACCCTGAGCACCGAGGATCTCGATGCCCTGGAAGACAACGTCGCCGCCATGCGCAACGAACTGCGTGCCGCCAACTTCGATGCGGCGGCGCGACTGGACTTCGAGTTTCACCGGCGCATCCTCCTGGCCAGCGGCAATCAGGCGATGCTGAGCATCCTGACAGCCAGCGCCGACATCTTTCTGGAGAGCCAGAAGCTACCGTTCATCCGGGCCGAACGGGCCATGGAAACCTGGCAGGAACACCGTAAAATCCTCCGTGCCCTGGCGCGCCGATCGTCCGGCGCCGCACAGAAGGCCATGCAGGAACATGTGCGCAACGCCGCCCTGCGCACCGGAATTGCCTTCGTCGCTCCCGCCACCTCGTGACTTGAGCTATACCCAAATTCATGGGCCACCATAGCGAGACTCAATCATCTGCGGCTTCCTGAACGGGGGAAGGGCAGCTATGATGGGCCACGTTTTTTTGCTTACAACCTGGAGACTTCCATGAGCAGCGATCTTATCAAACACGTTAGCGACGCTAGCTTCGAGGCCGACGTACTCAAGGCCGAAGGCGCTGTACTGGTCGACTACTGGGCTGAATGGTGCGGCCCTTGCAAAATGATCGCTCCTGTTCTGGACGAAATTGCCGAGACCTACAAAGGCAAGCTGACCGTTGCCAAACTGAACATCGACGAGAACCAGGAAACCCCGGCCAAGCACGGCGTGCGTGGTATCCCGACGCTGATGCTGTTCAAGAACGGCAACGTCGAAGCCACCAAGGTCGGCGCGCTGTCGAAGTCGCAACTGGCCGCTTTCCTCGACGCCAACATCTGAGCGTTGTTATAAAGCGTCATGAAAAGGCCCCGCATTATGCGGGGCCTTTTCGTTATTGAGGGCTAGACGCTCCGAAACTCAGGTGGTACATTCGGCCCCGCACTGGTTTCTCCACTGCCCCCTGCTAGCCGTCGCCGACGCACTCCTTTTCGAATAAGTACGCGATCCTGTCGCCTTCTCCGCGGCGCGGCCTCATTAAGCCAAAAGCTTAATTTCCCCCCTCCATAAATGATTACGTCATTCCTATATGAATCTGACTGAACTCAAGCAAAAGCCGATCACCGAACTGCTCGAATTGGCCGAACAGATGGGCATAGAAAATATGGCCCGTTCGCGCAAGCAGGACGTGATTTTCTCCCTGCTCAAAAAGCACGCTAAAAGCGGCGAGGAAATCTCCGGTGATGGCGTGCTGGAGATTCTCCAGGACGGCTTCGGCTTCCTGCGCTCCGCTGATGCTTCCTATCTCGCCGGCCCGGACGACATTTACGTCTCGCCGAGCCAGATCCGCCGCTTCAACTTGCGCACCGGTGACACCATCGTTGGCAAGATCCGCCCTCCAAAGGAAGGCGAGCGGTATTTCGCGCTGCTCAAGGTCGACACGATCAACTACGATCGTCCCGAGAACGCGAAAAACAAGATTCTCTTCGAGAACCTGACCCCGCTGTTCCCGACCGTGCGCATGAAGATGGAAGCCGGCAACGGTTCCACCGAAGACTTGACCGGTCGTGTCATCGACCTGTGCGCCCCGATCGGCAAAGGCCAGCGCGGCCTGATCGTTGCTCCGCCGAAAGCCGGTAAAACGATCATGCTGCAAAACATCGCGGCAAACATTGCGCGTAACAACCCTGAAGTTCATCTGATCGTGCTGCTGATCGACGAACGTCCGGAAGAAGTGACCGAAATGCAGCGCACCGTGCGCGGCGAAGTGGTTGCCTCGACGTTCGACGAGCCGCCAACCCGCCACGTGCAGGTTGCTGAAATGGTGATCGAGAAGGCCAAACGCCTGGTCGAGCACAAGAAGGACGTGGTGATTCTGCTCGACTCCATCACCCGTCTGGCGCGTGCCTACAACACCGTGATCCCGAGCTCCGGCAAGGTGCTGACCGGTGGTGTCGATGCCCACGCCCTGGAGAAACCGAAACGTTTCTTCGGCGCTGCACGGAACATCGAAGAAGGCGGCTCGCTGACCATCATCGCTACCGCGCTGGTTGAAACCGGCTCGAAGATGGACGAAGTGATCTACGAAGAATTCAAAGGCACCGGCAACATGGAGCTGCCTCTGGATCGCAAGATCGCCGAAAAACGTGTGTTCCCGGCCATCAACATCAACCGTTCCGGTACTCGCCGCGAAGAGTTGCTGACTGCCGACGATGAACTGCAGCGTATGTGGATTCTGCGCAAACTGCTGCACCCGATGGACGAAGTTTCTGCCATCGAGTTCCTGGTCGACAAGCTGAAACAGACCAAGACCAACGACGAGTTCTTCTTGTCGATGAAACGTAAGTAACACGAAGTACTGTCTGGTCCTGAAGCAGGTTAAGCCTGTTCAGGAGGCGACAAACGCTTCAGAAAAGGGCGCCCCGAAAAGGGCGCTTTTTTTTTGCGCCCGGTATTTTGTATCTGGATTGATACTTACTGTGCTGTAAACTGGCGCCCATTCAATGGGTGTCGCCGCCCGCTAACAGCAGATCAATTGCCCCTGAATCCAATCTTGCTGGCGATTGAGTCAAGTGTTTTGACAGGTCTTTCCCTAAGTTGATCTCCGTCGAATATCCGCAGTCGCGCTATCGGTGAGTCCCTTTTCAATCGTCTTTGTATCTGAAATGACAAGGAATGTTATGCACACATTTGGCAATCGCCGTGATATTGACGGATTGCGGGCTTTGGCCGTTATTCCGGTCGTGCTGTTTCATTTTGGCTTCAGCACGTTCAGTGGTGGCTTTGTCGGTGTCGATGTCTTCTTCGTCATTTCCGGATTCCTGATTACCAGCATCCTGTTCCGTGAGATCAGCGCGCAGCGTTTCAGCTTCGTCGATTTCTGGGCTCGCCGTGCACGACGAATTATTCCAGCCCTGAGCGTGGTGCTGTTGGCGACGCTGGCTCTGGGCTGGTTGTTGCTGACGGCCAAGGACTTCTCTGAGTTGGGAAGGACGGTTCGTTATCAGTCGCTGTTCATTTCCAACATTCTGTTCATGCGTGAAGACGGCTACTTCCAGCCCGCGTCGGAATTGAAGCCGTTGCTGCATACCTGGTCCCTGGCCGTTGAAGAGCAGTACTACATCTTCTTTCCGCTGTTGATGGTGTTGTTGATGCGTCATGTGCGCCATTGGCGCTGGATGTTGTTTGCCGTGCTGCTGGTGTCTTTCGGGCTGAATATCGCCTATATCGACCGCAAGCCCGACGTCGCCTTCTTCTCGCTGCCGACACGGGCCTGGGAGCTGTTGTGCGGTGCCATGCTCGCGGTCTTGCCCGCACCAAGACACGCTGTGCGGCCCTGGCTCTATCAGTCTGTGGGAGTGGCCGGGTTAATGGCGGTCCTGGTGGCTGTTTTCACTTTCGACAAGGCCACGGTGTTCCCAGGCTGGGCGGCTTTGCTGCCTGTGCTCGGTGCAACCGCGCTGATCTGGTCAGGCGGGCACGGTTCTACATGGAGCGCTCAGGTTTTGAGTGCTCGCGCGCTGGTATGGATCGGCTTGCTCTCCTATTCCTTGTATTTGTGGCACTGGCCGGTCTATGTCTACGCCAATGCCATTTCGATCGACGGCATTCAGCCCTTGGAGGCTGCGGGCTGGATGCTATTGGCGCTCGGCCTTGCATGGCTGAGCTGGCGCTTCGTCGAACTCCCATTCCGTGAAAGGCGCTTGCTTGCCGGACGCAAACCCGTGTTGTTGGGGGGGCTGCTGGCCATGGTCGCGCTGGCGATCACCGGTTCGATGGTGCGATCGGCGGATGGTTTTCCTCAACGCCTTACCGGCAAAGCGCTGGAATATGCGCTGTCGCGGGAGTGGCGGGCCGGACAGATGAAATGCATGTCGGTGACCTCGGACAAAAAACTGGACAAGGCGTGTCTGGTGGGGGGTAACGAAGAGATTCCGGCGACGCAAATGTTCTGGGGCGACAGTCACGCTGCCGCGCTGTTGCCGGCGATCGAAAGTAGCGCAAAGCGCGAGGGTCGCCCGGTATGGCTTTACAGCATGAGTGCCTGTCCGCCGGTTCTGAGCGATGACCTGCGCCAGCGTTGCAAGGATTTCAACGAACAGACAATGGAGCGGGTTCGCAGCCTGCAGATTAAGGATGTGGTACTGGCATCCAATTGGAGTCTTTACGTTTACGGTCGCGAAGACGGCGATAAAAAGGTTCTGCTTAATCAGTATGACAATACGGCCCAGGCCGAGACGCGTATGACCACGGCGCTCAAGGCGCGGGTGGCGGCGTTAAGGGAGGCGGGCGCGCAAGTCTGGTTGTTCAAGGAAGTGCCGCTGCAGCGCAAGGGCACCATTGACCGACTGACGAGCCTGGCCCGGATCGGGCGTTCGGCCGAGGGGCTGGGCCGCCCGCTCGAAGAGCACCTGGCGCGCCAGCATTTTCTCAATACCTTGTTCGACTCGATGAGTGCCGCCGACCCAGGTGTACATGTCATCGATCCTACGCCAATGATGTGTGTGGGCCAGATTTGCAGTATCGAGGTCAATGGTCATTCGCAGTACAAGGACGAGGATCATCTGTCGGACACCGGCGGTGCCCGCTTGAGCCCGTTGTTTGCCCCGTTGCTGCTGGGTGCAAATCACAATTGATTGCTGCTGCGCACTGACAGGCTGCTGTTTGGCCGGCAGAGCAGGTAGGATGTACGCCTATTTTAGGGGTGCCATCATCAATGAAATTCAAGGACCTTCGGGATTTCGTGCAGCAGCTTGAGCAGCGCGGAGAGTTGAAACGCATCCAGATCCCCGTCTCTCCAGTGCTGGAGATGACCGAAGTCTGTGATCGCACGCTGCGGGCCAAAGGCCCGGCGCTGTTGTTCGAAAAACCCACCGGCTATGACATTCCGGTGCTCGGCAACCTGTTCGGCACCCCCGAACGGGTGGCCATGGGCATGGGCGCCGAGTCGGTCAGCGAGTTGCGCGAAATCGGCAAGTTGCTGGCGTTCCTCAAGGAGCCCGAGCCGCCGAAAGGTTTGAAGGACGCCTGGTCCAAGCTGCCGATCTTTCGCAAGATCATCTCGATGGCGCCGAAAGTCGTCAAAGACGCGGTGTGCCAGGAAGTGGTCATTGAAGGCGACGATGTCGACCTCGCGATGTTGCCGGTGCAGACCTGCTGGCCAGGCGATGTCGGCCCGCTGATCACCTGGGGCCTGACCGTCACCAAAGGTCCGAACAAGGATCGCCAGAACCTCGGCATCTACCGTCAACAGGTGATCGGTCGCAACAAGGTGATCATGCGCTGGTTGAGCCATCGTGGCGGCGCGCTGGATTACCGCGAGTGGTGTGAGAAACATCCCGGCCAGCCGTTCCCGGTGTCCGTGGCCCTGGGCGCTGACCCGGCCACCATTCTTGGCGCCGTGACGCCGGTGCCGGACAGCCTCTCCGAATACGCTTTCGCCGGTCTGCTGCGGGGCAATCGCACCGAACTGGTGAAATGCCGCGGCAACGACCTGCAAGTGCCGGCCACTGCCGAAATCATCCTCGAAGGCGTGATCCATCCGGGCGAAATGGCCGATGAAGGTCCGTACGGCGACCACACCGGCTACTACAACGAAGTCGACAGCTTCCCGGTGTTCACCGTCGAGCGCATCACCCATCGGATCAAGCCGATCTACCACAGCACCTACACCGGCCGTCCGCCGGATGAGCCGGCGATTCTCGGTGTGGCGCTGAACGAAGTGTTCGTGCCGATCCTGCAGAAGCAATTCCCTGAGATCACTGACTTCTACCTGCCGCCCGAAGGCTGCTCGTACCGCATGGCCATCGTGACCATGAAGAAGTCGTATCCCGGCCACGCCAAGCGGGTAATGCTCGGTGTCTGGTCGTTTTTGCGACAGTTCATGTACACCAAGTTCGTTATCGTCACCGACGACGATATCAACGCACGGGACTGGAACGACGTGATCTGGGCCATTACCACGCGCATGGACCCCAAGCGCGACACGGTGATGATCGATAACACGCCGATCGACTACCTGGACTTCGCCTCGCCGGTCTCCGGCCTGGGTTCGAAGATGGGGCTCGATGCCACGCATAAATGGCCAGGCGAAACCACCCGCGAGTGGGGCCGGGTCATCGTCAAGGATGAAGCCGTTACCCAACGGATCGATGCCATCTGGAATCAGTTAGGAATAGATTGATGCGTGTAACCTTGCAGCCCTCCGGAGCAGTGCTTGAGATTCTGCCCGGCGAGCGGATTCTCGATGGCGCGCGGCGCTTGGGCTATGAATGCCCACAAAGTTGCCGTAACGGCAATTGCCATGTGTGCGGCGCGTTGCTGGTGGAAGGGCGGGTCGAACAGGCTGGTGATGTGCGCGACCATGGCGAGTTCTACACTTGCATTGCAGAGCCGCTGGAAGACTGCATCGTGCTGTGGGATGGCGTGCTCGCGCTGGGAGAACTGCCGGTGCGCAGCGTGTCGTGTCAGGTCATTGAATGCAGGGACGTCGGCGGCGATACCTGGCGCGTGCGTCTGCGTGCGCCTGCGGGCAAGCCACCGCGTTATCACGCTGGCCAGTACCTGATGATCGAACGTGAGAATGGCGAAAAATCCGCTTTTTCCCTGGCCTCTGCACCGCATTCCGGCCGCGACCTGGAAATTCATGTACTGGCGCGCGAAAGCAGTGCGCTGAGCCTGATCGAACAGCTCCAGCGCAACCCGATGGTGCGGATCGAGATGCCGTTCGGCGACACCCATCTGGCGGAACTGCCGAACGGTCCTCTGGTACTGATTGCTGCCGGTACCGGCATGGGGCAGATCCACAGCCTGATCGAGCATTGCCGCGCCACGGGTTTCAAGCATCCAGTTCACCTGTATTGGGGCGTGCGTCGACCTGAAGACTTTTACAACGTCGAGCATTGGGATGAATGGCTGAAGTTGCCCAATCTGTTCCTGCATAAAGTCGTCAGCGATCAATGCGGCTGGCAAGGGCGCTGCGGCATGTTGCATGAGGCGGTGTGTGAAGATTTCCCTGATCTGAAAGCACTGCACGTCTACGCCAGCGGCTCTCCGGCCATGGTCTATGGCACTCTGGATGCGCTGGTCGAAGCCGGCATGGATGCCCATCAAATGCGCGCGGATGTATTCGCTTACGCGCCGCGATCTTGATCCGCAGATCCTGATCTGCGAGCCTGATCGTTATAACTCTCTATATAGCCCATCGGTATTTATGAATTTATGTAAATGCCGGTAGGTTATATCTCATGCAGGCAATCAGTTTAAAACTGTGCCATGGCACTTAAATTGCCTTAAACGTTATGTGCCTTATTGTTACAGCGGTGCGTTCTATTAAGTAATTCTTCACCCGCGGGGAGCTGAACGCTATTCGCCATGAGCGCCATTGAATCTGCTTTTTTGAATCTGGCTTACCCTCCGCGGCTCGACCTGGGGCCGCAGCTTACGCACGAACAATTGCTCAGCTCGATGCAGTCGACCATGGCGCGCCACAAGGGTGGGCCGGTCTGGCTGTTCGCGTATGGTTCGCTGATCTGGCGGCCTGAATGTGCGGCGGTTGAGCGAGTGCGCGGCCGGGTGCATGGCTACCATCGCGGTTTGTACCTGTGGTCCCACGAGCATCGCGGCACGCCGGAAGTGCCGGGGCTGGTATTTGGCCTGGATCGCGGTGGTTCTTGCAGCGGCTTCGCTTATCGCTTGCCCGAAGAACAGCTCGACGCTTCGCTTTATGCGCTGTGGCAGCGTGAAATGCCATTCCCGTCCTATCGTCCACATTGGCTCAACTGCCGTCTTGAAAACGGAAACCAGGTTCAGGCATTGGGATTTGTATTGGAGCGGCACCTGCCCAGCTATGCCGGCAACTTGCCGGATCACGTGCTGAGCCAGGTATTTGAAAACGCTTGCGGGCGTTACGGCACCACTCGCGAGTATGTCGAGCAGACCGCCCACGCCCTGCGTAGCCACGCCATGCCAGACCGGAATCTGGAGGCGCGGCTCAAGCGCTGCAAATCAAAGGCAGATCAGGCGAGCGCTTCGCGGCCCTGACTGGCGACGTTTTTGTGGCCCAGGGTAGGTGCCAGGAACGCCATCGCCAGCAGGCAGGCAACGACCAACAGAATGAAGCCGCCATCCCAGCCGAAATAGTCCACTGTGTAGCCCATCATGGCACTGGCCGCGACGGAACCACCCAAGTAGCCGAACAGGCCGGTAAAGCCTGCGGCCGTACCCGCGGCCTTCTTCGGCACCAGTTCCAGCGCCTGCAGGCCGACCAGCATCACCGGGCCGTAGATCAGGAAGCCGATGGCGAACAGCGAGATCATGTCGATCATCGGGTTGCCCGGCGGATTCAGCCAATACACGATCGTCGCAACGGTCACCAACGCCATGAAAACCATGCCGGTCAGACCACGGTTGCCACGGAAGATCTTGTCCGACATCCAGCCGCACAGCAGCGTGCCGGGAATGCCCGCCCACTCGTACAGGAAGTAAGCCCACGACGTCTTGTCGAAGTCGAAGTGCTTGACCTCTTTGAGGTAGGTCGGCGCCCAGTCCAGAATGCCGTAGCGCAGCAGGTAGACGAAGACGTTAGCCAGTGCGATGAACCAGAGCATTTTGTTGCGCAGCACGTATTTGACGAAGATGTCCCTGGCGCTGAATTCTTCTTCGTGACTGGCGTCGTAGCCTTCCGGGTAATCGTTCTTGTACTTCTCGATCGGCGGCAGGCCCGTCGATTGCGGCGTATCGCGCATCACGATGAAGGCGAACACGGCGACCAGTAAGGCCACGGCAGCCGGGACGTAGAACTTGCTGTGCCAGTCGTTGAACCAGCCCATGCCGAGAATCGCCAGCGGGCCGATCAAGCCACCGCCAACGTTATGCGCGGTGTTCCAGACCGAAACCACACCGCCACGCTCTTTCTGCGACCACCAGTGCACCATGGTTCGCCCGCTCGGCGGCCAACCCATGCCTTGCGCCCAGCCGTTGATGAACAACAGGATGAACATCATGGTCACGCTCGACGTGGCCCAAGGTGCGAAACCGAAAACGAACATCACCGCGGCGGACACCACCAAGCCAAAGGGCAGGAAGTAACGCGGGTTGGAGCGGTCGGACACGATGCCCATCAGAAACTTGGACAGGCCATAGGCGATTGCAATCGCCGACATCGCCACACCCAGTTGGCCTTTTGTATAGCCTTGGGCGATCAGGTCCGGGAACGCCAGGGTGAAGTTCTTGCGCAGCAGGTAGTAACCGGCATAGCCAATGAAAATCCCGGCGAAGATCTGCCAGCGAAGGCGTCGGTAGGTGCTGTCTATTTTTTCTTCAGGCAATGGAGCCTGATGTGCGGCAGGACGAAAGAAAGCAAACATTCAAGAGCTCCAGATTTCTTGTTTTGACTGCGGATGCGAATGTTACAGTTTCGTTACCGAAAATAGCACCGGTTCGCATCGGCAAAACAGCGGAAATGTTGGAGATTGCATGTTCCTTTATGAACATGTCGCTCAGGTGTAAATGAGGGTCGGTGTGGGGATGATAGAGCCGGGGCGCAGTGCTGCGACCCGGCTGGAAAATAATCAGCGAACCTGCACAACAACCTTCCCGACCGCCTTGCGCTGGCCAAGGTCATTGATCGCCTGCGCCGCATTACTCAGCGGATACACCTGCGACACCAGCGGTTTCAACTTGCCCTCGGCAAACCAGCCAAACAACTGCTGGAAGTTTGCCGCGTTGTCCTGTGGTTGGCGTTGGGCAAACGAGCCCCAGAACACCCCGACCACCGCGGCTCCTTTGAGCAATGCCAGGTTCACTGGCAATTCAGGGATGCGTCCGCTGGCGAAACCGACCACCAATAGACGGCCGTTCCAGGCAATGGCGCGGATGGCCTGGTCGAAAAGGTCGCCGCCCACCGGGTCGTAGATCACGTCGGCGCCCTGGCCGTCGGTCAGGCGTTTGATTTCGTCCTTGAGGCTGGTTTCGCTGTAGTTGATCAGCTCATCGGCGCCGGCGGCTTTGGCCACCGCGAGTTTTTCCGCGCTGCTGGCGGCGGCGATCACCCGGGCGCCCATGGCTTTGCCGATTTCCACGGCGGCGAGGCCGACGCCGCCGGAAGCGCCGAGCACCAGCAAGGTTTCGCCGGGTTGCAGGTTGCCCCGTTGCTTGAGGGCGTGCATCGAAGTGCCGTAGGTCATGCTGAAGGCGGCGGCGGTGTTGAAGTCCATCGATGGCGGGATCGGTAGCACGTTGTAGCCCGGTACCGCGACCTGCTCGGCGAAACTGCCCCAGCCAGTCAGGGCCATGACCCGGTCACCGACCTTGAGGTGGCTGACCTTCTCGCCCACCGCGCCGACCACGCCGGCCGCTTCGCCACCCGGTGAAAACGGGAAGGGTGGTTTGAACTGGTATTTGCCCTCGATGATCAGCGTGTCCGGGAAATTCACCCCGGCCGCGTGCACGTCCAGCAGGATTTCGTTCTTCTTCGCAACAGGACTGGCGACGTCTTCCAGCACCAGCGATTCGGCAGGGCCGAAGGCTTTGCACAGCACGGCTTTCATCAGGGCTATTCCTTTGGGAGTGATGGCCGATAAGTGTAGGTGTGTGAGTCAACGGGTCAACGAGCATGCCCGACCCTGATAGTCAGCCATAAGCTTGTGCTTGAGCGGCGGGTCGTTATGCTAGGCCGCAAACCGGATAAGGAGCGAATTGTGAAAGCGTGGATCATGTTGATGCTGGCCCTGTCTCTGCCTGTGGCAGCGATGGCCGAAGAAGCCAAAGAAGGTGAAGCCCCGAAGGTCAACTACATCACCCTGAGCCCGCCGTTCGTGGGCAACTATGGGCTGGACGGTACGCCGAAGCTCAAGGTCTACAAGGCCGATGTGGCGTTGCGGGTGACCGGTGACGAGGCGACCAAAGCAGTAAAGGCCAATGAGCCGTTGATCCGCAATCAGTTGGTGGCGTTGTTTGCCCAGCAGACCACCGAAACCATGAACAACGTCGAAGCCAAGGAAAAGCTGCGTCAGGAAGCCTTGAAGCAGACCCAGCAAGTGATGAACGATGAAACCGGCAAGCCGGTGGTTGAGGATCTGTTGTTCAACAACCTGATCATTCAGTGAGTTCTTGCTTTGTCTGATTGATTGCCAAGATCGCAGCCTGCGGCAGCTCCTACGCCGAGCGCGTTCCCTGTAGGAGCTGCCGCAGGCTGCGATCTTTTAGCGATCTTCAACGCAGAGCCATAACCGCCGCCCATTGCTCGGCCGTCACTGGCATCACCGACAGTCGTGAGCCTTTCTGTACCAATGGCATCTCGGCCAGCGCCGTTTGCTGCTTCAGATAATCCAGCTTCAGCACCTTGGAAAACGTCTCGACATGAGCGACATCAATCGCGCTCCAGGCGTTTTTCTCGGCAGTGGACTTCGGATCGAAGTAATGACTCTCGGGCTCCAGCGCCGTCGGGTCCGGGTACGCCGCCTCGACGATCTTTCCGATCCCGGCAATCCCCGGTTCCGGGCAACTGGAGTGATAGAAGAAAAACCCGTCACCCACTGCCATGGCCCGTAAAAAGTTGCGCGCCTGGTAGTTGCGAACCCCGTCCCAGCGCGCTCGGCCAAGCTTCTCCAGATCTTTGATGGAGAGTTCGTCGGGCTCGGATTTCATCAGCCAATAGGCCATGGTTTTGCTCCTTGCGAGGTGAGTGGGCAAGTTGACGGTCAATTTTATGACAAACCGACAGTCGGTTGACGCCAGCGTTTGCGTGTCGGTTCACGTTGTCGCAAAATGCCGGCCTTCTAAGCTTGACGCTGCTGCACGGCCTACAACGGAAACCGCTGCTGTCATCGTGTTGATGTGCCTTGAGGGGGGCAATCGATGAAACGCAAACCGGATTTACTCTGGATATTGGTTATTTTGTTCGGTTTGGGCGTCGTGACCACCGGCTATGCCCAAAGCCTGTGGGCCAACAAGACCGATGCTCCGGTCGAGATCGCGCAGCAACAGCCGTCGGCCTTCAAGCGCTGAACCTGTCTTTTGGACGTCGCTGATATCAGTGGCGTCTAGCCCGCGAAATACCACGCCTTGTCGGTAACCGTGCCCTGCAGCGGTACATCCCAGCTCGCCTGAGCCAATCGTTGAACCTTCTGACATTCATGGGCCAGGCCCAGCAGCGTCGGCTTGTGCCAGTTTTTACGGCGCGCCAGGTACGCCAGGCTTCGGTCGTAGAAGCCACCGCCCATGCCCAAGCGTCCGCCGACATCATCAAACCCCACCAACGGCAGCAACACCAGATCCAGCGCCCAGACCTTGCGTTGCCGGGCGATGTTTGCCCGTGGTTCGGGAATGCGGAAACGGTTGGGTTTGAGTTTTTCGCCGGGACGAATCCGCTGGAACACCATTTTGGTTCGCGGCCAGGCGCTGAGTACCGGCAGGTACGTGGCTTTGCCCCGGCGTTGCGCGGCACGCATCAGCAGGCGCGGGTCGATTTCACCGTCGGTGGGCAGGTACAGGGAGATGTGTTTTGCGCGGCGGAACAGCGGGTGCTGGGCCAATTGTTTATACAGCCCGCGAGCAGCCTCGCGCTGCTGACTGGGGGTCAGTGCGCGGCGGGCCTTGCGCAGCATGCGTCGAAGTTGCGGTCGGGGCAGCAGCGCAGGTTCGGTCATGGATTCAGGCTTCAGAAAGTGCGAGTACTAAAAGCGTACCCGTAAACATGCCGATGCCGGTATGAAAACCGGCATCGGATTGAAATCAGGCTCCCCGGATGAACCGCTGCTGACTTAGCCCTTGAACCCGAAAGTTCAAGGTGGAAGATGCAGTAGGCTTTAAGGCTTTCCGTCTAGCGGACATGCACACCAGCCCAACGTGCAACCTCCAGGGTAGTGCGAATCGGCTCAGGGACGTGGTCAACTGGCAAGCACCCCAGGGAGTGATGCGAGTATAACCCAAGCGGCCAGGCGAATCAGCCCTTGGTGACATCCGGATCGGTCGACAGCGCCAGATCGACGCGGTCCAGCAGGTCGCGAACCTGTTCACGGGTCGAACCGCTGACCTGCACATCCGGGCGTTCTTCCTTGTGCAGAAGATCGTGCGTGATGTTCAGCGCGGCCATCACGGCAATGCGGTCGGCGCCGATGACTTTGCCGCTGCTGCGGATTTCGCGCATCTTGCCGTCCAGGTAACGGGCGGCGCTGATCAGGTTGCTGCGCTCTTCCTGGGGGCAGATGATCGAATATTCTTTGTCGAGGATCTGCACGGTAACGCTATTGCTTGAACTCATGAGTCTTGCTCCAGGGCCTTGAGGCGCGAAATCATCGATTCGACCTTACGCCGGGCGATTTCATTTTTTTCAATGAGGTGCGCGCGTTCCTCGCGCCAGGTCTTTTCTTGAGCTAGTAAGAGTGCGTTTTGACTCTTTAGTTGCTCGACTCGGGTAATCAGCAGCTCGAGTCTGGCCATCAGCGCTTGCAGGTCGGTGTCTTCCATTGTGTCCACGTGTTCGTCTGATGGGAGGTAGCTGGCGGACAGCCTTTAATAGTCTTGGCGAGTCTGTCGATGTAGGATACAAGGCCTTCATTCTAGACATAGCGCCGTCTGGCGCCTAGCTACCCATGCCCATTCAGAATTCTCCGTACCAAGCCTTCGCCACCCTGCTGAGCACCAGCGGCCATCCCGTCTCGCCTGCCGAGTTACACGGCCTGCTGCTCGGTCGCAGTTGCGCCGGTGCCGGTTTCGATGCCGACAGCTGGCTGGCAGACGCCGCCGAGCTGCTCGAAGGCGAGCCGCAAGACAACGTTCGCAACGCCTTGATCGGCCTGCAGGAAATGGTCAAGGGCGAGCTTACCAGCGACGACATGACCGTTGTTCTGCTGCTGCCGAGCGACGACGCGCCGCTCACCGAGCGCGCGGCCGCGCTGGGCCAGTGGTGCCAGGGCTTCCTCACCGGCTTCGGTTTGACCCGTCGCGAATATGCCCTCAGCGCTGAAGCGACTGAAGTGCTGCAGGATCTGGCCGCCATTTCTCAGGTGCAAGACGCCCTGGAAGAGTCCGACGATGGCGAAAGCGACTACATGGAAGTCATGGAGTACCTGCGCGTCGCACCGTTGCTGCTGTTCACTGAAACCAAGAAAACCGACGAAGCAGCCGCCAAACCGTCGTTGCATTAATCGCGAGCCAGGAAAAGCCATCTGCCCATGATTCATATCCCGAAATCGGAATACAGCCGTCGCCGCAAGGCCTTGATGGCGCAGATGGAACCCAACAGCATCGCCATCCTGCCCGCCGCCGCGGTTGCCATTCGCAACCGTGACGTCGAGCACGTTTACCGTCAGGACAGCGACTTCCAGTACCTCAGCGGCTTTCCCGAGCCTCAGGCCGTTATCGTTTTGATACCCGGTCGCGAACATGGCGAGTACATCCTGTTCTGCCGTGAACGCAATGCCGAGCGCGAGCTGTGGGACGGTCTGCGCGCCGGCCAGGAAGGCGCGATCCGCGACTTCGGTGCCGACGACGCTTTTCCCATCACCGACATCGACGACATCCTGCCGGGCCTGATCGAAGGCCGCGACCGGGTGTATTCGGCCATGGGCAGCAACCCGGAATTTGATCGGCACCTGATGGACTGGATCAACGTGATCCGCTCCAAGGCGAATCTCGGTGCCCAGCCGCCGAACGAATTCGTTGCCCTGGATCATCTGCTGCACGACATGCGCCTGTATAAATCGGCGGCAGAAGTGAAGGTGATGCGCGAAGCCGCGCGGATTTCCGCTCAGGCCCATATTCGGGCGATGCAGGCCAGCCGCGCCGGTTTGCATGAGTTCAGCCTCGAAGCCGAGCTCGATTACGAATTCCGCAAGGGCGGGGCGAAAATGCCGGCCTACGGTTCGATCGTCGCCGCCGGGCGCAACAGTTGCATCCTGCATTACCAGCAGAATGACGCGGTGCTCAAGGACGGCGATCTGGTGCTGATTGACGCTGGTTGCGAGATCGACTGCTACGCCAGCGACATCACCCGCACCTGGCCGGTCAACGGCAAGTATTCACCGGAGCAGAAGGCGATCTACGAGCTGGTGCTGGCTTCCCAGGAAGCGGCGTTTGCCGAAATCGCACCGAACAAACACTGGAACCAGGCGCACGAAGCCACGGTTCGGGTCATTACCGCGGGCCTTGTGAAGTTGGGCCTGTTGCAGGGCGAGGTCGATGAACTGATCGCCAGCGAAGCCTACAAGGCGTTTTACATGCACCGCGCCGGCCACTGGCTGGGCATGGATGTGCATGACGTCGGCGAGTACAAGGTCGGTGGTGAATGGCGCGTGCTGGAAGTCGGCATGGCGCTGACGGTCGAGCCGGGCATCTACATTGCCCCGGACAACCAGAACGTGGCGAAGAAATGGCGCGGCATTGGCGTGCGCATCGAGGACGACGTGGTGGTCACCAAAACCGGTTGTGAAATCCTGACGAACGGCGTGCCGAAAACGGTCGCCGAGATCGAGGCCTTGATGGCCGCCGCACGGACACAAGCGGCATGAGTCGAGTCAATCTGGCAATCATCGGTGGTGGCCTGGTTGGCGCCAGCCTGGCGTTGGCGTTGCAGGCCGGGGCCAAGGCCCGTGGCTGGAAGATCGTGCTGATCGAACCCTTTGCCCCCGGCGACACGTACCAACCGAGCTATGACGCTCGCTCTTCGGCGCTGTCGTTCGGCGCCCGGCAGATTTATCAACGGCTGGGCGTGTGGCAGGACATCTCCCGCCGCGCCGAGCCGATCAAGCAAATTCATGTCTCCGACCGTGGGCGTTTTTCCACGGCGCGGTTGTCGGCGATGGAAGAGGGCGTTCCGGCACTGGGTTATGTGGTGGAAAACGCCTGGCTCGGCCAATGCCTCTGGCACAGTCTGGACAAGGATGTGATCAGTTGGCGTTGCCCGGCGGAGGTCACGGGCATGGAACCCCTGACCGACGGCTATCGCCTGACGCTCAACGATGAAACCCTGGTGGAATGCGACCTCGCGGTGTTGGCCGATGGCGGCCGTTCGGGCCTGCGTGAGCAGCTGGGCATCGGCATCAAGAAACGCCCGTACAACCAGAGCGCGCTGATCGCCAACATCACCCCGAGCGAAGCGCACAACGGCATGGCCTTCGAGCGCTTCACCGACGACGGCCCAATGGCGTTGTTGCCGCTGCCGGAAAACCGCTGCGCCTTGGTCTGGACCCGTCTGGGCATGGACGCGCAACGGCTGGCGGCCCTTGATGACCGCAGCTTTCTCAGCGAACTGCAGGGCGTGTTCGGTTATCGCCTCGGCACGTTGAAACAGGTCGGTGCACGCAATTTGTATCCGCTGTCGCTGATCGAAGCCGAGGAACAAGTTCGCCCGCATCTGGCGATTCTTGGCAACGCCGCGCACAGCCTGCACCCGATTGCCGGACAGGGCTTCAATCTGTCCCTGCGCGATGCCCAGGCCTTGGCCGACACGTTATTGGGCAGCGAGACCGCGCTCGGCGACTTCGCGACCTTGCAGGCTTATCGCGAGCGCCAGCGTCTGGACCAGAACCTGACCGTGGGTTTCTCCGATCAGGTCACCCGGTTGTTCGGCAGCACCCAGCCGCTGGTTTCCCTGGGCCGTAACATCGGCCTGCTCGGTCTCGATCTGCTGCCGCCCGCCAAGCGCTGGTTCGCCCGACAGGCCATGGGCCTGGGTACGCGTCCCGATGTTTAAGCGGGCGCACCTGCACGTCGATATTCATGACTGCGCGAGCACTTTGGTGACGCGCGTCGAGAAACCCCTTTACCTGCGGCTCAAGCCGCAAGCGAGACAGGCTTAAAGCATGGAAATGCGCGCAGATCTGCTGATTGTCGGGGCCGGAATGGTCGGCAGCGCCCTGGCGCTGGCGTTACAAAACAGCGGGCTCGAAGTCCTGCTGCTGGACGGCAGCCCCCTGAGCGTCAAACCCTTCGATGGCCAGGCGCCGTTCGAGCCACGGGTAAGCGCCTTGTCGGCGGCCAGCCAGCGGATACTCGAACGCCTGGGCGTCTGGGACGGCATCGTCAACCGGCGCAGCAGCCCCTACACCGACATGCACGTCTGGGACGGCAGCGGCACCGGGCAAATCCATTTCTCGGCGACCAGCGTACATGCCGATGTGCTAGGGCATATCGTCGAGAACCGCGTGGTTCAGGACGCCTTGCTCGACCGACTGCACGACTGCGATCTCGGGATGCTGGCCAATGCACGCCTGGAGCAGATGCGCCGCTCCGGTGACGACTGGCTGCTGACCCTGGCCGATGGCCGCACGCTGCGGGCGCCTTTGGTGATCGCGGCGGATGGCGCCAACTCGGCGGTGCGGCGCCTGACCGGCGTTGCAACCCGCGAGTGGGATTACATGCACCACGCGATCGTCACCAGTGTGCGCAGCGCCAAACCGCATAAAATGACCGCGTGGCAGCGTTTCACCGACAATGGCCCGCTGGCATTTCTGCCGCTGGAACGGGACGGCGAGCACGATTGGTGTTCGATCGTCTGGTCGACCACCCCGAGCGAAGCTGAACGCTTGATGGCGCTGGACGACGAAGGCTTCTGCAAGGAGCTGGAGCGGGCCTTTGAAGGCTGCCTCGGCACGGTGCTCAGCGCCGACCCGCGTCTGTGCGTGCCGCTGCGTCAGCGTCATGCCAAGCGTTACGTGGCTGAAGGCCTGGCGTTGATCGGCGATGCGGCCCACACCATCCATCCGCTGGCCGGGCAGGGCGTGAACCTCGGTTTCCTCGATGCCGCGGTATTGGCCGAAGTGCTGCTGCAAGCGGCCGCGCGCGGCGAGCGGTTGGCGGATGTGAAAGTGCTCAGTCGCTACGAGCGTCGGCGCATGCCCCACAACCTGGCGTTGATGGCGGCGATGGAAGGGTTCGAGCGCTTGTTCCAGGCCGATCCGTTGCCGGTGCGCTGGTTGCGCAATACCGGGTTGAAGATGGTCGACCAGATGCCCGAGGCCAAGGCGTTGTTCGTGCGCGAAGCGCTTGGGTTGATCGGGGATTTGCCGGCACTTGCAAAGGCCTGAAGCGGGCACGGCCCTGTGGCGAGGGGGCAAGCCCCTTCGCCACATTGTCATTCATTCGATTGTGCAACATCCGGTAACTCCTCCGCCCACTGTTCGATTGAGAAGCGAAATGTGAGTCCTTATCATTTGGCCTCACTTCCCCATTTCGAGAGACCGCTTCCATGTTGGCACCCAAGCGTCTACTGACCGCACTGGCCCTGACCCTGATTGGCACCGCCGCCGCCCAGGCCGCCGACGAGGTGGTGGTTTACTCCTCGCGTATCGATGAACTGATCAAACCGGTCTTCGATGCCTACACCCAGAAAACCGGCGTACAGGTGAAGTTCATCACCGACAAGGAAGCGCCATTGATGCAGCGGATCAAGGCCGAGGGCGAAAACGCCACCGCCGACCTGCTGCTGACCGTTGATGCCGGCAACCTCTGGCAGGCCGAGCAGATGGGCATCCTCCAGCCATTCACATCCAAAGTGATCGACGCCAACATTCCGCTGCAATACCGTGCGTCCTCCCATGCCTGGACCGGCCTGAGCCTGCGGGCGCGGACCATCGCCTACTCCACCGATCGGGTAAAACCCGGTGAGCTGACCACCTACGAGGCGCTGGCCGACAAACAGTGGGAAGGCCGCCTGTGCCTGCGCACGGCGAAGAAGGTCTACAACCAGTCCCTGACCGCCACCATGATCGAAGTCCATGGCGCAGAGAAAACCGAGAAGATCCTCAAAGGCTGGGTCAACAACCTGTCCACCGACGTGTTCTCCGACGACATCGCCGTGCTGGAAGCGATCAACGCCGGTCAGTGCGACGTCGGCATCGTCAACACTTACTACTACGGCCGTCTGCACAAGCAGAAGCCGGACCTGCCGGTGAAGCTGTTCTGGCCGAATCAGGGCGACCGTGGCGTACACGTCAACCTGTCGGGCATCGGCCTGACCAAACATGCACCGCACCCGGAAGCCGCCAAGGCGTTGGTGGAGTGGATGACCACGCCTGAAGCGCAAAGGATTTTCGCTGACATAAACCAGGAGTTCCCGGCCAACCCTGCTGTTCCGCCTTCAGCTGAAGTCGCAAGTTGGGGCAAGTTCGTCGCCGATACCTTGCCAGTGGAAATCGCCGGCAAGCGTCAGGCTGAAGCGATCCGGATGATGGATCGGGTCGGCTGGAACTGAGTCTGTCGATATACTGCGCCACAGTCCCTGCCGGCCTGATCGTTCCCACGCTCTGCGTGGGAATGCATCCACCGACGCTCCGCGTCGAGGCGTGACGCAGAGCGTCACAAGAGGTGTGCCCACGCAGAGCGTGGGCACAATCATTTAAACGAGAACTTTCCTTGGCCCATCCCGCCCAACGCCGCTGGTATCCTCTGGTCTTCGCCATCGCTGCGCTGGTCCTGCTGCCGCTGAGCGTCCTGCTTCTCTCCTGGCAAACCATCGATGAGCAGATCTGGTCCCACCTGTGGGACACGCAAATGCCGCGGTTGCTGGGCAATACCCTCACGCTGGTCGTCGGCGTTGGCTTCGGTGTAACGCTGCTGGGCGTTAGCCTGGCCTGGCTCACCAGCCTCTGTGAGTTCCCGGGGCGGCGGTGGCTGGATTGGGCGTTGATGCTGCCGTTCGCTATTCCTGCCTACGTGCTGGCATTCGTTTTCGTCGGCCTGCTGGATTTCGCAGGCCCCGTGCAAACCCTGCTCCGCGAATGGTTCGGCAGTGGTCTGAGGCTGCCGCGAGTGCGCTCCACCGGTGGCGTGATTCTGGTGTTGGTGCTGGTTTTCTATCCCTACGTTTATCTGTTGGCGCGCACCGCATTCCTGGCCCAGGGCAAAGGCCTGATGGAAGCGGCGCGAGTCCTCGGGCAATCCCCGTGGCAGGCGTTCTGGCGGGTTGCGTTACCCATGGCGCGTCCGGCGATCGGCGCGGGGGTGGCGTTGGCGCTGATGGAAACCCTGGCGGATTTTGGTGCGGTGTCGGTGTTCAACTTCGATACGTTCACCACCGCCATCTACAAGACCTGGTACGGCTTTTTCAGTCTCTCCACCGCCGCGCAACTGGCCAGCCTGTTGCTGTTGGTGGTGATGGTCGTGTTGTATGGCGAGCGTCGCGCTCGGGGAGCCAACCGGGCGGGCAACGAACGGCCACGGGTCAAGGCGCTGTATCACCTGCATGGGGTCAAGGCACTGGCGGCGATGAGCTGGTGTGGTCTGGTGTTCGCCTGCGCCTTCGTCATTCCCGTGCTGCAACTGCTGGTGTGGTTCTGGCAACGCGGGCGCTTCGATCTGGACGAGCGTTATGCCGGGTTGATCGTGCATACCTTGTACCTGGGCGGCATGGCGGCGTTGATCACGGTCAGCGTCGCGCTGCTGCTGGCCTTTGCCCGTCGATTGGCACCGACCCGGGCGATCCGTTCCGGCATCAGCCTGGCCAACCTCGGCTACGCCTTGCCCGGCTCGGTATTGGCGGTGTCGATCATGCTGGCGTTCAGTTATCTGGATCGCGAACTGGTGATTCCGCTGTCGGGCTGGCTTGGCGGCGCGGGCAAACCGCTGCTGTTGGGCAGTCTGTCGGCGTTGTTGCTGGCCTATCTGGTGCGATTCATCGCCGTGGCTTATGGGCCGCTGGAAAGCAGCCTGGCGCGAATACGGCCTTCTTTGCCCGAAGCGGCACGTAGCCTTGGCGTCAGTGGGCCACGACTGTTTTTCAAAGTGTATCTGCCGCTGCTGCTGCCGGGCACGTTGAGCGCTGCATTGCTGGTGTTCGTCGACGTGCTCAAGGAAATGCCCGCAACCCTGCTGATGCGCCCGTTCGGCTGGGACACGCTGGCGGTGCGGATCTTTGAAATGACCAGCGAAGGCGAGTGGGCCAGGGCCTCGTTGCCGGCACTGACTCTGGTTTTGGTCGGGCTGTTGCCGGTCATCGGATTGATCAGAAGGTCGGCACATCGAAACGGCTAGGTGTCAGTCCTACACCTTGCGGCTACAATGCGCGGCATTCGGTGCGGTCCGTCTTTCAGACCGGGTTGCTGAAATCGGCTGAAAGCCTTTATTTCAAGGCGTTTCACCCCGTACAGCGGCTGTCCGCACCTTCGCCACGCCCGGAAGGAGAAACCCATGGGACAGCGCACGCCTCTGTATGACCTTCATCTCGCCCTCGGCGCGAAGATGGTCGATTTTGGCGGTTGGGATATGCCTCTGCATTACGGCTCGCAGGTCGAGGAACACCATCAGGTGCGCCGCGATTGCGGGGTTTTCGATGTATCCCACATGACCGTGATCGATGTCGACGGCCCCCAGGCCAAGGCCTGGCTGCAATATTTGCTGGCCAACGACGTCGAACGCCTGCACAGCCCTGGCCGTGCCTTGTACAGCGCCATGCTCAACGAGCACGGCGGTATCGTCGACGACATGATCGTCTATCGCCTCGATGACGGCTATCGGCTGGTGGTCAACGCCTCCACCCGCAATCAGGACCTGGCCTGGATGCAGGCTCATCTCGCCGACTTCAATGCGCAGCTCAACGAGAATGTGCAGCTCAACGAGCGCTCCGAGCTGGCGATGCTGGCCATTCAAGGGCCTCACGCCCGGCACAAGATTGCCGAACTGGTGACCCAGTCCCGCGGCACGCTGATCCAGCAACTCAAACCTTTCGAGGGTCAGGCCGACGGTGACTGGTTCATCGCGCGCACCGGTTACACCGGTGAGGACGGTCTGGAAATCGTGCTGCCGGCCGATCAGGCGCCGGGCTTCTTCAACGATCTGGTGGGCGCGGGCATTTCCCCGATCGGCCTCGGGGCGCGCGATACCTTACGGGTCGAAGCCGGCATGAACCTGTACGGTCAGGATATTCATCAAGACGTTTCGCCATTGGCCTCCAACATGGCCTGGAGCATTGCCTGGGAACCGGCCACGCGCCAGTTCATCGGCCGCACTGCACTGGAAACCGAACAGGCCGCCGGCGTACAGCACAAACTGGTCGGTCTGGTCCTTGAGGAACGTGGGGTTCTGCGGGCTCATCAGGTGGTTCGCATCGCCGATGTTGGCGAAGGGGAGATCACCAGTGGTAGTTTCTCTCCTACGCTTAGCAAGTCGATTGCACTGGCGCGCGTGCCGGCGGCCACCGCTGACCGTGCCGAAGTGGAAATCCGTGGCAAGTGGTACCCGGTTCGAGTGGTCAAGCCGACCTTCGTACGCCACGGCAAAACCTTGATCTAACCTTTTTGGGCGGGCAATGACCGCCGACATTTTTCTTGAGGACACAGAACATGAGCGAAATCCCTGTCGACCTGCGTTTTGCCGAAAGTCACGAATGGGCCCGTCTAGACCATGATGGTGGCGTGAAAGTGGGTATTTCAGACCATGCTCAGGAAGCCTTGGGTGATGTGGTGTTCGTCGAGCTGCCGGAAATCGGCAAAGTGTTCGCTGCCGGTGAGGCTGCGGGTGTCGTCGAGTCAGTCAAGGCCGCGTCGGATATCTACTCGCCAGTCTCCGGTACCGTCATTGCCGTCAACGAAGAGTTGGCCAACAGCCCGGAACTGGTCAACAGCGCGCCTTATGACAGCTGGTTCTTCAAACTGGAGCCAAGCGATACCTCTGAACTGAACAACCTGCTCGACCCGGTGGGCTACAAGGCCGCCATCGGCGAGTAATGCTCGCCCCGTAGGAGCTGCCGCAGGCTGCGATCTTTTGATCCTGTTTCTAACATCAAAAGATCGCGGCCTTTGGCAGCGCCTACAAAGGCCGTATCAAGGCCGCAAGACGGCTTTCACCGCAGCTACCGAACGCTCGACATCCGCTTTATCCATGGCCGTAAACATCGGCAGCGAAACGATCAGTCGTCCGACCCGCTCGGCGACCGGGAACATGCCTTCCTTGAACCCGCGTTCGCGGTAAAGACTCAGCAGGTGAATCGGCGGGTAGTGATAGCCGATACCTACTCCCAGTGCCTGCATCTGTTCCATGAAAGTAGCCCGTGCCGGTTTGCCATCCTGGCGTTCCGGGAGCACCAGTTGGAACAAATGCCAATTGCTGTTCTCGAAATCCGCCGGCGGCAGTTGAGCCCCGTATTGCGCTTCGAAGTCCTCGCCGAAGCAGGCGAAGTAATGCTTGGCCAGCTCACGACGATGAGCGGTGATCGCCTCGATGTGGGCAAATTGCCCCAGGCCAATGGCTGCCGCGACGTCGGTCATGTTGAACTTGCCGCCCAGCACATCAACGTCCAGCCCATCGAAACCGCTGCGGGTGACGCCCTGCAACCGGTACTTTTCCGCCAACCGCGCTTCCTCGGCATTGTTCAGCACCAGGCAACCGCCCTCTGAGCAGGTGACGTTCTTGTTCGCCTGGAAACTGAAGGACACGAAATCGCCAGTCGAACCGATGCGTTGTCCGTTCCAGCTCGAACCCAATGCTTGGGCCGCATCTTCCACCACTCGCAAACCATGCTTTTTTGCAATCGCGTAAAGGCGCGTCATGTCCACGGGCAGTCCCGCGAGAAACACCGGGATGATGGCTTTGGTGCGCGGGGTGATGGCCGCTTCCAGTTGATCCAGGTCGATATTGCGGGTGACCGGGTCTATGTCGGCAAACACCGGCGTGGCGCCAACGTCCAGAATCACGTTGGCGGTGGCCACCCAGGAGATTGGCGTGGTGATCACTTCATCCCCCGGTCCGACGCCGGCAATTCGCAACGCGATCTCCATGGTGCAGGTGCCGGAATTGAACGTACGCACCGGGCGCCCGCCGAAATATTCCGAGAGTTGCGCTTCAAAAGCCTGAACCTTGGGGCCGCTGGTAATCCAGCCCGAGCGCAGCACATCGCCGACAACGGCAATCGTGGCTTCATCGATGGTGGGTTTGGAGAAAGGCAGGAAAGACAATTGGCTCATAAATATAGACACCCGATCAGCGAACGTTTGTAGGCGCCGAGGATGATGATACGGATTGTCCAATAGCGCCACGCCATCCGTGCGGGTATCGACTGCTATGCTGGTTTGACCGAGTTGCATCGACGCTGAGCGCCAGTCAAGAGAGAGCCCGTCATGTCCCAGTTGCCGTCCTTGAGTCAGTTACGCGACCCCAATGCCTTCCTGCGCCGCCATCTCGGGCCCGATGCCGCCGAGCAGCAGGCAATGCTCGACAGCCTCGGCCTTGGTAGCCGCGTCGAGTTGATCGAGCAGACGGTGCCGCCGGGAATCCGCCTCAACCGACCGCTGGACTTGCCGCCCGCCCTCGACGAAGAAGCCGCGCTGGCCAAGCTGCGCAGCTATGCCGAACAGAATCAGGTCTGGATCAGCCTGATCGGCATGGGTTATCACGGCACCCTCACACCAGCCGTCATCCTGCGCAACGTGCTGGAAAATCCCGGTTGGTACACCGCGTACACGCCTTATCAACCGGAGATTGCCCAAGGCCGGCTCGAAGCGTTGCTGAATTTCCAGCAGCTGACCATCGACCTGACCGGCCTGGAACTGGCCAACGCCTCGCTGCTGGATGAAGCCACGGCGGCAGCCGAGGCCATGGCGCTGGCCAAGCGTGTCGCCAAGTCCAGAAGCAATCTGTTCTTTGTCGACGAAAACTGCCACCCGCAGACGATTTCCGTGGTGCAGACCCGGGCCGAAGGGTTCGGTTTTGACCTGGTCGTCGACGCTGTGGATAACTTGAAGCAGCATCAAGTGTTCGGCGCGTTGCTGCAATATCCCGACACCCATGGCGAAATTCGCGACCTGCGTCCGCTGATCGATCATCTGCATGCCCAGCAAGCCTTGGCCTGCGTCGCCACCGACCTGCTCAGCCTGTTGTTGCTGACTCCGCCGGGAGAGTTGGGCGCCGATGTGGTGTTCGGTTCGTCCCAGCGTTTCGGCGTGCCCATGGGGTACGGCGGGCCGCACGCGGCTTTTTTTGCCAGCCGCGACGAATACAAACGGGCGATTCCCGGGCGGATCATCGGCGTGTCGAAAGATGCTCGCGGCAACGTGGCCTTGCGCATGGCCCTGCAAACCCGCGAGCAACATATTCGCCGGGAGAAGGCCAACTCGAACATCTGCACCGCCCAAGTGCTGCTGGCCAATATCGCCAGTTTCTATGCGGTCTACCATGGCCCGGAAGGGCTCAAAAATATTGCCCAGCGCGTCCATCGGCTGACCTGCATTCTCGCCGCCGGCCTGGAGCGCCACGGCATTACCCGTCTGAACCAACACTTCTTCGACACCCTGACCCTGGAAGTCGGTGGCACTCAGACCGCGATCATCGAAAGTGCCCAGGCGGCGCAGATCAACTTGCGCATTCTCGGCCGTGGGCGGTTGGGCTTGAGCCTCGACGAGACCTGTGACGAAACCACCGTGGCGAAATTGTTCGATGTGTTTCTCGGTGCCGATCATGGGCTCAACGTCGACGAACTGGATGCTGAGGCCCTGGTGTCCGGCATTCCGGCAGGATTGCAGCGCAGCACGCCTTATCTGCGTCATCCGGTGTTTAACGCTCATCACAGCGAAACCGAAATGCTGCGTTACTTGAAGCAGCTGGAAAACAAAGACCTGGCGCTCAATCAATCGATGATCCCGCTGGGCTCCTGCACCATGAAGCTCAATGCCACCAGCGAGATGATCCCGATCACCTGGCCGCAGTTCGCCAACCTGCACCCATTCGTGCCGAAAGAGCAGGTAATGGGTTATTCCCTGATGATCGAGGAACTGGAACGCTGGCTCTGCGCGATCACCGGTTTCGATGCAATCTGCATGCAGCCCAACTCGGGCGCCCAAGGTGAGTACGCCGGGTTGCTGGCGATCCGCAAATATCATGCGAGCCGTCATCAGGGTGCGCGGGATATCTGCCTGATCCCGTCCTCGGCCCACGGCACCAACCCGGCCTCGGCGCAAATGGCCGGGATGCGGGTGGTGATCGTCGAGTGCGACGAGGCGGGCAATGTCGATCTGGAAGATCTGAAAGAAAAGGCCATAGAGGCAGGGGACAAACTCGCCTGCCTGATGGCGACTTATCCTTCGACCCACGGGGTCTACGAGGAAGGCATCAGCGAGATCTGTGAAGTTATCCACCGCCATGGCGGTCAGGTGTACATGGATGGTGCCAACCTCAACGCGCAAGTCGGGTTGGCGCGGCCGGCAGACATCGGTGCCGACGTGTCACACATGAACCTGCACAAAACGTTCTGCATTCCCCATGGGGGAGGCGGGCCGGGGATGGGACCGATCGGGGTTCGGGCGCACCTGGCGCCGTTTGTCGCCAATCACCCGGTGGTACCGATTGATGGCCCGCTGCCGGGGAACGGCGCGGTGAGCGCAGCCCCTTGGGGCAGTGCAAGTATTCTGCCGATCAGCTGGATGTACATCGCGATGATGGGGCCGCAACTGGCGGATGCGAGTGAGGTGGCGATCCTCGCCGCGAATTACCTGGCGCAGCATTTGTCCGGGGCGTTCCCGGTGCTCTACACCGGGCGCAACGAGCGAGTGGCCCACGAATGCATCCTCGACTTGCGGCCACTCAAGGCGCTGACCGGGATCAGCGAAGAAGACGTTGCCAAACGGCTGATGGACTACGGTTTCCATGCGCCGACCATGTCATTCCCGGTGCCGGGGACGTTGATGGTTGAACCGACCGAGAGTGAATCGAAGGCGGAACTGGACCGCTTTATCGATGCGATGCTGAGCATTCGCGCGGAAATCAACGAGGTGCAAAACGGCAACTGGCCGGCCGAGGACAACCCGCTTAAGCGTTCGCCGCATACCCTGGCCGACATCACCGGTGTCTGGGAGCGGCCGTACAGCATCGAGCAGGCGGTGACGCCGGATGCTCACACCAAGGCCCATAAGTACTGGCCGGTGGTGAACCGTGTGGACAATGTCTACGGCGATCGCAACCTGTTTTGCGCGTGTGTGCCGGTGGATGAATACCGCTGATAGGGGGCGCTGATCGTTCCCACGCTTTGCGTGGGAATGCATCCCGGGACGCTCCGCGTCCCAAGAGCGGACGCAGAGCGTCCATGGCGGCGCTACCACGCGGAGCGTGGGAGCGATCATCATGGATCGCATTTCAGGCAAAAAAAATGCCGCTCATTTAGAGCGGCATTTTTTGTTCAGCAAAGAAGCTTATTTCGAGGCGATGGCATTCTTCGCCAGGATGGCGTTCGCCAGTTCCATGTCCGTGGCTTGCAGGCCAGGGTTTTCAGCGCGGACTTTCTGCATGGCGGCTTCCAGATAGGGGCCGCGAATGGCGCCGTCACTGGCGACAAAGCTACCGGCGTCGTCCTGGGCGGCGACGATCAGCTTGTGATCCCTGGAGGTCAGGTAGGACGTACCGGTGGTGGCACCGGAAGTAAGGACGTTACGCAAAAAGCTGTCATCAGCCATCGCCGAACCGACTTGAAGGGACAACACGGCGAAGGTAGCGACAGCAAGTTTGAGACGCATAAAAGGTGACTCCACTGGGTTTTAACTGCGGGCTTTGATTGCCAATAACCCAATCGAGTTCCGTGACGTTAGTCGGCCCGCTCTACCAGTAAAATCGCCCCTTGTTGCCCGATCACCCGAACACGGCTGCCGGACGCGGTATCAGGCCCTCGGGCCATCCACACGCCGTCGGCGACCTTGATCTTGCCGCGGCCGTTGACAATCGCTTCGGTGACCACGAACACCTTGCCGATCAGCTCTTGCCCTCGCAGGTTCAGGTTCGGCTGATCGCTGGCCCGCACCACACTGCGCTGACGTCTCCACCAGTACAGGGCGGTGAGGATCGAAAAAACGGCAAACAACAGCACCTGCCATTCCCAGGGCAAACCCGGTATCAGGAACGTCAGCACGCCGACGGCGGCAGCTGCCATGCCGATCCACAGCAGATAACCGCCGGCACCGAACACCTCGAGGATCAGCAACACCGTGCCCAGGGCCAGCCAGCTCCAGAACGAAAACAGTTCCATGGGCAGCGACCTCAGCCTTTCTTGCCGTCGAAGGTGGCCTTGACGATTTCGCCGATGCCACCGACTGCACCGATCATCGAACCGGCTTCGAGCGGCATCAGGATCACTTTGCTGTTGTTGGCCGAAGCCAGTTTGCCCAAGGCATCGATGTACTTCTGTGCGACGAAGTAGTTGACCGCCTGCACGTTACCGCCGGCGATGGCTTCGGACACCACTTTGGTGGCCTGGGCTTCGGCCTGGGCCTGACGTTCCCGGGCCTCGGCTTCGAGGAACGCCGCCTGACGGCTGCCCTCGGCTTCGAGAATCTGCGCCTGCTTCTTGCCTTCGGCGGTGAGGATCGCCGACGCGCGTAAACCTTCGGCTTCCAGAATCTGTGCGCGTTTGATCCGCTCGGCTTTCATCTGGCCGGACATGGCGGCCATCAGGTCGGCGGGAGGGCTGATGTCCTTGATCTCGATCCGGGTGATCTTGATGCCCCACGGCGCCGTGGCTTCGTCGACGGTGCGCAGCAGTTTTTCGTTGATGTTGTCGCGCTGGCTGAGCATCGCGTCCAGCTCCATGGAACCGAGCACGGTGCGGATATTGGTTTGCAACAGATTGCGGACGGCATGTTCGAGGTTGTTCACCTCGTAGGCGGCCTGGGCGGTATTGACCACCTGGAAGAAGCACACGGCGTCGATCTGCACGGTAGCGTTGTCGGCAGTGATGACTTCCTGAGGCGGAATGTCCAGCACGCTTTCCATCACGTTGATCTTGCGGCCGATGCGGTCCATCACCGGAATGATGATGCTCAGGCCTGGCTTGAGGGTGTTGGTGTAACGGCCGAAGCGTTCGACCGTCCATTCAAACCCTTGGGGCACCACTTTGAAGCCCATGAAAAGGATAGCCACGACCAGCGCGACGAAGAGAATCAGTGCAATGCTCATAACGGTCCCTGTCCAGTCTGGTTGAGTTGCGATGACCAGAGTGTAGGGCAAAAGGCTCGTATGCGACTTTGGGGAAGCATCCGAGCGCAATCCGTAGCAGCTGGCGAAGCCTGCGTTCGGCTGCGAAGCAGTCGTGAATCCGGCTGATGCGGTCTGTCTGACGCACCGCAAGTTCTGGTTTTACGACTGCTGCGCAGCCGAACGCAGGCTTCGCCAGCTGCTACAAAAAGAAGTGTGCGGCATTAGAGGTCATGGTCTATCTCTGCTCACTCTGCGGTGTCACTCGCAACACCTCTTCGATCGTGGTCAAACCCGCCGCCACTTTCTGTGCCCCCGACAACCGCAAACTGCGCATGCCTTCCTTGAACGCCTGACGCCGGACCGCCAGCAAATCGGTGTCGGGGTTGATCAGCGCTTTGATGCCGTCCGTCAGCTGCATGATTTCGTAAACCCCGGCGCGACCGCGATAGCCGGTTTCGCGGCATTCCAGGCAACCGATGGCGCGCTGGGCATTGGTCGGCAGTGGCGCTTGCCAGGGCCGGGTCAGGGTTTGCCAGTCGTCTTCGCCCAATGTTAAGGGCGCCTTGCAGTGAGGGCATAACGTACGAACTAGACGCTGGGCCATGACCCCGAGCACCGTGGCCTTGATCAGGTAATGCGGTACGCCGAGTTCCAGCAGGCGGCTGATGGCGCTCGGGGCATCGTTGGTGTGCAACGTCGACAGCACCAGGTGGCCGGTGAGTGCGGCCTGAATTGCCATCTCGGCGGTTTCGAGGTCGCGGATCTCGCCGATCATGATGATGTCCGGGTCTTGCCGCATCAGTGCGCGCACGCCGGCGGCAAAGGTCAGGTCGATGTTGTGTTGGACCTGCATCTGATTGAACGCCGGCTCGACCATTTCGATCGGGTCTTCGATGGTGCAGAGGTTGACCTCCGGTGTCGCCAGTTTCTTGAGGGTGGTGTACAGCGTGGTGGTCTTGCCCGAACCGGTCGGCCCGGTCACCAGAATGATGCCGTTTGGCTGGCGGATCATGTCTTGCCAGCGGCGCAGGTCATCGGCGGAAAAACCCAGTTGATCGAAGTCCTTGAGCAGCACTTCCGGGTCGAAGATCCGCATGACCATCTTCTCGCCGAACGCTGTCGGTAATGTCGATAATCGCAGCTCGACTTCGCCGCCGTCGGGGGTCTTGGTCTTGACCCGGCCGTCCTGGGGTTTGCGCTTTTCCGCGACGTTCATCCGCCCCAGGCTTTTCAGGCGGCTGACGATGGCCATGGTCACCTGCGGCGGGAATTGATAGACGTTGTGCAGCACGCCGTCGATGCGAAAACGCACCGTGCCTTGCTCGCGCCGGGGCTCGATGTGGATATCGCTGGCCCGCTGCTGGAACGCGTACTGGAACAGCCAGTCGACGATGTTGACGATGTGCGCATCGTTGGCGTCCGGCTCCTGGTCGCTGGCGCCGAGGTTGAGCAACTGTTCGAAGTTGCCCAGGTTGCTTGTCTGCTGATCGGCGTTGGTGGCGCCGGTGACCGATTTGGCCAGGCGGAAAAACTCCACGCTGAAGCGCTGGATGTCCACCGGGTTGGCTACCACGCGCTTGATCGGCAGTTTCAACACATGGGTCAGGTCGGCTTCCCAGCCGCTGACGAAGGGCTGGGCGCTGGCCACGGTGACGGCATCGCGGTCGATGGACACCGCCAGAATCTTGTGGCGCTGGGCGAAGGCATAGGACATCAGCGGCGTAATGGCGGCGACGTTGATTTTCAGTGGGTCGATGCGCAAGTACGGCTGGCCGGCCTGCTGGGACAGCCATAGCGTCAGGCTTTCCAGATCGAGGTGTTTACCGGGACGGCTGAGGTCGTCCAGGTGTTGGCTGGCGATGAACTCCAGCGGGTGTTGCTGACCATTGGTGGCGTGACGGCGGCGGGCGTTGAGTGCGTGTTCGGCCGAGTCCTGGCTGACAAAGCCCTGGGCGACCAGTTCACGCAGCAAATCGTTAAGGTCCAGCCAGCGGTCCTGAGTGGCAAGTTGAACGGACATGCGGGCTCCTTATGAACAACCGTTCGCAAAGGATAGCCGCGCTCCCGCAGACCGTTGGGCCACTACCGGACCAACACGTGTCGGGTTTTTCAGGGCTTTTTTTAACCAGCCGCCTGAACCGGCTCTTGCCACGCCGAATCAGCGGCTTGCAGATTCACCGAGCAGACGCTGATCAGGTTACGCAATTTTTCCGCGATCACCTGGGCTCGGTGCCAGCTCAGGCCGTCCATGACGATGTCGATCGACAGCAGATCGTCCAGGCGCTGCACGTTGACCTGCTGCGGCGTCAGAAACTGCAAGGCGAACAGGTTGAGCGCGCGGCACAGCAGATCCGGCTCGGCCTCGGCCAGCAGTTGATATTGAACGCGGCAGTGGGCGTTGCTGACGTTCCAGACATCGGCGCGGGCGGGCGGGGTGTTCACGGCTTCAAGGGGCGGCATGGTCGGGCTCCAAAATCACTGGAGGAATTTTTACATTCGGTGCCGGGTATTTCTTATCTATGATTGGGTGTATTGACGATTTATCGAATCGATCAATTCAAGATCATATTAATTTCGGGTTTTTCTATGCATAGCGAGCTGGATGGCTACGACCGCAAGATTCTCGCGTTGCTGCAAGAGGACGCTTCGCTTTCCAGCGCGCAGATCGCCGAACAGGTGGGGCTCTCGCAGTCGCCGTGCTGGCGGCGGATTCAGCGGATGAAGGAGGAGGGGATCATTCGTGGTCAGGTGACGTTGCTTGACCGCAAGAAAATCGGCCTCAACACGCAGATCTTCGCCGAGATCAAACTCAACGCCCACGGACGTTCGAACTTCACCGAATTCACCGAGGCGATTCGCGGTTTTCCCGAAGTGCTGGAATGTTATGTGCTGATGGGGGCGGTGGATTTCTTGCTGCGGATCGTCACGGCGGACATCGAGGCTTATGAGCGCTTCTTCTTCGAGAAGCTGTCGATGGTGCCGGGGATTCAGGAGGTCAACTCGATCGTGGCTTTGTCGGAAATCAAATCCACGACGAGTTTGCCGGTGTTGCGCTGACCCTACACTGATCGTTCCCACGCTCTGTGTGGTAATGCCTCAAGGGACGCTCCGCGTCCAGGTGACGCGGAGCGTCACCGGCTGCATTCCCACGCGGGAGCGTGGGAACGATCATCATCGCGGTATTACATGCGCAGCAGAGTCTTCCAGGCACGGTTCTGATACACCGCAATCGCCTGCTGCTTGCGCGCATCCAGCGACTCATCGGTGATCGGCTCGTTAGCTAGCAGGGCAAGCTGTTTCAGCTCGCCATACAGGCGATCCATTTCCGGGATGTCCAGCACGCTACGGGCATGGTGCAGCCAGGCCTGGATGCGCTCGATGCGCGGCAGTTGCTCGGCCAGGTCTTCCGGCTGTTGCTGGTAACGCTGCAATTGCAGCGAGTTGGCTTCTTCGCCCAGCAGGCGTGGCAGCCAGCTGCCCAGTTGCGCGGCGCCCTGGCGATTGCCGCGGGTGTTGCGATCGGCAGCCCAGGTGCGGGCCAGCAACCAGCGTGAAGTGTTCAGCGAGAACAGGCCCCAGCGCGGGTCTTCCAGCTCTTCGAGGAACTGCTCCGGCGCGGCTTTGCGCACGTCTTCGTCGTCCAGGCCGGCTTGTACCAGCGGGCGCCAGTCTTCCAGCAAGGCATCCAGTGCGACCCGCAGATCGTGAGTCGACTGACGTGGCGCGGCCTGACCGAGGCTGCTGATCAGCGCGCGCATTTCAGCGAGGTTTTCGACCCAGTCCTGCAACAGACGCCAGTGGCCATTGAAGCGATACTGCTCGGCCAGACGTTGGCTGCTGCTGAGCAAATGCCAACTCAGGGCGGCGAACGCATCGTCCAGTGGCATTTCGGCGGTGATCTGCGGTGCCGGCAAGCTCAGCGAATAGCTGTTGGCGTCGAACAGGCGATAACCGCGTTCGGCCTTGCTGATGTCGCATGGCATCAGCGGCAGCGTCGCGGCCAGTTCGGCGGCCAGTTCCAGCAGCGCGGCCGGTTCGCCTTCGCGCAGTTCCAGTTCCAGCTCGCAGATTTCTTCTTTCTGCTTGCCGACTACCACGTGGCCCAGGTCCAGCGCGGCTTCGATGACCACTTTGGTCTTGCCACGGCCCCAGGCGATTTCCGCGCGTTCACGCACGAAATCGGTGGTGAAGATGGCTTTCAGGGTTTTCTTGTCCAGTTCGGCCAACTGCTCGGGCCAGCATTCGCCGTCGAGCTTCTTCACATCGAGTTTGGCTTTGGGCAGGTGCCAGTCGTACTCGTGACGCTCGGACAGACCGGCGACGCTCTGGCCACGGGTCTTGAGGGTCTGAATCACTTCTTCGCCATCGCGGCGCAGGCGCAGGGCAACCTTGGCGCGGGCCAGGTCGCGCTCGGGCGTGTCGAAGTACTGGTTCATCAACTCACGGCGTTCCCAGCCACTTTTGTTGCGTTTTTTCAGTAACGGGTGCTCGCGCAGGGCGGCGAGGGTTTCGCGGCTGACGCGGAGTTTGATTTCGGTTTCTTTCTGCATGGCCGGAAAATCCAGGATCGGGAGCGCAGCCGGGGGAATGTGTGGCTGCCAAGGTCGTGCAGTGTACAGGACTCGTTCATCCTACGCGCCGCGACGGTTTATTCCTGTCGCCGGATGGTTCTATGATGGACTTCAATTCGGGAGTTGGGAGTCAGCGATGCCTTTGCCGTCCATGAAAGATCAGTTCGCTGCGCTGATCGCCGCGCCGTCTGTCAGCTGTACCCAACCCAGCCTGGATCAAACCAATCGGCCGGTCATCGACTTGTTGGCGACATGGCTCGGGGATCTGGGTTTTGCCTGCGATATCCAGCAGGTCAGCCCCGGCAAATTCAACCTGCTGGCCAGTTTCGGCACAGGCCCCGGCGGCCTGGTGCTGGCCGGTCACAGTGATACGGTGCCGTACGACGCGGCGCTGTGGCAGACCGACCCGCTGAAACTGACGGAAGTGGACGGCCGTTGGGTCGGCCTGGGCAGTTGCGACATGAAGGGCTTTTTCGCCCTGGTCATCGAAGCCGTCAAACCCTTGCTCGACCAACCATTCAAGCAACCCTTGCTGATTCTTGCGACCTGCGATGAAGAAAGCTCGATGTCGGGTGCGCGTGCCTTGGCCGAAGCCGGGCGGCCACTAGGTCGTGCGGCGGTGATTGGCGAGCCGACGGGGTTGAAGCCGATCCGCCTGCACAAAGGCGTGATGATGGAGCGCATCGACATCCTCGGTCAGAGTGGCCATTCCTCGGACCCGAGCCTGGGCCATAGCGCCCTCGAAGCCATGCACGATGCCATCGGCGAACTGCGCGGCTTGCGCCTGGCGTGGCAGCGGGAATTTCGTAATCCGCAGTTCAGCGTGCCGCAGCCGACCATGAATTTCGGCTGCATTCACGGCGGCGATAACCCCAACCGTATCTGCGGCCAGTGCTCACTGGAGTTTGACCTGCGCCCGCTGCCGGGCATGGATCCCGGCGCCCTGCGCGCAGCGATCTTGCAGAAGCTCAACCCCATTGCCGAGCGGCACCAGGTGAAGATCGATTACGCGCCGCTGTTCCCCGAAGTCCCGCCCTTCGAGCAGGCCGAGGACTCGGAATTGGTGAGGATCGCCGAAAAGCTCACCGGCCATCGCGCCGAAGCAGTGGCGTTCGGCACAGAAGCGCCTTATCTTCAGCGCCTTGGCTGCGAAACATTGGTCTTGGGCCCCGGCGACATCGCCTGTGCCCACCAGCCGGGTGAATACCTCGAAATGTCACGTTTGCAGCCTACCGTGCATCTATTACGTCAACTGATCGAACATTACTGCCTGACGCCGGCGTCGCTCGTATAAATTGCCCGTGTCACAACCCGTACTTATGAGGAGAGCGCGCGTGTCGCCAAGCCTGTTCCGACGATAACCATCAGCCCGCTGTGCGTTTACTGCGTTACTCTTTTTTCGGCTGCTATTTATTACAGGCCCAGGTTCATGCCCGAATACGTCAATTGGCTTCGTCACGCTTCGCCTTACATCAACGCCCACCGCGATTGCACCTTCGTCGTCATGCTACCCGGCGACGGCGTAGAGCACCCGAACTTCGGCAATATCGTCCACGACCTGGTGCTGCTGCATAGCCTGGGCGTGCGACTGGTGCTGGTTCACGGTTCGCGTCCGCAAATTGAAACCCGCCTCGCTGCTCGCGGCCTGACCCCGCACTACCACCACGGCATGCGCATCACCGATGCGGCGACGCTGGAGTGTGTGATTGATGCGGTCGGTCAACTGCGCATTGCCATCGAAGCGCGGTTGTCCATGGACATGGCCTCGTCGCCGATGCAGGGCTCGCGCCTGCGGGTAGCCAGCGGCAATCTGGTCACTGCGCGGCCGATCGGCGTGCTCGAAGGTGTCGATTATCACCACACCGGCGAAGTGCGCCGGGTCGACCGCAAGGGCATCAATCGCCTGTTGGACGAACGCTCCATCGTCCTGCTGTCGCCGTTGGGTTACTCGCCGACCGGTGAGATCTTCAACCTCGCGTGCGAAGACGTCGCGACCCGCGCGGCCATCGATCTGGGCGCAGACAAGTTGCTGTTGTTTGGCGCCGAACTCGGACTGCTGGATGAAAATGGTCGCCTGGTTCGCGAACTGCGTCCGCAACAGGTGCCGGCACACCTGCAGCGTCTGGGCAGCAACTACCAAGCCGAGCTGCTGGACGCGGCGGCTGAAGCGTGCCGGGGCGGTGTGGCGCGCAGCCACATCGTCAGCTATGCCGAAGATGGCGCGCTGCTGACCGAACTGTTCACCCGTGACGGTGGCGGTACGCTGGTGGCCCAGGAGCAATTCGAAGTGGTGCGCGAGGCGGCCATCGAGGACGTCGGCGGTTTGCTGGACTTGATCAGCCCGCTGGAAGAGCAGGGCATTCTGGTACGTCGTTCTCGCGAGGTTCTGGAGCGCGAGATCGAGCAGTTCAGTGTGGTCGAGCGTGAAGGCATGATCATCGCCTGCGCGGCGCTGTATCAGATTGCCGATTCGGATGCGGGGGAGCTGGCGTGTCTGGCGGTGAACCCGGAGTACCGCCATGGCGGTCGCGGGGATGAATTGCTGGAGCGCATTGAAGCCCGCGCCCGGGCGCAGGGCCTGAAAACCTTGTTCGTGCTGACTACCCGGACCGCCCACTGGTTCCGTGAGCGGGGTTTCGTGCCGAGCAGCGTCGATCGCCTGCCGTCGGCGCGGGCGTCGCTTTACAACTATCAGCGTAATTCGAAGATCTTCGAAAAAGCCCTCTGATTTGGGGGGGCTGTGTGATCGTTCCCATGCTCCGCGTGGGAATGCAGCCCGGGACGCTCCGCGTCCCATCGAGAGCCGAACGCAGAGCGTCCGAAGAGGCATTCCCACGCAGAGCGTGGGAACGATCATCACTCAGTGACGTATTTGGCGCTGACATACGGCGAAAAATCCGGCAGCACCGTTTCTACCTTCCCTTGCTCCTTCAAGAACTTCGCCGTCTCTCCAATCGATTTTATGGCCTATGGTTTTCCCGTAATCGCTGTCAGCTTGAGGGATTTTGCTGGGGCGACGCTGGTTTGATAACCGAACGTGAGCGTCGCCGCCTGAGTGGAAAGAGAAAATAATAGCGATACACAAACTGTAACAAATTGACTAGATAGTGCGCGTTTAGCCATCATGACGTCGCCTTTTCGATAGGGATTGACGTGTACGGGATGTGCCAAAGCTAATTGATCTAAAAAAAGGCTGATAAATGCCTTTTAGGAATTAGCTTTTAGGCCAATGCCGTTATGTCCGATTCGATGATCCGCCGGCAGGGACTCAATATTCGACGTTAGACCTTGGTCGTAGACATACATGGTTAGATTGACTTGGTAGTCACGGTCTGGCGCTAATCGCGCATCTGTGGATCCAGGGCTTTCGACCCAAGACCAAAGAACACAAAAATTAGAAAACGAGAGGAGCGAAACATGAATAAGTCCACCTTAGCCCTGGCTGTGGCCGTGGGGGTTTTGGCGCAGCAGGCAGGCGCCGCAGGTTTCATCGAAGACAGCAAGGCTTCCGTCAGTTCCCGGACCATGTATTACGACGCTGATACGCGTAATACCCCGAGTGGCACTAGTCCTGCTAATGCCAAGTACAGACAGCGTGAAACCGCTGAGGGGCTAAAGTTCGATTACCTGTCTGGCTTCACCCAGGGTACCGTTGGTTTCGGTATCGATGCCCAGGCGTTGGTCGGTTTACATCTGGATGGTGGCAAGGGTCATCACCCGACCGGTAATGACAACTCATTCTTCCCTAGCGATGGTAAGGAGTCGGCCGACGAGTGGAGCCGTCTGGATGCCAACGTCAAGGCGCGTTTCTCGAAGACCGAGGCCCACTTGGGTGGCGCTCTGGCACCTAACCTGCCGATCCTGATCGCGAACGACAGCCGTCTGCTGCCGCAGACCTTTGAAGGTGGCACCATCACCTCCAAAGAAATCGACAACGTGACCTTCAACCTGGGTCAACTGGAGCACGCGTCGGGTCGCGCCTCCTCTAACTCCACTGGCCTGTCTGTGGCTGGCGCGACTCAGGACAGCAACAAATTCCAGTATGCCGGTGCTGACTGGAAGGTCACCAAAGACCTTACGTTGCAGTACTACTATGCGAATCTGGAAGACTTCTACAAGCAGAACTTCCTCGGCCTGGTGCACGTCTATCCGATTGCTGCCAACCAGTCATTCAAGACCGATATTCGTTATTTCGACAGCAGCTCCGACGGCAAGAACGGCGACGCCGGCTACCAGTTCAACAACAACGGTGGCTACGCCAAGGAAAAGGGCGTGGTTGATAACAAGACCTGGAACGCCACCTTCACCTATACCTTGGGTGGCAGCGCATTCCTGCTCGGGCATCAGCGTGTCAGCGATGACGGCGGCTTTGTTTTCTTGAACCAAGGCAGCCTTGTTAATGACAACGGTCGTCCAGAAGGTGCCGGCGGCGCCAGCTTCTACTCGTTCACCGACGCCACCGTGGGCAGCTTTATCCGTGCCGGTGAAAACACCACGTACGGTCAGTACTCCTATGACTTCGCTTCACTGGGCGTGCCAGGTTTGAAAGCGTCGATTGGTTACTTGAATGGCCAAGACATCAGGGCAACCAGTGGTGCGGGTAAAGACCTGAGTGAGCACGAGACCGACGCGCGCGTGGATTACGTGATTCAAACGGGCATGCTGAAAGGGTTTGGTACGACGCTGCGTCACGGTACCTATCGTGGTAACACCAGCACCGCTGACCAAGACCAGACCCGTCTGATCTTCAACTACACCTACAGCTTCCTGTAATAACCCCCAAAAAAGAGCCTCGCCTGCTGGCGAGGCTTTTTTTTGTGTTTTTTGATATTCCAAAAAAATAGCTTCAGTTTATTATTTATTCTTTTTTGTTTTCACCCCGAATCTATAAAATGAATCCATCAGGTACTCATTGGCAGCAACACGAGTATCAGATTCAGCAACCCCGATTTTGAAGGTCAAGGAATTGGTTCATGAGCCGATACCTTGTGTTCCGGCATGTATATATCTAAATCGCATTAAAAATGCATATGTAGATCTTTTTAGTTTGTCATGCCGGCCAAAATCAAGGTGGCCTGACCATCCGGCGCTAATTGCGCATCTTTGGATCCGGGCACTCGACCCAGGACCAGGAACCCAGAATTAGAAATGAGAGGAGCGAAACAATGAAGAAGTCCACCTTGGCCCTGGCTGTGGCCGTAGGGGTTTTGGCGCAGCAGGCAGGCGCCGCCGGTTTCATCGAAGACAGCAAGGCTACATTGGGGCTGCGCAACTTCTACATCAACACCGATAACCGCGATTCCGACGCGGGTACCGCCAAGGTCAAGGCCAACGGCGTTCAAAGCAAGAACGAAGAATGGGGCCAAGGTTTCGATCTGCGCTTCACTTCCGGCTACACCCAAGGCACTGTCGGCTTCGGTATCGATGCCATCGGCCTGTTGGGCGTGCGTCTGGACACCGGCGGCGGTACTAACGGCGCCACTTCGACTTCTTACGGCGGCACTGTTTTCCCAAGCGAGTCCAACCACGAAGCGGTTGATAACTTCTCCAGCCTGGGCCTGACTGCCAAAGCCAAGATCTCCCAGACCGAACTGAAGTTGGGCACCCTGCAGCCAAAACTGCCGGTGATTGTGACCAACGACGGTCGTCTGCTGCCGCAAACCTTCCAGGGCGGTCAGATTACCTCGAACGAAATCAAAGACCTGACACTGGTCGGCGGTCAGATCGAGCACGCCAAGGGGCGTAACTCCAGTAACAACGAAGAGCTGTCGATTGCTGGCGCCAACGCTCACACTGCTGCCGGTCGTGACAGCAACAAGTTCATCTATGGCGGTGGCGACTACAAAATCACCAAAGACCTGACTGCCCAGTACTACTACGGCAACCTGGAAGATTTCTACAAGCAGCACTTCCTGGGTCTGGTTCACAACTGGTCGATTGGTCCAGGCGTACTGAAGTCTGACTTCCGTTACTTCAACAGCCGTGACGATGGCGCCAACGGCCATGACTCTGCCTATTTCACTACAGGTGACTACGGTACCGGCATTACCAAAGGTAAAGTCGACAACAACCTGTATAGCGGTCTTTTCCTGTACTCGGTTGCCGGTCACACCTTCGGTGGCGGTTACCAGGCCAGCAATGGTAATAGCGACTTCCCTTGGCTGAACCAGGGTGATGGCTCGTCGGCTTACCTGACTACCGACAGTCAGATCTCCAAGTTTGCCCGTGCCGGCGAACGTACCTGGCAAGCTCGCTACTCGTTCGACTTTGCCAAAGTCGGCGTCCCGGGTCTGACCGCAGGTATGGTTTATCTGCGTGGCGATAACATCGACACAACCGGTAAAGTGGGGGCGGCTCAGACTAGCGTCAACGCAACTGGCCGTTCCGAGTGGGAACGCGACCTGACCCTGGCGTACGTAGTACAAGAAGGTACGCTGAAAAACCTGGGCTTCATGTGGAAAAACGCCATGTGGCGCAACGACATCCCAGGTCAGCGCGACCAGGACGAAAACCGTCTGATCGTCAGCTACTCGATCCCGCTGTTGTAATAGCGCTCGCGTAACCGACATAAAAAAGCCCCGCCCGGCATCACGCCGGGCGGGGCTTTTGCGTTTTCAAGGCGGGCTCACCCCCGTAAACCCTCCTTGAAGTTCCCTTTTTGCAACAACTCAAGGCCTTCTCGAACCTCGGGATCGATGTTCGTCCCGATGGCGAGGCAGGTCCAGTGAACAGATCTTTAATATTCGTTTAAGGTCTAAACAAATCAATATTTATTCTTTTTAATTCAATAAGAACACAGGCACAGTTGGGCTCAACAAGCACTCACCAGGAGCAGCACCATGAGCCTCAGACTTGGCGATATCGCCCCCGATTTCGAACAGGATTCCAGCGCCGGCACCCTCCGTTTCCACGAATGGCTGGGCGATAGCTGGGGCGTGTTGTTTTCCCACCCGGCGGACTTCACGCCGGTGTGCACCACCGAGTTGGGCTTCACCGCCAGGCTCAAGGAAGATTTCGCCCAGCGTGGCGTCAAAGCCATCGCCCTGTCCGTGGACCCGGTGGACTCGCATCACAAATGGATCGAGGACATCAACGAAACCCAGAACGCCATCGTCAACTTCCCGATCCTCGCCGATGCGGACCGTAAAGTGTCCGACCTGTACGACCTGATCCACCCGAATGCCAACGACACCCTGACCGTGCGCTCGTTGTTCGTGATCGATCCGAACAAGAAGATTCGGCTGACCATCACTTACCCGGCGAGTACCGGCCGTAACTTCAATGAGATTTTGCGGGTGATCGATTCGCTGCAGCTCACCGACAACTACAAGGTGGCCACCCCGGCCAACTGGCAGGACGGTGATGAGGTGGTGATCGTGCCGTCGCTCAAGGACGAAGATGAAATCCAGCGACGTTTTCCCAAGGGTTATCGCGCGGTGAAACCGTACCTGCGCCTGACGCCGCAGCCGAATCGTTAACGTCAAAAGATCGCTCCCACGCTCTGCGTGGGAGCGCCGCCCGTGACGCTCTGCGTCACAGTGGACGCGGAGCGTCCATGGATGCATTCCCACGCAGAGCGTGG
>NZ_AKJT01000084.1 GCF_000282195.1 Pseudomonas sp. GM18
GTAGCAGCTGCCGAGCCTGCGAGGCTGCGTTCGGCTGCGCAGCAGTCGTAAACCCTGCGCACCTGGTTTAACTGAAAGACCGCGGTGCCTGATTTCACGACTGCTGCGCAGCCGAACGCAGCCTCGCAGGCTCGGCAGCTGCTACGGATCACTATTCCCCCAGACAGGATATGAGACATGAACTACTGCAACCCAACCAAACTGCAAGCCGCCATCCTCGACTGGGCCGGCACCGTGGTCGACTTCGGCTCCTTCGCCCCGACACAGATTTTCGTCGAAGCCTTCGCCGAGTTCGACGTCCAGGTTTCCATCGAAGAAGCTCGCGGGCCGATGGGCATGGGCAAGTGGGAGCATATCCGCACCTTGTGCGATCAGCCGCCAGTTGCCGAGCGTTATCGCCAGGTGTTCGGCCGCACGCCGACCGACGCTGACGTCACTGCCATCTACCAACGCTTCATGCCGCTGCAGATTGAAAAAATCGCCGAACATTCGGCGCTGATTCCGGGCGCCCTGGACACCATCGCTAACCTGCGCCAACAAGGAATAAAGATCGGTTCCTGCTCCGGCTACCCGAAACAAGTCATGGACAAAGTGGTAGAACTGGCCGCCGCCAACGGCTACGTCGCCGATCACGTGGTCGCCACCGACGAAGTGCCCAACGGTCGCCCATGGCCCGCTCAGGCCCTGGCCAACGTCATTGCCCTGGGCATCGACGACGTCGCGGCCTGCGTGAAGATCGATGACACGGTGCCGGGCATACTTGAAGGTCGCCGTGCCGGCATGTGGACCGTGGCGTTGATCTGCTCCGGCAACGCGCTGGGTCTGGACTACGAAGGCTATCGCGCGCTGAGCAGCGACAAACTGGCCAGCGAACGCAAGCGCATTCATGCCCTGTTCGAAGGCTCGCGACCGCACTACATGATCGACACCATCACCGACTTGCCCGAGGTGATCGCCGACATCAACAAGCGCCTGGCCCACGGCGAGATGCCGCAAACCAACTGATTGCCCCCCTCACGTCATAAAAAAACGCCAGTTCCCTGGATGGAACTGGCGCTTTTTTGTGGTCGATCACTTGATTTAGAGCATTCAACAGCCGATTTGCCTCGGGCAAATCCTGCGAAACAGGATTACAGTTAACGCACGCCGTCGAACAAGAACGGTGACTTCAGACCAGACCTGTGAGGAACACCGTATGCCCTGGAAGAATTCCGAATCACGCTACAGCACCGTATCGATCGCGCTGCACTGGTTGATGCTGGTTCTGTTAATACTGGTCTACGCCTGTATCGAGTTTCGCGGGATCTTCCCCAAAGGCAGTGGCGGCCGAACGCTGATCAAGGAAGCGCACTTCATGCTCGGCCTGACCGTGTTCGTGCTGGTCTGGTTGCGGCTGTTCGCCCGCAGCCTGGGGCCAGCGCCGCAGATCTTCCCGGCCTCGCCTCACTGGCAAAGCGTGCTCGCCAGGCTGATGCACTGGGCACTGTATATTTTCATGATCACCGTGCCGGTTCTGGGTTGGCTGACTACCAGCGCCGAGGGGCATCGGGTGATGTTCTATGGCGTTGACTTGCCATTGCTGATCGAAGAAAACAAACCGCTGGCCAAGCAGTTCCAGGGCTGGCATGAGCTCGGCGCCACCCTCGGTTATTGGCTGATCGGGCTGCACGCCGTGGCCGGGCTTTACCACCACTATGTGGTGCGCGATAACACCTTGCTGCGGATGATGCCCAAACGCGGTTAGTCGCGACCGCTTTGCTCGAACCCCCGGCGGCCCTGCAAGCCGCCGGTGTGGATGAAGATCAGGCGCGTGCCTGGGGGAAATTTACCGGCTTCGACCTGTTGCTTGAGTGCCATGAGCGCTTTGCCGGTGTACAGCGGTTCGAAAGGAATGCCGCTGGCCCGTTCGGTCTGCGCGATGAATGCAATCAGCTGCGAATCAACTTTGGCAAAACCGCCACGGCTGGCGTCCAGCAGTTCATACAAAGGATCGCCCCAACCGGCTTCCTGCACAATCATCTCGACCTGCTGCGCCACGCCATGATCGTCGGGCACCGCCAGCGCGCCATACACCGGGTGTTCACCCGCCTCGGCCAGCACCAGACCGGCCAGGGTCGTGCCCGTTCCGCAGGCCAGCCACCAGCCGTCATAGTTGCTCCAGCCCAGACCGCTCAGTTGCTCGCGGACCTGTGCCACCAGCTGCATACAGCCCTTTGCCCCACGCAAGCCGCCCCCCCCTTCCGGCACCGGTTGCAGCTCGGGATACTGCGCCCGCCATGGCTGCCAGAAGCCCGGTTCGTGCCGCGTCCGATAACCGCCATAGCCCAACCAGTGCAACTGCATGCCGAACGCCTGCAAGTCCTTCACTGTAGGGGTGTCTTGCGGATGCCCGCGCAGTAAACCGACCGTGCTGAAACCGAAGCGTTTACCCGCTGCGGCCAATGCATGGAGATGGTTGGAGTGAGCACCGCCCAGGCTGATGATGCCTTGGGCGCCGTTCTGATCGGCGGCTTTCAGGTGTTCGATGAGTTTGAACCACTTGTTGCCGCTGATCAGCGGGTCGATCTGGTCCAGACGCAGGATGGCGACGTCGATGCCGGCCGTGGTGAGCCAGTCGAGGTGAAGGGGTTCGAGGGGGGCTTGGGGGAGCCAGTCTGTTGGAGGGGAAAGCATTGATGCCGGCTCTGGATAAGATCCAGCATCTTAGCAGCAGACTTGTGGCGAGGGAGCTTGCTCCCGCTTGGCTGCGCAGCAGCCACAGAATCAGCGACGGTGATTAACCTGACACTACATCATCGCTGATAGAGGGAGTCCTTCGGCCTCCAGCGGGCGCAAGCTCCCTCGCCACAGATTTTGTGTTGATTACAGCTCAGCCGCCAACCGCGAACCCTGGTTGATCGCACGCTTGGCATCCAGCTCCGCCGCCACGTCCGCGCCGCCGATCAAGTGCACGTTCTGCCCGGCCGCCACCAGACCGTCGTGCAACTCGCGCAACGGATCCTGCCCGGCGCAGATCACGATGTTGTCCACCGGCAGCACCTGCGGTTCGCCGCTTTCGCCGATGCGGATGTGCAGGCCTTCGTCGTCAATCTTCAGGTACTCGACGCTGTTGAGCATCTGCACTTGTTTGTTCTTCAGCCCGGTGCGGTGAATCCAGCCCGTGGTCTTGCCCAGACCGTCGCCGACCTTGGATGTCTTGCGTTGCAGCAGGAACACTTCACGGGCTGGCGCATGCGGTGCCGCCTTGATGCCCGCGACACCGCCACGCGCTTCAAGGTGCGTATCGATGCCCCACTCCTTCCAGAACGCTTCGCGGTCCTGACTGGTGGCCACGCCTTCGTGCACGAGGAATTCCGACACGTCGAAACCGATACCGCCAGCGCCGATCACTGCAACGCGCTTGCCCACCGGTTTACGCTCAAGGATCACGTCCAGGTAGCTCAACACCTTGGCGTGCTCGACGCCCGGAATCGCCGGCACCCGTGGCGCAATGCCGGTGGCCAGGATGATTTCGTCGTAACCGCCCTCGACCAGTTGCGCCACGTCCACACGGGTGTTCAGGCATAGCTCGACGTTGCTGGTCTGCAACTTGCGGTTGAAGTAGCGCAGGGTTTCGAAGAACTCTTCCTTGCCCGGCACACGCTTGGCGATGTTGAACTGGCCGCCGATTTCGCTGGCCGAATCGAACAGCGTCACCTGGTGACCGCGTTCGGCGGCCACGGTAGCGGCGGACAGCCCCGCAGGACCGGCGCCGACCACGGCGATTTTCTTGATCTGCTGCACCGGCAGGTAATTGAGCTCGGTTTCATGGCAGGCCCGCGGGTTCACCAGGCAACTGGTCAACTTGCCGCCGAACGTGTGATCCAGACAAGCCTGGTTGCAACCGATGCAGGTGTTGATTTCGTCGCCACGGCCGGCCGCCGCTTTGTTGACGAAATCCGGATCGGCGAGGAACGGCCGCGCCATCGACACCATGTCGGCATCGCCTTCGGCCAGGATCTGCTCGGCGACTTCCGGGGTGTTGATGCGGTTGGTGGTGATCAGCGGAATGCTCACCGAACCACGCAGTTTCGCCGTGACTTTGCTGAACGCCGCACGCGGCACTTTGGTGGCGATGGTCGGAATTCGCGCTTCGTGCCAGCCGATGCCGGTGTTGATGATGGTCGCGCCCGCCTGCTCGATGGCCTTGGCCAATTGCACGATTTCTTCCCAGGTGCTGCCGCCTTCCACCAGGTCGAGCATCGACAGGCGGAAGATAATGATGAAGTTCGGGCCGACCGCTTCGCGCACCCGACGGACGATTTCCACTGGCAGGCGCATGCGGTTTTCGTAGGCGCCGCCCCAGCGGTCAGTGCGATGGTTAGTGTGAGCGGCGAGGAACTGGTTAATGAAATAACCTTCGGAACCCATGATCTCGACACCGTCGTACTCGGCTTGTTGCGCCAGGGTCGAGCAGGTGACGAAATCGCTGATCTGCTTCTCGATGCCTTCCTCGTCCAGCTCTTTGGGCTTGAACGGGTTGATCGGCGCCTGGATCGCGCTCGGCGCCACCTGCTTCGGGCTGTAGGCATAACGCCCGGCATGCAGAATCTGCATGCAGATCTTGCCGCCCGCCTCGTGCACCGCGCGGGTGACGATCCGGTGTTTGAGCGCTTCTTCCTCGGTGGTCAGCTTGGCCGCGCCGGAGTAAACCCCACCCTCATCGTTCGGGCCGATACCGCCGGTGACCATCAGGCCTACACCGCCACGGGCACGTTCGGCGAAGTACGCGGCCATGCGCTCGAAACCGCCGGGCTTTTCTTCGAGGCCCGTGTGCATCGAGCCCATCAGGGTGCGGTTGCGCAACGTGGTGAAACCCAGATCCAGCGGGGCCAACAAGTGCGGGTAATGAGCGGCGGCCATCGGTAACTCCACTACGAGCGATCACGGAAAAATTGCAGGAGCTCTTCGGCCCCCGTCAGTCATGTTCGACAGACTAAGAGTCGCACCGCTGTCACTCAATGACCGTAACTGACAACTTATTGATCCAAATGCGCAGCGCCCCTTGGCAAGCGCAGGCATGGGCCCTACCCTAGTCGCGAACCCTGCACACGGCCGTTGATTGTTTTCCATGCGCAAACTTCTGTACCTGACCCTCTCCATGGCGATGATCGCCGTTCTCACGACCTACGCGATGTGGGCCGCGGACCGTCCGGTGGGTCATTACCTGTCGGACCTGCGCATCAATCTTGCGGTCGATCAGGGCACGCCCGCCGATCGCGGCAATCTGCTGGGCATCCAGCCCGAACTGTTCCCCACCGACTATCAAAGCCCCGAGCGCCTGCACCGCAAGCTCGCGGCCTATTTGCAGAAGGCCCAGGACCAGGGCCTGCTGAATGAAAAAACCATCGTCGTACTGCCTGAGCATGTCGGCACCTGGCTGATGGTCAGCGGCGAGAAAGACGAGCTGTACCAGGCCACCACCCTCAAGGAAGCCATGAACTGGCTGGCGGCGAGCAACCCGTTGCAGTTCATCCGCGCCCTGATCAGCGCCGAAGGCAGCAACCGTCTCGACGACGCGCACTTGCGGATGAAAGCCAAGCGCATGGCCAAGGATTACCAGGCGCTGTTCGGTGGGCTGGCGAAAGAATTCCACGTGACTCTGGTGGCCGGTTCCATCGTGCTGCCCGAGCCGAGCGTCAGCGACGGCACCCTGCACATCGGCCACGGTGCGCTGTACAACAGCAGCGTGGTGTTCGGTCGCGACGGCCTGCCGATCGGCCAGCCCCAGCGACAAATGCACCCGACATTCGCTGGACGCGGCACGCTCCAAGGCAATTCCGATCATCCGGTCAACGTCGTCGACACCCCGGCCGGACGCCTCGGCGTGCTGATCGGCAGCGACAGCTGGTACCCCGACAACTACCGCAAACTCGACGACCAAGGCGCGCAACTGGTGGCGGTCCCGGCGTTCGTCGTCGGGCGTGGGTCCTGGGATCAACCGTGGCGCGGCTATAAAGGCCTGCCTGCGCCGAGCTCTGTCAGCCTCAAGGCTGGCGAACTCAGCGAAGGTCAGGCCTGGCAGCGGCTGACGCTGATCGCCCAACCACCGGGCAGCCAGACCATCGCCGGCATGAGCGTGTTCCTGCGTGGTCAGTTCTGGGACAAGAGCAGCGCCGGTCAAAGCTTCCTCAGCAGCAACGGACAGCATTTCGCCGACGGCGATGCCCACGGCGCGCAATTGCTGAACCTCTGGTTGTAAGCAATGAGACCGCAGCCGATGCGCCTCGGGGATCTGTCGGTGGGCTTCGTCCATAGCCTGGCCGACGCCGTGCGCAGCCATGGCCTGGACCCACAACCGTTACTGGAACAGTACGGCCTCGACGCCGCGCGACTGGCCGAAGCCGGCGCCCGCCTGTCGATCCCGCGCTACATGCGCCTGGGCCACGGCGCCATTCAACTGACCGACGACCCGGCGCTGGGTTTGCGCATGGGCCAGCTCAGTCGCCTGAGCCAGGCCGGCCTGGCCGGCGTCACCGCCGCCCAGGCACCCACCGTGCGCGAAGCGGCGCGCTGCCTGATTCGTTTCGAAGCGCTGTACGGCTCCAACTATCGCGGCCAGTCGAGCTTTCACGAAGACGCCCAAGGCGCGTGGCTGCGGTTCTATTCGATCAGCCCCTACAACGCCTACAACCGCTTCGTGGTGGATTCGATCATCGCTGGCTGGTTGCAGCAATTGTCCAGCGTGAGCCCTGCCCCGCTGCGCGCCGAACGAATCGAAATCGAATTTGACGCGCCGGATTACCGTGAGGCCTACGCCGTACTCGGCGACTGTCCGATCCAGTTTGGCGCCGAACAGAATCAACTGCGCCTGAGCCTGGACGGCCTCGCCCAGCGCAACCCGGAGCACTGCCCGAGCACCTGGCGGCACCTGCTGCAATTGTGTGAACGGGAACTGGAGCAACTGACACGCACCCGCAGCCTGCGTGAACGCATCACTCAGTTGCTGGGCCCGTTGCTCAATGGTGGCCGGGAACCCGACCTGGAAGAAGTGGCGGCACGCCTGAAGCTGCCAACCTGGACCTTGCGCCGCAAACTCGCCGAGGAAGGCACGCAATTTCGTGCAATTCTCAACGATACACGCCGCGACTTGGCCATGACCTACATCCGCGACACTGAACTGGCGTTCGGCGAAATCGCCTATCTGCTGGGGTTTGCCTCAGCCGAAGCCTTTCAGCGCGCCTTCAAACGCTGGAACGGCCAGACTCCTGGCGAGTTTCGCCGCAGTCATCGCCAATCCGCGTGAGGTTTACAGCTCGGTAGCGTCTTCGGCCGGCTCCAGCGGGTCCAGTTCAAACGCCTGATACTCGAGCAGTTCTTCTTGATAATCGTCCATTATTAAACCCCCATCGCTTGTTGAAAAAACCGTCTGAATAAATGACCAGCACCCCGAGCATAAAGTGCCCGCATGAAAGAAAAATGACGCTGGCACGACACCAAGGGGCGCTCTCAATAAAACGTAGCAGGTGGTCAGGAATTTATCACAGGTTTTTTTCGATATAAGCCGTAGGAATACGGCTAGGCGTGATGTGGATCAATGTTGAAAGGCATTACGGGGGCGGTATCGTCTGACCCGCCCCAGTAACAACAACGCAAGCCAATTACTGGCTGGAGACAGGCATGGCCGAAATCGGCTCGGTCGGCGGCGGCAGCGTGCTTGTGGCCGCCGCTGGCGTGACTGTCTCTGTGGACGAAGTCGGCTCGCTACTCGCAGCCGGGGTAATCGGCGCCGCTTCAGCAGGTGGCACAACAGGTTCCGAAATGGCAGGAGTCGGTGCGGCTGCCGGCGCCGGAGCAGGCGCAGGTTCTGCCGCCGGGGCCGGAGTCGGCGCCAATTGAGCCGGTGCTGCCTTGGCTTCAGGCACTCCCAGTTCGGTTTTCGGCTTCTCGACGATGTGCGCGGCCTTCTTCGCTTCCGGCGGCAGGAACAATTCGACCAGGGCAAAGAAGCGTTCATAGAACTTGGCCGAAGACACGGTTTCGCTGGCGACCTTGACCATCGAGTCGTCAGACGAGCCGATCGGCATCGATACCGAGCCCAACACGCCGACGCCGAGGCTGGCGGAGTTGTTGGTCTTTTTCAGCGCATAGCGGTCCTGCAGGGCGTTGGCGAACACGGTCGCGTGGTGCCCCTCGCTGCCGTCATCGGCGCAGACCACACTGAAGCTGATCTCCATATGGGTTTCGCCGGTCTGCTGGAAGCTCTTGTGTCCACTGACCAGTTTCGGATCGCTGCTGGTGATGATGTAACCCTGGCTGAGCAAGGCCCGACGGGCGGCTTCGCAGGTTTGTGTATCGGTCACCGGGTAGCTGCGCGAAAACGTCCCGGAGTCGTCGAAGTTCTCATGCTCATAGACGGCGGCTTTCTTCGACGAACAACCGGCAGCGGCGGCCAGCACCAAGGCTAGCCCGACAACACGCATGGGAATTGATTTAAACATTGAACATCCTGAGGAAAACGGTTCGGGGCGTATTGTGCAACAGATCGATGCTTAGCGGAGTATCGATTGTGTCTAAAAACGGCTACAGACTCATTGACCGTGATATCAGGAGAAAGTCCCGCCGGCGCAAAAATCAAAAGATCGCAGCCTGCGGCAGCGATCTTTTCGTTTCACCCACAAAAAACCCCAGCCTTTGGGCTGGGGTCCTTTGTGTCGCACAAACTCAGTCAAGCATCAGAAACGCTTGATCTCAGCCTCACGCTCCAGCAGCTTGCGATAGGCCGCGAAGTCTTGCTGGCCAATGCGCGAGGCGAGGAAGCGACGGTATTGAGCCTTCTCTTCTTCAGTCGGCGCAGCGCCTTCATTCACGCCGTTCAGACGCACAATCACCAGGCTACCATCGGCCAGGGTCACGCTGCTGAAGGTCGGCTTGTCTTTGGAGGCTGGCTTGGGCATGCGGAACAGCGCTTGCAGCACAGTTGGGTCGACCCCTTCCTGAGCGCGAGTCGCGGCTGCGGTGACTTTCCAGCTCTGACCATCGATCGCCTTGTCCAGTGCGGTCTTGCCGTCGCGCAGGCTGGCGATCAGTTGATCGGCCTTGGTCTTGGCAGCGGCACTGGCGTGCTCCTTGGTCAATTGCACGCGGATGCTGTCAGCCACGCTTTCCAGCGGCAGTTGCTCTGGTTTGCGGTGCTCCTTGGCGCGCAACACGATCACGGTTTCCGGGTCCAGCTCGATGGCGGTGCTGTTGGCACCCTCATCCAGCACTTCAGGACTGAATGCAGCGGTCACCACTGCGCGGTTGGCCGCAACACCTTCGCCACCTTCACGGCCGAATGGCGCGGACGTGTGAACGGTCAGCTTGAGGTCTTGTGCCGGCTGGGCCAAATCAGAGGACTCGAACGAGGAGTCTTCCAGTTGCTTGGTCGCTTCGACGAAACGCTGCTCGACTTGCCGGGTTTTCAACTCGCGGGTCAGCTTGTCTTTCAGGCTGGCGAACGTCGGCACTTCAGGGGCTTCGACACCCAACAGCTTGATCAGGTGGAAACCGAAGTCAGTGCGAACCGGCTCCGAGACCTGATCCTTGGCCAACGAATACAGGGCTTTTTCAAACGCTGGATCGTAGACGCCTGGACCGGCAAAACCGAGGTCACCGCCGTTGTTAGCCGAGCCTGGATCCTGGGAGAACTCCTTGGCCAGGGCCTCGAAACTCTCGCCTTTGGCCAGACGCGCCTGCACTTCTTCGATCTTGGCCTTGGCTTGCGCCTCGGTCACCTTGTCGTTCACTTCGATCAGAATGTGCGCAGCCCGGCGTTGCTCGGACAGGTTCGCGGTTTCTTTCTGATACGCCGCTTGCAAGTCTTCGTCCTTGACGCTGACTTGATCAAAGAAGGATGCCTTCTTCAATTCGAGGTAATCGATGACCACCTGATCCGGCGTCATGAACTCCTTGGCGTGTTCGTCGTAGTAGGCCTTGACCTCATCGTCGGTCAGTTTTACTGCCGCCGGGTCTGCCTTGACGTTCACGGTGGCGAAATCGCGAGTCTGTTTTTCCAGACGGGCGAAGGCCAGAACCTGTGCATCGGTGACAAAGCCGCTACCGGCCAGGCCAGCGCGCAGCTGACCGATCAGCATTTCCTGAGACAGCATCTGGCGGAATTGCAGACGGCTGTAGCCCAGTTGACGGATCACCTGGTCGAAACGCTCGGTGCTGAACTTGCCGTTCACCTGGAATTCAGGCGTTTGCAGGATCACTTGATCCAAAGCGGCTTCGGAGAAAGCGAATTTCGATTTTTCTGCGCCTTGCAGCAGCAGTTTGCGATCGATCAAGCCTTTGAGGGCCGATTCGCGCAGCATTTTTTCGTCGAGCAAGGAAGCATCGAAATCCTTGCCCAGCTGTTGCATGAGCTGACGGCGTTGCATATCGACCGCCTGGCTCAGCTCGTTCTGGCTGATTTCTTCGCCATTGACCTTGGCCGCTTCATTTTTGTGCGTCGTGGCCCGAAAAATGGCGTCGAAACCGGTCAAAGCCATCAGTGCAACGATGACCCCGATAATGGTCTTGGCAATCCAGCCTTGTGAATTGTCCCTGATATTCTGCAGCATGCGTCCCCCAGAAACGGTTGAACTTCAAAATTAGGCAACCGTGGAGCGTGGGTAGAATCCGGATAGAAGAAAGGCGCATCCGAGGATGCGCCTTCTCGTAACTGGCGGAGCGGACGGGACTCGAACCCGCGACCCCCGGCGTGACAGGCCGGTATTCTAACCGACTGAACTACCGCTCCGCTGCCAAGTCAGGAATGACCCCGACCCGGATAGGCAAAAACCTGAATCGAACTTAGTTGACAGCTTCTTTCAGTGCTTTACCGGCTTTGAAACCTGGTTTTTTGGCTGCTGCGATTTCCAGCGTCTTACCGGTCTGTGGGTTACGACCGATGCGAGCTGGACGATCAGTCACGGAGAAAGTACCGAAACCAACCAGAACAACAGAATCACCAGCCTTGAGAGCGCCAGTGACGGATTCGATTACAGCGTCCAGCGCACGGCCAGCAGCAGCTTTCGGGATATCAGCGGATGCAGCGATAGCATCAATCAGTTCCGACTTGTTCACTCTAAGTCCCCTTATATCTATTTGAGTTTGATTCTAAGTTTTTTGGTGAAAGCAAAAAAACGAGTGCTGAATGGCCTACAGACACTTAAGAGCCGCTTTATAACAAGGGCTCTAAAAAACTGTCAAGGAAGCCCCCCAGGCAAATGCGTACTAATGCGTGCTAATTCTTTCCTTAGAGTCAGACTCGCGTTTGTCATCCTTTGCAACGATCTCCGGAACCACATCCGGTAAGGGTTCCGGCGCGTATTGCAGCGCAATTTGCAGGACCTCGTCAATCCATTTAACGGGTTTAATCTGCAGATCTTGCTTGATGTTGTCAGGAATTTCCTTCAGATCGCGTACGTTCTCTTCAGGAATGATCACCGTCTTGATTCCGCCACGGTGAGCAGCCAGCAGTTTTTCCTTCAAGCCACCGATCGCCAGCACCTGACCACGCAAGGTGATTTCGCCGGTCATGGCGACGTCCGCTCTTACAGGAATGCCAGTCAATGCCGACACCAGGGCCGTGCACATGCCTACACCGGCGCTAGGGCCGTCTTTCGGGGTCGCCCCTTCAGGCATGTGGATATGCGTGTCGCGCTTCTCGTGGAAGTCCAGGGGAATCCCCAGGCTCTTCGCACGACTGCGGACAACGGTCAGGGCTGCGGTGATCGATTCGACCATCACGTCACCCAGAGAACCGGTCTTGATCAATTGGCCTTTACCCGGCACGACTGCAGCTTCGATGGTCAGCAATTCGCCGCCCACCTGGGTCCACGCCAGGCCGGTGACCTGACCGATCTGATCCTGCTGTTCAGCCAGGCCGTAACGGAATTTACGCACGCCCAGGAAGTGCTCCAGCATCTCGGCAGTCACCTTCACCGAGAAGCGTTTTTCCAGCGCATGCTCTTTGACCGCCTTGCGGCAAACCTTGGCAATCTGGCGCTCCAGCCCACGTACACCGGCTTCGCGGGTGTAGTAGCGGATGATGTCGCGGATCGCTTCGGCGTCGAATTCCAGCTCGCCTTTCTTCAGGCCGTTGGCAGCAATCTGCTTGGGCGAAAGGTATTTGACGGCGATGTTGATCTTCTCGTCTTCGGTGTAACCCGGCAGACGAATCACTTCCATCCGGTCCAGCAGCGCCGGCGGAATATTCATCGAGTTGGAGGTGCACAGGAACATCACATCGGACAGGTCGTAGTCGACTTCCAGATAGTGATCGTTGAAGTTGTGGTTTTGCTCGGGATCGAGCACTTCCAGCAACGCCGACGCCGGATCGCCACGCATGTCGCTGCCCATCTTGTCGATTTCATCGAGCAGGAACAGCGGGTTGCGGACGCCCACCTTTGTCATCTTTTGAATCAATCTTCCTGGCATCGAACCGATATATGTCCGGCGATGACCGCGAATTTCCGCCTCATCGCGCACGCCGCCGAGGGCCATGCGGACGAATTTGCGGTTGGTGGCATGCGCAATCGACTCCGCCAGAGAGGTTTTACCCACCCCTGGAGGACCGACCAGGCACAATACCGGGCCGCGAATCTTCTTCACGCGCTTCTGCACGGCGAGGTATTCGAGGATCCGCTCTTTGACTTCTTCCAGACCGTAGTGGTCGGCGTCGAGAATGTCTTCGGCACGGGCAAGGTCCAGGCGCACTTTGCTCTGGGCTTTCCACGGCACTTGAACCAGCCAGTCGATGTACGAGCGCACCACGGTCGCTTCCGCGGACATTGGCGACATTTGCTTCAGCTTGTTCAGTTCGGCCTGAGCCTTGGCCAACGCATCTTTAGGCAGACCGGCGGCATCGATGCGCTTTTTCAGCTCTTCGATTTCGTTATGGCCTTCGTCGCTATCGCCCAGCTCTTTCTGAATGGCCTTCATCTGCTCATTCAGGTAGTACTCGCGCTGGCTGCGCTCCATTTGCTTTTTAACACGGCCGCGAATGCGTTTTTCGACTTGCAGCAGATCAATCTCGGCATCCAGCAACGCCAGAACGTGCTCGACCCGGGCCGACAAATCGATGATTTCGAGGATTTCCTGCTTCTGCTCGATCTTCAGGGCCATGTGCGCGGCCATGGTGTCGACCAGGCGGCCTGGCTCGTCGATGCTGTTGAGCGACGACAGGACCTCAGCGGGGACTTTCTTGCCCAGCTGCACATATTGTTCGAACTGAGCCAGCAGGCTGCGGACGAACACTTCCGATTCGCGCTCAGGCGCTTCGGTTTCGTCGATCAGAGAGACTTCGGCACGGCAGTGGCCGTCGACTTCGCTGAAGCGCTCCACGGCGCCCCGCTGCTCGCCTTCGACAAGAACCTTGACGGTGCCGTCAGGCAGCTTGAGCAGCTGCAGAACGGTAGCAATGGTGCCTACGCGATAAAGTGCTTCTTCACCGGGATCGTCGTCAGCAGGATTCCGCTGAGCCAGCAGAAGGATCTGCTTGTCGCCCGTCATCGCTGCCTCGAGAGCTTCGATGGATTTCTCGCGCCCCACGAACAGCGGGATAACCATGTGCGGATAAACCACGACATCACGCAATGGCAGGAGAGGCAATTCGATGGTCGTCTTCATGATTTCGCCTCTACGGCGGCCATAAGGCCGTAAACAGATGGAAGTAAGCTTGAAACCAAGATGGGGGCTGTTTTCAAAAAAAACAAGCGGATAAAAGAACCACTTTGAAGATCGCCGCTTACGGCACCGCCCGTATGGGTCCGCAAGCATCCAAATAGTCAGGTCGACCGTCCGGCGAGCCAGTCCCCACAATAGCAAAGGGGCCCGAAGGCCCCTTCTTTATTCCAGCAGTGTGACGCTTAAGCGTCTGGCGCTGCCTTGGCAGCCGGCTCACTGTTCTCATAGAGATACAGTGGCTTGGACTTGCCTTCTATAACGCTTTCGTCGATCACTACTTTACTCACCTCGGACTGCGAGGGGATTTCATACATAGTGTCGAGCAATACACCTTCGAGAATCGAGCGCAGGCCACGGGCACCGGTTTTGCGTTCCAGGGCACGTTTGGCGACCGATTTCAGCGCGTCGGCCCGGAATTCCAGGTCCACGCCTTCCATCTCGAACAACTTGGCATACTGCTTGGTCAGAGCATTTTTCGGCTCGGTGAGAATCTGCATCAGCGCAGCCTCGTCGAGCTCGTCCAGCGTGGCAAGTACCGGCAGACGACCGACGAATTCCGGGATCAGACCGAACTTGACCAAATCGTCAGGCTCGACTTCACGCAGGGATTCACCGACTTTCTTGCCTTCTTCCTTGCTGCGCACTTCTGCGCTGAAACCGATGCCACCCTTGGTGGAACGGTTTTGAATAACCTTTTCCAGACCGGAGAATGCACCGCCGCAGATGAACAAGATGTTACGGGTGTCGACCTGCAGGAATTCCTGCTGCGGATGCTTGCGACCACCTTGAGGCGGAACGGAAGCGACCGTGCCTTCGATCAACTTGAGCAGGGCCTGCTGCACGCCTTCACCGGAAACGTCCCGGGTGATCGACGGGTTGTCAGACTTGCGCGAAATCTTGTCGATTTCATCGATGTAGACAATGCCCATCTGGGCTTTTTCTACGTCGTAATCGCACTTCTGCAGCAGTTTCTGAATGATGTTCTCGACATCTTCCCCCACGTAACCTGCCTCGGTGAGGGTGGTTGCGTCGGCGATAGTGAACGGAACGTTCAGCAAGCGGGCCAGGGTTTCGGCCAGCAGGGTTTTACCCGAGCCTGTCGGGCCGATCAGCAGGATGTTGCTCTTGCCGAGCTCGACGTCGTCATTCTTTTTGTCACGCTGGTTCAGACGCTTGTAGTGGTTGTACACCGCTACGGCCAGAACCTTTTTCGCGCGCTCCTGACCAATCACGTACTGATCGAGGATGCCGCTGATTTCTTTAGGCGAAGGCAATTTATGCGCGCTGCTTTCGGCCTGTGCCTCCTGCACCTCCTCGCGGATGATGTCATTGCACAGGTCGACGCACTCGTCGCAGATAAAGACCGAGGGGCCGGCAATCAATTTGCGTACTTCATGCTGGCTTTTGCCACAGAAGGAGCAATAGAGCAGCTTGCCGTTGTCCTCGCCGTTGCGGGTGTCAGTCATTCGTTCGATCCAAATCCGATAGGCTTGCAACACAAGATGAAGGCTATTGCGGGCTTTTTCAAGCCCGCTGGTGTCGGACCTGCCGACCAAGCCTGTTTTGGGCTGCTTATTTTAAACAGGGCGCTGGCTGATCACTTCGTCGATCAAGCCGTACTCACGCGCAGCTTCTGCACTCATGAAATTATCGCGGTTGGTATCGCGCTCGATTTCTTCAAGAGTGCGACCGCTATGCGCGGCCATCAGCGTGTTGAGACGCTCGCGGATAAACAGGATCTCCTTGGCATGGATTTCGATATCCGACGCCTGCCCCTGGAAACCGCCCAGTGGCTGGTGAATCATCACACGCGAGTTCGGCAGGCAATAACGCTTGCCGGGGGCACCGGCGGTCAGCAGAAATGCGCCCATGCTGCATGCCTGACCGATACAGGTGGTCGACACGTTTGGCTTGATGAACTGCATGGTGTCGTAGATCGACATGCCCGCCGTTACCGAACCGCCCGGGGAGTTGATATAGAGATGGATGTCCTTGTCCGGGTTTTCCGCTTCAAGGAACAGCAGTTGCGCACAAATCAGGTTGGCCATGTAGTCCTCTACCGGACCAACCAGAAAGATCACTCGCTCCTTGAGAAGACGCGAGTAAATATCGTAGGCGCGCTCGCCACGAGCGGACTGCTCGACAACCATCGGGACCAGGCCGCCTGCGGCCTGGATATCAGAGTTCTGCTGAATATACGAATTACGGAACATGCTCTGCAGTCACTCCCAAATAGTTATGTCTTGAATACGCATAAGCCAGCACGAAGGCTGGCTTATGGTGTGTGCTTCTTACCGCAAAAACGATCAGTCGGCTTGTGGAGCTTCTACCGGCTTGACTGCTTCTTCGTAAGAGACCGATTTGTCGGTCACGCTAGCTTTCTGCAGAACAGTATCCACAACTTGCTCTTCCAGCACAACCGAACGGACTTCGTTCAGTTGCTGGTCGTTCTTGTAGTACCAGGACACAACCTGCTCAGGCTCTTGGTAGGCCGAAGCCATTTCCTGAATCATCTCGCGAACGCGGGCTTCGTCAGGCTTGAGGTCGAATTGCTTGACCACTTCAGCCACGATCAGACCCAGCACGACGCGGCGCTTGGCTTGCTCTTCGAACAGCTCGGCCGGCAGTTGGTCAGGCTTGATGTTGCCACCGAACTGCTGAACAGCCTGCACGCGCAGACGGTCGACTTCGTTGGACAGCAGAGCCTTGGGCACTTCGATCGGGTTGGTGGCCAGCAGACCGTCCATCACCTGATTTTTGACCTTGGATTTGATCGCCTGACGCAGTTCACGCTCCATGTTCTTGCGAACTTCGGTGCGGAAGCCTTCCAGACCGGTTTCCTTGATGCCGAATTGAGCGAAGAACTCTTCGGTCAGCTCTGGCAGTTTAGGCTCGGAAACGGTGTTCACGGTCACGGTGAACTCAGCAGTTTTGCCTGCCAGGTCGAGGTTCTGGTAGTCCTCTGGGAAGGTCAGGTTCAGAACGCGCTCTTCGCCGGCTTTAGCGCCAACCAGACCGTCTTCGAAACCAGGAATCATGCGGCCGGAACCCAGCACCAGCTGAGTACCTTTGGCGGAACCGCCTGCGAACACTTCACCGTCGACCTTGCCGACGAAATCGATGTTCAGCTGGTCTTCGTTCTGGGCAGCACGATCGGCCACTTCAAAACGGGTGTTCTGCTTGCGCAGGACTTCCAGCATCTTGTCCAGATCGGCATCAGCCACTTCGGCGCTCAGGCGCTCGACAGTGATGCCTTCGAAACCGGCAACGGTGAACTCAGGGAACACTTCGAATACAGCTACGTATTCCAGGTCCTTGCCCGCTTCCAGGGATTTAGGTTCGATAGACGGCGAACCAGCCGGGTTCAGCTTCTGCTCGACGACAGCTTCGTAGAAGGAAGACTGGATCACGTCGCCTACCGCTTCCTGACGAGCTTCGGCACCGAAACGGCGCTTGATTTCGCTCATTGGCACTTTGCCTGGACGGAAGCCAGCGATCTTGGCCTTTTGGGCAGTCTGCTGCAGACGCTTGTTGACCTGAGTCTCGATGCGCTCAGCCGGCACGGTGATGCTCATGCGGCGCTCAAGAGCAGAAGTATTTTCAACAGAAACTTGCATGGATATTCCTCGTTGCACAGACGTTAGCCGGCCGTTTCCGACCCCAGAATCAAGGGCATGCATTCTAGTGGGTCAAACTCAAGAAGTCACCCTACTGAAAACGGGTAAAAAAACAGCAGGCAATTTATAGGCGGGGACAAACGGTTGTGCCTCGCCCTGTTAGCAAATACAGCCAATCAAGCCAGGGCTCTGCAACCACCTTCCTATATATAGAAGGATTCGGCAATCCGTCCCTGACAGCCAACCCCGCGAGGGGATCGGCGGGCAAATCGAGCATCATCGAGAAACATAAATACGACGAAGCGACCTGCCCCTGCGGCCCACAACCTGCAGCCGCCGACACTCAAACCACTGAAACAAAAAAGGCGCCAGACTGTTAAATCTGGCGCCTTTCGGAATATGGGGTGGACGATGGGGATCGAACCCACGACAACGGGAGTCACAATCCCGTGCTCTACCAACTGAGCTACGCCCACCATATTGCGTGACAAAGAAGCCAAACAACTTCTTTGTTGTGCCCCAATCAAGCCAAGCGGCATGAGTGAAGCTTTATTTGGTGCGGATGAAGAGACTCGAACTCTTACGCCTCGCGGCGCTGGAACCTAAATCCAGTGTGTCTACCAATTCCACCACATCCGCGGATTGAAGCTGTTAAAGCAAAGGCGCCAGACTGTTAATCTGGCGCCTTTCGAAATATGGGGTGGACGATGGGGATCGAACCCACGACAACGGGAGTCACAATCCCGTGCTCTACCAACTGAGCTACGCCCACCATATCGCGCTACTTGTGCCAATGCTGCCTAATGGCGCACCCGGCAGGACTCGAACCTGCGACCATCCGCTTAGAAGGCGGATGCTCTATCCAGCTGAGCTACGGGCGCCTTGTTAATCTGTACCCTTGAAGGACTACAAACTAAGTGCTTTTCAGTCTTGCGAAACCGTAACTCCGCTCGACCTTCTTAACCAGTGCTAGGCTGTGCCCGACAAGTGCGACGAATAGTATAGAGCCCCCCGAAGGTCGTCAAATCCTTTTTAAAAAAAATTCATTTAATTAAAGGAGTTAGGGGAATTTGCAGACCAAGCGCCTTTGCCCTCACCTCGTGACATGCGAGAATGCGCTCTCTTTTTTTCCCCTCTCGATGGTTAATCACGCGCAATGACTGCACAACTAATCGACGGCAAATCGATCGCCGCCAGCCTGCGCCAGCAGATCGCCCAACGAGTCGCCGAGCGTCGCCAGCAAGGCCTGCGCACGCCCGGCCTCGCGGTGATCCTGGTCGGGAGCGATCCTGCCTCTCAGGTTTATGTCTCGCACAAGCGTAAAGACTGTGAAGAGGTCGGCTTCCTTTCCCAAGCCTATGACCTGCCTGCCGACACCACTCAAGCAGCGCTGACCGATCTGATCGATCGCTTGAACGACGACCCGGCGATCGACGGCGTTCTGCTTCAGCTGCCGCTACCTGAACACCTGGACGCCTCAAAATTGCTGGAACGCATTCGTCCAGACAAGGACGTCGACGGTTTCCACCCTTATAACGTCGGTCGTCTGGCCCAGCGCATTCCGCTGCTGCGCCCGTGCACGCCCAAAGGCATCATGACCTTGCTGGAAAGCACCGGTGCCGATCTTTACGGCATGGACGCGGTCATTGTCGGGGCGTCCAACATTGTTGGCCGTCCGATGGCGATGGAACTGCTGTTGGCCGGTTGCACCGTGACTGTCACCCACCGTTTCACCAAGGATCTGGCCGGCCACGTCGGTCGCGCCGATCTGGTAGTGGTTGCCGCCGGCAAGCCGGGCCTGGTCAAAGGTGAGTGGATCAAGGAAGGCGCGATCGTGATCGACGTCGGCATCAATCGTCAGGAAGACGGCAAACTGGTCGGCGACGTGACTTACGAGTCCGCCCTGGCTCGCGCCGGCTGGATCACGCCGGTACCGGGTGGCGTCGGCCCGATGACCCGCGCCTGCCTGCTGGAAAACACGTTGTACGCCGCCGAAACACTGCACAGCTGAGTTCACGCTCGCGCGCAGCGTCGCATAAAAGAACCCCGCCCATCGCGGGGTTCTTTTTGCCTGTAGAAAAAAGCGTGAGCACCGAAGGAAAGCTGCAAGACCAGATGGCTGAAAAAGAGCCACCTCATTAAATATTCTTCACTTTTACCCCCAGTCTTACAGGCGCCTATGGCTTTCCTGGCACATACTCCTAAAATGCGACGTTTTTAAGAAACAGCCCGTTACAGAACGGCATATCCACCCTTTATGAGTCTGCCAGCGTGAAAATCCGTCTTTCCATCCTGAGCCTAGTTTTTGCAGTTACAGGGACTTTCATCACGCCAACGGTCAACGCCGCTGAAACCACCGCGGCGCCACGAGACAATTCACATCTGAAGATCGCGTCCGGCAGCGCTTTGCTGATGGATCTGCAAACAAACAAAGTCATCTATGCCAGCAATCCTGACGTCGTCGTACCCATCGCGTCTGTCAGCAAACTGATGACCGGCCTGGTGGTCGTGGAAGCGCGGCAGAACATGGACGAATACATTCCCGTCAACATCAGCGACACCCCGGAAATGAAGGGTGTGTTCTCCCGGGTCAAACTCAAAAGCGAATTGTCGCGCCGCGAGATGCTCCTGATTGCCCTGATGTCATCGGAAAACCGTGCCGCCGCGACATTGGCCCATCACTATCCGGGCGGTTATGTCGCATTCATTGCAGCCATGAACGCCAAAGCCAAGGCGCTGGGCATGACCAGCACCCACTTCGTCGAACCGACGGGCCTCTCGCCACGCAACGTGTCCACCGCCCGCGACCTGAGCAAACTGCTGATCGCCGCGCACAAGTACCCGCTGCTGACTGAGCTGAGTACCACCAAGGAAAAAACCGTTTCGTTCCGTAAACCCAACTACAGCTTGGGGTTCCGCAACACCGACCATTTGATCAACAAGCCGAACTGGGACATCAAGCTGACGAAAACCGGTTTTACCAACGAGGCCGGTCACTGCCTGGTGCTGGTGACCAGCATGGGTAACCGTCCGGTTGCGCTGGTGATTCTCGATGCCTTCGGCAAGTACACGCACTTTGCCGATGCGACACGGATTCGTAACTGGGTCGAAACAGGCAAGAGCACCAACGTGCCGTCCGTGGCCCTGCAATACAAGTCAGACAAGAACCTCAAACATCGCCAGAGCGGTGTGATTGAGGCATCGAAATAAGATCGAAACCTGCCAACAAAAAGCCCCGAATAATCGGGGCTTTTTGTTGGCAGGCGGTTTTCGTCCGGCGGTCAATCATTGGGTAACGGCATCTGATCGTCATCCGGAATGCCATCCCCGGCACTCGGGTCTCGCCAGCCCTGTGGATGCTTCGTCGGCACTACCGTCGGCCTGGCCAAGGGGTCCCTTAACGGACTGTCCGGATCCATCACCGGGTCCACGTCCGGCTCAAGGGTTGTTGGAACACTATCGGGAGAGTCCGGATGTTTGTCATCGAAGCTCGAATCGGTAGACATATGCACCTCTCACTACGACTTGGGTCTCAGATTACCGAGCGGGTCGTAAGGCTTGGCCGGCTTCTTCTTGCCCTCCTCACCCGGCTTTATGTCCCTGGGCGCCCTGGCAGGCCCGATGGGGTCGACCTGAGGATCGGCAACGTCCGGAGAATCGGGGTCGAACCCCAACTCATTATCGGACGAATGCTCGGACGAGTGCGGGCCGACGGGGGTATTGGGATGAACCATGGACGCCTCCTGGTCACGACCCGGCGAGAACCCGGGCTCTTTATATAAGAGACCAAAAACGCTGAGTCGTGCCTTGCAGATGACGAGCGGAAACTACTGCGCGGTCAGCGCCTTCTTTGCCCTGGCTGCCGCTTGCTCCTGACCTGACTGGGCAAGATCGTTCACCGCTTTCAGCCAGCGCTGCTGATCGACGTTGGCCGGAATCTGCTCCGGCTTCTGGATCAAAACAGCCCACCCGCCGGCATTCTCGAGCGCCGACTCAAAGGCGCTGAACCCCATCAGCAACCGACGATCCATCCCGGTGCGCAGCAACACGGTCTGCTTCTGACGGTTGTAACCGGCAAGAATGGCGTATCGCGGCCCGGCCCAGAACGCCGAGCCTTCGGTGATGCGCACCATCACTGGATAACCGGCCGCGACCTGGGTCAGCAGTGCCGGCAATTGGCTGTCGAGGGGATAGACCACCATTCCGTATTCGCGGGCGAGGTTTTGCATGTTCTGCTGCAACCGGTCTTCGGCACCCGGCAAATGCAGGGGTTTTTCGAGCAGCCCCGGGGTTATCACGATGTCCTGTTGGGATAACAGGCTGGCCAGCACTTGAGGCCCGCTTTGATAACTTTGCCCGCGGTAGAACGTACCGCTGAGTTCGACACGCTCCGGTAGACGCTTGATCTCAGGCGCCACGCTCCCCGCGCAGCCAGCCAGGCCGGCAACGCAGCCAACGATCAGTGCCAAAGATCGAATTCGAGAAAATACCCGCACCATCATCACTCTCTTGTTCAGACGCCAGGCGATCACGCGGCCGGCTTGGCCGTCGATCATAGGATGCCGCGCGGCAGCGGTATAGCCTTAACCGGCGGTTGATTGCATTTGATAGAGCGAACCGGTTGGTGACAGGCGACCTTTGGTCAATAGCCTGAAACACAGCAGCGGCTAGACTGTCATTTACCAAGGAAGAGTGTGCGCCCGCTGCAGGGCAAAGAGGAGGCACTGATGAGCCTGACAATGACCATTGTGATGTTGATTTCCGGCTGGCTGGCAGTGGCCGCCGCCATGTTGTGGGGCGTTTTGCGCATTACCCGCCGGCACCATCACCACCCGGTTCAATCGGCGCCCGTGACGAAAACCGATAAACCGGCTACACGCCCCGCCACCGCACACTGACCCGCGCTTTTCAGTCGCATAAACAAAAACGGCCGCCTGGACTCTTGCGAGTTCAGGCGGCCGCTTCGTTTATCGGCGCTTAAGCTTCTGCGGCTACGCGCCTCTGTTTGGCCCGCCGCGACAGCATGTTCAAGCCTTCGATCGTCGCCGAGAACGCCATGGCCGCGTAGACGTAGCCTTTCGGTACATGGGCGCCGAAACCTTCGGCGATCAGCGTCATGCCGATCATGATCAGGAAGCCCAGTGCCAGCATCACCACGGTCGGGTTGTCGTTGATGAACTTGGCCAGCGGGTCCGCGGCCAGCAACATCACCAGGACCGACACCACCACTGCGATGATCATGATCGGCAAATGCTCGGTCATGCCGACAGCGGTAATGATGCTGTCGATGGAGAACACCATGTCCAGCATCAGGATCTGACCGATTGCGGCGGCAAAGCCCAGGGTCACAGTCGAGGTGGCTGATGTCGGATCTTCCGGTGACGGGTCCATGCTGTGATGGATCTCAGTGGTCGCCTTCCACAACAGGAACAGGCCGCCGGCGATCAGGATCATGTCCTTCCAGGAGAACGCGTGACCGAGAATATCGATCACCGGCTCAGTCAACTGGACGATGAACGCGATGGTGCTCAACAGTCCCAGGCGCAGGATCAACGCCATGCCGATACCAATGCGCCGCGCCTTCTGGCGATGCTGTTCGGGCAGCTTATTGGTCAAGATCGAGATGAAGATCAGGTTATCGATGCCGAGCACGATTTCCATCACCACCAACGTGGCCAGGGCGACCCAGGCGGTGGGGCTTGCAGCAAGTTCTAAAAGGTATTCCATGGGTCAGTCCTGACTCGTTGTAGACGGTTTAGATTTCCTGGGACGAAGAATCGGTTTTGCCCGTCTCTTTGGCCGGTTGCTCTTTCTTGCTGATCAGGCCACTCGTGGCCTCACTCAACGCTTGTTCGGCTGCTTTGTGGGTATCGTCAATCGCCTGTTTGGCGCTTTCGGCAGCCTTGCCCATCAATTGCTGAGCACTTTTCTCGGCCTGGTCGCAACCGGCCAACACCAGTAAAGACGTGATCAGCAGCGCGGTGGTTTTAAGCTTCATGATGCTTTCCTCGATAGAACAGACAGAACCCAAAAGGCGATCCGTCGATAGCGAGGCATTCTAAGGAAGCAAACACTTCAGGAAAATTCGTATTTTCAGCGGTTATACTTCGGTTTTTACGAATCAAAACCCAGTCGCCATGCGTTGGGGGGACACAAAACAATGCTGAACTACCGACAACTGCACTATTTCTGGGTGGTGGCCAAGACCGGCAGCATCGTGCGCGCCTGCGAGCAGCTGAACCTGACGCCACAAACCATCAGCGGGCAGATTTCCCTGCTCGAACAAACCTATGGCATCGAATTGTTTCGCCGGGTCGGGCGGCAGCTGGAACTCACCGAAGCCGGGCGTCAGACCCTGCCCTACGCCGAGCAGATGTTTCAACTCGGGGGCGAGCTGGAACTGATGCTGCGGGCGCAGCCCAATGAGCAACAGATTCTGTTTCGGGTGGGCGTCGCCGATGTGGTGCCCAAATCCATCGTCTATCGCCTGATCGCGCCGACCATGGAGTTGAGCGAGCCGCTACGCATCACCTGCCGCGAAGACAAACTGGAACGCTTGCTCGCCGACCTGGCGATTCAACGCCTCGACCTGGTGATTTCCGACAGCCCGATGCCTTCGCACCTGGACATCAAGGGCTACAGCCAGAAGCTCGGCGAATGCGGTATCAGCTTCTTCGCCACCGCCGAACTGACCGCGCGATACGGCCAGGATTTCCCCCACAGCCTGCACGGCGCCCCGCTGTTGATTCCCGGGCCGGAAACCGTGGTGCGCAGTCGCTTGCAACGCTGGTTTGCCGAACAGCAGATCCAGCCGCAAATCGTCGGCGAGTTCGACGACAGCGCCTTGATGCAGGCCTTCGGCCAATCCGGCAGCGGGATTTTCATCGGCCCGAGCGTGATTGCCGATGAAGTGAAACGCCAATGCGGCGTGGAGTTGATCGGCCAGACCGACGCGGTGCGCGAGTCGTTCTACGCCATTTCGGTGGAACGCAAGGTCAAGCACCCCGGCATTGTCGCCATTACCGAAGGCGCCCGACGCGAACTGTTTACCGAAATGTGAAGCCTCAGGCGCAGACTTCCCGGGGCTTGAAGGTCATCAGCGCCATGGCCAGGAGAATCGAAACCAGGATAAAACCGGCTGCGGCGAAACCCAGTCCGCCCAGGCCCACACTGTCGATCACCCGGCCGCCGACCATGGCGCCCAGGCCGATCCCGAGGTTGGCCCCGGCGATGTTCAGCGACGCAGCAAAGGCCGGCGCTTCAGGCGCAGCCTTCATCAAACGCACATGACTGACCAGGAACAACGCCGCCTGGGTCACGCCCCAAATCCCCATCGCCGCCGCCAGCCCCAGCGGCGAATGAATGTTCGGCACCAGCGTCACCATGCCGGCAACCATGAACGCGCAAAACGTCATAGAAGCGATCAGCGGGTGACGATCCACCGCACGACCGCCCAGTGAGTTGCCGATCAGCCCGACCGCGCCGAAGCCCATCAGGCACCAGCCGACCACGGTGCCGTTGAAACCGGCGAGGCGTTCAAGAATGTCGGCCAGGTAGGTGTAGGCGGTGAACATGCCGCTGAACACCAGGATCGACAGCAGTACATGACCCAGCATCAGCGGGCTGCGCAGGATCTTGAACTGTGAACGGAAACTCACCTGATGCTGGTGCAGGCTGGTTTTCGGCAGGTAGATAAACAGCAGCAGCGCCTTGGCAAACGCGATCACCGCCAGAATGCCGAAAGCACTGCGCCAGCCGAATGCGTCGGAAATCAGCGTACCCACCGGAATGCCGAACACCGTGGCGCAGACGATGCCGAAACCGATCTTGGCAATCGCCCGCCCAGCGTAGTCCGGCCCGACGATGTCCACCGCGGTTTCACTGGCCAACGCCCAGAACACCGGCAAGCCCAGCGCCGGAATCAACCGGGCAATGGCCATCACCCAGATGTTCGGCGCAAATGCCGCCAGCGTGTTGGCCAGGCCGAACATGATCAGCACGCTGATGAACAGTTTGCGCCGCTCAAACCTTGCGAAGTACGCCGTCAGGAACGGCCCGAACGCGGCCACGGTGAACGCAAACAGGGTCACCAGCAAACCCGCTTGAGGGATGCTGACGTCCAGGTCACGGGCGATTGCCGGCAACAGGCCGACGATGATGAATTCCGTGGTCAGCACCGTGAAACCGGCGGCGGACAACAGAAGAATGGGCAACAGCATGCAAAACTCCAGGAAAACGACGACACCAGCGATAGCCCGAAGGCCCACTGGCAGAACTAGAAAATGAGGATGGCGAAGCTTAACAGAGTGTTTCCAAACGAGGTTGCACGAACCTGCAAATCGCGTTGAACAATCGGGTGGCAGATCGTCACAGGTCTGAAGGATCGCGGCTACGCTGTGATAAAGTCCGCGACCCGCGAGATTGACACCTTGCTCATCGGCCATTGATTGGCATTGATGTGGCGCCCCCTTCGGTTCCTCCATGTGGCCTGCCCGGCTTTTTGCTGCATGAGCCAAGGAACCCTGCACCCTAATAAAATCAGAGATACCGTTATGACCGCTTCATCCCCTTCTCTCTTGCAACGCCTGAAACGCAGCAGCCTGGTCACGCAAATCATCATCGGCCTGATCGCCGGGATTGCCCTGGCCCTGTTCGTGCCCGAGGTGGCCAAATCCACCGCCTTCATCGGCAAAGTATTCGTGTCGGCGCTCAAGGCTGTCGCGCCGATTCTGGTGTTCGTGCTGGTCATGGCTTCAATTGCCAACCACAAGCACGGCCAGGAAACCCATATCCGGCCGATCCTGTTTCTGTACCTGCTGGGCACCTTCGCCGCAGCCGTGGTTGCAGTGATCGCCAGTACGCTGTTTCCGTCGAGCCTGGTGCTGTCGACCCAGGACGTTGCGGTAACCGCACCGGGTGGCATTAGCGAAGTGCTGCAAAGCCTGCTGCTGAGCGTGGTTGATAACCCGGTCAGCGCACTGATGAACGCCAACTTCATCGGCATTCTGGCGTGGGCGATCGGCATGGGCATTGCGATCCGCCATGCTGGCGAGACGACGCGCGAAGTGCTGGACGATCTGTCCAATGGCGTGACCGTGATCGTGCGCCTGGTGATTCGTTTTGCGCCGCTGGGAATCTTCGGCCTGGTGGCTTCTACCCTCGCCACTTCCGGTTTCGGCGCCTTGATCGGCTACATGCACCTGCTGGCGGTGCTGCTGGGTTGCATGCTGTTCGTGGCGCTGGTGATGAACCCGGCCATCGTGTTCTGGAAGCTGCGTCGCAACCCGTATCCGCTGGTACTCATCTGCCTGCGCGAGAGCGGTATCACCGCGTTCTTCACCCGCAGCTCGGCGGCGAACATTCCGGTCAACCTGGAATTGAGCAAACGACTGGGCCTGCACGAAGACACCTATTCGGTATCGATCCCCCTCGGCGCGACCATCAACATGGCCGGCGCCTCGATCACCATCACGGTACTGACTCTGGCCGCCGTGCACACCCTGGGCATCGCCGTGGATATTCCGACGGCCATTCTGCTCAGCATCGTCGCGGCAATCTGTGCTTGTGGCGCCTCGGGCGTGGCTGGCGGTTCGTTGCTGCTGATTCCACTGGCGTGCAGCCTGTTCGGCATCCCGAGCGAAATCGCCATGCAAGTGGTGGCGGTCGGCTTCATCATCGGTGTGTTGCAGGACTCGGCGGAAACCGCGCTGAACTCCTCCACCGACGTGCTGTTCACCGCGGCGGCGTGCCAGGGTGAAGAGTTGAAGGCGCAGCGTTTGGCATAACGACGCACCTGCAACAACGAAAAAGCCCGCCAAGGCTTACACCTTGGCGGGCTTTTTTGTGCTTTGGGTGGTTTAGAACGCGCCCATGTAATCGCGCTTGCCCACTTCCACACCGTTGTGACGCAGCAGCGCGTAAGCGGTGGTGACGTGGAAGAAGAACTGCGGCAGACCGTAGCTCAGCAGGTAAGCCTGGCCAGTGAAGCGCTTCTCTTTGGGAGTGCCTGGACGGGTCACGATTTCGATGCCTTCCTTGCCGTCGATCTGCTCGGGTTTGATCTCGCCGATGAAGGCCAGGACCTTGGCGATCAATGCTTGCAGTTCGGCGAAGGTGGTTTCGGTGTCGTCGTATTTCGGCAGTTCGACTTCAGCCAGACGCGCCGAAACACCCTTGGCGAAATCAACGGCGATCTGCACCTGACGCACCAGCGGGAACATGTCCGGGTACAGACGGGCCTGCAGGAACGCGTTCGGGTCGATGTTTTTCGCGGTGGCGTGAGCTTCAGCCTTGCTCAGGTTGTTGCTCAGGGCGTTGAGCATTTGCTGGAAAACCGGAACGGAAGCGGCGTACAGGGAAATAGTCATGGCAGTCTCGTGTGGTGACAGGAGTAAAAAACGTGGAGCGATTATAGCCATGCCGGCGTGCCCTGCGACTTGTCTTTTATCCAGCAAGGATTAGGCTAGGCGGCTCGACTGCCTAGGGAAAAGCGCGATGAGCACTGAACAAGAGACGACCTTCGACGAACCGCGGCTCAACAGCACGGAAATCCGCATTCTGGGCTCGTTGATCGAGAAACAGGCCACCAGCCCGGAAACCTATCCGCTGACCCTCAATGCCCTGGTGATTGCCTGCAACCAGAAAACCAGCCGCGAACCGGTGATGAACCTCAGCCAGGGCCAGGTCGGCCAGAGCCTGCGGGCCCTTGAAGGTCGTGGCTTCACCCGACTGGTGATGGGCAGCCGCGCCGACCGCTGGGAACATCGGGTCGACAAGGCGCTGGAACTGGTGCCGGCACAGGTGATTCTGACGGGGCTGTTGTTCCTGCGCGGTCCGCAGACGGTCAACGAACTGCTGACCCGCAGCGGTCGCATGCATGACTTCGAAGATGCCGAGCAGGTGGTGCATCAACTGGAGCGCTTGATCGCCCGAGGCCTGGCGCTGTTGATCCCGCGCCAGGCCGGCCAGCGCGAAGATCGTTACATGCATGCGCTGGGCGATCCGACGGATATCGAAGCGATCCTCGCCGCCCGGCAGAACCCGGTGGAACGCGGCGCCAGTGGCGGAGTGTCGGTTGAGCGAATCGAAGAACTTGAAGCGCGGATTGCGGCGCTGGAAGAACGCCTGGCGCGCCTCGAATAACCCCGTGCTCCCGAGCTCCCTGTGGCGAGGGAGCTTGCTCCCGCTGGGTCGCGAAGCGGCCCCAAAGCAGTCAACGCATCACATCTGGCACACCGAGTTTTTGCCGGCCTTGCGACTGCTTCGCAGCCGAACGGGAGCAAGCTCCCTCGCCACAGGTCCAACCAATAATCGGAATTCAGCTCCGGGCAAACGCCACAGCTTTCTGGAACTGCTCATCGGTCGGCCGCACGCCGGTGTACAGCACGAACTGTTCCAGCGCCTGGATGGCAATCACTTCCAGCCCGGTGATCACCCGCTTGCCTTCGGCACGAGCATGCACGATCAGCGGTGTTTCCGAGGGGATCGCCACCACATCGAAGACAGTTTCGGCAGCAGCGATGGCTTCAGGGGGGAACGCCAGTTGATCGGCTTCCGGGCCGCCGGTCATGCCGATCGGCGTGACGTTGATCAGCATCTGCGGGCGTTGAGCGCCCAGTTCCGCCTGCCATTGGTAGCCCAGCGATTCGGCCAGGGCACGCCCGGCGCGTTCGTTGCGGGCCACGATCAGGCCGTTTTTGTAGCCGCCATCGCGCAAGGCACTGGCCACGGCCTTGGCCATGCCGCCGCTGCCGCGCAGGGCAAAGGTCGAATCCTTGGGCACCTGATGGGTTTCAAGCAACTGGGCGACGGCGATGTAATCGGTGTTGTAGGCCTTGAGATGGCCGCCAGTGTTGACAATAGTGTTGATCGATTGAATAGCTTCAGCCGATGCGTCCAGCTCATCGACCAGCGCGATGCAAGCCTCCTTGAACGGCATCGACACGCCGCAACCCCGAATGCCCAACGCACGAATGCCGCTGACAGCCCCCGTCAGGTCCTGGCTGCTGAAGGCCTTATAGTAAAAATTCAGCCCCAGTTGTTCGTACAGATGATTGTGAAACCGCAGGCCGAAATTGCCGGGGCGCCCCGAGAGTGACATGCACAACTGGGTGTCTTTGTTGGGGTTCATCTGCATCCGAATCTCCTTCAATAGCACTTTCAGATGGACGGAAATAACCATTCCACCCGATTGTGGTCGATCATAAAGGTCTGTCTGTACCAGGCACACAGCACGGTAAAGAAACCGGTACAGACCTTACACAAAATTTACCCAACGGCTGTGCTGATTTTCAAAAAAAAGCTGTCTTAGAAGTATCCCCGCGACAACTTGTGCCTATTGCAGGCGCAAGCGCCGGGTCGAAGAACCGAGGACTTATCATGATCCGTAAAATCCCCACAGTAGCCTTGCTGATCGGTGCTCTCGCTATCGCAGGGCAGGCAGAAGCAGGTGGTCGTGGCTGGGAAGGTCCGGCTGTGTTTGGTGCGATCGTCGGCTCGGCAATCATCGGCTCGGCAATTATCGGTCGCGACCGGCCGGTGTATGTAGAGCAACCGGTTTACGTTCAGCCTCAACCGGTGTACGTACAGCCACCGCCTGTCTACTATCAACCGGCGCCGGTCTACGTCCAACAACCGATCTACTACCGCCCGGCACCGATTTATTACGGTCCACCACGCGGCTATGGCCCACCGCACGGCTACTGGGGCCCTCCCCATGGTTACTACCGTGGCGACCGCTGGTAACGGACTCATCAGGCCCCGCCTCAACAGCGGGGCCTTTTTTGTGGCCACAGGGCGAGCGAAGTCTGAATAAATCTCGTCAAGGTCGCTGTCGGGACAGTGCCGGCAAGTAAAGTTGGTCATATTTATGTCATGACAGGCCCGCAAGCTTGTATTTGTCCATAAACAACAGGTTGATAAAAACAAGGACGAGCTCATGCCCACACAAAACCCGCACCGCATTGTCGGCCTGTGCACTTCCAGCAAGGTGTACAACGCACTGACCGAACTCAAGCACCTGGAAGGCCATCGCAGCGCCAAGTTTCTCTCGCTGCTGACGCAAAACCTGGTGCGCAAAGGCCTGCTCAATGAGCAGGAAGTCATGCATATGCTCGATCAAGTCGTGGATTGACCGCCAACACTCACCGGCATCAATGACGACTATCGAAAGTGTTGATTGTCCGTTCAAGCGTCCGGTCCGTAAGGTGGCCCCATAGATTGATGGAGGCACTTATGGCTCAGGTTCAGATTATGTCCGTTATCGGCAGCGCCGTTCCCGCACCGCTCAGAGCGCTGGGATTGCTCGCCTGCTGGTATCTGGTGCAGGACGGCGAACCGATCAGCGGTCCGCTCACTTCGCTTCCCGACGCCCAAGCCCTGTCGCAACGCATCGGTTCAGGCCAGCTCAGCGCTTAAGGCGGCTGAACCCGCTGTTTGATATCGACGAAAATCGCCCGGCTCGACATGACCCAGACGATACCCGCCCCCCCCACCGCCAGCAACAGCGACAGGAATGCCATCAACACCCCCCAGAGCAGCTTATGTTTAGTCCGCCACGGCTGGTGCGAGTGCCATCTGCTTGTTGGTCAAGCATAGATCCAGATCAATAAACCCCGCGTGCAGGCCGCTTACCCTTGCCGGCTTTTGCGATCGACACTGCCATGACCTGCGCCATGCCACTCATCCCCCCGGAACTGCTCGCCCCTGCCGGCACCCTGAAAAACATGCGTTATGCCTTCGCCTATGGCGCCGACGCGGTGTACGCCGGCCAGCCGCGCTACAGCCTGCGGGTGCGCAACAACGAATTCGATCACGCCAACCTCGCGCTTGGCATCAGCGAGGCCCAGGCGCAGGGCAAGCGCTTTTATGTGGTGGTGAACATCGCCCCGCACAACGCCAAACTGAAAACGTTCCTCAAGGACCTGGAGCCGATAATCGGCATGGCGCCGGACGCGTTGATCATGTCCGACCCCGGCCTGATCATGCTGGTGCGCCGGCACTTCCCGCAGATGCCGATCCACCTGTCGGTGCAAGCCAACACGGTGAACTGGGCCAGCGTCGAGTTCTGGCAGCAACAGGGCTTGAGCCGGATCATCCTGTCCCGCGAACTGTCGCTGGAAGAAATCGCCGAAATCCGTCAGTACGTCCCGGCGATGGAGCTGGAAGTGTTTGTGCACGGCGCGTTGTGCATGGCCTATTCCGGGCGCTGCCTGTTGTCGGGCTATATGAACAAGCGTGACGCCAATCAGGGCAGTTGCACCAATGCCTGTCGCTGGAAATACTCGGCGACACCGGCCAGCGAAAATCAACTGGGTGAAATCGTCCAGCACTACTCACCCGAACCGACTCTGGGCCTCGGTACGCCGACCGATCAGGTGTTCCTGTTGCAAGAGGCCAATCGCCCTGGCGAACTGATGCCGGCATTCGAGGATGAACACGGCACCTACATCATGAACGCCAAGGACCTGCGCGCTGTCCAGCACGTCGAGCGCCTGACACAAATGGGCGTGCATTCACTGAAGATCGAAGGCCGGACCAAATCGCATTTCTATTGCGCGCGCACCACCCAGGTTTACCGCCGCGCGATTGATGATGCGGTGGCTGGCCGGGTGTTCGATCGCAGCTTGATGACCGATCTGGAATCCCTCGCTCAGCGCGGCTACACCGAAGGTTTTCTGCGTCGGCATGTGCATGACGAATATCAGAACTACCAGAACGGCAGCTCGGTTTCGGAGCGCCAGCAGTTCGTTGGGGAGTTGACCGGCGAACGCCGTGACCGGCTGGCCGAGGTGCGGGTGAAGAATCGTTTTGGTCTGGGCGATCACATGGAACTGATGACGCCCAAGGGCAACTTCCACTTTGATTTGCATCAACTGCAAAATCTCAAAGGCGAGTCGATAGAAGTGGCGCCCGGGGATGGGCATACGGTGTATTTGCCGATACCGGACGCGGTGGATTTGCGTTATGGATTGCTGATGCGCGATGTTGGTGTGAGTTAAGAAATCTGAGCGACGAGCCTCGCTCCTACGCACTGACGAATCAGCTGCCGCCCGCCGAAAAGCGGTCGCGGCTGTTGGTCAGGTGCAACCACATCGCTGCTCGCGCTGCATCCGGATCCTGGCGTTTGATGGCGTTGAGAATCGCCTCGTGTTCGAGGTTGGCGAGTTGCCCCAGCTTGCTCAAATCCGCTGACCCGCGCTCGGCGGCATTGACCCGGGTGCGCGGAATCATCGCATTGCCCAGGTGCTGCATGATCTCGGTGAAGCACACGTTGCCGGTGGCTTCGGCGATCAGCAGGTGGAAGCGTTTGTCGGCTTCGACGCAGCTGTCGTTGTTGGCCAGCAAACTTTGATAGTCATCCAGCGCTTCACGCATCTGCGCCAATTGCTGATCGGTGCGACGCACCGCTGCCAGCGCGGCGGCCTGGGTTTCCAGGCCCATGCGCAACTCCAGAATGCTGCGCACCCCCAGCGCGGTATCGACATTCAGTCGCAGCCCCTGCTCCGGCGCGCGCTCGATGACAAAGGTGCCGATGCCGTGACGGGTTTCCACCAGCCCTGAAGCCTGCAATTTCGAAATCGCCTCGCGCACCACGGTGCGGCTGACCCCATGCTCCTGAACAATCGAGTTCTCCGACGGCAGCTTGTCCCCCGGCAGCATCTGGCCGAGCAGGATGCTCTGGGTCAGCTTGGCCACCAGATCATGGGCCAGGTTGTGAGCGCGCTTGCGGGCGGGTGCGTCGATGTCTTCTTGCATGGTGATTATCCGTAAAGCAGGGCTACCCGGATCGTAGCACCGGGATCGCCTGGAATCTTCAGAAAACAGCAGCAAACTTGTATGACAACACTCAACAAATTGACCACTCAAGCACCATCGCACCCCCACGCCCGACCAGAAAAAGCATAGAAAAAACCAAATAAATAGCCATTTTATTGGACTGCTGCGCTTGTCGAATCAAAAAATTCAGTTGTATGATGTCTATCAACAACGCAACACCCAGCCACACCCCGCATAAAAATAACGAGTGGGAGAAAAACCAGTGAATACATCCATACCCCGGATGCACGATGGCGCCGATTCGGTCCTGAAGTCCGCCATCTCGAAAGTGAAACGTCACGTCCTGCCGCTGTTCGTGATCATGTTCATCGTCAACTACATCGACCGCGTGAACATCGGCTTCGTCCGCGCCCACATGGAACATGACCTGGGCATTGGCGCTGCCGCCTACGGCCTCGGTGCCGGTCTGTTCTTCATCGGTTACGCGCTGTTCGAAGTCCCCTCCAACATCCTCCTGCAAAAAGTCGGCGCGCGAATCTGGCTGACCCGCATCATGCTGACCTGGGGCCTGGTGGCCGCTTGCATGGCGTTCATCCAGAACGAAACCCACTTCTACATCCTGCGGTTTCTGCTCGGTGTGGCCGAGGCCGGATTCTTCCCCGGAGTGATTTATTACTTCACCCGCTGGTTGCCCGGTGTGGAACGCGGCAAGGCGATTGCGATCTTCCTCAGCGGCTCGGCGATTGCGTCGTTGATCTCCGGCCCGCTGTCGGGGTTGCTGCTGCAAATCAACGGCTTGGGCATGCACGGCTGGCAATGGATGTATTTCATCGAGGGCATGTTCTCGGTCGGGTTGTGCGTGTTCGTCTGGTTCTGGCTGGACTCCAAACCCCACGACGCCAAATGGCTGACCCTTGCTGAACAGGACGCGCTGGTCAAAGCCATCGATGACGAACAACTGGCCCGCGAAGCCGCGACGCCGATCAAACCGTCGCTGGGTACACTGCTCAAGGATCGCCAGATCATTCTGTTCTGCCTGATCTACTTCTTCATTCAATTGACCATCTATGCCGCGACCTTCTGGCTGCCGAGCATCATCAAGAAAATGGGCGACCTGAGCGACATCCAGGTCGGCTTGTTCAACTCGATTCCGTGGTTGCTGTCGATCGTCGGCATGTACGCCTTTGCCTCGCTGTCGGGCAAATGGAAGCACCAGCAAGCCTGGGTCGCCACTGCCCTGCTGATCGCTGCTGTGGGGATGTTCATGTCCACCACCGGCGGGCCGATCTTCGCCTTCGTTGCGATCTGCTTCGCCGCACTGGGTTTCAAGTCAGCTTCGTCGCTGTTCTGGCCGATTCCTCAGGCATACCTGGATGCGCGGATCGCTGCCGGCGTGATCGCGCTGATCAACTCGGTGGGCAACCTTGGCGGCTTCGTGGCGCCAACCACCTTCGGTTTGCTGGAGGAGCACACCGGTTCAATCCAGAGCGGGCTGTACGGCCTGGCTGCCACCTCGATCATCGCCGCAATCATCGTCTTCGCCGCGCGCAATAAACCGAAACCCGCACCTGCCGTTGCACTGGGCAAATCAGCACCTCATCACGCCTGAACATTGGTTTTAAAGGACAAGAGCATGAACCCACAAGAAGCCGCAAAAGCCCCGATTATCACCAGCATGCAGGTTGTGCCGGTGGCCGGCCACGATGGCATGCTGCTCAACCTGAGCGGCGCCCATGGCCCGTTCTTCACCCGCAATATCGTGATCCTCAAGGACAACGCCGGCCACACCGGGGTCGGCGAAGTACCCGGCGGCGAACGCATTCGCCAGACCCTGGAAGACGCGCGCTCACTGGTGGTCGGCAGCCCGATCGGCACCTACCAGAAGATCCTTAATCAAGTGCGCCAGACCTTCGCCGATCGCGATGCCGGTGGTCGCGGTTTGCAGACGTTCGACCTGCGCATCACCATTCACGCGGTCACCGGCCTGGAAGCCGCCCTGCTCGACTTGCTCGGTCAGCACCTGGACGTGCCGGTCGCCGCTTTGCTCGGCGAAGGCCAGCAGCGCGACGAAGTGAAGATGCTCGGCTACCTGTTTTACGTCGGTGATCGCAACGAAACCGATCTGGCCTATCGCAGCGAACCGGACGCCGACAACGACTGGTTCCGCGTGCGTCACGAAAAAGCCATGAGCGCCGACGCCGTGGTGCGCCTGGCGGTCGCCGCTCACGCCCACTATGGCTTCAAGGACTTCAAACTCAAGGGCGGCGTGTTGAGTGGCGACGAGGAAATCGAAGCGGTCACCGCCCTCGCCGAACGCTTCCCCGATGCGCGCATCACCCTCGACCCGAATGGCGCCTGGTCGCTCAAGGAAGCGATCCGCCTGTGCCGGGATCAGCATCACGTTCTGGCTTACGCCGAAGACCCGTGCGGGGCGGAAAACGGTTACTCGGGCCGTGAAGTCATGGCCGAGTTTCGTAGGGCCACGGGCCTGAAAACCGCGACCAACATGATCGCCACCGACTGGCGGGAAATGGGCCACGCGATCCAGATGCAGTCAGTAGACATTCCGTTGGCCGACCCACACTTCTGGACCATGCAGGGCTCGGTGCGGGTGGCGCAGATGTGCCATGAATGGGGTCTGACCTGGGGTTCGCATTCCAACAACCACTTCGATATTTCCCTGGCCATGTTCACCCACGTCGCGGCCGCCGCGCCGGGCGAGATCACGGCCATCGACACCCACTGGATCTGGCAGGACGGCCAGCGCCTGACCCAGTTGCCGCTGCGAATCGTCGATGGCTGCGTGCAAGTACCGAAAAAACCTGGCCTGGGAGTTGAGCTGGACGTCGATCAACTGGCCAAGGCCCATGAACTGTACAAAGGCATGGGATTGGGCGCACGGGATGACAGCGTGGCAATGCAGTTTCTGATTCCGGGATGGAAGTTCGATAACAAGCGGCCGTGCCTGGTGCGCTAAACCTCTGGAAACACCGCTCCCACAAGGAGTGGTGTCCACACTATTTCATCTGGGCCGCTTGCAGCAGCCAGCCCCGGAACACCGCCATCGCCGACGTTTCGGGGCGCGACTGCAAGCGGGTCAGCCAGTAGCTGCCGGTGGTGATCCCGATGGCGAACGGTTGCTCGATTGCACCCGCCGCCAGTTGTCGGGCAAACATCAGCGGTGGCGCCAAGGCAACGCCCGCCCCTTGCAGCGCCGCCTCCATCATCGCCAGAGAAGAATCGAAGACGATGCTTCGGGGCAGCACTGCATGGGCCGAAAGACCGGTCGCCTGAAACCACTCCGACCATTCGTCCGTGCGATAGGAGCGCAACAGTGTCTGTTGCAACAGATCCTCTGGCGTGTGCAATTGCCGGGCAATCTCTGGCACGCAGAGCACCGACAGCGGAGCCTCGATCAACCGCACCGCTTCAATCCCGTGCCACGCCCCCGCGCCAAAGCGAATGGCGTAATCCAGGCCTTCGGCTGCCACGTCCACCCGATTGTTGTTGGTCGACAGACGCAAATCTATGAACGGATGTTTCTTCTGAAAATCCGCCAATCGCGGCAACAGCCAACCGACCGCGAACGTCCCTACGGCGCCCACCGTCAATACCTCACGAAAATGCCCGCCCTCGAAACGCCCCAGGGTTTCGGCGATCCGGTCGAAGGATTCGCGCAACACCGGCAGCAGGGTTTCCCCTTCGCTGGTCAGCATCAGCCCGCGGGGCAGGCGTTTGAACAAGGTCACGTTAAGCTGGGCCTCAAGGCTTTTGACCTGATGACTCACCGCCGCCTGCGTGACGCACAACTCCACCGCCGCCCGGGTGAAACTCAAATGGCGCGCCGAGGCCTCGAAAGCACGCAGCGCATTCAGCGGCAGATGAGGTCGAATCATGCCACCCCCCAAAATTTTCTAATGGCTCATCCGAAATATCGTCGTTTGCCGGTCTTCGCCAAACTGCCTAGATTTGGCTCGCCCAATAGCGGACCGCCTTGAAAAACCGCTCGGAGTGTAGCGGTTAACACCACGAACAATCATGGACAGCGTCTCAATCATGCGTAAAAAAAATCAGAAGAAACTCATATCCTACAGCGCTTTCGCACTTCTCCTCGGTGCCAGCCACAGCTTTGCTGACGAGCGCATCGAAACCATCGTTAAAGCCGCCATCGAACCGGTGATGCAGCAACAGAAGATCCCCGGCCTCGCGGTCGCAATCACCGTCCATGGTCAGCCGCATTACTTTAACTACGGCGTAGCCTCGAAAGAAAACGGCAAAGCCGTCACCGAAAACACCCTGTTCGAGATCGGTTCGGTGAGCAAAACCTACACCGCCACCCTCGCCGCCTATGCCCAGGCGACCGGCAAACTGTCCTTGTCGGACAACGCCAGCCAGGTGCTGCCGGCCTTGCGCGGCAGTGCGTTCGACAATATCAGCGTGCTGCAACTCGGCACCTACACCGCCGGCGGCCTGCCCCTGCAATTCCCCAGCGAGGCAGACCATCAGGACAAAATGCTCGGCTATTTCAAGCAATGGAAACCGACTTACGCCGCCGGCACTCATCGCCAGTATTCAAACCCCAGCCTGGGGTTGTTCGGCTATCTGGCGGCCCACAGCATGGAGGCGCCGTTCGATGAGCTGATGGAAAAAACCTTGCTACCCAAACTTGGCCTCAAGCACAGCTACCTCAAGGTGCCGCAGAATCAGATGGGGCTTTACGCCCAGGGTTACACCAAGGACGACAAACCTGTGCGGGTCGAGCCGGGCGCGCTGGATTCCGAAGCGTACGGCGTGAAAACCAGCGCCTCGGACCTGCTTCGCTATGTTGAGGCGAACATGAATCCGGCTTCGCTGGAAAAACCCTTGCAGCAAGCGATCGCCATCACTCATACCGGTTACTACACGGTTGGCGGCATGACTCAAGGGTTGGGATGGGAGCTCTACAACTACCCGGTGACGCTCGACACTTTACTGGCCGGCAACTCGTCGCAGATGGCGTTTGAGGCCCATGAAGTCCAGTGGCTGACCCCGCCACAACCTCAACGCGACGCTGTGCTGATCAATAAAACCGGCTCAACCGGCGGCTTCGGCGCCTACGTCGCCTTTATCCCGGCGAAGGACATCGGCATCGTGATCCTGGCCAACAAAAACTACCCGAACCCGGAGCGGATCAAAATCGCTCACAAAATATTGAGTGCGCTGACCGAATAGCCGAATGACTCGGTCCCGTAGCAGCTGCCGAGCCTGCGAGGCTGCGTTCGGCCGCGCAGC
>NZ_AKJT01000085.1 GCF_000282195.1 Pseudomonas sp. GM18
CGGTTCATTGCGTCTTCACACACCGCAATCTGGCCTCTTTCGTTTATTCAACTAGGAGCAGCAAATTGCTTGGGTGTTATATGGTCAAGCCTCACGGGCAATTAGTATTGGTTAGCTCAACGCCTCACAGCGCTTACACACCCAACCTATCAACGTCGTAGTCTTCGACGGCCCTTCAGGGGACTCAAGGTCCCAGTGAGATCTCATCTTGAGGCTAGTTTCCCGCTTAGATGCTTTCAGCGGTTATCTATTCCGAACATAGCTACCCGGCAATGCCACTGGCGTGACAACCGGAACACCAGAGGTTCGTCCACTCCGGTCCTCTCGTACTAGGAGCAGCCCCTCTCAAATCTCAAACGTCCACGGCAGATAGGGACCGAACTGTCTCACGACGTTCTAAACCCAGCTCGCGTACCACTTTAAATGGCGAACAGCCATACCCTTGGGACCGGCTTCAGCCCCAGGATGTGATGAGCCGACATCGAGGTGCCAAACACCGCCGTCGATATGAACTCTTGGGCGGTATCAGCCTGTTATCCCCGGAGTACCTTTTATCCGTTGAGCGATGGCCCTTCCATACAGAACCACCGGATCACTAAGACCTACTTTCGTACCTGCTCGACGTGTCTGTCTCGCAGTCAAGCGCGCTTTTGCCTTTATACTCTACGACCGATTTCCGACCGGTCTGAGCGCACCTTCGTACTCCTCCGTTACTCTTTAGGAGGAGACCGCCCCAGTCAAACTACCCACCATACACTGTCCTCGATCCGGATAACGGACCTGAGTTAGAACCTCAAAGTTGCCAGGGTGGTATTTCAAGGATGGCTCCACGCGAACTGGCGTCCACGCTTCAAAGCCTCCCACCTATCCTACACAAGCAAATTCAAAGTCCAGTGCAAAGCTATAGTAAAGGTTCACGGGGTCTTTCCGTCTAGCCGCGGATACACTGCATCTTCACAGCGATTTCAATTTCACTGAGTCTCGGGTGGAGACAGCGCCGCCATCGTTACGCCATTCGTGCAGGTCGGAACTTACCCGACAAGGAATTTCGCTACCTTAGGACCGTTATAGTTACGGCCGCCGTTTACCGGGGCTTCGATCAAGAGCTTCGCGTTAGCTAACCCCATCAATTAACCTTCCGGCACCGGGCAGGCGTCACACCCTATACGTCCACTTTCGTGTTTGCAGAGTGCTGTGTTTTTAATAAACAGTCGCAGCGGCCTGGTATCTTCGACCGGCGTGGGCTTACGCAGCAAGTGCTTCACCCTCACCGGCGCACCTTCTCCCGAAGTTACGGTGCCATTTTGCCTAGTTCCTTCACCCGAGTTCTCTCAAGCGCCTTGGTATTCTCTACCCAACCACCTGTGTCGGTTTGGGGTACGGTTCCTGGTTACCTGAAGCTTAGAAGCTTTTCTTGGAAGCATGGCATCAACCACTTCGTGTTCTAAAAGAACACTCGTCATCAGCTCTCGGCCTTAAGATCCCGGATTTACCTAAGATCTCAGCCTACCACCTTAAACTTGGACAACCAACGCCAAGCTGGCCTAGCCTTCTCCGTCCCTCCATCGCAATAACCAGAAGTACAGGAATATTAACCTGTTTTCCATCGACTACGCTTTTCAGCCTCGCCTTAGGGACCGACTAACCCTGCGTCGATTAACGTTGCGCAGGAAACCTTGGTCTTTCGGCGTGGGTGTTTTTCACACCCATTGTCGTTACTCATGTCAGCATTCGCACTTCTGATACCTCCAGCAAGCTTCTCAACTCACCTTCACAGGCTTACAGAACGCTCCTCTACCGCATCACCTAAGTGATACCCGTAGCTTCGGTGTATGGTTTGAGCCCCGTTACATCTTCCGCGCAGGCCGACTCGACTAGTGAGCTATTACGCTTTCTTTAAAGGGTGGCTGCTTCTAAGCCAACCTCCTAGCTGTCTAAGCCTTCCCACATCGTTTCCCACTTAACCATAACTTTGGGACCTTAGCTGACGGTCTGGGTTGTTTCCCTTTTCACGACGGACGTTAGCACCCGCCGTGTGTCTCCCATGCTCGGCACTTGTAGGTATTCGGAGTTTGCATCGGTTTGGTAAGTCGGGATGACCCCCTAGCCGAAACAGTGCTCTACCCCCTACAGTGATACATGAGGCGCTACCTAAATAGCTTTCGAGGAGAACCAGCTATCTCCGAGCTTGATTAGCCTTTCACTCCGATCCACAGGTCATCCGCTAACTTTTCAACGGTAGTCGGTTCGGTCCTCCAGTCAGTGTTACCTAACCTTCAACCTGCCCATGGATAGATCGCCCGGTTTCGGGTCTATTCCCAGCGACTAGACGCCCTATTAAGACTCGCTTTCGCTACGCCTCCCCTATTCGGTTAAGCTCGCCACTGAAAATAAGTCGCTGACCCATTATACAAAAGGTACGCAGTCACCCAACAAAGTGGGCTCCCACTGCTTGTACGCATACGGTTTCAGGATCTATTTCACTCCCCTCTCCGGGGTTCTTTTCGCCTTTCCCTCACGGTACTAGTTCACTATCGGTCAGTCAGTAGTATTTAGCCTTGGAGGATGGTCCCCCCATATTCAGACAAAGTTTCTCGTGCTCCGTCCTACTCGATTTCATGGCCAAGAGATTTTCGCGTACAGGGCTATCACCCACTATGGCCGCACTTTCCAGAGCGTTCCGCTAATCTCAAAGCCACTTAAGGGCTAGTCCCCGTTCGCTCGCCACTACTAAGGGAATCTCGGTTGATTTCTTTTCCTCAGGGTACTTAGATGTTTCAGTTCCCCTGGTTCGCTTCTTGCACCTATGTATTCAGTACAAGATAACCATCTTATGATGGCTGGGTTCCCCCATTCAGACATCTCCGGATCAAAGTCTGTTTGCCGACTCCCCGAAGCTTTTCGCAGGCTACCACGTCTTTCATCGCCTCTGACTGCCAAGGCATCCACCGTATGCGCTTCTTCACTTGACCATATAACCCCAAGCAATCTGGTTATACTGTGAAGACGACATTCGCCGAAAATTCGCGATTAAACTCACAAATTTTACCTTAGCCTGATCACCACCAGTGAAAGTGGCCATCAGTCTATCTTTCTATCACATACCCAAATTTTTAAAGAACGATCTAGCCAAAGACTAGAAATCAACATTCACCATCGTCACGATGGAATGCTCATTTCTAAGCTTTCAACAACAGAAGCAGTAGTGGTGGAGCCAAACGGGATCGAACCGTTGACCTCCTGCGTGCAAGGCAGGCGCTCTCCCAGCTGAGCTATGGCCCCGTATTTCTACAGGTTTTCCCACACAAAATTGGTGGGTCTGGGCAGATTCGAACTGCCGACCTCACCCTTATCAGGGGTGCGCTCTAACCAACTGAGCTACAGACCCAATTTCG
>NZ_AKJT01000086.1 GCF_000282195.1 Pseudomonas sp. GM18
ACGCCCCCAGCCGTACCGGCTGGCCGAGTTTCTGGGCGCCCCTGGACCACGCGGTGGCTACCCGTCAGGACCGCTCTTTCGGCGTGCTGCGCGAAGAGGTGCACTGTCGTCGTTGCGGCGGTCATCTGGGGCATGTCTTCGAGGACGGGCCAAAGCCCACCGGTCTGCGCTACTGCATGAACGGCTTGGCGCTGACCTTCAAGCCACAGGCGTAATTCATGGGCACTTCCTTTCACTCACTTCATGCAGGTCGACGTTATGTGGCTTCTGGTCCTCGCTTATCTCGGTGGTGTGCTGACAATTGTCAGCCCGTGCATTCTGCCGGTATTGCCCTTTGTCTTCGCTCGCACCGGGCAGCCGTTTATGAAAAGTGGCTTGCCGTTGCTGGCGGGGATGGCGCTGACCTTCGCGCTCGTCGCCTCGTTGGCGGCGGTGGGCGGCGGTTGGGTGGTGCAAGTCAATCAGTACGGTCGCTGGCTCGCGTTGCTGTTCGTTGCACTGTTCGGGTTGACGCTGTTGCTGCCGCGGCTGGCCGAACGCCTGACGCGTCCATTGGTGGCGGCCGGCGGTCGGCTGTCGGAAGCCGCTGGCGCCGATGCCCGGCCGCGTCCCGGCGCTTCATTCCTGATCGGCGTCGCCACGGGCCTGCTCTGGGCACCCTGCGCCGGGCCGATTCTGGGTTTGCTGCTGACCGGGGCGGCGCTGCAAGGGGCAAGCATCGCGACCACCCTGTTGCTACTGGCTTACGCGGCCGGTGCCGCCACATCTCTCGCCGCGGCACTGTTGCTGGGCGGTAAAGTCTTCGCCGCGATGAAGCGCTCGATAGGTGCTGGCGAGTGGCTACGTCGTGGCCTGGGCGCCGCGATGCTGGTCGGTGTGGTGGCGATTGCCCTGGGGCTGGACACCGGGATTCTGGCGCGGGTTTCGACAGCGTCCACCGGCGGTATCGAACAGGCTCTGGTCAACCGGTTGGCCAGTAAGACTCCAGCCAACAGCGGAGCGATGATGGCGCAGATTCCACGGGCCGGCGATCAACCCGCCGGCAGCATGATGGCCGCTGGCGAAGCCATGAAAATGACCGCGAAGACGCCGGACGCGCTGCCGATTGAAGGCAACCTTCCATCGCTGGACGGCGCTGTGCAATGGCTCAATTCGCCCCCACTCACAGCCCAGGCGTTGAAGGGCAAGGTCGTGCTGGTGGACTTCTGGACTTACTCCTGCATCAACTGCCTGCGTACCCTGCCGTATGTGAAGGCCTGGGCCGAGAAGTATCGCGATCAGGGCCTGGTGGTTATCGGTGTCCATGCGCCCGAGTTTGCCTTCGAGCGGGATGTAGGCAATGTCACCAACGCGATGAAGGACCTGGGCATCACCTACCCGGTGGCAATCGATAACGACTACAAGATCTGGCGTGCTTTCAACAATCAATACTGGCCGGCTCACTACTTTGCCGATGCTCAGGGACGCATTCGTTATCACCACTTCGGTGAAGGCAACTACGCCGAATCGGAGCGAGTGATTCAGCAACTGCTGCGTGAGGCAGGCGCCGCGAAAGTCGCGGACGGGCTGATCAATGCCAATGCCCAGGGTGTTCAACTCGCCCCGGACATGAATGAAGTGCAATCGCCCGAAACTTATGTCGGCTACCGGCGGGCGGAGCATTTCGTTGCTAAAACCGGCCTGGTTCCGGATAAGGCGACTGCCTATAGCCCACCCTCACAACTGGCTCTCAATGACTGGAGCCTGGGCGGCCAATGGACTGTCGGTCCGGAGCGTGCCGTCTCAGGTGCCCCCGGCAGTCGCATCGTCTATCGCTTTCACGCTCGCGACCTGCACTTGGTGTTGGGCCCCGGAGTTGACGGCAAACCGGTGCGTTTCAAAGTGTCGATTGACGGCAAGCCTCCAGGCGATGCCCACGGTATCGACGTCGCGCCTGATGGCAGCGGCAGCGTCACCGAGCAGCGGTTGTATCAACTGGTACGCCAGACCGCAGGCGTAAAGGACCGGACCTTCAGTATCGAGTTTCTCGATCCGGGCGTGTCGGCGTATGCGTTTACGTTTGGTTGATAGCCCCCATTCATTCAGGAGACAGCCCATGAAAACCCCATTCAACTGGCGTCGCACATTTCTGGGTTTGGCCGCCGCCAGCGTTATCGGTCAGTGCTCTGCATTCTCTTTCGCAGGCGCCGAAGAGGCGGTCTTCATCCCGGCGCCGACGCTCGACGAAACTACCCAGGCGCACAGCGAAACGGCGGTTTTTGCCGGCGGTTGCTTCTGGGGCGTCCAAGGCGTGTTTCAGCATGTCAAAGGGGTGAAGAATGCGGTTTCCGGTTATGCCGGTGGCGCAGCCAATACCGCTCAATACGAGCGGGTCAGCGAGGGGAACACCGGCCATGCGGAGGCCGTCGAAGTGACCTTCGATCCCGCTCAGGTCAGTTACGGCTCCCTGTTGCAGATCTATTTTTCGGTGGCCCACAACCCCACTGAACTCAACCGCCAGGGCCCGGACCGAGGCACTCAGTACCGGTCGGCGCTATTCCCGAAAAGCACCGAACAGCAACGCGTCGCCCAGGCCTACATCACCCAGCTCGACGCTGCCCATTCGTTCAACAAACCGATTGTCACCAAGCTGGAAAGCTACAACGGTTTCTATCCGGCGGAGGAGGAGCATCAGGACTTCCTGACCGAGCACCCGACGTACCCCTACATCGTGATCAATGACCTGCCGAAAGTGTCGCAGTTGAAGCAACTGTATCCGGATCGGTATCAGGAAAAACCAGTGTTGGTGAAAGCGGGCATGTAGGCAGGCGGCGGGCAGGACGGAGTCGCCTCAACCCGAAATCAGATTCTTGCCCGCGATCTTCGACCGATACAGCGCCTGATCGGCCCGGGCCAGCAACCCGGTCTGTTGTTCTTCTTCAAAGCGTTGCACCACGCCAAAACTCATGGTCACTTGATAGTCCCCGACCGGCAGCAGGCTCGTCAGGCCATGACGGATTCTTTCAGCGAGTGACCTGGCGTCGGCCAACAAGGTATTGGGCAGGATCAGGATGAATTCGTCACCGCCCCAGCGCGCCAACAGATCGCCTTTGCGCACGCAGTACTTCACACTCTCGATCACTTGCACCAACGCTGCATCTCCCAATGCGTGACCGTAGTGGTCGTTGATGTTTTTGAAGTCATCGAGGTCCATGGCGATCAGCGACAGGGGTTCGCGAAAGCGTTGGGCGCGGTCGCATTCCTTGGGCAGGGCTTTCTCCAGTCGATAGCGATTGGCGATGCCGGTCAGCACATCGGTTTCTGCCAAATTGCGATTTTCTTCGAGTTGAATCTGTAACTGCTGATTGACCCGGGACAACTCTCGAGTGCGTTCTTCGACGATGGCTTCCAGGGATTGATTACGCCGCTCCATTTCTTCGAACAGGCGTTTCTTGTCTTCGATGCTGCGGTGCGCACCGACCATTCGCGCCACCGAGCCGTCGGCATTACGTGCCAGCACGTAGCCGCGATCTTCGATCCAGGTGTAAGTGCCATCGCTCATGCGGCAGCGATACTCAGCCTGATAACCAGGAGCGCGCTGATCCAGGTAGTCATCAAACAACGCCATGACCCGTGAATAATCGTCGGGGTGGATCACGTTTTCCCAGGTCAACACGCTGTTATCCAGGGAGTGGGGCGAATAGCCGAGCATCTCGTACCACCCAGGGTTGCGGTAGACGAACCCGGTGTTGGCGTTCCAGTCCCAGATGCCATCGCTGACCAGTTCCAGAATGGTGTGCAGCATGTCTTCGTTAAAATCTGACAGATCGAACTTCAACGGCTCGATTTTCGATGCCTCACCCATCATCGGTCTCCCTGCCGTCCTGATATCAACGTGACTCGTCAGTCGGGAGATTAGTTCATGGCGTATTGCTGCGGCTAGTGCTTACCCCACCACTGCAGTGCAAAGTCGACGAAGCTGCGCAATTTCGGCAAACGGTAGCGGTCTTGGGCGTACACCAGGTTCATCGGCCGACTTGGCAGTTGGTAGTCCTGCATCAAGGCCACCAGTTTTCCGTCCCGAAGGTCTTGCTCCACCAGCGCATCGGGCACCATCACGATGCCCATGCCGGTTCGCGCCGCTTGATGCAGCCCCGCAGAGCTGTTGATCAACATCGGCCCGCTGACCGCCACCATGACTTCGCCTTCGGGCCCCTTCAGGCGCCATTGCTTGGCGGCCGAATGCCAGTCATCTCCGGCCGGGTAGGCGAAGGCCAGGCAGTCATGGTGCTGCAGGTCGGCGGGTTTTTCCGGTGTACCTCGACGCTCCAGATATTCCTTCGATGCGCACAAGGTCATCGTGTAGTCGATGAGCGGGCGAGAAATCATGTTGGACAATTCGGTAGTGCCCAGACGAATCGCTATGTCGAAACCGTTGTCGAGCAAGTCCAGGCGCTGGTTGGTCAAAACGACGTCGAGTTTGACTTGCGGACAGCGCAGGGTGAATTCGCTCAGGGCCGGCGCGAGCCGTTCGGTGCCGAAGGTCAGCGGTGCGGTGATGCGCAGAGTGCCGCTCGGCTCATCGAGGGTTTGTTCGGCCAGGCGTTCGGAATCAGCCACCAGCCCCAGCACTTCGAGACACCGCTGATAGTACGCCGTGCCGAATTCCGTCAAACGCTGACGCCGTGTCGTACGATTAAGCAGGCGCACACCCAATCGTTGCTCCAGAGCCCGCAGGTGATTGCCGACCATGGTCGTGGACATTTCGCACTGCAAAGCGGCGGCGGTCATGCTGCCGGCTTCCACCACTCTTACGTAAACCGTCATTGCCTGAAATAAATCCATTATCAAGCCCAGCTTTAAAATGATTGAAGTGTTGCAATGTTTATCCAGCTCAGGTGGCTAACCATACTGCAAAAACACCGACCATTGATGGAGCTTGATGTCATGACCGCCACCTGCCTGATGAGCACTTACCAACCCTTGGCCCTGAGTTTCAGCAAAGGCCTGGGCACGCGCCTGTGGGATCAGGCCGGTCGTGAATACCTGGACGCGGTGGCGGGTGTGGCGGTGACCAACGTCGGCCATTCCCATCCGCGAATCGTGTCGGCCATCAGCGAACAGGCCGGGTTGCTGTTGCACACCTCCAACCTGTACAGCATCGACTGGCAACAGCAGCTGGCGCAGAAACTGGTTCGGCTGTCGGGTATGGAGCGGGCGTTCTTCAATAATTCCGGTGCCGAAGCCAACGAAACCGCGCTGAAACTGGCGCGGCTTTACGGCTGGCACAAAGGCATCGAGCAGCCGCTGGTAGTGGTCATGGAGAACGCATTCCACGGCCGGACCCTCGGTACCTTGTCGGCCAGCGATGGCCCGGCGGTGCGCCTGGGGTTTAACGAGTTACCGGGGGATTTTATCAAAGTGCCGTTCGGCGACCTCGCCGCCCTGGAGAAGGCGCAGAAAGCCCACGGCCCACGCATTGTGGCGATCCTGATGGAGCCGATTCAGGGTGAAAGTGGTGTGCAAGTGGCACCGTCCGGTTATCTCAAAGCGGTGCGCGAACTCTGCGACCGGCGTGCTTGGTTAATGATGCTCGACGAAATCCAGACCGGCATCGGCCGTACCGGCCAGTGGTTTGCGTTCCAGCACGAAGGCATCATCCCGGACGTCATGACCTTGGCCAAAGGCCTGGGCAACGGAGTGCCCATCGGTGCCTGTCTGGCTCGGGGCAGGGCTGCGGATTTGTTCACACCCGGCAGCCACGGCAGTACGTTCGGCGGCAATCCGCTGGCGTGTCGGGTGGGTTGCACCGTGCTGGAGATCATCGAGGAACAAGGCCTGCTGGAAAACGCCAGACTTCAGGGCGAACGCCTGCTTGCCAGATTGCGCGTCGAACTGGCCGACGACCCGAACATCCTGGCGATCCGCGGCCAGGGCTTGATGATCGGCATCGAACTCGCCCAACCAATCCGCGACCTGACCCTGATCGCTGCGCGGGATCACGGCTTGCTGATCAACGTGACACGGGGCAAGACCATTCGCCTGCTGCCACCGCTGACGATCGATGAGCGGGAAGTGGAGATGATTGTCAGAGGAGTGGGGCGGGCGGTGAAAGCGGCCTGAATGTGCTCAGTAGTGATACCTGCAAAGCACGATGCGCACCTCACCATTCTCGATTGCATAAACCAGACGATGTTCGGAGGTGATTCGGCGTGACCAGAGGCCGCTCAGATTGTGTTTGAGCGGTTCAGGTTTACCCAAACCTTCGAAGGGCTCACGCAGGATCGCCTTGATCAGCAGGTTGATTCGTTTGAGCCCGGCCTTATCGTTTTGCTGAAACCACAAATAGTCGTCCCAGCCTTCAGGAGTGAACTCGATATTCATTCTTCGATAAGTTGCCTGACTTTGGTTTTCCCTGCTCGCAGGTTACCGATTGATTTGATCAGTCGTTCGGCATTGGCTGGAGAACGGAGCAGATAGGCTGTCTCTTCGAGAGCGTTGTACTCCGCCAGAGACATCATCACCACAGGTTCGCCTTTCTGGCGGGTAACCAGCAATGGGGCACGGTCTTCGTTGACCCTATCCATGGTTTCAGCCAGATGTGCACGTGCGGTGGTGTAGTTGATGGTTTGCATGTTGTAGTCCTCGCTCAATGCAAAGAACGTACAGAAATGAGTACATGATGACAAGGCGACACCTACGAGTGGTCATTACGCAGACGACATATCCACGCTTGGGTCAAAGTATCGCTGAAGCTTCTTCAAGACGTTTCTGCGAACGATGTAATCCCATTCTGACAATCTCGCCAGCTAGCCGTGTCCAATGTAGGAGTCCGATTCACACGCCAGAAAACGGCAGGGACGATCAGTCGGTTGGTAGCACCGCACTGACGAAAGCCAAGACTTCAGCCTGATTCACCAGTTGGCGTTTCGAACCGCTAAACCCTTCAAACAAACGCTGATGCGCGGCAAACCCACTGGATCCTTCGCGAGTACGGTAGCTACCGGCCCAGTCGAGTAACGCTATCAGCAACTCTTCCTTCTCGTCCCGCGTCGCTTCTCGCTGGCGAATGTTGTTCACGCAATCTTCGTCCTCCAGACACAGCCAGATCAGTGCAGTGGCCTGCTCCACAAGTTCGCTGACCATCCAGCCGTAAACACCCTCGATAACCCAGCGCTCTTCACTCGCCGCCACCCGCGCCATTCCCAGTGCTTCGTTGCGGGGACGGGCGATGCTGTGTTCATCGGATGCCCAGTGAATCAGGTCGAGATCAATCCAGGGCACTTGCAGGTGCTTAGCCAGTTGTTTAGCCAGCCAACTCTTGCCCGAACCGGAGTTGCCGATGATCAGGGTACGGGTGAGGTTCATGGTGGCCGGGTAATGATTGCTCATGGCAATTCGGTCAAAATCAGTCTGCTGTTTCGGACGTTTCAGGCGCAATCATTCGCGTCTTCGGCGATCCATCCGCATTGAATTGATAAATATCCTGTGGCTGGCCCTTTTCATTGAAGAACACTTGGCCGATCCCTGCCGAGTTCCACAACCGTTCCCCTGCTTCGGCGTGTTCTGGGATGTGCGGAACAATGCGCATGCGTCGGCGTTTGGTCAGCCAGTTAAGGGGCGAGCGAGGCGAGTAGAGCCAACGGTTGAGGCGGTCGAACCATTCGAGCAGGGCGGGTGGGAATTCGTTTTTGATGCCGCTGCTGGTGATCTGCCAGATACGCGGACCGGCCTTGCGGTGTCGGATCAATACTTCATAGACGAAGGAATAGTGCACATCACCGGACAGCACCACGTAGTTACCGGGTGTGCGGGAGTGTCGGAAAATGTTCAGGATCACCTGCGCTGCGCCGCGGTGGGCCATCCAGTTTTCGGCGTCCACAAGCAGTGGATAACCGCACCAACTGAACACTCGCTGTACGGTTTCGATCAATTTGACGCCGAAGATAGGCGCGGGCGAAACGATGATCGCCGAAGGGTGATCAAGCAATTCCTGTTGCAACTCACTGAGCGCTTCCCAGTCGAGCAGGCCCGACGGCTGCTTGAGGTTCATCTCGCTACGCCAGCGCCGGGTGCGAGTGTCGAGCACCACCAGCGCCGGGCGAGTGGGCAGCACGTAATGCCACTGCTGAAAACTCAGCAGCTCATCGATCAATTCGTCCTGGATCTCGCTGTCGAGGTAATGGTCTTGCCCTGCGACGCTTAATAAACGGGTCTTTTCCAGCACGCTGCGAAATGCATCCGGGTTGTTGCCCCAACCCTGACACAACATATAAGCAAGCAACGCGTTGCCGATGATGCGCTTGGAGAACGGATGGTTGTAGGCCGTTTCCTCCCATTGCGCGGAAAGATTCCAGTCATCGGTAATATCGTGGTCGTCGAAAATCATCAGGCATGGCAAATGCGCCATCGCCCGACCGACGCCACCCAACCCCGCCTTGAACCCATCGATGCGCGTCTGCTCCAGGGCATAACGCTTGCGTCGTTCGGGCGTCAGTGTCGGTGGTTGCGGCGCGATCAGCGTCCAGGACGTTGGCGACCACACCAGCAGGTACATGGCGATGACTTCGGCGAAGGTCACCAAATGATTGTCGGCGCTGCTGCTGGTGAAAATCGGCTTACGCACCCCACCGAAAAATCGCTCGCGCAGGGTTTCGTTGCTCTCAAGTACCGGTAACAAATCCGCGCGATGGTAGTAACTGGCAGGATGTTCGTAGAGTTTGGCGCTGTCGCTGACCACCGCACCGTCGAGGTGTTCGTCGAACAACCCCAGGCGTTCGATCAAGGCATGAATCGCCCGCAACATTGGCCCCGCGACATCATCCGCATACACCTGGTCGCCGCTCATCATTAATAGCGCGGGGCGCTTGCAAGCATCCGGCTCGGACGCAAGCAGCCGGTCGACGCACAGCAAGCCATCGGCCGCTGGATGATGAGGTTTACGGCAGGAGCCGTGCAGCAGGTGATCGATCCGCGAGCGCAACACGAAATTCGGGCAACGCGCTTCGCCATAGAGTAGATGAGGTGCCCACTCGGCGATGCCTGCCTGAGCGCCATTCGCCTCGGTAATCAGCAGGTCGTACTCGATCAACGTGTTGCAGGGCAGGGCAGTGTTTAGTGGTACATCTATTAAATGAACAAAGGCATGAGTGCCGACGGGAATGATCGTGCATCGATCCGCACTGAGGTGGATATCAATGCCTTGCAGGCGCAGTGTCAGCGCAAGCGCACGCGATCCCACCAGCCACAGCACCAGCCGCGTAGGTTCCAGGCGCCGCAATAGCGGGCCGACGAGGACGGGTGGCAGTGATTGATGAGCGTCAGTTAGTGGCAAAGGCATGGACATCCAGTTCAAGACTCTTGGCGCGCAGAGAGGCGCGCGATCATAGCGCAGCTAGCGAGGAGGACTGGGCTTGTCGATGACTAAAGCCAGTAAAGCCCGGACTCGCCCTAAGGCACGGGGCGATAAGGAAAAATATTACAGCAGGTTGTTGACCGCTAAATAAAATGCTGTATTATTCGCCTCCCGCTAACGAGCATCTTGGATGTTCGCTTGGTGGCAAGTAGTTGAATTTCTTGAAGAAAATAAGAAATTTAAATGCTTGACAGCAACAGGGGCTGCTGTAGAATGCGCGCCTCGGTTGAGACGAAAGCTCTTAACCAACCGCTCTTTAACAACTGAATCAAGCAATTCGTGTGGGTGCTTGTGGAGTCAGACTGATA
>NZ_AKJT01000087.1 GCF_000282195.1 Pseudomonas sp. GM18
CGCTCTGCGTGGGAATGCAGCCCGTGACGCTCCGCGTCACTGGACGCGGAGCGTCCCTTGAGGCATTCCCACGCGGAGCGTGGGAACGATCATCAACAAAAAGGCCCCGAGGTTCTCACCCCGGGGCCTTTTGCATTGCTGCGAAGCTTATGCCGCTTTCGCTTCCGGCTGGCTCAGGGAGCGGTTCAGCGCGCTGAACAGGGCCTTGAAGCTGGCAGTGGTGATGTTTTCGTCGATGCCGACGCCGTGCACCGCACGCTCACCATTGACCCGCAGTTCAATGTAGGCCGCGGCCTTGGCATTGGTGCCCGCGCCGATGGCGTGTTCGTTGTAGTCCATGATTTCCACCGGGATCGGCAGGCCGGCCACCAGTGCTTCCAGGGCACCGTTGCCCTTGCCGCGCCAGTGCAGGTTGGTTTCGCCCTGACCTTTGCTGGAAACTTCGACTTCCACGGCGCTGTGACCGTTTTCTTCCTGCAAACGATGGCTGACCAGCGCATACGGGGTGTTGGCCTGCAAGTACTCGCTGTGCAGCAGCGCGTGGATTTGCTGGGCTGTCATCTCCAGGCCCAGGCGATCGGTTTCACGCTGCACGACCTGGCTGAACTCGATCTGCATGCGACGCGGCAAGCTGATGCCGTATTCCTGTTCCAGCAGGTAAGCGATACCGCCCTTGCCCGACTGGCTGTTGACGCGAATCACCGCCTCGTAGCTGCGGCCGATGTCGGCCGGGTCGATCGGCAGGTACGGCACTTCCCACAGGGCGTCCGGTTGCTGCTGGGCGAAGCCCTTGCGGATCGCATCCTGGTGCGAGCCGGAGAACGCGGTGTGAACCAGGTCGCCGACGTACGGGTGACGTGGGTGCACCGCAATCTGGTTGCATTCTTCGACGACTTTGCGCACGCCGTCGATGTCGGAGAAGTCCAGCTCAGGGTCGACGCCCTGGGTGTAGAGGTTCAATGCCACGGTGACGAGATCGACGTTACCGGTACGCTCGCCGTTGCCGAACAGGCAGCCTTCGACACGGTCGGCGCCGGCCATCAGGCCCAGCTCGGTGGCGGCCACGCCGGTGCCACGGTCGTTGTGGGTGTGCAGGCTGATGATCACGCTGTCACGACGGTTGATGTGACGACCGAACCATTCGATCTGGTCGGCATAGATGTTCGGGGTGGCGCATTCGACGGTGGCGGGCAGGTTGAGGATCACCTTGTGCTCAGGCGTCGGGTTCCACACCTCGATCACCGCGTCGCAGACTTCCTTGGCGAATTCCAGTTCGGTGGCGCTGAAGGTTTCTGGCGAGTATTCGAAGGTCCACTCGGTGTCCGGCTGCTGGGCGGCATATTTGACGAACAGCTTGGCGGCGTTCACGGCGATGGCCTTGATCCCGTCCTTGTCTTGGTTGAAGACAATGCGGCGGAAGGAAGGGGAGGTCGCGTTGTACAGGTGAACGATGGCCTTCTTGGCGCCGCGCAGGGATTCGAAGGTGCGCGCGATCAGGTCTTCACGGCCCTGGGTCAGCACCTGAATGGTGGTGTCGTCCGGGATGTGGCCGTCTTCGATCAGGGTACGCACGAAGTCGAAGTCGGTTTGCGAAGCGGCCGGGAACGAGGCTTCGATTTCTTTCACGCCGACGGAGACCAGGGTCTTCCAGAAACGCAGCTTCTTGACCGCGTCCATAGGCTCGATCAGCGACTGGTTGCCGTCACGAAGGTCCGAGCTGCACCAGATCGGCGCGACGTCGATGGTCTTCGATGGCCAGGTGCGGTCCGGCAGGTTGATGGTCGGGAACGCGCGGTATTTCGAAGACGGGTCTTTGAGCATGCTCATTGGAAAATCCTTATTGTGTGGGCCGAAAAAAGGCGGCCTGCCGGTGGATCAAATGTTCTGGTAAAGCGTCAGACGAGGCACCGCGATTCAGCCCGGCAGTCGTGCACTGACGAGGCACAGGCTGCGGTGCTGGCGGAGCTGAATGAGGGTGTGAGAGGTTTTCATGCCTTCAACCCTAACCGCGGGGGGAAAGGATGGCAAGCAGTCGAAAAACTTTGAGAGGAATCCTCGAAAAGCAGGATTTTGCGAGATTTTATTGCTCGTAGGAGGCTGGATCGTTTTGTTGTTTGCGCAGTGTCTCAGCCATGCGCAATCGATAGAAGAAGGGTTGAGTGGGTTGGGAGTGGGAGTGTTCGGTTTATCTGCGGGTTTCGGTGATGCTCAGGCCGCCTTCGCGGACAAGCCCGCGAAGAGGCCATCAGCCTCAACCACTGCTTATGGCTGAAACGCACCAATAAAAATCGCCGGATCCACCCGCGCATCGTTCAGGCTGACATTCCAGTGCATATGCGGCCCGGTCGCGCGGCCAGTTGAGCCGACTTTCCCGACCACGTCACCACGCGCCAGTTGCTGGCCGACTTTCACGTCGATCTTCGACATGTGGCAGAACATGCTGATAAAGCCCTGGCCGTGGTCGACGAACACCGTGTTGCCGTTGAAGAAGTAATTCCCGATCAGGATCACCTTGCCGGCGGCCGGGGTTTTGATCGGCGTGCCTGCGGGCACTGCAAAGTCGAGGCCCGCGTGGGGATTGCGCTCTTCGCCATTGAAGAAGCGGCGCACGCCGAACTTGCTCGACAGCGGCCCATCTACTGGTTTGTCCAGCAGCAGGTTGCTCGGGGTATTCGGACTGAAGCTGCGGTAGGCCCGGATCTGCTCGGCCAGCTCGCCTTCGATGCGCTTGAGATTTTCCGGGTTCGGATTGACCTGCTGCGTATTCTTCAGGGTGATGTGCTGTTCCGGGTATTTCTTGCTGCCGACGGTGAAGCTCAGGTTGCGGCCACCGCTGCTAAGCGACTGACTGCCCGGTTTGACCGTCAGCGGCACGCCGACGATGGCCAGCCAGTTGTTCTGTTCCTTGACCACCAATACGGGCTTGCCTTGGTAGCTGGCTTTCGGTGCCTGGGCGGAGCTGCCCAGATCCACCACTGCCACGCCACCCGGCACCGGTTTGTTCAATAGACGGGTGATGTAACTGTCGGCGTGGGCGTTGAAGGTCAGGCACAGCAACAGCAGCGGAGCGAAAAAACGCGACATGGATCAATCCAGTAAAGAAAGGGTGACAGGCGTCAGGTGATTGTCTTCGACCCGCACTTGCAGCTCGCCTTCGCCGAGTTTGGCTTTCAGGCGCTGGCCAGTATGGGTCTGCGCGGCGCTGCGGATCGCGTTGCCGCGCTCGTCCAACAGAATGCTGTAACCACGGGCGAGGGTCGCCAACGGACTGACCACGTGCAGCGTCTGCATCTGACTTTGCAGTTGCAGGCGACGGGATTTAAGGCCTTCGCGCATGGCTCGGGGCAGGCGCTCGGCGAGGCTGTCGAGGCGCTGGTGAAGCATCGCCAGTTGTCGCCCGGGATGTTGCCCGGCGAGGCGGGTTTCCAGACGGATCAAGCGTTCGCGACGGGTATTGAGGCTGCGTTCGAAGGCGCGGCGCAGGCGCATGTCCAGATCGTCCAGACGTTGCGCTTGCTGACGCAGGCGCTCGCCGGGATGGCGCAAGCGGCGAGAGATGCCTTCCAGGCGCAGCCGATCACGCATCAAGCGGTCACGCATGCGCATCACCAGTCGTCGGTGCAGGCTTTCGACCCGACGCACCAGATCGCTGGAGTCCGGCGCCAGCAGCTCGGCGGCGGCGGACGGCGTCGGGGCGCGAACGTCGGCGACGAAGTCACTGATCGACACGTCGGTTTCATGGCCGACGGCGCTGACAATCGGCGTCACGCAGGCGTCTACGGCGCGGGCCACGGCTTCTTCGTTGAAACACCAGAGGTCTTCCAGCGAGCCGCCGCCACGGGCCAGGATCAACGCATCGAAACCACGGGCGTCCGCCAGTTTCAGTGCGCGGACAATCTGCGCAGTGGCTTCGCGGCCTTGCACGGCGGTGGGGATCAACGTCAGTTGCACCTGCGGCGCACGGCGGCGGAACACACTGATGATGTCGCGGATCACCGCGCCGGTGGGTGAACTGATGATGCCGATGCGTTGCGGGTGCGCCGGCAATGGCACTTTGCGCTCGGCGCTGAACAGGCCTTCGGCGCTGAGTTTTTCCTTCAATGCATCAAAGGCCAGGCGCAGGGCGCCATCACCGGCCGGCTCTACGGTGTCGAGAATCAGTTGGTAGTCGCCGCGGCCCTCGAACAACGAAACCTTGCCGCGAACCTTGACCGCCAGGCCATCCTTCAGCGCCTGGCGAACCCGTGCCGCGTTCTGCCGGAACAAAGCACAACGCACCTGGGCGCCGCTGTCCTTGAGGGTGAAATACACATGGCCGGACGCCGGGCGGGCGAGGTTGGAGATTTCGCCTTCGACCCAGATGTTGCTGAACACGTCTTCGAGCAACACCCGCGCGCGGCCGTTGAGCTGGCTGACAGTCAGGACTTCCCGGTCCAGGCCGAGTCTTGCAAAGGGATCTTTAATCATGGGCGCAGTTTAAAGGCATTCGGCGATCAATCTCCATGAGCCAGTGTAAATCCCTTGTGGGAGCGGGCTTTGCTACGGCAATCGGGTGAAGTGTTCGACGAATTGCTGAACCAGCGCGGTGGGATCTTGCCGGCAGGCGAGGGCGACGGTGCTGTGGCAATCCGGATCGGCCAAGGGGAGAAAGTGGATGTCCGGCGGCGCGATGTCCTGCATCGACTCCGGTAGCAGCGTGATGCCGAACCCGGCCTGGATCAATTGCAGTTGCGTGGTTTTGCGCGATACCACCCGAGCCGCCCGGGGAAAGAACCCTTGGCGCATGCACAACTCGGCGGACAGATAGCTCAGGCCGCCACGCTGTGGATGAGGGATGGAAATAAACGCTTCATCCTTCAACTGTGCCAGATCGATGCCGTGCGCCGACTTATCCACAGCCAGCCGATGATTTGGCGGCACCGCCAGCAACAGACGCTCGCTGTACAGCGGAACAATCTGCACCCCTTCGCGCTGACGCAGCACCGGCAGGCGCAACAGACCCACATCAAGGCGACCTTCGGCCAATTCTTCCAGTTGCGCCTCGGAGGACAGCTTGACGATGTCCATCGACACCCCGGTGTGCTGATCCAGATAGGCGCTGATGCCGCGCAGCAGCCGACCGCTCATGGGCACGGTGCTGGAGTGACTCAGGCGCAAGACGCCCAGTTGGCCGGTGCCCACCTGAGTGGCCATTTCGCTGGCCTTGGTCAGTTCGTTCAGCAGGTTTCTGGCCCTAGGCAAGAAGGCTTCACCCGCCGCGGTCAGTCGGGGCTGGCGCGCGGTGCGTTCGAACAACGGCGTTTGCAGGCGGGTTTCCATGTCCTTGATTTGCCGGCTCAAGGCAGATTGAGCAATAAACAGTCGTTCGGCCGCAGCGCTGAAGCTGCCGCTCTCGGCGATTTCCACGAAGTAACGCAATTGGCGGGTTGAAAGCACCAGGTATGCCTTTTTGAGATGGGTGGTCGATTTTGAAGATATTAGTCGCAACGCCTGACGCTGGCTAAAGTCATCACAGGAATAAAAGGAAGCCGTGTCGATGAATGTGTTGGAGTTGTTAAACCAATGGCCGTGGGGTGCGGTGGATTGGTTGGTGATCGGATTGGGTGTTGCTCTGGCCTACATCGTGTTCGGCATTGCCGGTTTTGGCACCGCGCTGGTAGCGGGGCCGGTTCTGATTCTGTTCATGCCGCTGTCGAAAATCGTGCCGCTGCTGGTGCTGCTGGATTTCGTTGCGGCGTTCGGCAATCTGCTGCCCTCGCGCCGAAATGTAGCGCGGCCCGAGTTGCTGCGACTACTGCCGTGCATGGCGGTGGGCTGCACGTTGGGGGTGATTTTTCTGCTGAACCTAAAGTCCGATGTGTTGTTGCTGTTGATGGGGCTGTTTATCAGTGCCTATGCGATTTACAGCCTGTGGATCAAAACCCGTCCGACGCAATTATCCGCCGGGTGGGCGGTGCCAATGGGCACGGTGGGCGGGATGTTCGGGGCGCTGTTTGGCAGTGGTGGTTTTTTGTATGCGATCTATTTGAACAGTCGGTTACCCAAGGACGAGGCCCGGGCCACCCAAAGTGCGCTGATCAGTTGCAGCACCGTGGTGCGTTTGAGCCTGTTTGCCGTCGCCGGGGTGTATGCCGAGCTACCCTTGTTGGTATTGGCGCTGTGTTTGTTGCCGGCGATGGCGCTGGGGTTGTGGATCGGCCGGCGGTTGACCATGAAATTGTCCCGCGAGGCCTTCGTGCGGCTGGTGACCTGGCTGGTGCTGGCCAGCGGGATTGCCTTGATCGGGCGTTATTTGAGTACTTGACCGGATTTCGTCAGGGATTAAGCTGCCGGCCGTCCTGGCAATCGGCACGCCGCAGGAACATCCATTTGACGCAGTAGGCTTGCACCATGAATTCGCAAAGCATCATCGTCCCGAAAATCTCCACACTGCCGGTACACGAACCCCGGGCTCGGGCAGTCGTGCGGTGGCTGGTGCGCAAGAACATCATTAAAGAAGAGCTGACCACCTGTGGCCGCACCGGCAATCGCATGGCCCACGCCATCGCCGACGGTGCCCGCGCCGTGGTCCTGCACCCTGAAGCGCTGCCGTTCGGCGAGCCAATCAATGGCCTGGAAATCATCACCAAGCGCTGCATCTATACACCGGCCAAGGGTTTCCTCGAAGAAGCCGGCTGCGCCGAGTGCCGCAAGGAAATTGGCGAAGCGCTGTTCGAAAGCCTGGAAGACTGGATGCCGGGGCGCACCGATAACTTCACCTGCCCTGAATGCGGGCATGAAGACGACATCAACGGCTTTCTGTTTTTGCAGGAATGCGGCTTTTCCAACCTGGGGTTCATCTTCAACAATTGGCTCGAGGCCGGGTTCAAGCAGGACTTTATCGATGAGTTTGCCGATTGGCTGGATCAGCCCGTGAGTTGGGTCAAAGTCGAACTCTAAATGCCGACCCCGGTCCTCTGCGGGGGACAATGTTTCTCCGTATGTCAGTAATGCCAATAATAGGCAGAGTTTTACATTGAACCCGAGGGGGTGTCTGACTATAATGGCGCGCTTCCATTTTCCCGCTCGGGAGCCCCCGCGATGCTGCGTATCAGCCAAGAAGCTCTGACATTCGACGACATTCTCCTAGTGCCCGGTTATTCCGAGGTGCTTCCTAACGAAGTCAGTCTCAAGACCCGCCTTACCCGTGGCATCGAGCTGAACATTCCACTGGTTTCTGCCGCCATGGACACCGTTACTGAAGCCCGTCTGGCAATCGCCATGGCTCAGGAAGGTGGCATCGGCATCATCCACAAGAACATGACCATCGAGCAGCAAGCTGCCGAAGTGCGCAAGGTCAAGAAGTTCGAAGCCGGCGTCGTCAAGGACCCGATCACCATCGAGGCCGATGCCACGGTTCGTGATCTGTTCGAACTGACCCGCCTGCACAACATCTCCGGCGTTCCGGTACTGCACGATGGCGACCTGGTCGGCATCGTCACTTCCCGTGACGTGCGCTTCGAAAACCGTCTGGACATCAGTGTCCGTGAAGTGATGACGCCCAAAGAACGTCTGGTCACGGTCAAGGAAGGCGCCAACAAGAACGATGTGCGTGAATTGCTGCACAAGCACCGCATCGAGCGCGTGCTGATCGTCGACGACAAATTCGCCCTCAAAGGCATGATGACCGTCAACGACATCGAAAAAGCCAAGGCTTACCCGCTGGCCAGCAAGGACGATCAAGGTCGTCTGCGCGTTGGCGCTGCAGTCGGTACCGGTAAAGACACCGGTGACCGCGTAGCCGCCCTGGTCAATGCCGGCGTGGACGTGGTGGTGGTCGACACTGCCCACGGTCACTCCAAAGGCGTGATCGACCGCGTTCGCTGGGTCAAACAGAATTTCCCTGAAGTGCAGGTCATTGGCGGCAACATCGCCACCGGCGCTGCCGCCAAGGCCCTGGCCGAAGCTGGCGCTGACGCAGTCAAGGTCGGTATCGGCCCAGGCTCGATCTGCACCACCCGTATCGTCGCCGGTGTCGGCGTCCCGCAAATCAGTGCCATCGCCAACGTCGCCGCCGCCCTTGAGGGCACTGGCGTTCCGTTGATCGCCGACGGCGGCATCCGTTTCTCCGGTGACCTGTCCAAGGCCATCGTGGCCGGTGCTTCCTGCGTGATGATGGGCTCGATGTTCGCCGGTACTGAAGAAGCGCCAGGCGAGATCGAACTATTCCAGGGCCGTTCGTACAAGGCTTATCGCGGTATGGGTTCGCTGGGCGCCATGTCCCAGGCTCAAGGTTCCTCCGACCGTTACTTCCAGGACTCCTCCGCGGGTGCCGAGAAGCTGGTTCCGGAAGGCATCGAAGGGCGTGTTCCTTACAAGGGCACCCTGAGCGCCATCATCCATCAACTGATGGGCGGCCTGCGTTCCTCGATGGGTTACACCGGCAGCGCCGACATCGAAGAAATGCGCACCAAGCCTGAGTTCGTGCGGATCACCGGCGCTGGCATGGCCGAGTCCCACGTCCACGACGTACAGATCACCAAAGAAGCGCCAAACTACCGCGTAGGTTGAGGCTTCAAGCAAATCGTTAAGCAACCGGGGCTGTTCTATTCAGCCCCGAGTTGTTTCTGAATCACGACTGTTTCTGAATTACTTAGACGAGACTGAATCATGGCCCTCGACATTCACGCTCACCGCATCCTGATCCTCGATTTCGGTTCCCAGTACACCCAACTGATCGCCCGCCGCGTGCGTGAAATCGGCGTTTACTGCGAATTGCATCCGTTCGACATGGACGAGGAAGCCATTCGCGAATTCGCTCCAAAAGGCGTGATCCTCGCCGGCGGCCCCGAGTCCGTGCACGAAGCCGACAGCCCTCGCTGCCCGCAAGCAGTGTTTGACCTGGGCGTGCCAGTCTTCGGTATCTGCTACGGCATGCAGACCATGGCCGAGCAACTGGGCGGCAAGGTTGAAGGTTCCGACCTGCGTGAGTTCGGTTACGCCCGTGTTGATGTGGTCGGCAAGAGCCGCCTGCTCGACGGCATCGAAGACCATATCGACGCCGATGGCCTGTTCGGCCTCGACGTCTGGATGAGCCACGGTGACAAGGTCACCAGGATGCCGGAAGACTTCCACATCCTGGCCAGCACCCCGAGCTGCCCGATCGCCGGCATGTTCAGCGATGAGCGTCGTTATTACGGCGTGCAGTTCCACCCTGAAGTGACCCACACCAAGCAAGGCGGTCGCATCCTGTCGCGCTTCATCCTCGATATCTGCGAGTGCGAAGCGCTGTGGACACCGTCGAAAATCGCTGAAGACGCTATCGCCCAGGTCCGCGCTCAGGTCGGCACCGACAACGTACTGCTCGGCCTGTCCGGCGGCGTGGACTCCTCGGTGGTTGCCGCGCTGCTGCACAAAGCCATTGGCGACCAACTGACCTGCGTCTTCGTCGACAACGGCCTGCTGCGTCTGCACGAAGGAGAGCAAGTGATGGCCATGTTCGCCGAGAACATGGGCGTCAAAGTGATCCGCGCCAACGCCGAAGAGCAGTTTCTCGGTAACCTGGCGGGCGAGTCGGACCCGGAGAAGAAGCGCAAGATCATCGGCCGTACTTTCATCGACGTGTTCGATGCCGAATCCTGCAAACTGGACAACATCAAGTACCTGGCCCAGGGCACCATCTACCCGGACGTGATCGAGTCGGCTGGCGCGAAAAGCGGCAAGGCGCACGTGATCAAGTCGCACCACAACGTGGGCGGCCTGCCGGAAGAAATGAACCTCAAGCTGGTTGAACCCCTGCGCGAGCTGTTCAAGGACGAAGTCCGTCGTCTGGGCCTGGAACTCGGCCTGCCGTACGACATGGTCTACCGTCACCCGTTCCCGGGCCCGGGCCTGGGCGTGCGGATCCTCGGTGAAGTGAAGAAGGAATACGCCGACCTGCTGCGTCGCGCCGACCACATCTTCATCGAAGAACTGCGCAAGGCCGACTGGTACCACAAGGTCAGCCAGGCGTTCGTGGTGTTCCAGCCGGTGAAATCGGTTGGCGTGGTCGGCGATGGCCGTCGTTACGCCTGGGTCGTTGCCCTGCGTGCCGTGGAAACCATCGACTTCATGACCGCGCGTTGGGCTCACTTGCCTTACGAACTGCTGGAAACCGTCAGCGGCCGCATCATCAATGAAATCGAAGGCATCTCCCGCGTTACTTATGACGTGTCGAGCAAGCCGCCAGCGACGATCGAGTGGGAGTGATCCCGGTTTCAACTGATCGTCCGTAACACCTGAAAGGCCCCGTGAATGTGAGTTTACGGGGCCTTTTTACGTATCAGCTCCGGTGCTGTGCTGATTACACAGGCAGGCGCCCTTCAAGCGTCATGCCCATGCGGTGGAGTGCTCGTGCAAGAAGGCCAATATTCTGGTAGTTGACCTGATGCACATCGGTCCAGGCGGGACGGTTGATCAGAAAGCCGCCATCCTCGGTTCGCTCAATCATCGTCCGCACGATCACGCCGGTCCTGCTGCGATGGATCAACGTCCAGGTGCCCTCTGATTGCTCGATGGTGAACATGCCCGGACGGTACAGGAGCCGGAGGATGGCTTCCTGTGTTCGTTGAGTGATTGGTGGGGTGGGCATTTTCAAGCTGATATCGGCATACAAGGTGTCAAAGTCTCCGCGCATCTGCGGCAGTGGGGGCTGAACGTCACGACCCACCTCGATGCCATGGTCTATCTCGATGTGCAGGCTCTGGTCAGGACCGACCTCTTCGATCCGTAAACCGATCCCCCCCTCCATTTCGCTGATACCGGCAATTCCCCTGAACGTGTTGGTGTTTTCCTGGCCGGTCAGCACCACCCATTTTCCAGGGCTGTAGGCTTCGTTGGCCTGGATGATCGTGTGAGTGAGGTAGTTCTTGATGGATTGTTGCGACAGGGTGCCAAAGGACGCGTCCGGGAACCGATAGCTTGCCAGGCAATCAGTGGACTGGACTCGAATGCCGTACTGTTGGGCCGTCCGGACGACTTCAAGGGGTGTGAACTGCCCGGCGGGATCGCTCTGGAGCTGTTTCAAATACATTTCCAGCATGCCTTCCATCTTCCCTGTATCGGCGAAATTATTCAGGTCGACTTGAAGGAAGTCGTTGAGCAAACGATGCATGTAAATCGTCTTGACGCCTTGCTTCGACAGCGTCTGCATGTTTTCGATGAGGAACCGCATACTGGCAATGCGATCCTGACTTTCGCCGACGACTAGCCCGGGCGCAGTATCGAATATTTTCTCAATGAGTTCCGAGGGCGTCATGGACGGCGTGATGACGGGCTGTACCGGACGTGCGGGCAATGAGGCAAAAAAGTTCTTGGGGATCTGGAAAGTGCGCGCATCTCTCACCAGGGCCGTACGCCGTGCAGCGACGAACTCATCGTATACAGTCACGGCTTTTATGGTCCCGTCGGGAAGGTTGACCATTTTGAAGTGCGTTTCTTTTTGGCCTAACGCCAGGAAATTCATTGAACGTCCATTGGGGGTATCGTATTTCGTCAGGTGTCGGAAAAGCTCAGCCGGTGGCCGGACATGGGTGGTTCCCGTGGAGGATCCGGGAACAGGGTCGGGCAGGTCCTTGCCGCCGCCCCTCAATCTGCTTTTCGGCGCCAGTTCCCACTCACCCTCGGCATTCAGGCGTACTGGCATAGACCCTGAAGAGGCGAGAGGGTTTTGTGGGTCGATGATCGCCCACGTGCCGCCGCCGTTGATGTCGGCTTCGTAGCGCACGTAGTAAGCCTGATCGTTCATCAGGATGGCGGTAGAAGGGTTTGAGTCCAGCGAGTAGATGCCCTGGAGTTTTCCGCTCGTGGCCAGAGGCGTCTGGCTTTCCAGGATTTCATTGCTCTGCCAGTGCTCTGGCACTTCAATGGCTTGCGTGGATTCCTTCGGCAGAGGCGTGAATTCTTCAAGTTGACGGATGATTCCCTGAGCATCATCGGACGCTTGTGTACCGACAGGTTCATCCGGATGACCGGCTGCCTTCAGGTCGGCCATCTCGGTCGCTTCGGCTGCGTCGACCGAAGCTCCCGCTTCCTCCATTACGCCGGCTTCTTTGAGCAGCGGAATATTGAACAACACATTGATCCCATCAAGCACCGCGCCGATAACGCCAGCCTTGCGTTCCGCCGCCGTTTTGCCATTCACCGCTTTGTCGATATTCAAACCCATCGCCGCGATGCTGGCCCCGATCACTGGCAATGCGATCGGCCAGCCAAGCACCGCCAATGGGCCGAAAACGTGCAGCCCGACAGTCAGATAACCCAGCCACAGCTGTTTACGCATCTGTCCATTGCTCACCAGCGTCAGGTCGGCCTCTTCCAGCATTGTGCGCTGGACAGCCCGGGTCTGCCAGGTGAACACATCACCGCTAATAGTGATGTCTTTTTGATTGATCAAATGGTGGTCGTACTTGCCCCAAGTGCCGACCAGCTGATTCATGAGTGGGGTGATGTTGTCGTGGACCTCCTTTCGCACCGACAGCGGGAAATGGGTCATGAATTCGGTGCGGGGCTGCTCTTCGTTCATTTGCAGCAGCATCCACCAGTGCATGTCCGCCACTGTCGGATGCACATGGAAGGGCTCTGCGGCGCCGGGAACGTAGGTGATCTGCCGGCCATTGGGCTCAACGATGCGCAGGATATCGGTGGCGACATGCCCTGCGACATCCAGCGCACAGACACGAAGACCTTCAGGCGTAACGGTTTGCGCTTGCAGGGTCGCCAAGGTGATCGGCCAGGACGCGTTACCGACCATGGCCCTGATGACGGTCTGGAAATCCTCCTCTTCGAGTTGCCCGCTTTCCCGTGCCTGCACGGCTTTGCTGAGGTAGTTACATTTGGCCAGGGTGCGATAGTCATCAAAATGGCTGGCCCAGAACGCATTCAGCTTCTCCAGGTAGCGTTGACTGAGGTCCTTCTCCCACAGGTCTGCGAGGACTTTCCTGGGGTACATCCGCACTTCATTGGTTTCGTTGTAAATACTGGCGTGCGCATCCGCCGTATAAAAGCCGCCTTTGAAGTCCAGTTCGAGGGCGTCGTCCTGGTCGGTTACGCGGTACCGGTGGATGACCAGTTGCGTCAGGGTAAAGGACTCACTGATTTTGGGCTCGTACTCCCAACCACGAAATGCCTTGGTGCTGCTGGCTGCTAAACCGGAGAAGCGATGCCACCAGACCTGATCCGGGTCCAGATGGGTTATGCCGTGTTTTTGCAGGATTTCACTGGCGACCGCATGGGCTTCCTCCTGCAAGCCGGGGCAGGCTGTCACAACGACGGGCGCGATGAGTCTGAGTGTTTCCTGGTCGGCGGCATTGCTTGATGCGGGGGGATTTTGTTCGGTAGACATGCTCTCGTTCCTTGAGAAATGGGCCGCGATGATTGCCCGTTTCCATGCAAGAGGTGCACTACATAGTTATGCCCAAACGTGATTCAAGAACCTGTAGGGTCAGCGCCGTGCTACATCCGAAAAGTAGAACTTGTCGAGGGTGTGCCGTGATTCCGTGTACTCGAACTGCCGGCCGTCCTGCAGGAACGTTTGGTTGCTGACCACGATCACATGGCTCTGCCCGTCGAGGTCCAGGTGTTGCTGGTCGTCCTTGCTGCGGGGGACCGCTTCGATGGTGCGCTGGGCGTAGGCGATTTGCAGTTGCAGGGTCTGCTCGATGTAGGCGTAGATCGAGTGCTCGGCGATGTCGCGGGACAGGCCGGGAATCACGTCGCTGACGAAATGGTTGATGTCGAGGATCACCCGTTTGCCGTCGATCCGTCGCACGCGCTTGATCCGGGTGATCAGGCTGCCTTCTGCAGCCTTGATGTGCTCGAGCAGCGGGCCTTCGAGGGGGATCTGGGCGAATTCGACCACCTCGGTGCTGACGTCGTTGCCCAGTCGCGGCCAGGTTTCCTGGAAGCTGACGATGCCGCCGAGCTGAAATTCGATCGGGTTGGTCGACAGCACGAAGGTACCTTTGCCATGGACTTTCTGGGCGAAACCGCGCTCCTGCAGTTGCTCGATGGCCTTGCGCACGGTGCCGCGACTGGCTTGATAGCTGTCCATCAGTTCGGTTTCGGAAGGCAATCGGGCGCCGCGTTCCAGACGTTCGGTCGTGATGCTGGCAAGCAGATCGCTGTAGATCTGGTTGTATTTACTCATGGGGATGGCTCTGTGCCGCGTTGTGCTCAAGGTTTTGAACCTTAAGGGCAGGGTAGGGGTTTGTCCATGCGGCTTTGGGTTTCTTTGACTTCGGAGGTAGGAAATATCGCCGCCTGTCGGGTTCAGGATAAACAAAATCAAACTCGTCTGTACGAGTTGTTGCTTTAACTCGTACAGACGAGTATTTTTCGCTTCGGCGTGCTGCCAATAACAAAAAACTACAGCGGAAGAACAAGCATGAGCCATGACTATCCGAACATCGTCACCGAGCTGCTGCACAGCCTCGGTGGCAGCGACAACCTCGAGCAGGCCGCGCACTGTGTCACACGGCTGCGCCTGGCCCTCAAGGACCCGAGCCTGGTCAACAGTGCCACGCTGAACCAGATCGACCTGGTCAAAGGTTCGTTCTACACCGGCGGCCTGTTCCAGGTGGTGATCGGCCCCGGCGAAGTGGAAAAGGTCTACGCCGAGCTGCGTCGGCAAACCGGTCTCGCCGTCTCGACCATCGCTGACGTCAAACAGAAAAGCGCCGACAAGATCAACGCCATGCAGCGGCTGGTGCGGGTGTTTTCCGACGTGTTCATGCCGATTCTGCCGGCGCTGATCATTGCCGGCCTGTTGATGGGCATCAACAACCTGATCGGCGCCAAGGGCATGTTCATCGAGGGCAAGACCCTGCTGGACGCTTATCCCAAGCTTGACGGGCTCTGGAGCCTGATCAACCTGATGGCCAACACATCCTTCGTGTTCCTCCCGGCGCTGGTGGGCTGGTCGGCGGCCAAGCGCTTTGGCGGCAGCGAAATCCTCGGCATTGTGCTCGGCCTGATGCTGGTGCACCCGGATCTGCTCAACGCCTGGAACTACGGCAAAGCGGTGGCCGGGCTTGAGGGGCAGAGTCTGCCGTACTTCGACATCCTGGGTGTGTTCCAGATCGAGAAAGTCGGTTATCAGGGGCAAATCCTGCCGATCCTGCTGGCGGCCTACGTTATGAGTGTCATTGAAAAATGGCTGCGGGCACGCGTGCCGAATGCCATTCAACTGCTGGTGGTGCCGATTACCACCATCGTTGTGACCGGGGTGCTGGCGCTGGCGGTAATTGGCCCGGTGACCCGCCATCTGGGGATTCTCATCACCGAAGGCGTGGTGACCCTGTTCGATCTGGCGCCGATGGTTGGCGGGGCGATTTTCGGCCTGCTCTACGCACCGCTGGTGATCACCGGCATGCACCACATGTTTCTGGCGGTCGACCTGCAACTGATCTCCACACAGGGCGGCACGTTCATCTGGCCAATGATCGTCATGTCCAACCTCGCCCAAGGCAGCGCGGCACTGGGGGTGTTCTACATGACCCGCAATGTGCGGGACAAAAGCATGGCCTCGACCTCGGCGATTTCTGCCTACTTCGGCATCACCGAGCCGGCCATGTTCGGGGTCAACCTGCGCTACAAGTTTCCGTTCTATGCGGCCCTGATCGGCTCGGCCCTGGGCTGCATCTTCCTGTCGCTGAACAAGGTCCAGGCCTCGGCGATCGGCGTTGGCGGCTTGCCCGGTTTCATCTCGATCATCCCGCAGTTCATTCCGATGTTCGTGGTCGGGATGGTGATTGCCATGGTCGTGCCGTTTGTTTTGACCTGCGGGTTGAGCATGAAGATTGTCCGGCCTGGGTATCGGGTCGCCTGATAGATCGCATTCGCCCGTAGGAGCTGCCGAAGGCTGCGATCTTTTGATCTTGATCTTCTGCAAGACCGCTGAAGGTCAATAGATCGCAGCCTTCGGCAGCTCCTACAGGGCCAGTACATATTTAAGAAGGAACCCCGCCATGCAAGACTGGCAACGTTCGGTGATCTACCAGATCTACCCGAAGAGTTTTCACAGCCACGCCGGCAACCCCACGGGGGATTTGCTCGGCGTCGTGGCCAAGCTCGATTACCTGCACTGGCTGGGTGTCGATTGCCTGTGGATTACGCCGTTCCTGCGTTCGCCCCAGCGTGACAACGGTTACGACATCAGCGATTACTACGCCATCGACCCGAGCTACGGGACCATGGCCGATTGCGAATTGCTGATCGCCGAAGCCGGCAAGCGCGGGATCAAGCTGATGCTCGACATCGTGGTCAACCACACCTCGATCGAACACACCTGGTTCCAGCAGGCCCGCAGCAGCCTCGATAACCCTTACCGCGACTTCTACATCTGGCGCGACCAGCCGAACAACTGGGAATCCAAGTTCGGCGGTTCGGCCTGGGAGTACGAAGCCCAGACCGGTCAGTATTACCTGCACTTGTTCGACCACACGCAGGCCGACCTGAACTGGGACAACCCCAAAGTGCGCGCCGAAGTCTTCAAGATGATGCGGTTCTGGCGCGACAAGGGCGTGGGCGGTTTCCGTCTGGACGTGATCAATCTGATTTCCAAACCGGCGGATTTCCCCGAGGACAACACCGACGGTCGACGCTTCTACACCGATGGCCCGAACGTCCACGAGTACTTGCAGGAAATGCACCGCGAAGTGTTCGAAGGCCATGACCTGATCAACGTCGGCGAGATGTCGTCCACCAGCCTGGAACATTGCATTCGCTACTCACGACCGGAGTCGAAAGAGCTGTCGATGACCTTCAACTTTCATCACTTGAAGGTTGATTACCCGAACCTGCAGAAGTGGATTCGCGCCGACTTCGATTTCCTTGAACTCAAGCGCATCCTCTCCGATTGGCAGACCGGCATGCAGGCCGGCGGTGGCTGGAACGCGCTGTTCTGGTGTAACCACGACCAGCCGCGGGTGGTCTCTCGTTTTGGTGATGACGGCGAGCATCGGGTGGTGTCGGCGAAGATGCTCGGCACTGCGCTGCATTTCCTCCAGGGCACGCCGTTTGTGTATCAAGGCGAAGAGCTGGGCATGACCAATCCGGGCTTCGATCACATCGATCAGTACCGCGATGTCGAGACCCTGAACATCTTCCGGCTCAAGCGTGAGGCTGGTGCAAACGACGCCGACAACATGGCGGCGATCATGCAGAAGTCTCGGGACAACAGTCGCACGCCGATGCACTGGAGCGCCGAGCCGAACGCCGGTTTCAGCGCTGTCGAACCGTGGATCGGGGTGCCGGCCAACGCCGCGCAAATCAACGTCGCCCACCAACTCGACGATCCTGATTCGGTGCTGCATCACTACCGTCAGCTGATTGCCCTGCGCCGCAGCGAAACACTGATGTCCGATGGTGTGTACCGGCAGTTATTGCCTGAGCACAGACAAATCTGGGCATACGTGCGTGAAGGCAATGGTGAGCGTTTGCTGGTGCTGAACAACTTCTATGGCACGCCGTGTGAAGTTGAACTGCCGCCGGAGGTGATCAGTGAAGCGATGGCGCAACGTCTGGTGATCAGCAATTACCCGGACTGTCCGCCGCGACATCGGCAGGTCTTTTTACGGCCCTATGAGTCGTTCGTTCTGCACCTGACCAACGACTAACCCTTAACCAATAACAGCATCGTTTCAAAACACACGCAGAACGCTGCGCGGGGAGTTTTGCGCGCCGGTTTTGCTGCATCACACAATAAAAATAATGAGGTGGTTCTTGAAGATAACAATAAATCGCAGCCTTGCAGTCGCGGGTGTCTGCCTGGGGTTACCGTTGTCGGCCCAGGCGCTGGAATTCGCCGGCTATTTGCGTAGCGGTGTCGGCACCTCGGTCAACAGCAGTTCGCAGTCGTGCTTTCAATTGCCGGGCGCACAATCGAAATACCGCCTGGGCAACGAATGCGAACAGTATGCGGAGCTGGAATTGCGTCAGGATCTGTTCACGCTGGACGATGGTTCGGTGCTCAGTGTCGACGGCATGGCTTCGCTGTATAACCAATACGACCGCAGCCTGACGTTCAACGGTGACAACGGCTCGGTGCGCATGCCGCAGCTGTATGCGCAATGGTCGAACATGCCCAGCCTCAATGGTGGTTCGCTGTGGGCCGGTCGGCGTTACTACAAACGGAATGACATTCATATTTCCGACTTTTACTACTGGAACCAGAGCGCCACCGGCGGCGGTATCGAAGACGTGCTGATCGGCGATCTGAAGTACAGCTACGCCTTCTCGCGCAAGGACAACCTGTACCAGAAGGACTACATCAACCGTCACGATTTCAACGTCGCCGGTTTCAACACCAACCCCGGCGGTGAGCTGGAGTTCGGTTTGAGTTACATCGACAAACCCGACAGCCGCGACGCTCACCGTGGCTGGGCGATCACCACCCAGCATGTGCAGAAGGGCTTTCTGGGCGGCAAGAACAAACTGGCCTTTCAATACGGCGAAGGCCCCGGCACCGGGTTGGGTTATACCGGTAACGTGAAGCTGGACGACAGCAGCAAGAGCTACCGCGTGGTCGAATTCTTCGACTGGCAAGTGACGCCACGCTTCGGCGGACAGGTCGAGGCGGTCTACCAGAAGGACATTCGCCCGGACGGCGCCGATCAGAACTGGATTTCCCTCGGGATTCGCCCGGCCTATGCAATCACCGAGCAAATCAAACTGGTGACCGAACTGGGCCACGATCAGGTCGAGGCCACAGGCGGTACGCGCAAACTGAGCAAGTTCACCATCGCCCCGACCTGGTCGCCCAAGGGCCCGGAATTCTGGGCGCGCCCCGAGGTGCGTCTGTATTACACCTATGCCAGCTGGAACGAGGCGGCCAAACGGGCGGCCAATGAACTGGCGGCAGGTTCGGCGTTATCTGACACCGGCGCCTTCGGCACGGCGAGACACGGTTCGAACGTCGGATTGCAGGTCGAGTATTGGTGGAAATAAGCGATGCTGTCGGGGCCTCGCGCTCCATCGGCACTTCAAAGAACAAAACAGCAGGTGACGTCATGGCCACACCCCAACAATTGCAACTGCTGGCTCCCTTGTCCGGCGTGCTGATGCCGCTGGACCAGGTGCCCGATCAGGTGTTTTCCAGTCGCGTGATCGGTGACGGTCTGTGTATCGACCCGACCTCGTCCACCTTGTGCGCACCGCTGGCTGGAGTGATCAGCAATGTGCAGGTCAGCGGGCATGCTGTCAGCATCACCGACGACAACGGCGTGCAGGTGTTGATGCACATCGGCCTCGATACCGTGAACCTGGCCGGCAAGGGCTTCACCCGGTTGGTGGAGGAAGGTCAGCGGGTTGAGGTGGGGCAGGCGCTGATCGAGTTCGATGCCGATTACATCGCCTTGAACGCACGCAGTTTGTTGACCTTGATGCTGGTGGTCAGCGCAGAGCCGTTCACCTGGCTGACACCCGAAACGGGGGTGGTGCAAAGCGGTCAACCGCTGCTGAGTCTGAATCCGTCCGAAGAGGGGGCCGATGAGCGGGTGCCGGAGGAGGGCGAGGCATTGTTCTCCAAACCGCTGACGCTGCCCAATCTCAATGGCTTGCACGCCCGCCCTGCGGCGGTGTTTGCCCAGGCCGCGAAAGGTTTTTCGGCGAGTATTTGCCTGCATAAACAGCAGGACAGCGCGAACGCCAAATCCCTGGTGGCGATCATGGCGTTGCAGACCGCTCACGGCGACATCGTGCAAGTCAGCGCGGCGGGGGCGGATGCCGAAGTGGCGATCAAGACCCTGGCCGAGTTGCTGGCCGCCGGTTGCGGAGAAGCCGTGACGGTGATGGCAGAGGTTGAGCCGGTTACCGTTGAAGCCTCATCGCTGAAGGTGCTGCGTGGCGTCTGTGCATCGGCGGGGTCGGCGTTTGGCCAGGTGGTGCAGATTGCGCAGCAGACCCTTGAAGTTATTGAATCCGGTCGAGGCGCGCAAGTTGAGCGCGAGCACTTGTCCCGGTCGTTGGCGACGGCGGTTCTGGACCTGCAGCAGTTGCGTGACCAGGCCACGGGTGACGCCCAGGCAGATATCTTCAAGGCGCATCAGGAGCTGCTTGAAGACCCAAGCCTGCTGGATCAGGCCCTGGCACTGATCGACGCTGGCAAAAGCGCCGGTTTCGCCTGGCGGGCGGCCACCGAGTCGACGGCTACCTTGTTCAAAAAACTGGGCAATGCCTTGCTGGCCGAACGGGCAGCGGATTTGGCCGACGTTGGTCAACGGGTGCTCAAGTTGATTCTCGGCGTAGAGGATCAGGCGATGGTGTTGCCGGAAGGGGCGATTCTGATTGCCGAGCAACTGACGCCCTCCCAGACGGCTGGCCTGGACACGCGCAAGGTGCTGGGGTTCGCGACGGTCGGCGGTGGCGCCACCAGCCATGTGGCGATTCTCGCCCGGGCCTTCGGCTTGCCGGCGATCTGCGGTTTGCCGGTTCAGGTGCTGGCACTGGCCAATGGCACCCGGGTTTTGCTCGATGCCGACAAGGGCGAGTTGCAGCTGGATCCTGAGCTGGCCGCTATTGAGCAGTTGAAAACCAATCGTCAGCGACAAAAGAAACGCCAGCAATACGAACTGGAAAATGCCGCGCTGGCTGCCTGTACCCGCGATGGGCATCATTTTGAAATTACCGCCAATATCGCTTCGCTGGCCGAAGCCGAACAGGCCATGACGCTGGGCGGCGAGGGCGTCGGTCTGTTGCGTTCGGAGTTTCTGTATCTGGACCGCAACCATGCACCGAGCCATGACGAGCAAGCGTCCACCTACAGCGCCATCGCCCGAGCATTGGGGCCGGCGCGCAATCTGGTGGTGCGGACCCTGGATGTCGGCGGTGACAAACCATTGGCCTACGTGCCGATGGACCGCGAAACCAACCCGTTCCTGGGCATGCGCGGTATTCGTTTGTGCCTGGAGCGTCCGCAGCTGTTGCGCGATCAGTTCAAGGCGATCCTGAGCAGCGCCGGGCTGGCTCGCTTGCACATCATGTTGCCGATGGTCACGCAGTTGTCGGAATTGCGACTGGCCCGTCAGCTGCTTGAAGAGGAGGCGCTGGCAGCAGGGCTCACGGAACTGCCGAAACTGGGGATCATGATCGAAGTACCGGCAGCGGCGCTGATGGCGGATCTGTTTGCGCCCGAGGTGGATTTCTTCTCCATCGGCACCAACGATCTCACCCAATACACCCTGGCCATGGACCGCGATCACCCGCGGCTGGCCAGCCAGGCCGACAGTTTTCATCCGTCGGTGCTGCGCTTGATCGCCGGTACCGTGAAAGCCGCCCATACCCATGGCAAATGGGTCGGCGTGTGTGGCGCCCTGGCTTCGGAACATCTGGCGGTGCCGTTGTTGCTGGGGCTTGGCGTGGATGAGCTGTCGGTGAGCGTGCCGCTGATTCCGGCGATCAAGGCGGCAGTTCGCGAAGTGGACCTGCTGGACTGTCAGGCCATCGCCCAGCAGGTGCTGGGGCTGGAGAGTGCCGAGCAGGTACGCGAGGCATTGCGGCTGCACCACGAGGCCACGGTCGATACTTCACTGGTTCTGGAGAACTGAGCATGTTCGAGAAAATGCAGCGGGTGTTCTGGAAAGCGTTGACTCCGGATCTGGTGGTGGATGAACCGAAAGCGGTGACTCAAGCCGTTTCCGGGCTGGCGCCGAATGTCGTGGCCGCACTGGGCGGTGTGGATAACCTCAAGTCGCATCAGCCCGTGGCGCTGACCCGGATGCGGGTGGAGTTGCGGGATATGGCGCGGATGGATCGGCAGGCGTTGACGGCGGCGGGGGTGCCGGGAGTCATGATGCTGGATGGTGGGGTAGTGCATCTGATCACCGGTCTGCAGCCATGATCGTTCCCACGCTCTGCGTGGGAATGCCGCCACAGATGCTCCGCGTCCGCTCCAAGTGACGCGGAGCGTCACAAGATGCATTCCCACGCGGAGCATGGGAACGGTAAACCGCGAACTGCGTCCATCCGCCACGCTGCCCTTACTGTTTCTCAACCGCAGGTGTATCGTATTCGCCTTTTGCAGGCACCGCGCCTGTGGCTGATACGTGAGGTAGTTGAGTTCATGTCCTTTACCCGTCGACAAATACTCGGTGGTCTGGCCGGTCTTGTGGTGGTTGGCGTGGGGGCCGGTGGCGCGTCGCGTTACTGGCTGGGCAAGATGGCCGACGCTGAGGCCGGCCACGACTATGAGCTGATCGCCGCTCCGTTGGATGTCGAACTGGTCGCCGGGCACAAGACCGAGGCCTGGGCGTTCGGCCCATCGGCGCCGGGCACTGAGTTGCGCGTGCGTCAGGGCGAATGGCTGCGGGTGCGTTTTATCAACCACCTGCCGGTGGCGACCACCATTCACTGGCACGGCATCCGCCTGCCGCTGGAAATGGACGGCGTGCCCTACGTGTCGCAATTGCCGGTATTGCCGGGTGAATACTTCGACTACAAATTCCGCGTACCCGACGCCGGCAGCTACTGGTATCACCCGCACGTGAACAGCAGCGAAGAACTCGGTCGCGGCCTGGTCGGCCCGCTGATTATCGAAGAGCGCGAGCCCACCGGTTTCAAATACGAAAAAACGTTGAGCCTCAAGAGCTGGCATGTCGATGAAGTCGGTGCCTTCGTGCCGTTCAGCATTCCTCGTGAAGCGGCCCGTGGCGGCACGGCCGGGGGCCTGTCGACCATCAATGGCGTCTCGCAAGCGGTGATCGACTTGCCCGCCGGGCAGATCACCCGCGTACGCCTGCTCAACCTTGACAACACCCTGACTTATCGCCTCAACATCCCCGGCGTCGAAGCGCAGATCTACGCGCTGGACGGCAATCCCATCGAACCGCGTCCACTGGGCAAGGAATACTGGCTCGGCCCCGGCATGCGCATTTGCCTGGCGATCAAGGCACCACCGGCCGGCGAAGAACTGTCCCTGCGCAATGGCCCGGTACGCCTGGGCACCTTCCGCTCAGTGGCCAATACCGACGCGCCGACCGAGTGGCCGCCGGCACTGCCCGCCAACCCGGTGGCCGAGCCGGACCTGGCCAATGCCGAGAAACTCAACTTCAATTTTGAATGGGTGGGCTCGGTGTCGGTCAATGTCGACAACGGCAAGCCGCCCAGCCTGTGGCAGATCAACGGCAAGGCCTGGGATATCACCGACAAGACCTGCGCCGACCGACCGATTGCCAAGCTCGAAAAGGGCAAAAGCTATATTTTCGAATTTAAAAACATGACTCAGTATCAGCACCCGGTCCATTTGCATGGCATGAGCTTCAAGGTTATTTCCTCGAACCGGCACAAGGTTATCCCGTACTTCACCGACACTTACCTGTTGGGCAAGAACGAGCGCGCGCAAGTGGCGCTGGTGGCGGATAACCCGGGCGTCTGGATGTTCCACTGCCATGTGATCGACCACATGGAAACCGGCCTGATGGCCGCCATCGAGGTGGCGTGATGCGTCAGATACGCCCCGCGGCGATTATCGACCGCAGCCGTGATCGTGACTTCATGCACGAAGCCCTGGCCCTCGCCGCCGAAGGCGCGGCGCTGGGTGAAGTGCCGGTGGGCGCGGTGCTGGTGCAGGACGGTGAAATCATCGGGCGCGGTTTCAATTGCCCGATCAGCGGCAACGACCCCAGCGCCCATGCCGAGATGGTCGCGATCCGCGCCGCCGCCCAGGCCGCCAGCAACTATCGCCTGCCCGGCAGTACACTCTACGTGACGCTGGAGCCGTGCAGCATGTGCGCCGGGCTGATCGTGCATTCGCGGATTGCGCGAGTGGTGTATGGCGCACTGGAACCCAAGGCCGGAATTGTGCAGAGCCAGGGGCAGTTTTTTACCCAGGGCTTTCTCAATCATCGGGTGTTGTATGAGGGCGGCGTGTTGGCGGAAGAATGCGGCGCGGTGTTGAGCGAGTTCTTCAAGGCTCGTAGGGCCAAGCCAGCGGATTAGGCGGCGACAGGTAGGCCGCCTTGCCCGCGAAGCTTCTACTTGCGGGCGACGATCACCGCACGCATCGGCGCCGGCAGCCCTTCGATCGTTTTGCTGTGATCATCCGGATCGAGGAAGTCGCTCAACGACTGATACTTCATCCACTCCGTCCCGCGTTGTTCCTCGACCGTGGTCATGCTCACATCCACGCAACGCACATCGCTGAACCCGGCGCGACGCAGCCACAGTTCCAGCGCCGGCACCGACGGCAGGAACCAGACATTGCGCATCTGTGCATAACGGTCTTCCGGCACCAATACCTGCTGTTGATCGCCTTCGATCACCAGCGTCTCCAGCACCAGTTCACCACCCTTGACCAGGCAATCCTTCAGCGCCAGCAAATGCTCGATCGGCGAACGGCGGTGGTAAAACACGCCCATGGAAAACACGGTGTCGAACCCTTCCAGGTTCGGCGGCAGGTCTTCGAAAGGGAAGGGCAGGTGCCAGGCATTGGGTTCGGACAGGTAACGCTGCACTGCCTGGAACTGGCAGAAGAACAGCCAGTTGGGGTCGACACCGATCACGCTGTCGGCCCCGGCGCCGAGCATGCGCCACATGTAATAGCCGTTGCCGCAGCCGACATCGAGGATGCGTTTGCCCTTCAGGTCCAGATGCGGAGCCACCCGGGACCACTTCCAGTCCGAGCGCCATTCGGTGTCGACATGCACGCCGAACAGGTCAAACGGCCCTTTGCGCCAAGGTGACAAGCCCATCAGCGCGGTGCGCATTTGCGCGCGGGTTTCATCGTCGCAATCGGTGTCCAGCTTGAGGCCGTTCAACAAGTCGACTTCGCTCGGCTGGATCTTCGGCAACGCATCCAGGGCGCTCTGCCAGCGCTCCAGGTCGCCGTGACCTTTTTCCATTTTCTTGTCGAGTTGCACTTGCAGGGTGTTGGCCCATTCGGCCAACGGAGTACCGGCCAGACGGCGGGCGAGGGGGGACAAATCAATCATGGCAAGGCAATCAACGAGGCAAAGTTAAGACACTGGAACCACGGCACGACTTTCGAGAACCCGGCGGCCAGCAGGCGTTCGCGGTGTTCTTCGAGGCTGTCGGGCTTCATGACATTTTCGATGGCGCTGCGCTTCTGGGCGATTTCCAGTTCGCTGTAGCCGTTGGCGCGTTTGAAGGCCACGTGCAGGTCAGTGAGCAGCGCGTGTTCTTCGGGGTCGTTGAAGCGCAGCTTCTCCGAAAGAATCAGCGCGCCACCGGGCAGCAACGATTGGCGGATACGCGCGAGCAGCGCGGTGCGCTGGTCCGGGGCGATGAATTGCAGGGTGAAGTTCAGCGCTACCACCGAGGCCGGCTGGAATTCGAGGGCGAGGATGTCGCCTTCGATCACTTCCACCGGCAGCAACTCCTGGAACATCGAGTCCTGGCCGTTGAGATATTCGCGGCAACGCTCGACCATGGCCGCGGAATTATCCACAGCAATGACGCGGCAGCCGTCGGTGCGCACATGACGGCGCAAGGCCTGGGTCACGGCACCCAGCGACGAGCCCAAATCGTAGAGCACGCTGTTTGGCTGAGCGAATTGCGCGGCGAGCACGCCGAGGTTTTCAACAATGGTCGGATAACCCGGCACCGAGCGCTTGATCATGTCCGGGAACACCCGCACCACGTCCTCGTTAAAGGCGAAGTCAGGCACCTGGGCCAAAGGCTGGGCGAAAAGGCGATCGGATTCTTTGCTCACGGCGGTTCCAGCGGCATAGGTGGAAAAGGTCGGCATTTTAGCCAACTTGGCGCGGGGATGCGCGGGTTTGCTGATAAACCGCCGGACTAACCTCGGTTAACTTAAACACATGCTGTTGTGGCGAGGGAGCTTGCTCCCGCTGGGCTGCGAAGCGGCCCCACCCCAGGCGACTCTATTCTTCCGGACGAACCCCACTTACCGGAGACGACTGCTGCGCAGCCGAGCGGGAGCAAGCTCCCTCGCCACAGGATTCAGCGCCGTTTCTGGGTGAACGCCGACGCGGCAATCCCCCATTGCCCCAGCCAATAACTCAGAATGATCACGTAAGGCGCGGTATGAAATGGCATCACAAACCGGTTAATGCCAATCACGCTGTCAGAAAACACAAACGCCACCGCGCCTGCCGCCGCCAGTAGCGCCGAGCGTTTGGGCACGTCGGTGGCGAGTCGGGCCAGGGCGCGCCAGAGCATGGCGCTGATGGCCAGGCCGTAGACGATCACCGGGACCAGCAGCGGCCCCAAGCCATTGGAAATCAGAATCCCCAGCAGCACGGCACCCACGCCGAGGGCTAGGATCAGCGGTAACACGGCCAGACGTCGGCAATCGCTCAAATAAGCCTTCAGATACGCCAGATGCGCGAGCAAAAACGCTCCAAGTCCAAACACGAACAAGTCTTGCGGCCATGCCAGCAACACGTCGCCGACCAAGGAGAAAATCAAACCCAGGCTGATCCAGCGCCGATACTCGCTGGGCGGTGCATCGTGCAACCAGCCGAGCAGGGCCAGCACCGGCATCGGTTTGACCAGCAGGCAGAGCAGCGCGGCATGCACGCTCAGGCCATACACAAAGGTCACCGCGCCCATCAGCGCCAGAATCAGCCAGCCCACGATCAGTTAACCGCGATGGCACAGTCGAAGGTTTTCACCGCCGGTACTTCCGGTGCCCACGGTTGTGAGTAAGTCAGCCGCAGGCGGCCAGTGCCGGTGGCGAAGGCCTGGAAACGCCAGGTCGAGATGCCGGCACTGCCGACGATCCCGGCGTCTTCCGGATTGCTGTAAACCTCGGGGCTGAGCGCGCGCAACACGCCACCGGCTGAATCCTGGATCGCCCAGCGGTAACCCGTGGTCGGGTTGCTTGGCAGCGTCAGGATCAGGGTTTGCCCGTTGTGCAGTTTCGCCGGGCATTCGCTTTGTTTTTCCACGGTCAGGTTCTGTTTCGGTTGCGAGGCGCAAGCGCTCAGCAGAGCAAGGGCGAGAGGGACAAACAGGCGAGTGGGGGACATAAGATCAGCGGCTCCGGCGTTCACGACGAACGGCGAGCATAACTGAAGATGAGACAAATTGTGACGATGCGGGAGTTGGTAACTTTCTTGCGTCTTTTGTGGGAGCGAGCCTGCTCGCGATGCGAGCACCGCGGTCATTCAGATAGACCGCGGTGCCCCCCTCAGCGAATTAGCCCGCTGCCAGCGGGTTTAGAGTGTGCCGAAAACTTTCTTCGCCAAACTGGTCGCTGCTGCCGCAGGGTTCTTGCGAATGGTTTCTTCCTGTTTGCCAATCATCTCGAACAACCCGTTCAACGCCTGTTCGGTCACGTAGCTTTCGATGTTGGCATTTTTCGCATCCAGCACACCCAGCGTCGCGGCTTGCCCGGCGAACGCGTTGTACTGCTGGGCCAAACCCACCTGGTCGGTGGCTTGCTTGACGATCGGCAAGAATTTGGTGCGGATCTGTTCGCGGCTGGTTTTGCTCAGGTACTGAGTGGCCGAATCCTGGCCGCCGCTGAGAATCCCCTTGGCATCTTCCACGGTCATCTTCTTCACCGCATCCACCAGAATCGGCTGAGCCTGCGTTACCGCCGCTTCAGCTGCCTTGTTCATGCTGGTTTCCAGTTGATCGACCTGGTCGCCCATGCCGAACTGTTTCATTTTCTTGGCGACCTTGCCCAGTTTTCCCGGCAGTTCGATTTTTACGTCCGGGTTATTGCTGAAACCGCCGGGTGTGCCCAGCTGTTTAACGGCCAGCTGCGCGCCTTGGGTCAGGGCGTCCTTGAGACCGCCGGTAGCGTCTTGTTGCGACAGGTCACTGAGTGACAGTGCCAGGGCGTTGGCGCAGATCATCAAGCCTGCGCACAGGCCGGCGAAGCGAAGGGTAGGGCGCAACATGGCGGCTTCCTTATTCAGAAAAAAGGCTCAGAAAAAATGTTCAGAAAAGACAGTTAACGGACGGCATCGACGCGGATTTTCAGTGGCTGCGGATCTTTGCCGTCCAGTTGCACGGCGTGATGTTCAGTGGTGATGAACATTAATTTGCCGTCTACTTCAATCCGCGCGCTGACCGAATAACGATGGCCGGGTTTGACCTGGGCCGGATCGTAGCTCAAATGAAACGGCAGCGGCACCTGACCTTTGACCGGACCTTTCTGTTCATCGAGCACCACCGCTGGCGCGTCGGCCAGAGACACGTCCTGCAGGCTGATGCTCAGAGTCGCGCTCGGTGGCAGGGCGATGCGTTGCAGGTAGAACACTTCGCCGTCAAGGCTGACTTTGGCGGTCGGTGTCGTTGACTGGCAGGCGCTTAACAAAGTGGCAGCAGCAAGAAGAGCAATTTTTTTCATCGGAACCTCTAAGGCTTGAGCATCGGAAGAAACCCGGCGCTCAAGGAAATCTAGCGGATTTTGCCGATAGTGTCAGTGAGCAAACGTAATGGCGTATCCAGTCACTGATTGAGCGTGTGCAGTAAGCGCGAACTTGTCGGTTGTGGCATCGGTAAAAGCTCGATGGGGCCCGGAGAGACGGAAATGTGTTGGTGATATCTGTTTTCAATCCCGCTCAGTGCGTAGCGCTTGCCGGGGACGACATCGTCTGGGTTATATTTCAGATAAAACGAAGTTGCAGTTTGTTCATCGTGTGTGACGCGTATCAGCTCAACTTCAGGGTTCCCGGTTTCATGCAAGCTGACGGTCACCGCTTGCTCTGCGGCTACGACCTTCGGTTCTTGTACTTCAACATACAAATACCCGATCGGACTCAAATGTAGGGTTTGACGATAGGGCGCGTGATCGATGATCACGAAATAATCCTGTTCCAGCAGCAACGGTTGTTGGTTATGGAACATCTGTATGTTGATCCGGTACTTGATGCTGATATCCAGATAGTGGTGCGCAAATGAAAAACTGAACTGGCCATCGGTAATCGAAGGGTATCGCCAGTCTTTGACTTTTATCGGTTGTTTGGTATTGGCGACCTGGATTTCGATAACTGTTTCATTTTTGCCGTCGAGGGGGGCGATAAACTCAGGCGGCAAACTGAAAGTCAGAGTGATGTTTGGGGTTTCTTTGTTCAATAGACTCATCTCGATATCCTTATCGCGATTATTTAAAGGGAGTCTATTAATTCACGAATCAACTAACCGGAAAACATCTGCGCGTTCCGGTTAGTTGTCAGCAAGTTTCAAGCTTCAGGCATGACCGCCGTTTCTGCCGCATCCTCACTACGATGCAACGCCACCTGACGGATCGACAAGCGAATCTCCGCCGGCAACACCCGTTTGGCCGCACCTTCCGCCAGTTCACCCAGCAGTTCGTGATAGCTCAGCTTGCCGGCTTCGTCACGCTTGAGTACGTCGAGATCCAGCATCGTCTGGATGAAGTGACGGAACAGGCTCTTGTCGAAGAACTCTGGGGCATTCAGGCCATGCAGGATCGACAGGCGCTGGGCCATGACGGTGCACAGGTCTTCCAGTTCTTCGGCGCTGATGCTGTTCTGGCCGCTGTTGAGCAGCAAGGAAACGGTCATGTAGAAGCGCTGCAAGGTCTGGGCGATGCTCTTCGATAACAGGGTCAGCAACACGAAGTGCCGCGAGCTTGGCGCCGGGCGCAGGTAGACGTCGTTCTCGAAACGCAGCAGGCCTTGCTCGACGAAGGCTTCGAGCCACTGATCGATCACGCCATCGAGTTCGTCCTGCGTCCAGCGAATGAACAGCTCCGATTGCAAGTACGGATACAGCGCACGGGTGTAGCGCAGGATCTGCTCGCGGCTCATGCGCGACGCACTCTGGAAGAAACTCGCCAGCAGCGATGGCAACGCGAAAATGTGCAAAACATTGTTGCGGTAGTAGGTCATCAGGACGGCGTTCTGTTCGTCCAGGTACAGAATCTTGCCCAGCGCATCGCTCTGCTCAGACAGCAGGTCCATGTCTTTCACGTGCTCGATCAGCGCGCGACCGTCACCGTCCGGCAGGGTGGTGTGCGGCGAGTAAGGGACCTTGCGCAACAGCGCCAGATACAAATCCAGCACCCGCGCCATGGCGCGATCGTCCAGCGCCAGTCTGCTGGTGGACAGCAGCGCCAGGGCTACCAGATTCACCGGGTTGATCGCCGCCGCTTCGTTCAGATGCTGCGCGACTTTCTCACCGAGGCGGTTGGTGGTTTCGTTGAGCCAGGCCGGTTTGAATTGCGGGCCGAGTTCCTGTTGGCGCCAGTCTGGCTGTTCGCTGTCGAGGAACTCTGCCAGTTTGATCGGCTCACCGAAGTTCACCGCGACCTGACCGAAACGCTGTTTGAGCGCGCCGATGACTTTGAAGATGTCGAAGATCGATTCTTTCTTCTTGCTCGCACCACGCAATTCGCCGAGGTAGGTGCGGCCTTCCAGTACGCGCTCGTAACCGATGTACACCGGTACAAACACGATCGGCATGCGCGACGAACGCAGGAAGCTGCGAAGCGTGATCGCGAGCATCCCGGTTTTCGGTTGCAGCATGCGCCCGGTGCGCGAACGGCCGCCTTCGACGAAGTACTCGACCGGGAAGCCTTTGGTGAACAGGGTGTGCAGGTATTCGTTGAACACCGAGGTATAGAGCGGGTTACCCTTGAAGGTGCGGCGCATGAAGAACGCACCGCCGCGCCGCAGCAGGCCGCCGATCCCCGGCATGTTGAGGTTGATCCCGGCGGCGATGTGCGGCGGGGTCAGGCCGTTGCGGAACAGCAGATAGGACAGCAGCAGGTAGTCGATGTGGCTGCGGTGGCAGGGTACGTAGATCACTTCGTAACCCGGGGCGACCTTTTGCACGCCTTCGATGTTGTTGACCTTGATGCCGTCGTAGATCTTGTTCCAGAACCAGCTCAGCACCACTTCCATGAAGCGGATCGCGGTGTAGGTGTAGTCCGAGGCGATCTCGTTGCCGTAGCGCAGGGCCTGGGCCTTGGCTTTTTCCGCGGAAATGTTCTCGCGCTCGGCTTCGTCGAGGATCGCTTGCTTGACCAGCGGCTGGTTGACCAGGCCCTTGACCAGATTGCGCCGGTGGGAAATGTCCGGGCCGATCACCGCGGCTTTCAGATTGCGGAAGTGCACCCGCAGGATGCGTTGGGCCATGCGCACGGTGCGTTCGTGGCCCTTGTTGTGTTCGATCAGTTCGCGCAGGTGGATCGGCGCCGAGAACTGCACCCGGGTCTTGCGCCCCAGCACGATGATGCTCAGCAGGCGACGCAGGCGCCCGGTGACCGCCCAGCTGTCGGCGAACAGCAGCTTCCACGGGCTCGATTCGCTGTCTGGCGACTGGCCCCAGAACACGCTGACCGGAATGATCTGCGCGTCTTCGGCGGCGTTCTGGCTCAGGGCGCTGACCAGGCGGGTCAAGGTTGGCGGCGCACCGCGTTTGTCCTGGCGGCCAAGCCAGTCGGGATCCGGTGTCAGGTAAAAGAACGCGGCGGGCTCCACCAGCGCACCCACCGATACCGGCAACACCGGGCGGGGCAGGCCTGCCTTGCTGCACTCGGTGTCGACCACTGCCAGGTCGGTGAGCGAAGGGTTTTGCAGGACGTAGAACACCGGACGGCTGCGGTCGAGGTTGAGGGTGAACGACGACTGGTTGATCGTCTCCGAGCGAACCCAGAGGTACAACAGTCGGCGCAGGGTGCCAAACACAAGACGGCGGAACGGGGAACGGGTCATACGGCTTCTGCGTGAGTGAATAAAACCGAGCGTTTGCTCGGGCGGTCGATAGTGTGCCGGATTCATCGAAAATCGGCAAAAAAGCAGCGAAGTAAACTCCTGTTGAGAGTTTTTGTGTCTGTCATATACTCGGCGAGCCCGCACTGGCCAGACAGTGGCACCTATCAGTGCAAGCGATGTTCCCGAGGCTTTCCTGCGAAAAGCCCGATCAATAATAAAAAAGGAGTATGAACAGATGGCAACACGCGAAACCGGCAACGTGAAGTGGTTCAACGACGCCAAGGGTTATGGCTTCATTCAGCGCCAGGACGGGGTGGATGTGTTCGTGCACTACCGCGCGATCCGCGGCGAAGGGCATCGCTCGCTGACGGAAGGTCAGCAGGTTGAATACGCGGTGGTGGAAGGGCAGAAGGGCTTGCAGGCTGAGGATGTGGTGGGGTTGTAAACCCACTAAAGATCGTTCCCACGCAGAGCGTGGGAGTGATCAACTGTCTTAAGCGGTTTTCCAGGTGATCTCTTCTTCACCATCGACGCTGATGCGAATCCAGCGATCCGCCGACTCTTCACCTTCTTCCTCGACCCAGCTACCCGGCGCACAACGCACTTCGACGTTCAGCGCGGCAAATGCGGCGCGGGCGCAAGCGATGTCGTCTTCCCACGGGGTCTGGTCGCTTTCCAGGTACAGGCTGTTCCATTTGCCTACTGCTTTGGGCAGCCAGGTGACTGGCACGTTACCGGCCTTGCACTTGTAGGTCTGGCCTTTCTGAACCCAGTCGGTGCACGGGCCTAAAGCCGCGCCGAGCCAGGCCGCGATGGCTTTGTGATCGACGTCGGCGTCTTTCAGGTAAATCTCGATGTCCGGTTGGCGCATGGATCTCCTCACTGCGGGTCTGAAAAATCCATTCGCGGATTTAGCCGGCCTCAAGCCGTTGCTCAAGACCAAAGTTGTTGGGTTATTGAAGAACGAAATAATCGTAGCGCATCGACACAGTGACCTCGAACGGCTCGACCTGATCGATGACCGCTGCCCGGCGTTCGGCACTGGCGCGCCAGCCGTGAGGTGTCATCGCCAAGAGGTTCGCGCGATCCTGACCGTTGACCAGCGTCAGTTTGAACTCCAGGGTTTCGCTGTGTTGCAACGCCATGCCTTCCGGCACCAACGCCAGGTGTTTGTCATCGGTGTACTCACGCACTTCGTCGTACAGCCGCTCACGCAGTTCCATCAGATGGCCGCTGGTTGGCCCGACTTTCATCAAGCCGCCACCGGGGCTGAGCAGGCGTTTGGCTTCTTGCCAATCCAGCGGGCTGAACACGCTGGCCAGAAATTGGCAACTGCCCGAGGCCAATGGCACCCGCGCCATGCTGGCGATCAACCAGGTCAGCGCAGGGTTGCGTTTACAGGCGCGTTTGACCGCTTCCCGGGAAATGTCCAGGGCATAGCCATCGGCGTTGGGCAAGGCTTCGGCGATTTGCGCGGTGTAGTAACCCTCGCCACAGCCGATGTCCAGCCAGCGCTGCGGCGCATAACCGGCCGCCAGCTCCGCCAGGCGCTTGGCCACCGGCGCGTAATGGCCGGCGTTCAAGAAGTCGCGGCGGGCTTCGACCATCGCCTGGTTATCCCCAGGGTCACGGCTGTTTTTGTGTTGCACCGGCAGCAGGTTCAGGTAACCCTGCCGCGCACGGTCGAAACGATGCCCGGCGGGGCAGGCCACGCCGTTGTCTACCGCGTTCAGCGGTTCGCTGCAGATCGGGCAGGCGAGCATCAGGCGAGCAACTTGATCAAGGTCTGGTAGTAGATCTCGGTCAGCACGTCGAGGTCGGCCGCCAGTACACGCTCGTTGACCTGGTGGATCGTCGCGTTGACCGGGCCCAGTTCAACCACTTGGGTGCCCATGGTCGCGATGAAGCGCCCGTCGGAGGTGCCGCCGCTGGTGGAGGCTTTGGTGTCACGACCGGTGATGTCCTTGATGCTCGCCGACACCGCGTCGAGCAGCGCGCCCGGCTCGGTGAGGAATGGCAGGCCGGACAGCGCCCAGTCGATGTGCCAGTCCAGACCATGCTTGTCGAGAATGTCGGCGACGCGCTTTTGCAGGCCTTCGACGGTGGACTCGGTGGAGAAGCGGAAGTTGAACACCGCCACCAGATCACCCGGAATCACGTTGGTCGCGCCGGTGCCGGAATTGACGTTGGAGATCTGGAAACTGGTCGGCGGGAAGAAATCGTTGCCGTGGTCCCAGTGCTCGGCGGCAAGCTCGGCCAGGGCCGGGGCGGCGAGGTGGATCGGGTTCTTCGCCAGGTGCGGATACGCCACGTGGCCCTGCACACCGCGCACGGTCAATTTGGCGCCGAGGGAACCGCGACGGCCGTTCTTGACCACGTCACCCACCAGGGTGGTGCTCGACGGTTCGCCGACGATGCACCAGTCCAGGCGTTCCTTACGGGCAGCAAGGCGTTCTACCACAGCCTTGGTGCCATGGTGCGCCGGGCCTTCTTCGTCGCTGGTGATCAGGAACGCGACTTTGCCCTTGTGATCCGGATAGTCGGCGACGAAACGCTCGGCCGCCACGGTCATGGATGCAAGGCTGCCTTTCATGTCTGCCGCGCCACGGCCGCAGAGCATGCCGTGTTCGTCGATCACCGCATTGAACGGATCGATCTGCCAGGCGGCCACCGGACCTGTCGGCACCACGTCGGTGTGACCGGCGAAGCACAGCACCGGGCCGTCGTGTTTGCCGTGGGTCGCCCAGAAGTTATCCACATCTTCGATGCGCATCGGTTCCAGCGTAAAACCGGCATCGCCCAGGCGCTGCATCATCTGCTTCTGGCAATCGGCGTCGACCGGCGTCACGGACGGACGGCGGATCAGGTCGATGGCGAGTTGAAGGGTCGGCGAAAGGTCGGCGTGGGCCGTCATGTAAGACTCCGGAAACTGTAAATGTGGGAGCGAGCCTGCTCGCGAAGACGGACTGACAGCCAACATAGATGTTGAATGTGACGGACTCATCGCGAGCAGGCTCGCTCCCACAGGTATTGGGTCAGGCCATTAGGCCCAAGGCCTGCAAAATGGCGGTTATCTTAAAGCAAAACGGCGGCCATTGGCCGCCGTTTAGTGCATCTGTGTTGATTTAGACCGCAGGCAGAGGCGCCGCTTCCACCGAAGGTTTCGGCAGCGACGACAGGAACGCCATGATCAGCGCCGCCAGGTACGGCAGCGACTGCACCAGCAACATGGTCACCCAGAAGCGCATGTCGTTGCTCGGTATACCCTGCACCAGGAAAATCCCCAGCGCCGCGCCCCACAACAGCAGCATGATGAACAGCTCTTCGCGAGCCTCCGAAATCGCCACCCAGAAACCGTGGTTATCGGCATTCTTCGGTGTACGGAAGAACGGAATGCTGCTGGTGAAGAAGCCGTACAGCACCGCTTTGGCAATGGTGTGCGACAACGCCAGCCCGGCCAGCGCGGCGCAGAAGGCGTCTTTCAGGTTGACCCCGACCGCACGGCGGTACAGGAAGATGATCTTGCCCACCTTGAACACGAACAGCGCCAATGGCGGGATCGCGAAAATCAGCAGCGGTGGATCGACTCGTTGCGGCACGATGATCATCGCCGCCGACCACAACAGTGCGCCGATGGTGAAGAAGATGTTCATGCCGTCCGCCACCCACGGCAACCAGCCCGCGAGGAAGTGGTAACGCTGGCCACGGGTCAGCTCGGTGTCCTTGCCGCGCAGCAGGCTGGCGGTGTGACGCTTGATGATCTGAATCGCGCCATAGGCCCAGCGGAAACGCTGTTTCTTGAAGTCGATAAAGGTATCGGGCATCAGGCCTTTGCCGTAGCTGTCGTGGTAATACGCCGCCGACAGACCTTTTTCGAACACACGCAGACCCAGCTCGGCGTCTTCACAGATACACCAGTCGGCCCAGCCCAGTTCCTCGAGCACCGAGCGACGGGTCATGGTCATGGTGCCGTGCTGGATGATTGCGTCGCGGTCGTTGCGGGTGACCATGCCGATATGGAAGAAGCCTTTGTATTCGGCGTAGCAGAGCTTCTTGAAGGTGCTTTCGTTCTGGTCGCGGTAATCCTGTGGCGACTGCACCACGGCGATTTTCGGATCGGCGAAGTGCGGCACCATGTGCTTGAGCCAGTTCGGGTGCACGCAGTAGTCCGAGTCGATCACCGCGATCACTTCGGCATCCTTGGCGGTGTGCGGAATCAGGTAATTCAGTGCGCCACCCTTGAAGCCGGCCAACGGTGCGACGTGGAAGAACTTGAAGCGCGGGCCGAGGGTTTCGCAATAATCGCGTACCGGCTCCCAGACCGCCGGGTCCTTGGTGTTGTTGTCGATGATCAGGACTTCGAAGTCCGGATAGTCGAGGTTGGCCAGGGCGTTGAGGGTCTGTTTGACCATCTCCGGCGGCTCGTTGTAGCACGGTACGTGAATCGACACCTTCGGTCGGTAGTCCGAATCGCCCACCACCGGCAGGAATTCACGCCGGCGTTTGTGGGTCCAGACTGCTTCGGCCAGCTCATGGGCTTCAGTCAGCAGAACGATGAACACTCCGAGCGCACCGAGGGCGAGCAGGAAACCCACCGTCAGACTGAACCAGGTGCTGTATTGCTGGCTGTAGTCGTAACCGATCCACACCAGCACCGAACCGCACAAGAACGCGATAAAGGTCAGGAAGGTACGGCCACGTTGACGCAGGGCCGAACCGTCGATCATCAGCAGGGTCAGGGACAGCAGCGCCAGCACTACCGAGCCGATAGCCAGCACGCGCCATTGCGGGATCGCGACTACCGGGCCTTCAAAGTTGAATTTCTGCTGGCGTGCGGCGTTGAACACGCCCCAGTACGCACCCACCGAACCTTCGTCACTGGCCTTCCATGGTTGGTCAAACGCTTCGATCACGAAGTAGTTGAAACCCTGACGGTTGAGTTTGTTGACCAAGGTACGCAAGTAAATCGCCTGGTCTGCCGGCGACGCATCAGCGCCACCGCGCATGCGGCCGTTGCTCGGCCAGCCGACTTCGGAGAGCAGCAACGGTTTTTTCGGGAACATCTTTTTCAGGTCACGGGCGCGGTCAAGAACGAACTGACCAGCCTTGTCCACCGGGATGAACTCCCAGTAGGGCAGAATGTGAGCTGCGATCAGGTCGACGTGCTTGGCCAGTTCCGGGTGTTCTTCCCAGACGTGCCACTGTTCGGAAGTGGTGACCGGAACCTTAACGGCCGCGCGCACGCGATCCAGGATCACGCTCAGCTCGGCAGCGGTGATTTCCTTGCGGAAGATCGCCTCGTTACCGACCACGACGCGAACCACACTGCGGGAGGTGTTGGCCAGTTCGATGGCACGCTGAATCTCGCGCTCGTTGCGTTCCTGGTCCGGGCTGATCCAGATCCCCAGGGTCACCCGCAGGCCGAATTCTTCCGCCAGTTTGGGAATGTCCTCCAGCGTGCCGTCGACCGAGTAGGTCCGGATGTTGTCCGTCAGCTTGCTCATGATCTCCAGGTCGCGACGCATTTCATCGTCGGTCGGGAACTGGGCTTTTTGCGGGTACTGGCCTTGCTGGAACGGCGAGTACGAAAAGCCGGAGATCTGTTCAGGCCAGTTGGGGGCGGTGACGGGGCGATTGACCAACGCCCAGAAACCGGTGAACAAGGCGGCGATTGCTAGAACCACTACCAGGTTGAGTCCAAATTTACGCGATGACATAGCTTTTTCGGGTTCCAAAGGCTGTGGAACGAAGGAACGGTTGGCGGCCGGCTGCCAGGTGGCAGGGGCGCGCATCCTACACTGGAGGTTCTCTGACCGTACAGCGAACAGGGAAACGCCCGACATTGGGCAATCCAGGTCGACTTAAGTTCTTCGACCGGGAAGATGTAGCCCAATTCCAATAAATTTGTAGTCAATTGAAGCAATCGACACCGCCGTTCATAGTGCAAAGATGCTCTTGGCCGCCGACAGCCCTATAATGCGCGCCGGTTTTTGGGGTAATGGTCATGAGTACAGAAGATCCACGGTTTGCTGGTATCGCCCGCTTGTATGGCATTGAAGGCATGGAGCGCTTGCGCGCGGCCCATGTGGCGATCGTCGGCGTCGGTGGTGTCGGTTCCTGGGCAGCGGAAGCGGTTGCCCGGTGTGGCGTGGGCGAGATATCGCTGTTCGACCTGGACGACGTCTGCGTCAGCAACGTCAACCGTCAGCTGCATGCGCTGGACAGCACCGTCGGCAAGCCCAAGGTCGAGGTGATGGCCGAGCGCCTGCGCGGGATCAACCCGGACTGCACGGTGCATGCGGTGGCGGACTTCGTCACCCGCGAAACCATGGCCGAGTACATCACGCCGAACATCGACTGCGTGATCGACTGCATCGACAGTGTCAACGCCAAGGCGGCGCTGATCGCCTGGTGCAAGCGACGCAAGATCCAGATCATCACCACCGGCGGCGCGGGCGGGCAGATCGACCCGACGCTGATCCAGGTCTGCGACCTGAACCGCACGTTCAACGATCCGCTGGCATCGAAAGTGCGCTCCACATTGCGCCGCGACTACGGCTTCTCTCGCACCGTGACCCGTCACTACAGCGTGCCGTGCGTGTTTTCCACCGAGCAACTGCGCTATCCAAAACCCGATGGCAGCATTTGCCTGCAGAAGAGTTTTGTTGGAGACGGCGTGAAGCTCGACTGCGCCGGGGGCTTTGGCGCGGTGATGATGGTGACGGCGACGTTCGGCATGGTCGCTGCGACCAAGGCTGTGGATAAGATTGTGGCCGGGGTTCGACGCCCGGCGGATCGGGTCAAGCCGGAGGTTTAATGGTTTGATCGTTCCTACACATAGCATGGGAACGATCAAACGATCAGTGCGCTAGCTCACGCATCCGCTGCAACACCGCATTCAAGCCATTGCTACGGGACTGGGACAACTGGCGACCCAGCCCCAGCTGACTGAACCAATCCGCCAGATCCACCTGTTGCAACTCAGCTGTCGACAACCCGTTGACCCGCGCCAGCAGCAACGCCACCAACCCGCGAATCAACCGCGCATCGCTGCTGGCGCTGAATTGCCAGTGTCCGTCCTGCAACGTGCCGACCAGCCAGACCTGGCTTTCACAGCCATGCACGCGGTTGGCGTCGACTTTATCCACATCGCTCAGCGCTGGCAGACGGTCGCCCCACTGCATCAACAGCCGCGCCCGCTGTTCCCAGCTCGCCGCCTTCTGAAACGTGTCCAGCGCGGTAACGGCATCGACGGGCAAGGTCATCGCAACAACTCCAGGGCCTGATCCAGTGCTTCGAAAAAGCGCTCAAGGTCTTCGGAATCGTTGTACAGCGCCAACGACACCCGAATCGCCCCGGCCAGTTCAAAGCTTTTGAGCAACGGCATGGCGCAATGATGACCGGCGCGCACGGCGATTCCCTGTTCGGTCAGCAAATGCGCCAAATCAGAGTTATGCACACCCTCGACGACAAAACTGGCCAGGGCCAGTTGCGGTTTGCCCAGCAGGCGAATGCCGTTGCGTGCTTCAAGGCCCTTGAGCAAATAGTCATGCAGCGCCGCTTCGTGTTCGCACACGGCGTCCTGATCCAGCCCCGCGAGGTAGTCCAGGGTCGCGCCCAGACCGATCACACTGGCGATCGGCGGCGTACCGGCCTCGAACCCCAGCGGCGCGGGCCGAAAGCGTGCGTCGTGATAGTTGGCATCCAGCACCATTTCGCCGCCGAACTGCCAGGGGCGCAGCTGTTGTAGCGCTTCGTTGCGCCCGAACAGCACACCCAGGCCATCGGGGCCGTAGAGTTTGTGGCTGGAAAACACATAGAAGTCGCAGCCCAGTGCCTGCACATCGTGCCGACCATGGACCACGCCTTGAGCGCCATCGACCACGGTCAGCGCGTTGTGTGCCTGGGCCATCGCCAACAGCGCGGGCAACGGTTGCCAGGCGCCCAGCACGTTGGACAGCTGGCTGACCGCCAGCAAACGGGTTCGCGGACCGATCAACTGCGCGGCGACATCCAGGTCGATCAAACCATCGACATCCAGCGGCAGGATCACCAGTTTCAGATCACGACGGTGGGCCAGCTGCTGCCACGGCAACAGGTTGGCGTGATGCTCCAGAGCGCTGATGACAATTTCATCGCCCGGATTGAAAAGGTGTTCCAGGCCATAGGCCAGGAGGTTCAGCGCGGAAGTCGCACCGTGGGTAAAGATAATCTGCCCGCAATCGCCGGCATTGAGCCATTGCGCAACTTTGCGGCGGCTGTCCTCGAACGCCTGGGTGGCATGGGCGCCGGGCAAGTGTTGCGCCCGATGCACGTTGGCCGCGCCGTTGGCGTAGTAATGCGCCAGGGCATTCAGCAGGGCTTGAGGTTTTTGCGTGGTGGCGGCGTTGTCCAGATAGGTCTGGTCTTGCCGTTGCAGTGCGGCGATGGCCGGAAAATCGGCGCGCCAGGGAGAAGGAATCATCATGTTGTTCGGCCCTGGTGACATGGGCGGGTGTACGCCTGACCTTGTAGGAGCGAGCGATGCGGCGCTCCTGCAAGGTGATCGTTTGACGCTCTGCTTAGTTGTGAGCGTGCAGCGCTTCGTTCAGTTCGATAGCCGATTTGTGGGTTTTGCACTCCACGGCACCGGTTTCCGAATTGCGGCGGAACAACAGGTCAGGTTGACCGGCCAGTTCACGGGCTTTAACCACTTTGACCAGTTTGTTGTGCTCGTCCAGCAGCGCAACCTTGGTACCGGCTGTCACGTACAGGCCCGACTCAACGGTGTTGCGATCGCCCAGCGGGATGCCGATACCGGCGTTGGCGCCGATCAGGCAGCCTTCGCCAACCTTGATCACGATGTTGCCGCCGCCCGACAGGGTGCCCATGGTCGAGCAGCCGCCGCCCAGGTCCGAACCCTTGCCGACGAACACGCCAGCCGACACACGGCCTTCGATCATGCCCGGGCCTTCGGTGCCGGCGTTGAAGTTGACGAAACCTTCGTGCATCACGGTGGTGCCTTCGCCCACATAAGCGCCGAGGCGAATACGTGCCGCGTCAGCGATACGCACGCCAGCCGGTACCACGTAGTCGGTCATTTTCGGGAACTTGTCCACCGAGAACACTTCCAGCAGCTCGCCCCGCAGACGGGCTTCCAGTTGATGCTCGGCCAGTTCGGACAGGTCGATCGCACCCTGGCTGGTCCACGCTACGTTCGGCAGCAACGGGAAGATCCCGGCCAGGTTCAGGCCATGCGGCTTGACCAGGCGGTGGGACAGCAGGTGCAGTTTGAGGTAAGCCTCAGGCGTGGAGGTCAGTTGCGCGTCTTCGGCCAGCAGTGTGGCAACCAACGGCTTGTGGCTCTCGGCCAGACGGGTCAGCAGCGCAGCTTGTGCAGCGTCGACGCCTTTGAGCGCTTCAGCCAGTTGCGACGCCTGAGCGGTGCTGAAGGCGATGGCCTGATTGCCTTCGGTGTAGCCCAGAACCGGCGCAATGGCAGCGACCAGTTCGACCGAAGGGTTGAGCAGTGGCTGTGCGTAAAACACTTCCAGCCATGCGCCTTGACGGTTTTGAGTGCCGACACCAAAGGCCAGGCTGAACAGGGTAGTGGACATGTTGATACCTCTAACAAAATGGAACGGGCTGCCTTACTTGAGTGCGGCCGCGTAGATATCTGGCTTGAAGCCAATCAGGGTTCTGTCACCGAGATCGAGCACCGGGCGCTTGATCATCGAGGGTTGTGCGAGCATCAGTTCGATGGCTTTCGGCTGATCGAGATCGGCTTTGCGTTCGTCGTCGAGCTTGCGAAAGGTCGTGCCTGCACGGTTCAACACCACTTGCCAGCCGTGCTCCTCGCACCATTGGGTCAGGTGTTCACGGTCGATTCCAACCGTTTTGTAATCATGGAAGTCATAGCCGACAGCGTGTTCATCGAGCCAGGTGCGCGCCTTTTTCATGGTGTCGCAGGCTTTGATGCCGAAAAGGTGCAACGTTTTGCTTGAAACGGTCAAGGAATTGCCCCCTTTGCAGGTGCTGAAAATAAAAGGTGACGGATTATGCCATGACCGGACGGTTTCGCGTCGGCTGTGGTTGTTTTGCCAGGGCGATGCGACATTGGTGCAACGGTCAGCCCACAGTCTAAGCGGCTGATATGGCACTTCAATGTTGTCGATTGCCTGGGAACCCACGCTTTATGCAAACCGCCTGCACCGTCCTGATCCTGCTGATCCTGGTCGGCGTTTCACGCCTGATCGGACGGGTGATCCCGCTGCCGTTGCCTTTGATGCAAGTTGCCGCGGGCGCTCTGTTGGAGTGGTCGACGTTGGGCCTGCATGTGGCACTCGACCCGGAGTTATTCCTCTTTGTGTTCCTGCCTCCGCCATGCCCAAACGCGAGCTGTGGCGTTTGCGAGGTCCGATCCTGACGTTGGCAGTGGGGCCGGTGTTGTTTACGGTGGTCGGTGCCGGCTATTTCATTCATTGGTTATTGTCGAGCATTCCGCTACCGGTGGCGTTTGCGCTGGCGGCGGTTTTGTCGCCGACGGATGCCGTGGCCGTTTCGGCGATTTCCCGGAATCGTTTGCCGACCCGCTGATGCACATGCTCCAGGGCGAGGCGCTGATGAACGACGCTTCGGGTCTGGAGACTTTCAAATTTGCATTGGCTGCTGCCATGACGGGCGTGTTCTCGATGGCCAGCGCCAGTCTGACATTTGTCTTGGTCGCTGTCGGCGGTCTGGCTGTCGGTGTAGCCCGATGACAAACGTCGTAATGAAGTACGTGATGCCTGGCGCAAGACCGCTGAAGCGGCGATCCATGCGCTGGAAATCGAAGAAGCCAAGCCTGCGGATGCTGTGCAGGCGGCGCTCGCCGCTGAACTCAAGGCGCGAATCATGTCCGAGTATCGACATCAGTTGGACGTATTCAATGATTCGGCGGTCAGAGTTATGGATAAGTCTGCCGAGCAAACGCGATATCGCCTTCGCTGAGGTATTTGTTTTGAAGTTGCTCCCAATCGCCGAGGGTGGCGTCGTTCGTTACTTGATAATGCATCACGGAGTGTCGGTCATAGGGAGCGTAAGTCGCGTTATTATCTCGAGGGAGGGGGAATAAGTTGGCGTCTACTGCAGTCCTCGACATTCCATGGTTGGTTTGAAGTGCCTGATAAACTTTTTCCCTGTCCCAAGGAATATCCGCGTCAGGGTGTTGATGCTCGTGCAGGCGGCCCAGAGCGTGACCAAACTCATGGATCGCCACGGCGCTATAATTTTCATCGGTACTGTTGATTCCTAAACCCATGGTGACTTCATAGGCAGGAGTCGTTAATGCATCTGTGCCGATGCGGGAGAATGCCACCTTGTTGTAGTGGGGTGAGAGATCGATGCGAATATCACCTTCAAAGAGTTCGTCGTTATCACTGAGGTCGACGAATTCAAAATTAAGATTGACGTAAGGTGCCCATTGATTGATTGCATTTTTGACGGTGTCATAAAGTTCGTCGTTCAGCCGAAGGATGGCGATTTTCAGTGTTCTACCCGTAGCCCAGTACTTCGTGTGCGCGCCAATGCTTCGGGTTGGTCTATTTGATTTGCCTTGAGGTGAATTACTTTTTCGTTCTTGTGTAGCGGCTTCGTAAGAAGCCTGAGGGTTAATAGGTGTTTGAATGTCGCACGAAACAAACATGTTCATGGTTTATATCCTTATAAGCGGGATGAATGATAAGTGTGGTGATGTTTAAGCGGTCTTGTAGCGGTTGCTTGATGGGAGGTTAGTTGTTTGGCTGGAGAGGGTAAAGTTTAAAGCGGTTAACTAATGTTTCTTTCGTTAAAACCTGTACTGCATTGCACAGTACAGGCTTGGTTTGTGTTACTTGTGGCGTTGGATAAAAGCGCGAATACGTTCGGCCGCCTCAACACATTCGGCCAGCGGCGCGACAAGTGCCATGCGTACTCGGCCTGCGCCCGGATTAAAACCGTCAACGTCGCGCGACAGATAAGAGCCCGGCACCACGGTCACGTGTTCCTCGGCAAACAGATCACGGCAGAACGCCTCGTCATCACCTTCAACATTCGGCCACAAGTAAAAGCCGCCATCGGGCCGCTGCACGTCCATCACCGGGCCGAGGATCTCCAGCACCGCATCGTACTTCTCGCGATACAGCGCACGGTTGGCCCGTACATGCACTTCGTCATTCCATGCGGCAACGCTGGCCAGTTGCGTTTGAACCGGCATCGCACAGCCGTGGTAAGTGCGATACAGCAGGAAACCCTTGAGGATGTCTGCATCACCGGCCACAAAGCCTGAACGCAGGCCTGGCAGGTTGGAACGCTTGGACAGGCTATGGAACACCACGCAACGCTTGAAGTCTTTGCGACCCAGTTCCACACAGGCGCTGAGCAGGCCGGGTGGCGGGGTCTGTTCGTCGAAGTACAGTTCGCTGTAGCACTCATCCGCGGCAATCACGAAGTCGTATTCGTCGGCCAGGGCGATCAGTTTTTTCAGGGTTTCAACCGGGATCAGCGCGCCGGTCGGGTTGCCCGGCGAGCACAGGAACAGGATCTGGCAGCGCTTCCAGATGTCTGGCGAAACAGCGTCGAAATCCGGGTTGAAGCCGTTTTCATCCAGGCACGGCAGGTAATGCGGCTTGGCTCCGGCCAGGAACGCCGCGCCTTCATAGATCTGATAGAACGGGTTCGGGCTGACCACCAGCGCGTCTTCGCCACGGTTGACCACAGTCTGGGTGAACGCGAACAACGCTTCGCGGGTGCCGTTGACCGGCAGCACGTTGCGCGCCGGGTCGAGCCAGCCGTTCGGAACGCTGAAACGGCGTTCGCACCATGCGGCAATCGCTTCACGCAGGGCTGGGATGCCGAGGGTGGTCGGGTACACGGCCATCTGATCCAGATTGCTTGCCAGGGCTTCGGCGACAAAGCTTGGCGAGCGATGCTTCGGTTCGCCGATGGACAACGCGATGGCGCGTTTGTTCGGGTTTGGCGTGACGCTGCCGAGCAGGGCGCGGAGCTTTTCGAACGGGTAGGGCTGCAACTGGTTCAGAGCGTTGTTCATGGGGGCCTCGTTCAATGTGGGAGCGGGCCTGTGGCGAGGGGGCTTGCCCCCGTTGGGCTGCGAAGCAGCCCCAAATTCTCTGATGCACCAAAGATCTTGTGAGTGCTACGCACTCAAACGGGGGTAAGTCCCCTCGCCACAGGCGCTCCCACAGGGGGAAAATTGTTGATTCAGATGCTGATGCGCGAAAGTTTGATATCGGGTTCCTGGTTGACGCTCAGCTGTTCGACGATTGCATCCTGCAAACGGCTGCACAGCAACGGGTCGGATAGCGGCTGATTGTTTGCGTCGGTGATGAAGAACACGTCTTCCACACGCTCGCCCAAGGTGGCGATCTTGGCGTTCTGCAGCGACAGGTCGAACTCGAGGAAGATCGTGCCGATCCGCGCCAGCAACCCAGGACGGTCGGGTGCGCTGAGTTCCAGCACGGTCACCGGACGCTGCGCATCGTTGTGGATCGTCACCTGTGGCGCAAAGGCAAAGTGCTTGAGCTGACGCGGCACCCGACGCTGGATAATCGTTGGGTAGTTGTCCGGGTTGCGCAGGGCTTCGGTCAGGCCATCGCGGATCTGCTTGACCCGCGCCGGGTTGTCGCCGATCGAGTCGCCATCGGTGTCGAGCACGATATAGGTGTCGAGGGTGAACTGGCTGCTGGAGGTGATGACCCGGGCGTCGTGAATGTTCAGGTTGAGCTGGTCCATCGCCGCCACGGTCACGGCGAAGAAGTCGTGCTGGTCCGGCGCATAAATGAAGATCTGCGTACCGCCCTCGAATTCGCGCTGGGTGGTTTCCTTGATCAGCACCAGCGGGCCGCCGTCGGCCGGCTGCTGCAAGATCGCATCAGTGTGCCAGGCCACGTCGCCGGCGGTGTGACGCAGGAAGTAGTCATCGCCCAGTTGTGCCCACAACTGCTCGACGTCGTCCGGGTCGGTGCCGCCGCGTACCAGAATGTCCAGCGCTGCGCTTTGGGTCTGGCGGATCTGCTCTTCGCGATCCACCGGGTTTTCCAGGCCGCGACGCAAGGCGCGCTTGGTCTCGGTGTAGAGCTGGCGCAACAGGCTCGCGCGCCAGGAGTTCCACAGCGTCGGGTTGGTCGCGTTGATGTCGGCAACGGTCAGCACATACAGATAATCGAGGCGGGTTTCATCACCGACAATCTGTGCAAAATCGTGGATCACATGCGGGTCGGACAAGTCCTTGCGCTGGGCGGTGGTCGACATTACGAGATGGTTTTGCACCAGCCAGACGATCAGGCGGCTGTCCCAGATCGGCAACTGATGGCGTTGGCAAAAGGCTTCGGCATCCACTGCGCCGATTTCCGAGTGGTCGCCATGCCGGCCCTTGCCGATGTCGTGGTACAGGCCGGCCAGGTAAATCAACTCCGGCTTGGGCAGTTTGGCCATGAGCTTGCTGGCGAGCGGGAATTTTTCCGACACCTGGGTGTACTGCAACTTACGCAGATGCTTGATCAGGTTCAGGGTGTGCGCATCGACCGTATAGATGTGAAACAGGTCGTGCTGCATCTGTCCGACAATAAAGCCGAACTCCGGCAGATAACGCCCAAGAATCCCGTAACGGTTCATGCGCCGCAGGTTGCGGTGGATGCCGATCTTGCACTTGAACAATTCGATGAACAGGCTGGTATTGCGAATATCATTGCGGAAGTCGTCGTCGATCAGATGACGGTTCTCGCGCAGCAGGCGGATGGTATCGGCGCGTACGCCCTTGATTTCCGGCTGCTGGGCCATCAGCACGAAGATCTCGAGCATGGCGAATGGTGTGCGGCGGAACACATTGTTGTTGCGCGCCTCGATGTAGCCGTCGTGCAGCTGGAATCGCGAGTTGATCGGCTGCGGCGGTGCTTCGTCTTCGGGGGCCAGGATCACTTCTTCGAAGTGCTGGATGATCAGGTCGCTGAGCTGGGCAATGCTCATGACTACCCGGTAGTACTGTTGCATGAAGTTTTCGATGGCGTGCTTGGCGTCATTGCCCACGAAGCCCAGCAGCCCGGCAATCGTGCGCTGGTGATCGAACAGCAGACGGTCTTCGGAGCGGCCGGCGAGCATGTGCAGCGCGTAACGCACTTTCCACAAAAACTCCTGGGATGAGGCCAGCAGGGCGTTTTCGCTCTCCACTAGAAAACCTTCACCGGCCAGGGCCCGCAGGTTCAGGGTGCCGTACTCACGACGGGCGACCCACAGAATCGTCTGAATATCCCGCAGGCCACCGGGCGAGCCTTTGACGTTGGGTTCCAGGTTGTATTCGGTGTCGTTGTACTTGTGGTGACGGGCTTTCTGCTCGGCGCGCTTGGCCAGGAAGAACTCCTTGCTGGGCCACATGTGCGCGGTGCTGGTCACGTCCAGCATGCGCTGGCGTAGACGCTCGGGGCCGGCAATGGTGCGGCTTTCCATCAGGTTGGTGATCACCGTCAGGTCGGCGCGGGCTTCCTCGGCGCATTCATCCACTGAGCGAACGCTCTGGCCGACTTCCAGGCCAATGTCCCACAGCAACGTCAGAAAACGCTCGATGGAATCACGGAAAACTTCGTGATCGGCACCGTCCAGCAGGATCAGCAGGTCAATGTCGGAGTAGGGGTGCAACTCGCCACGACCGTAGCCGCCGACCGCGACCAGTGCGATGTCGGCATCGAAGCTCCAGTTGAACTGTTCCCAGGCCTTTTGCAGGATGTTATCGACGAACCAGGCACGATCCTCGATCAACCGTCGAATTTCCCGACCGGCGCGAAACCGCTCGTCGAGCACTTCGCGGGCCTGACGGATCGCCTTCTTGAAAGCAGCGATAGGGCTTGCCTTCAGGGCCAGTTCAGCCTGGAACTGGCCGCGGTCGAAGAGTTCGGGATCCACCTGCGGCATCGATTGGCTTTCCTTTCTATAAGGCTGGGAACGGAGCGGGCGGGATCAGGCCGAAACGCGCGGGATGGTGTCGTCGCTGCGCAGGGTGAAGATCTCGTAGCCGGTTTCGGTCACCAGCAGGGTGTGTTCCCATTGCGCCGACAACTTGCGGTCCTTGGTGATCGCGGTCCAGCCATCGCCCAGCACCTTGGTGTCGGCCTTACCCTGGTTGATCATCGGCTCGATGGTGAAGGTCATGCCGGCTTTCAGTTCCATGCCGGTGCCGGCACGGCCGTAGTGCAGGATCTGTGGTTCTTCGTGGAACACCTTGCCGATGCCGTGGCCGCAGAACTCGCGAACCACCGAGAAACCGTTCTTTTCCGCGTGCTTCTGGATCACTTCACCGATATCGCCCAGGCGGCAGCCGGGCTTGACCAGTTCGATGGCCTTGTACATGCACTCCTGAGTCACCTGGGATAGACGCTCGGCCCAGACCGGCACAGTGCCGACGTGGAACATGCGGCTGGTGTCGCCGTGGTAGCCGTCCTTGATCACCGTGACGTCGATGTTCAGTGTGTCGCCATCCTTAAGCGGCTTCTCGTTCGGGATGCCGTGGCAGACCACGTGGTTGATCGAGGTGCAGATCGACTTCGGAAAGCCTTTGTAGTTGAGCGGGGCAGGAATGGCTTTCTGCTCGTTGACGATGTAGTCGTGGCAGATGCGGTCCAGCTCTTCGGTGGTAACGCCCGGTTTGACATAATCGGCAATCATTTCCAGCACATCGGCGGCCAATTTGCCGGCGATCCGCATTTTTGCGATGTCCTCTGGGGTTTTGAGGGTGACGGTCATACAGGCTCTCTCTGCGCTCAGTGGCGCCTTCTAAAACGAAATGGGCACTGCGCGAACGATCGTCGCGGCCCTGAAAAACGCGATTCTACCAGACGATCAGGGCAAATCTGAGCTTCTGTGCATCGCTTCTCTCTATAGGATGGCGCATTCTTGGGGGATTCCAAGGGCGGGATCAAAAGCATTCGCCAGGTTTTCAGAATCCGGGTTCCGTTTTTTCCGGCCTTGTGATATAAAATGCGCCGCTTTCCGGGGATACCCTGAAAAGCTTAAATCCACACACGTGTCGACACGATGACCTGGGTGCCTTCAGCTGATGCTGCTGGTTGGTCATTGGGATACGTGGAGGCCAAACCCGACTTATTAAGGAACTATCATGTCCCAAGTCAACATGCGCGATATGCTGAAGGCCGGTGTGCACTTCGGTCACCAAACCCGTTACTGGAATCCGAAAATGGGTAAGTACATTTTCGGCGCGCGTAACAAGATTCACATCATCAACCTTGAAAAAACCCTGCCAATGTTCAACGAAGCTCTGACTTTCGTAGAGCGTCTGGCCCAGGGCAAAAACAAGATTCTGTTCGTCGGCACCAAGCGTTCCGCTGGCAAGATCGTTGCTGAAGAAGCAGCACGTTGCGGTTCGCCGTACGTCGATCACCGCTGGTTGGGCGGCATGCTGACCAACTTCAAAACCATCCGTGCTTCCATCAAGCGTCTGCGTGACCTTGAAGTGCAAGCCGAAGACGGTACTTTCGCCAAGCTGACCAAGAAAGAAGCGCTGATGCGCTCTCGCGATCTTGAGAAGCTGGATCGTTCCCTGGGTGGTATCAAGGACATGGGCGGTCTGCCAGACGCTCTGTTCGTTATCGACGTTGATCACGAGCGCATCGCGATCACCGAAGCCAACAAGCTGGGCATCCCGGTTATCGGCGTAGTCGATACCAACAGCAGCCCGGAAGGCGTTGACTACATCATCCCAGGCAACGATGACGCAATCCGCGCTATCCAGCTGTACATGGGTTCGATGGCTGACGCTGTTATCCGTGGTCGCAACAATGTTGCTGGCGGCACTGTAGAGTTCGCAGCTGAAGAAACTCAGGCTGCAGCTGAGTAATTGACGCCCTGGCGTTGACTCAGTAAGCAAAAAGGGGGCTTGGCCCCCTTTTTGCCACCTCGAAAACCATTTGTCGGCGCCCACTGCTTTATCTGTAACGTGCGGCAGCTAACAAGGGTGGTTCGGGAAGAATTGATCGCCCGTTCGATCGGGTGGAATGGTTGAAAACCTATCCAAGAGGAATTTGAAAATGGCAGAGATTACTGCAGCGTTGGTCAAAGAACTGCGCGAGCGTACCGGCGAAGGCATGATGGACTGCAAAAAGGCCTTGACCAAGGCTGGCGGCGACATCGAAAAAGCCATTGATGACATGCGCGCTTCGGGCGCCATCAAGGCTGCCAAGAAAGCCGGCAACGTTGCCGCTGAAGGCGCAATCGCTCTCAAGGAAGACGGTAAATCCGCCGTCCTGCTGGAAGTGAACTCGCAGACCGACTTCCTGGCTCTGCAGGACGACTTCAAGGCATTTGTCGCTGCCAGCATTGAAAAAGCGTTCGCTGACAAACTGACCGATGCTGCTCCGCTGATCGAAGCGCGTGAAGCTGATCGTCTGGTTCTGGTTGGCAAGGTTGGCGAAAACGTCAATATTCGTCGCCTGGCTCGCGTTGAAGGCGATGTTGTTGGTGGCTACCTGCACGGCAACAAGATTGGTGTTGCGGTTGTTCTCAAGGGCGGCGACGTTGAGCTGGCCAAAGACATCGCTATGCACGTAGCGGCTACCAATCCTGAATTCCTGCTGCCGTCGGAAGTTTCCGCTGAAGCGATCGAGCGCGAGAAGGGCGTGTTCCTGACCCTCAACGCTGACAAGATCGCCGGCAAGCCAGAAAACATCGTTGAAAACATGGTCAAAGGCCGTATCAGCAAGTTCCTGGCTGAAGCGAGCCTGGTTGAGCAGGCGTTCGTCAAGAACCCTGAAATCAAGGTCGGCGAACTGGCCAAGAAAGCCGGTGCTGAAATCGTTTCTTTCACCTACTTCAAAGTAGGCGAAGGCATCGAGAAGCCAGTAGACAACTTCGCAGAAGAAGTTGCTGCCCAGCTGGCTGCCAGCAAGCAATAAGACGGTTTTTTAACTGTCGCCCTGAAGAGGCTGCCCGCTTACGCGCGCAGCCTCTTTTCAGATGGGGTTGCCAATTTTATTTGGTTTCCCTTTGGAACTGGCTTACAAAGCCATGTTCCGATGGCGCTGAAGCAGTGCCAAGCTAGAGTGAACGCCAGCTGTAAACAGCTCGCAAAGAATTTTTAAAATACGCCGCAGGAGAGATTCGCAATGGCTCAGCAGGGCAGTGGTTATCAGGCTCGCTATAAACGCATTCTACTCAAGCTTAGCGGCGAGGCCCTGATGGGCTCGGAAGAGTTCGGGATCGATCCGAAAGTTCTGGATCGCATGGCACTGGAAGTTGGCCAGCTGGTTGGCATCGGTGTTCAGGTCGGTCTGGTGATCGGCGGGGGTAACCTGTTCCGCGGCGCAGCGCTCAGCGCAGCCGGCATGGATCGGGTCACTGGCGACCACATGGGCATGCTGGCCACTGTGATGAACGCCCTGGCGATGCGCGATGCGCTGGAACGTGCCAATATCTCGGCCATCGTGATGTCGGCCATTTCCATGGTTGGCGTGACCGATCACTATGATCGCCGCAAAGCCATGCGCCACCTGAACTCCAAGGAAGTCGTGATTTTCGCGGCCGGTACTGGCAATCCGTTCTTCACTACGGACTCGGCTGCTTGCCTGCGCGCAATCGAAATCGATGCCGATGTGGTGCTCAAGGCAACGAAGGTTGATGGCGTCTACACCGCTGACCCGTTCAAAGACCCGCATGCCGAGAAGTTCGATCATCTGACCTACGATGAAGTGCTGGATCGCAAGCTGGGTGTGATGGATCTGACGGCCATTTGCCTGTGTCGCGACCACAAGATGCCGCTGCGCGTGTTTAATATGAACAAACCCGGTGCCCTGTTGAACATCGTACATGGCGGCGCTGAAGGAACCCTGATCGAGGAAGTTCAACAATGATCAACGAAATCAAGAAAGACGCTAAAGAGCGCATGCAGAAATCCGTAGAATCGCTGGCGCACAACTTCGGTCGTATCCGTACCGGCCAGGCGCACCCAAGCATTCTGGAAGGCGTGATGGTTCCGTACTACGGCGCCGACACTCCGATCAAGCAAGTGGCGAACATCACCGTTAAAGACGCCCGTACCCTGCAAGTCGTTGCCTTCGAACGCAACATGCTGGGCGCGGTCGATAAGGCCATCGGTAGCGCTGGCCTGAACCTCAACCCGACCAACCTGGGTGAGTTGCTGCTGATCTCCATGCCAGCCCTGACCGAAGAAACCCGCCGGGGCTTCACCAAGCAGGCTCGTGATGTAGCTGAAGATGCCCGTGTTGCCGTGCGCAACATCCGTCGCGATGCAAACAGCTCGCTGAAGGATCTGGTCAAGGAAAAGGAAATCAGCGAAGACGAAGAGCGTCGCGCCACTGGCGAGATCGACGATCTGACCAAGAAATTCGTGGCTGAAATCGACGCTAAGTTGGCGGAAAAAGAAAAAGACCTGATGGCCGTATAAGGGTCGAGTTTCAAATGGACAAGACCAAGCAGACTGCGCCGTCCGCGGTGCCGCGCCATGTCGCGATCATCATGGATGGTAATAATCGTTGGGCGAAAAAACGCTTTATGCCGGGTGTCGCCGGGCATAAAGCGGGTGTGGATGCTGTTCGTGCGGTCATCGAGGTGTGTGCGGAGTCCGGGGTTGAGGTATTGACCCTGTTTGCATTCTCCAGTGAGAACTGGCAGCGCCCGGCCGATGAGGTCAGTGCCTTGATGGATCTGTTCTTCAGGGCGCTGCGTCGCGAGGCCAAGCGCCTGAACGACAACAACATCAGTTTGCGCATCATCGGCGACCGTTCGCGTTTTCATCCGGAGCTTCAAGCAGCCATGCGTGAAGCCGAGGCGATGACCGCCGGCGCCAACCGCTTTATCCTGCAGATCGCCGCCAACTACGGCGGTCAGTGGGACATCGCGCAAGCCGCGCAACGTCTGGCGCGCGAAGTTCAGGCCGGGCATCTGCGCCCGGAAGACATCACTCCCGAACTGTTGCAAACCTGTCTGGCGACCGGCGATCTGCCGTTGCCGGACTTGTGCATCCGTACCGGCGGCGAGCATCGCATCAGTAACTTCCTGCTGTGGCAACTGGCTTACGCCGAGTTGTACTTCTCCGACCTGTTCTGGCCGGACTTCAAACACGACGCCATGCGCAATGCGCTGGCCGATTTCGCTTCTCGCCAGCGTCGCTTCGGTAAAACGAGCGAGCAGGTCGAGTCTGGAGCCCGGGTTTAATGCTTAAACAACGAATCATCACGGCACTGATTCTGCTGCCGATTGCCCTGTGCGGGTTTTTCCTGCTCGAAGGGTCCGGTTTTGCGCTGTTCATCGGGCTGGTGGTGACGCTGGGGGCATGGGAATGGGCACGCCTGGCAGGTTTTGCTGCCCAGGCGATCCGAATTGCTTTTGCGGCTGTGGTCGCGCTGATGCTGTTTGTCATGCACATCCTGCCGGGGCTCGCGCCTTGGGTGCTGGGCGCCTCGGTGCTCTGGTGGGGCGTGGCCACCTATCTGGTGCTGACTTATCCACGGTCCAGCGAACACTGGGCCAGTGCTGCCTGCAAACTGGCGATCGGTTTGTTGATTCTATTGCCGGCCTGGCAAGGTCTGATCCTGATCAAGCAGGAGCCCTTGGGCAACTGGCTGATCATGGCCGTGATGGTGCTGGTCTGGGGCGCCGATATCGGTGCGTACTTTTCCGGCCGGGCCTTCGGCAAGCGCAAGCTGGCGCCACAGGTCAGCCCTGGCAAGAGCTGGGAGGGTGTGTACGGCGGCTTGCTGTTGAGCCTGGTGATCACGGCAATCGTCGGTTTTGCGCGGGACTGGAGTTTCGCTCAGATGCTGATGGGCCTGTTCGGTGCTGCGATCATCGTGTTCATTTCGGTGGTGGGCGACCTCACCGAAAGCATGTTCAAGCGCCAGTCTGGGATCAAGGACAGCAGTAATCTGCTGCCGGGACACGGCGGTGTACTGGACCGCATCGACAGCCTGACAGCGGCGATTCCGGTGTTCGCCGTGCTGCTGTGGATGGCGGCATCGTGAGTCGCCCACAACAGATTACCGTGCTGGGGGCGACCGGCTCGATTGGTCTGAGCACTCTCGACGTCATCGCCCGTCACCCCGAGCGCTATCAGGTATTCGCCTTGAGCGGTTTCACTCGTTTGAGAGAGCTGCTGGCGCTGTGCGTGCGTCATGTGCCACGTTTCGCGGTCGTGCCGGAATCTGGCGCTGCCCGAGGCTTGCAGGACGAGTTACGTGCGGCTGGCCTGTCGACCCGTGTTCTGGTGGGAGAGGAGGGCTTGTGTCAGGTCGCCTCGGATCCAGAAGTCGATGCGGTGATGGCGGCGATCGTCGGGGCGGCGGGTTTGCGTCCGACTCTGGCGGCGGTCGAGGCTGGCAAAAAGATTCTTTTGGCTAATAAAGAAGCGCTGGTGATGTCCGGTGCGCTGTTCATGCAGGCCGTGCGTAAAAGCGGTTCGGTACTGCTGCCGATCGATAGCGAACACAACGCGATTTTCCAGTGCATGCCGCAGGATTTCTCCCGTGGCTTGGGCGCGGTCGGTGTACGCCGGATTTTACTGACAGCCTCTGGTGGCCCGTTCCGGCAGACGCCCCTGGCCGAGCTGGCGCATGTTACCCCCGAGCAAGCGTGTGCTCACCCGAATTGGTCCATGGGGCGCAAGATTTCGGTGGATTCGGCCAGCATGATGAACAAAGGGCTCGAGCTGATCGAGGCCTGCTGGCTGTTCGACGCTACGCCCTCTCAGGTCGAAGTGGTGATTCACCCGCAAAGCGTGATTCATTCGCTGGTGGACTATATCGATGGTTCGGTGCTGGCGCAGTTGGGCAATCCGGATATGCGCACGCCGATTGCCAATGCCCTGGCCTGGCCAGAGCGGATTGACTCGGGTGTTGCGCCGTTGGACCTGTTCGCCATCGCTCGCCTGGATTTCCAGGCGCCCGATGAAGAGCGTTTCCCTTGCCTGCGCCTTGCACGTCAAGCCGCCGAGGCTGGTAACAGCGCGCCGGCGATGCTCAATGCCGCGAATGAAGTGGCTGTGGCGGCCTTTCTCGACGGACGGGTTCGCTATCTGGAAATCGCGAGTATTATCGAGGAAGTATTGAACCTCGAGCCTGTGGTTGCGGTTGATGATCTCGAGGCAGTGTTTACGGCCGATGCGAAAGCACGGGTGCTGGCCGGGCAATGGTTGAGTCGTCACGGGCGATAAGTGCTGCAATACGTTGGCCCATGCAGCACCGATAGGATTGCGGAGAAAGTAGATGAGCGCGCTCTATATGATTGTCGGCACCCTGGTAGCGCTGGGCGTGCTGGTCACCTTCCACGAATTCGGCCATTTCTGGGTCGCACGTCGCTGTGGGGTCAAAGTGCTGCGTTTCTCCGTGGGCTTCGGCATGCCACTGTTGCGCTGGCACGACAGCAAAGGCACTGAATTCGTGGTCGCCGCCATCCCGCTGGGTGGCTATGTGAAAATGCTCGACGAGCGCGAAGGCGAGGTTCCGGCCGATCAGCTCGATCACGCCTTCAATCGCAAATCCGTCCGTCAGCGTATTGCCATCGTGGCGGCCGGTCCGATCGCCAACTTCCTGTTGGCAATGGTGTTTTTCTGGGCATTGGCAATGCTGGGTAGCAATCAGGTGCGCCCGGTTATCGGCGCGGTCGAATCCGGCAGTATCGCCTCCAGGGCAGGTTTGAGCCCGGGGCAGGAAATTATTGCCATCGATGGCGAGCCGACTTCCGGCTGGGCTGCGGTGAACCTGCAACTGGTCCGCCGCCTGGGCGAGAGCGGTTCCCTTCAAGTGCTGGTCCGCGAGCAGGGTTCCACCGTAGATTCGCCTCGTGAGTTGGTGTTGGACAAGTGGCTCAAGGGTGCTAACGAGCCGGATCCTATTCACTCGCTGGGTATTCGCCCCTGGCGTCCGGCATTGCCGCCGGTGCTGGCTGAAATTGATCCGAAAGGGCCGGCGAAGGCTGCGGGTCTGAAGGCCGGTGACCGCCTGTTGGCCCTTGATGGCAGGGCACTGGATGACTGGCAGCAAGTAGTCGACATCGTCCGTTTGCATCCGGATACCAAAATCATGCTGCGCGTTGAGCGCGACGGTGCTCAAATCGACGTCCCGGTGACGCTGGCCACGCGCGGCGAGAGCAAGGCACCCAGTGGTTATCTGGGCGCAGGGGTGAAAGCGGTCGATTGGCCACCAGAGATGATTCGCGAAGTCAGTTACGGTCCGGTGGCCGCCATTGGGGAGGGTGCTCGACGCACCTGGACCATGAGCGTACTGACCCTCGACTCGCTCAAGAAAATGTTGTTCGGCGAGCTCTCGGTAAAAAACTTGAGTGGACCGATAACCATTGCTAAAGTGGCGGGCGCTTCTGCCCAGTCGGGCGTCGCTGATTTCCTGAATTTCCTTGCTTATCTGAGTATTAGCCTGGGTGTTCTGAATTTGCTGCCCATTCCTGTACTGGATGGGGGGCATTTGTTGTTTTATCTGATCGAGTGGGCGCGTGGTCGTCCCTTGTCGGATCGGGTGCAAGGTTGGGGGATACAGATCGGTATCAGTTTGGTGGTCGGGGTGATGTTGCTTGCTCTGGTCAATGATCTGGGTCGACTGTAACGCTTCGCTGAATTGCGAATCTGCCGCATTTTGCGGCAGTTTTTATTGCCAGTTGGAATAAGAAAGGACTTCATGAAACGTCTGCTGCTAACTGCGGTTCTCACCGTATTGATGATCGCCGAAGTTCACGCCGAGTCCTTCACTATCTCTGATATTCGCGTCAATGGCCTCCAGCGGGTCTCCGCGGGTAGTGTCTTTGGTGCCTTGCCGTTGAACGTCGGCGAGCAGGCGGATGATCGTCGCCTGGTGGAATCCACTCGTGCGCTGTTCAAAACCGGGTTCTTTCAAGATATCCAGCTGGGCCGTGAAGGCAACGTCCTGGTCATCACTGTAGTCGAGCGTCCGTCGGTCGCCAGTATCGAGATCGACGGCAACAAGGCGATCTCCACTGAAGACCTGATGAAGGGCCTCAAACAGTCCGGTCTGGCCGAAGGCGAGATCTTCCAGCGCGCCACCCTCGAAGGTGTGCGTAACGAACTGCAGCGTCAATACGTCGCTCAGGGCCGCTACTCGGCTACCGTCGACACCGAAGTGGTGCCACAGCCGCGTAACCGCGTCGCCCTGAAGGTCAACATCAACGAAGGCACCGTTGCCGCGATCCAGCACATCAACGTGGTGGGCAACACTGTCTTCCCTGATGAAGACCTGATCGACCTGTTCGAACTCAAGACCAGCAACTGGCTGTCGTTCTTCAAGAACGATGACAAGTACGCCCGTGAAAAACTCTCCGGTGACCTGGAGCGTCTGCGCTCCTATTACCTGGACCGTGGCTATATCAATATGGATATCGCTTCGACCCAGGTGTCCATCACCCCGGACAAGAAACACGTCTATATCACCGTCAACGTTAACGAAGGCGAGAAGTACACCGTTCGTGACGTGAAACTCAGCGGCGACCTGAAAGTGCCTGAAGACCAGGTCAAGTCCCTGCTGCTGGTTCAGAAAGGCCAGGTGTTCTCGCGCAAGCTGATGACCACCACCTCCGAACTGATCACCCGCCGCCTGGGTAACGAGGGTTACACCTTCGCTAACGTCAACGGCGTGCCTCAGCCTCACGATGAAGACCACACGGTCGATATCACGTTCGCTGTCGATCCGGGCAAGCGTGCTTACGTGAACCGCATCAACTTCCGTGGCAACACCAAGTCCGAAGACGAAGTGCTGCGCCGTGAAATGCGTCAGATGGAAGGCGGCTGGGCTTCGACCTACCTGATCGACCAATCCAAGACCCGCCTGGAACGTCTGGGCTTCTTCAAGGAAGTCAACGTCGAAACGCCGGCCGTGCCGGGTGTCGATGATCAGGTTGACGTGAACTACAGCGTTGAAGAGCAGGCTTCCGGTTCGATTACCGCCAGCGTCGGTTTTGCCCAGAGCGCCGGTCTGATCCTTGGTGGTTCGATCACTCAGAACAACTTCCTGGGTACCGGTAACAAGGTCAGCATCGGCTTGACTCGCAGTCAGTATCAAAGCCGTTATAACTTCGGTTATGTCGACCCCTACTGGACAGCTGACGGTGTGAGCCTGGGTTACAACGCTTTCTATCGTACGACCGACTACAAAGACCTCGATGTCAACGTAGCCAGCTACGCCGTAGACAGCCTGGGTGCGGGCGTGAGCGTTGGTTATCCGATCAGCGAGACTTCGCGTCTGACATTTGGTTTGTCTGCGCAACAAGACAAGATCAAGACGGGTCTTTACACCGTCGACGAAATCTTCGACTTCGTTAACAAGGAAGGCGATCAGTACCTCAACTTCAAGGCATCGGCAGGTTGGTCAGAGTCCACCTTGAACAAAGGTGTACTGGCGACCCGTGGTCACTCCCAGAGCTTGACCGCAGAAGCTACGACGCCAGGCAGCGACTTGTCGTTCTTCAAGCTCGATTACCGCGGTCAATTGTTCCAGCCGCTGTCTGAAAACTACACCATGCGCCTCCACACCGAGCTGGGTTATGGCGATGGTTATGGTTCGACCGACGGCTTGCCGTTCTATGAAAACTACTATGCTGGTGGTTTCAACTCGGTTCGTGGCTTCAAGGACAGCACCCTCGGGCCTCGCAGTACGCCGAGCCGGGCTGTGAACCCTGGCACCGCAGTCGACCCGGACCAGGATCCACTACCGTTTGGTGGTAACGTCCTGATTCAGGGTGGTGTAGAAGTTCTATTCCCTCTGCCGTTCGTGAAAGATCAGCGTTCCTTGCGCACTTCGGTATTCTGGGACGTGGGTAATGTGTTCGATTCGACTTGCAAGCAGAGCACTAACGCCGATGGTTCCAAGTCCAACACTCAGTGTAACGACGTCAGCCTGAGCAATATGGCCAGTTCGGTGGGTGTCGGTGTGACATGGGTTACCGCCCTTGGTCCGTTGAGCTTCGCCTTGGCGATGCCAGTCAAAAAACCGGACAGCAATGCCGAGACTCAAGTGTTCCAATTCTCCCTCGGCCAGACGTTCTAAGCGTCTGACCCAAGATAATGACAATGGATTTTGTAGGAGTGCATCGTGCGTAAGTTGACTCAATTGGTTCTCCTGGCGACCGTGTTGGTTGCAGGTCCGGCTTTTGCCGACATGAAAATCGCCGTTCTGAACTATCAGATGGCACTGCTGGAATCCGATGCGGCGAAGAAATACGCCGTGGATGCCGAGAAAAAATTCGGCCCGCAACTGACCAAGCTCAAGAGCCTGGAAAGCAGCGCCAAGGGTATCCAGGACCGTCTGATGGCCGGTGGCGACAAAATGCAGCAAGGCGAGCGTGAGCGCCTGGAGCTCGAGTTCAAGCAAAAGGCCCGTGATTTCCAGTTCCAGTCCAAGGAACTGAACGAAGCCAAAGCCGTTGCCGACCGTGAAATGCTGAAGCAGCTCAAGCCGAAACTGGACAGCGCTGTGGAAGAAGTCATCAAGAAAGGTGCTTATGACCTGGTCTTCGAGCGTGGCGCAGTGATTGATGTCAAGCCTCAGTACGACATCACTCGCCAGGTTATCGAGCGCATGAATCAGCTGAAGTAACCCATGACAGCGACTATAAAGCTCGGCCAGTTGGCCGAGTTCCTCGGCGCCACCTTACGTGGCGACCCGGCGAAAGAAATTACTGGGCTGGCCACTTTGCAAGAGGCTGGCCCAGCTCAGTTGAGCTTTCTGGCAAATCCTCAATACCGTAAATACCTGGCTGACAGTCAGGCCGCAGCCGTGTTGCTGAAGGCCGCTGACGCAGAAGGTTTTGCCGGTGATGCGCTGGTGGTGGCTGATCCATATCTGGCCTATGCGCGCATTTCCCATCTGTTCGATCCCAAGCCCAAGGCGCCGGCCGGTATTCATCCGACAGCGGTAGTGGCAGCGGATGCGGTGGTCGATCCGGCGGCGAGCATCGGTGCCTTTGCGGTCATCGAAAGTGCAGCGCGTATTGGCGCCGGTGTGACCGTTGGTGCGCATTGCTTCATCGGTGCACGCTGCGAAATTGGCGAGGGCGGCTGGTTGGCCCCGCGCGTTACGCTGTACCACGACGTGCGCATCGGCAAACGGGTGGTGATTCAATCCGGTGCCGTGCTCGGTGGTGAAGGCTTCGGTTTTGCCAACGAGAAAGGTGTCTGGCAGAAAATTGCCCAGGTCGGCGGCGTCTCGATCGGAGACGACGTGGAGATAGGCGTAAATACCGCTATCGATCGCGGCGCGCTGGCCGATACCGTCATTGGTAATGGTGTGAAGCTCGACAACCAGATTCAGATTGCCCACAACGTCCAGGTCGGTGACCACACTGCCATGGCCGCGTGCGTGGGAATTTCCGGCAGCACCAAAATCGGCAAGCATTGCATGCTCGCCGGTGGCGTAGGGCTGGTGGGGCATATCGACATTTGCGACAACGTTTTCCTGACCGGGATGACCATGGTGACCCACTCGATTACCGAGCCGGGCTCCTATTCTTCCGGTACGGCGATGCAACCGGCAGCCGAATGGCGCAAAAGCGCGGCACGTATCCGTCAGCTCGATGACATCGCGCGACGTCTGCGACAGCTGGAAAAGCGTGTAGGGGACGTGACCCCTGACGGTAATGCTTCATCAGATGGCTGATACCATTTCCATATCAAGTGTGCACAGCCGCTAGACTGCCTCCCTTGATTTGCTAGAGGAGTGCGCGTCAGTCGCGCGCTCCCAATCTTTACATAGGCTTCCCCCCGAAATGATGGACATCAACGAGATTCGCGAATACCTGCCTCACCGTTACCCGTTCCTGCTGGTGGACCGGGTCGTGGATCTGGATGTGGAAGGCAAGCGCATTCGCGCCTACAAGAATGTCAGCATCAACGAACCGTTCTTCAATGGTCACTTCCCTGCGCATCCAATCATGCCGGGCGTACTGATCATCGAAGCGATGGCTCAGGCTGCCGGGATCCTTGGTTTCAAAATGCTCGACGTGAAACCGGCCGATGGCACGCTTTACTACTTCGTCGGCTCCGACAAACTGCGCTTCCGTCAGCCTGTGCTGCCGGGCGATCAATTGATCCTTGAAGCCAAGTTCATCAGCTGCAAGCGTCAGATCTGGAAGTTCGAATGCCAGGCTTCGGTCGATGGCAAGCCAGTCTGCTCCGCTGAAATCATCTGTGCGGAACGCAAACTATGAGTTTGATTGACCCTCGCGCAATCATCGATCCGACGGCCATCCTGGCCGACGACGTCGAAGTCGGCCCTTGGTCGATCGTCGGCGCAGGTGTGGAAATCGGCGAGGGAACAGTGATCGGGCCGCATGTGATTCTCAAGGGCCCGACCCGAATCGGTAAGCACAACCGCATCTACCAGTTTTCTTCGGTAGGTGAGGACACGCCCGATTTGAAATATAAGGGCGAGGAAACCCGTCTGGTCATCGGTGACCACAACGTCATCCGCGAAGGCGTGACGATTCACCGCGGGACCATTCAGGATCGTTCGGAAACGACCCTGGGCGATCACAACCTGATCATGGCCTATGCCCACATCGGTCACGACAGCGTTATCGGCAATCATTGCATCCTGGTCAACAACACCGCGTTGGCGGGCCATGTGCACGTTGAAGACTGGGCGATCCTGTCCGGCTTCACCCTGGTTCACCAGTATTGCCACATTGGCGCCCACAGCTTTTCCGGCATGGGCACAGCCATTGGCAAAGACGTTCCAGCGTACGTCACGGTATTCGGCAACCCGGCCGAAGCCCGCAGCATGAACTTCGAAGGCATGCGCCGTCGCGGTTTCAGCGAAGATGCGATCCACGCGCTGCGTCGTGCCTACAAGGTGGTTTACCGCCAGGGCCTGACGGTCGAGCAAGCGCTCGCCGAGCTGGCCGAACCCTCGCTGCAGTTCCCGGAGGTCGCGGTGTTCCGTGATTCCATCCAGTCTTCGACCCGCGGCATCACCCGCTAATCATGGCCAATCTGCGTATTGCGCTGGTAGCGGGTGAGGCTTCCGGTGACATTCTGGGCGCAGGTCTCATGCGTGCGCTCAAGTCACAGCATCCGGCGGTCGAGTTCATCGGTGTCGGCGGTCCGCTGATGCAGGCCGAAGGCCTGACTTCCTATTTCCCGATGGAACGCCTTTCTGTCATGGGGCTGGTGGAAGTGCTGGGCCGTTTGCGCGAGCTGTTGGCCCGTCGCAAAAAGCTGGTTGCGGACCTGATCGCCGAGAAGCCGGACGTGTTCATCGGTATCGATGCCCCGGACTTCAACCTTAATATCGAACTCAAGCTGCGTCAGGCCGGGATCAAGACTGTGCATTACGTCAGCCCGTCGGTCTGGGCCTGGCGACAGAAGCGGGTGCTGAAGATTCGCGAAGGTTGCGACCTGATGCTGACGCTGTTCCCGTTCGAAGCTAAATTTTATGAAGAGAAGGGCGTGCCGGTACGGTTTGTCGGGCACTCCCTGGCCGATGCGATCCCGCTTGAGGCCGATCGCGCCGCCGCGCGGGCCGAACTCGGTTTGCCGGACGGGCCGTTGGTCGCCCTGATGCCGGGCAGCCGCGGCGGTGAAGTCGGACGCCTCGGTGCGCTGTTCCTCGACACTGCCCAGCGCCTGCGGGCCATGCGTCCGGGCGTGCGGTTCGTCATGCCGTGCGCCAACCCGGAACGCCGGGCCCAGCTTGAAGAGTTGCTGGCCGGTCGCGATCTGCCGCTGACCTTGCTCGACGGCAAATCCCATCTGGCGCTGGCGGCGTGCGATGCGGTGTTAATCGCTTCGGGAACCGCCACGCTGGAAGCATTGCTGTACAAGCGGCCGATGGTGGTCGCTTATCGCTTGGCGCCGCTGACGTTCTGGATTCTCAAACGGATGGTGAAGAGTCCCTACGTCTCGTTGCCGAATCTGCTGGCCCAGCGCCTGCTGGTGCCGGAGTTGTTGCAGGACGATGCGACAGTCGAAGCCCTGGCCCAGACTCTGTCGCCGCTGATCGAGGGTGGCGAGGAGCAGACCCGGGGCTTTGACGAAATCCACCGAACCCTGCGCCTGGACGCCTCCAATCAGGCAGCGGACGCGGTACTGAACCTGATTGGCAGGGCACAATGAGCAAAGCAAGTAGGCAGATGGGCCTGGATTTTATGTTGGTCGATGAAGTTGAAGATCTGGTGGCGGGTGTTGATGAAGTCGGTCGCGGCCCGCTGTGCGGTGCCGTGGTGACGGCGGCGGTGATCCTCGATCCGAGCCGGCCGATCCTTGGCCTCAACGATTCGAAGAAGCTCACCGAAGCCCGCCGCGAAAAGCTCTACGACGAGATTTGCGAAAAAGCCCTGAGCTGGTGCATCGCTCGCGCCGAAGTCGAAGAAATCGACGAGTTGAACATTCTCCATGCCACCATGCTGGCCATGCAGCGTGCGGTCGAGGGCCTGCACATTCAGCCGAAACTGGCGATGATCGACGGCAACCGGTGCCCGAAACTCTCGATGCGCGCCGAAGCGGTGGTGCAAGGCGACAGCAAAGTGCCGGCCATCGCTGCGGCGTCGATTCTGGCCAAGGTCAGTCGTGATCGTGAAATGGCGGCGTTCGAGCTGATTTACCCGGGTTACGGCATCGGTGGCCACAAAGGCTACCCGACGCCCGTTCATCTGGAAGCGCTGACGCGTCTGGGGCCGACACCGATTCACCGCCGCTCGTTCGCCCCGGTACGCCTGGCGTATGAAGCGCGGGAAAACCTGATCGAGGGTTAGTCGCAGGCTGATGTTTTACTCAAGGCCCGGTACAATCCGGGCCTTGTTGTCTTCACGTTTCTAGTTTCTAGACAGGATCACTATGCCGGCTTCATTCGTTCATCTACGCCTGCACACTGAATATTCCCTGGTCGACGGTCTGGTGCGGATCAAACCGCTGGTCAAGACCCTGGTCGGTATGAACATGCCTGCCGTGGCGGTCACTGACCAGAACAACATGTGTTCCCTGGTCAAATTCTATAAAGCCGCCATGGGTGCCGGGATCAAGCCGATCTGTGGCGCCGACCTGTGGCTGTCGAACAAGGATCCGGACAACCCCTTGAGCCGGATCAGCCTGCTGGCGATGAACGCCACGGGTTATCGCAACCTTACCGAACTGATCTCCCGCGGTTTCATCGACGGCCAGCGCAATGGCTCGATCATCATCGAGCGCGAGTGGGTGGCCGAAGCCAGCGAAGGCTTGATCATGCTGTCGGCGGCGAAAGAGGGTGAGATCGGTCTGGCGATGCTCGGCGGCAATCCGGACGAAGCCGAAACCCTGGCTCGCGAGTGGATGGCGGTGTTCCCGGATCGTTTCTACCTGGAAATCCAGCGCACCAACCGCCCCAACGACGAAGAGCAACTGCACGGCGCCGTGGCCCTGGCCGAGAAACTCGGCGCGCCGCTGGTGGCGACCAACGACGTGCGCTTTATCAAGCAGGAAGACTTCGAAGCCCACGAAACCCGCGTTTGCATCGGTGAGGGCCGTGCCCTCGACGATCCGCGGCGTTCGAAGAATTACAGCGATCAGCAATACCTCAAAAGCGCCGAGGAAATGGCCGAGCTGTTCAGCGACCTGCCTGAGGCGCTGGAGAACACGGTCGAGATCGCCAAGCGCTGCAACATCGAAGTGAAGCTGGGCAAGCACTTCCTGCCCAACTTCCCGATTCCCGATGGCATGACCATCGACGAGTATTTCCGCAAGGTTTCCTTCGACGGGCTGGAAGAGCGTCTCACCGTTCTGCTGCCCAAAGACACCACCGAAGACTACGAAGCCAAGCGTCAGGTGTATGTCGACCGGCTGAATTTCGAGCTGGATATCATCATCCAGATGGGGTTCCCCGGTTACTTCCTGATCGTGATGGACTTTATCCAGTGGGCCAAGAACAACGGCGTGCCGGTGGGACCTGGCCGTGGGTCGGGTGCCGGGTCGCTGGTGGCCTATGTGCAGAAGATCACCGACCTCGACCCGCTGGAATATGACCTGCTGTTCGAACGTTTCCTTAACCCGGAACGGGTTTCCATGCCCGACTTCGACGTTGACTTCTGCATGGACGGTCGCGACCGCGTGATTGATTACGTGGCCGAGAAATACGGCCGTAACGCGGTAAGCCAGATCATCACCTTCGGTTCCATGGCGGCCAAGGCTGTGGTCCGTGACGTGGCGCGGGTGCAGGGCAAGTCCTACGGCCTGGCGGATCGTCTGTCGAAGATGATTCCGTTCGAAGTCGGCATGACCCTGGAAAAAGCCTACGAACAGGAAGAAATCCTGCGCGACTTCATCAAGGTCGATGAAGAGGCCGCGGAAATCTGGGAAATGGCGCGCAAGCTCGAAGGCGTTGTGCGTAACGTCGGCAAGCACGCCGGTGGTGTGGTAATCGCACCGACCAAACTGACCGATTTCTCGCCGATCTATTGCGACGAAGCGGGCGACGGTCTGGTAACCCAGTTCGACAAGGACGACGTCGAGGCTGCCGGTCTGGTGAAGTTCGACTTCCTGGGGCTGCGGACCCTGACGATCATCGACTGGGCGCTGAAAACCATCAACCGCGACCGCGCCAAGGTCAACGAACCGCCGCTGGACATCGCGTTCATCCCGCTGGACGACAAACCGACTTACACGCTGCTGCAAAAAGCCGAAACCACTGCGGTGTTCCAGCTCGAGTCGCGCGGCATGAAAGAGCTGATCAAAAAGCTCAAGCCCGACTGCCTGGAAGACTTGATCGCACTGGTGGCCCTGTTCCGTCCGGGCCCGTTGCAATCAGGCATGGTTGACGACTTCATCAACCGTAAGCACGGTCGCGCCGAACTCGCGTACCCGCACTCGGACTACCAGTACGAAGGCCTCAAGCCGGTATTGGCACCGACTTACGGCATCATCCTGTATCAGGAACAGGTGATGCAGATTGCCCAGGTCATGGCCGGTTACACCCTCGGCGGCGCGGACATGCTGCGTCGAGCCATGGGTAAGAAAAAACCCGAAGAAATGGCCAAGCAGCGCGGCGGTTTCATTGAAGGTTGCGCCACCAACAATATCGACGCTGACCTTGCCGGTAACATTTTTGACCTGGTAGAAAAATTCGCCGGTTACGGCTTCAACAAATCCCACTCCGCTGCCTATGGCCTGGTGTCGTACCAGACCGCGTGGCTGAAAGCCCACTACCCGGCGCCGTTCATGGCTGCGGTACTGTCGGCGGATATGCACAACACCGACAAGGTCGTGACCTTGATCGAAGAAGTGCGGACCATGAAGCTGCGCCTCGACGCGCCGGACGTGAACACCTCGGAGTTCAAGTTCACGGTGAACGACGAAGGCCGCATCATTTACGGTCTGGGCGCGATCAAGGGCGTGGGCGAAGGCCCGGTCGAAGCGATTACCGAGGCGCGGGAAGACGGGCCGTTCAAGGATCTGTTCGATTTTTGCGCGCGGGTCGACCTCAAGCGCATCAATAAACGAACCCTCGACGGCTTGATCCGCAGTGGTGCCCTGGACCGCCTTGGCCCGTACTTCCACGATGAGCAGAAAGCCTATCAGGCCAACATCGACCGCAACCGAGCGGTGTTGTTGACGGCCATGGAAGAGGCGATCAAGGCTGCTGAACAGACCGCTCGTACCCACGACAGTGGGCATGCCGATCTGTTTGGCGGTCTGTTCGTTGAAGAAGACGCCGACGTCTACGCCAATCACCGCAAGGCCAAGGAACTGACCCTCAAGGAACGCCTGAAAGGCGAGAAAGACACCTTGGGCCTGTACCTCACCGGCCACCCGATCGACGAATACGAAGGCGAGATTCGTCGCTTTGCCCGTCAGCGCATCATCGACCTGAAGCCGGCTCGCGATACGCAGACCGTCGCGGGGATGATCATCGCCCTGCGAGTGATGAAGAACAAAAAGGGCGACAAGATGGGCTTCATCACCCTCGACGACCGCTCCGGGCGGATCGAAGCCTCGTTGTTCGCCGATGCGTTCCATTCCGCGCAGTCGCTGTTGCAGACCGATGCGATGGTGGTGGTCGAAGGCGAAGTCAGCAACGACGACTTCTCCGGCGGCCTGCGGTTGCGGGTCAAGCGGGTGATGAGCATGGAAGATGCGCGCACCAACCTGGCCGAAAGCCTGCGCCTGAAGTTGCATGCCAAGGATTTGAAAGGTGATCAGCTACGCTGGCTGGGTGAGCTGTTCAAGCGCCACCGCGGCGCGTGCCCGATCACCATGGAGTACACCAGTCCCGATGCGAAGGCTTTGTTGCAGTTCGGCGAGACTTGGCGAATCGACCCGGCGGATGCCTTGATTCAAGCCCTGCGTGACCAGTTCGGGCGAGACAACGTCTTCCTCCAATACCGTTGACGGTCAGGCGCCATTCCTTGCCATTGGAACGCGCCTGATCCCGACCCGAATTTTTAATCTCGACCTGAACGCGCCTGTCCCTTAAGGTAGGGCGCGAATAGACAACCGGCCGGCCCAAGCTCTCTTGGACGCGACCCTAGACGGACGCCTATGAACCCGAATTTCCTGGATTTCGAACAGCCGATCGCCGACCTGCAAGCCAAGATCGAAGAGTTGCGCTTGGTCGGTAATGACAATTCGCTGAATATCGGCGATGAGATCTCCCGCCTGCAGGACAAGAGCAGCACGCTGACCGAAGACATCTTCGGCAAACTGACCAGCTGGCAGATCGCTCGTCTGGCGCGTCACCCGCGTCGTCCGTACACCCTGGACTACATCGAACATATCTTCACCGAGTTCGATGAGTTGCACGGCGACCGTCACTTCTCCGACGACGCTGCCATCGTTGGCGGTGTTGCCCGTCTGGACGACCAGCCGGTGATGGTTATCGGTCACCAGAAAGGTCGCGAAGTGCGCGAGAAGGTTCGCCGCAACTTCGGCATGCCGCGTCCGGAAGGCTACCGCAAAGCGTGTCGCCTGATGGAAATGGCCGAGCGTTTCAAAATGCCGATCCTGACCTTCATCGACACCCCGGGCGCTTACCCTGGCATCGACGCCGAAGAGCGCAACCAGAGCGAAGCGATTGCCTGGAACCTGCGCGTCATGGCTCGCCTGAAAACCCCAATCATCGCCACCGTGATCGGTGAGGGTGGTTCCGGTGGTGCGCTGGCAATCGGCGTCTGCGATCAGCTGAACATGCTGCAATATTCGACCTACGCGGTGATTTCGCCGGAAGGTTGCGCCTCGATTCTGTGGAAAACTTCCGAGAAAGCTCCGGATGCCGCTGAAGCGATGGGCATCACTGCCGAGCGCCTGAAGGGCCTGGGCATTGTCGATAAAGTGATCGGCGAGCCGTTGGGCGGCGCTCATCGTGATCCGGCCGCTGCCGCTGCCTCGATCCGCGCCGAGCTGAGCTCGCAACTGGCGATGCTGAAGAAGTTCGACAACGACGCGCTGCTGGCCCGTCGCTACGAGCGTCTGATGAGCTACGGTCTCTGATCTACGGCTGACTTTTGTCCTGGGTTGCCGATCAAAAGATCGCAGCCTTCGTCAGCTTCTACATGTATCCCCTGTAGGAGCTGCCGCAGGCTGCGATCCTGGCATTCTTGTTGGCAGAGGTGTTTTAAATGATTGCCCATTCAAACAGTGGCAATGATCTGCAAACCAGGCTTTTCAAGGTGCTTGCGCCTTGGCGCAATGCTACAATCTGGCGCATCGCCTTCTCCGGTGGTCTCGATTCCACCGTCCTGCTGCACCTTCTCGCACACCTCGCAAAAACCGAATCCTTGCCGGCGCTGACCGCCGTTCATGTCCACCACGGCCTGCAGGTTGCGGCTGATGCGTGGCCGGAACATTGTCAGTCGGTCTGTGATGCGTTGGGTGTGCCGCTGGAGGTTGTGCGTGTTCAGGTTGAGCCTGGCGCCAGCCTTGAGCGCGCGGCGCGGGATGCGCGTTATGGCGCCTTCATCGCGGCGACTCACGCCGGTGAAGTGCTGCTCACTGGCCAGCACCGTGACGATCAAGCGGAAACCCTGCTGTTTCGGCTGATGCGCGGGGCAGGGGTGAGAGGCTTGTCGGGAATGCCGAGCGAGCGTCCGTTGGGGCGTGGGCATCTGCTGCGCCCGTTACTGGATGTCACGCGCGCCGAGCTTGAGGCCTACGCCGCTGAACATCAGTTGAGCTGGATCGAAGATCCGTCGAATCAGGACCGGCAGTTCTCGCGCAATTACCTGCGTCATCAGGTGTTCCCGGTGTTGACCGCGCGCTGGCCGCAAGCGGTGGCGACCATGGCTCGCAGCGCTGCGCATCTGAGCGAAGCGCAGGGATTGCTCGACGAGCTGGCGCAAATTGATCTGGCCCAGGCCGGCACCGTCAGTGATTTCGATTGGCTGGGGTTGCCATCGCTGGAGCTGGCGCCCCTGGAAAAGCTCTCTGATGCACGCCAGCGCAATGCGCTGAGTCATTGGCTCAAACCGCTGACGTCTTTGCCGGACAGTGACCATTGGTCGGGTTGGGAGGATTTGCGCGATGCGACTGGCGATGCACGTCCGGTCTGGCGATTGGCGGCGGGCGAACTGCATCGCGCTGGTGGGCGTCTCTGGTGGTTGTCAGGTGGATGGCTGCGCACCCCGCCATCCCCGGTGTCCTGGGCGGACCCCTCGGTATTGCTGGCGTTGCCGGATAATGGTGTGCTCACACTCACTGGTCAGATCCCCGATGGCCCGTTGCAGATTCGCTATCGTGAGGGCGGCGAAGTCATGAATTTGCCCGATCGCGGTCACCGTGACTTGAAGCGTTTGCTCAACGAAAGCGGCGTGCCGGGCTTCGCCCGTGGCAGATTGCCGCTGGTCTACAGAGACGAGCAATTGCTGGCGGTGGCGAACCTGCTGGGGCTAAACGGAAGTGAGCGCAGTGGCTGGTATTTGCATTGGCAGCCGCCGATCGAAGATCAAGGTTTGAGCTGAAAGGGGCTTTCCGGTAGACTACGCTCCCTTCTTGATACAACTTCTGTGGATTCGCCTGAATCGCAGCAGTTGCCGATTACCAAGCAGTCTTTGCTGGGCGATTCCAAAAAATGTGTAGCGAGCAACCTACCGGTGTTTCATCTTCCGGTCTGTCCCAACGCGGCGGTTTTTTTGAAAGGTGCACTGTGATTAATGCAGGTGATCGGGGGCTTCGGCCTTCCTTCGCTTTCCCCGGCGGCTCGGACCGCTTTAACGCAGACTTCTAGGGTTTTTCATGACGCGCTACATATTCGTCACGGGCGGTGTTGTTTCTTCATTGGGGAAAGGCATTGCCTCGGCTTCATTGGCGGCCATCCTGGAGGCGCGGGGACTTAAGGTCACCATGCTGAAGCTGGACCCGTACATCAACGTTGACCCGGGCACCATGAGCCCGTTCCAGCACGGTGAAGTGTTCGTCACCCACGACGGCGCCGAGACCGACCTGGACCTGGGCCACTACGAGCGGTTCATCCGCACGACCATGACCCAGAACAACAACTTCACCACTGGCCGTGTCTACGAACACGTCCTGCGCAAAGAGCGCCGTGGTGATTACCTGGGCGCAACCATTCAGGTGATCCCGCACATCACCGACGAAATCAAGCGCCGGATCATCAAGGGCGCCGGCGATGCCGACGTGGCCATGGTCGAGATCGGTGGCACCGTGGGTGACATCGAGTCGCAACCGTTCCTCGAAGCGATCCGTCAATTGCGTTTCGAAGTCGGGGCCAAGCGCGCGATGCTGATGCACCTGACACTGGTGCCGTACATCGCCACTGCCGGTGAAACCAAAACCAAGCCAACCCAGCACTCGGTCAAGGAACTGCGTTCCATCGGCCTGCAGCCTGACGTGCTGGTGTGCCGCTCCGATCACCCGATCGACATTTCTTCGCGTCGCAAGATCGCGCAGTTCACCAACGTTGAAGAACGTGCGGTGATTGCGCTGGAAGACGCCGACACCATCTACAAGATCCCGGGCATTCTGCACTCCCAGGGCCTGGATGATTTCGTTGTCGAGCGTTTCGGCCTGCAATGCGACAGCGCCGATCTGTCCGAGTGGGAAGCGGTGGTTGACGCCAAGCTGAACCCGGAGCACGAAGTCACCATCGCCATGGTCGGCAAGTACATGGAACTGCTGGACGCCTACAAGTCGCTGATCGAAGCGATGAGTCACGCCGGCATCAGCAACCGCACCAAGGTCAACCTGCGCTACATCGATTCCGAAGACATCGAAAACCAGGGCACTGCTCTGCTGGAAGGTGTCGACGCGATTCTGGTGCCGGGCGGCTTCGGTCTGCGTGGCGTTGAAGGCAAGATCACTGCCGTTCAATACGCTCGCGAAAACAAGGTTCCATACCTGGGCATCTGCCTGGGCATGCAAGTGGCCGTTATCGAGTTCGCTCGTAACGTCATGGGCTGGAAAGACGCCAACTCCACCGAGTTCGATCGCACCAGCGGTCACCCGGTGGTAGGTCTGATCACCGAGTGGGAAGACGCCACCGGCGCGGTCGAAACCCGTACCGAAGCGTCTGACCTGGGCGGCACCATGCGCCTCGGCGCCCAGGATTGCCTGCTTGAGCCAGGTTCCCTGGTGCACGATTGCTACGCCAAGGACGTGATCGTCGAGCGTCACCGTCATCGCTACGAGGTGAACAACAACCTGCTGCCGCAAATCATCGAGGCCGGCCTGAAAATCTCCGGTCGTTCCGGTGATGGCGCGCTGGTTGAAGTGGTTGAGGCACCGGATCACCCATGGTTCGTCGCTTGCCAGTTCCACCCCGAGTTCACCTCGACGCCACGCGACGGTCACCCGTTGTTCAGCGGTTTCGTTAAAGCCGCTTTGGCTCAACACCAGAAGAAGGCGTAAACCTTATGGCGCAGAAGATCATCCGCGTAGGCGATATCGAGATTGCCAACGACAAGCCAATGGTGCTGTTCGGTGGCATGAACGTGCTGGAAAGCCGTGACATGGCGATGCAGGTCTGCGAAGAGTACGTAAAGGTCACCGAAAAACTCGGTATCCCTTACGTGTTCAAAGCCAGTTTCGACAAGGCGAACCGGTCTTCTGTGACCTCTTACCGTGGCCCCGGCCTGGAAGAGGGCATGCGGATTTTCCAGGACATCAAGCAGGCCTTCGGCGTGCCGATCATCACCGACGTCCACGAGCCTGATCAGGCCGCGGTCGTCGCTGAAGTCTGCGACATCATCCAGCTGCCGGCCTTCCTGTCGCGCCAGACCGACCTCGTGGTCGCGATGGCCAAGACCGGCGCGGTGATCAACATCAAGAAAGCCCAGTTCCTCGCGCCTCAGGAAATGAAACACATCCTGAACAAATGCGTGGAAGCCGGTAACGATCAGTTGATCCTCTGTGAACGTGGTTCGAGCTTCGGCTACAACAATCTCGTGGTCGACATGCTCGGCTTCGGCATCATGAAGCAGTTCGAATACCCGGTGTTCTTCGACGTGACCCACGCGCTGCAAATGCCCGGCGGTCGCTCCGATTCCGCCGGCGGTCGTCGTGGCCAGGTCACTGACCTCGCCAAGGCCGGCATGAGCCAGTCGCTGGCCGGGCTGTTCCTCGAAGCCCACCCGGACCCGGACAACGCCAAATGCGACGGCCCTTGCGCCCTGCGTCTGGACAAACTGGAGCCATTCCTGGCCCAGCTCAAAGCACTGGACGAACTGGTGAAGAGTTTTCCGACGGTAGAAACCGCGTAAACCTCAATTCTCCGGTAAAGTACCGCACGGTTTAAATGCTCAGGCCCTCGGGCTTGAGCCTTATCGTCCGCAAGCCTGCCCGCTGTCTGTCACTTGCCGACGATAAAAGATTTCCTTCAGCTGCGTCGTTTTCGTCAACTTTGGAGTGTTTACAACAATGGCAAAAATCGTCGACATCAAAGGTCGTGAAGTTCTCGACTCCCGTGGCAATCCCACTGTGGAAGCAGACGTGCTTCTCGATAACGGCATCATCGGCAGCGCTTGCGCGCCATCCGGTGCTTCCACTGGCTCGCGTGAAGCGCTCGAGCTGCGTGATGGCGACAAGAGCCGTTACCTGGGTAAAGGCGTGCTCAAGGCCGTAGCCAACATCAACGGTCCGATCCGTGACCTGTTGCTGGGCAAAGACCCAAGCGACCAGAAAGCGCTGGATCACGCGATGATCAAGCTCGATGGCACCGAAAACAAAGCGACCCTGGGTGCCAACGCAATCCTCGCCGTTTCCCTGGCCGCGGCCAAGGCAGCCGCACAGGATCAGGACCTGCCGCTGTACGCTCACATCGCTAACCTGAACGGCACCCCGGGTGTTTACTCGATGCCGGTTCCGATGATGAACATCATCAACGGTGGCGAGCACGCCGATAACAACGTCGACATCCAGGAGTTCATGGTGCAGCCGGTTGGCGCCAAGTCTTTCTCGGAAGGTCTGCGCATGGGCACCGAGATTTTCCATCACCTCAAAGCTGTTCTGAAGGCCCGTGGCCTGAGCACTGCCGTTGGTGACGAAGGTGGTTTCGCGCCGAACCTGGCCTCCAACGAAGACGCTTTGAAAGTGATCTCCGAAGCCGTGGCCAACGCCGGTTACAAGCTGGGGACCGACGTGACCCTGGCTCTGGACTGCGCGGCCAGCGAATTCTACGAAGATGGCAAGTACAACCTGTCTGGCGAAGGCCAGGTGTTCACCGCTGAAGGTTTCGCCGACTACCTGAAAGGTCTGACCGAGCGTTACCCGATCATCTCCATCGAAGACGGTCTGGACGAGTCCGACTGGGCTGGCTGGAAAATCCTCACCGACAAGATCGGCGAGAAGACTCAGCTGGTAGGCGACGACCTGTTCGTGACCAACACCAAGATCCTGAAAGAAGGCATCGACAAAAAGATCGCCAACTCGATCCTGATCAAGTTCAACCAGATCGGCACCCTGACCGAAACCCTGGAAGCCATCCAGATGGCCAAGGCCGCTGGTTACACCGCCGTGATCTCGCACCGCTCCGGCGAAACCGAAGATTCGACCATTGCCGACCTGGCCGTGGGCACCTCGGCTGGCCAGATCAAGACCGGTTCGCTGTGCCGTTCCGACCGCGTTTCCAAGTACAACCAACTGCTGCGTATCGAAGAGCAGTTGAATGGCAAAGCCAAGTACAACGGCCGTAGCGAATTCCGCGGCTGAGTGGTAAACGATAAAAAGACACCGGATTGTGTCGGAAAAATCGCGACAGCGACGGATTTGCCACTAATCTGATGCCTTAAGAGCACAAGCCTGGTTCTTCCAGGCTTCGTGCTATCAGAAGCTTCAAAGTTTGGCATGGCTGTCTTTTTTCACTGGATACCTGATATTCGATGCGCAGTCCCAATTGGTTGTTCCTCGTCTTGCTCTTGCTGCTGGCCGGCCTGCAGTACCGCCTGTGGGTGGGTAATGGCAGTCTGGCGCAAGTGGCCGAACTGAAGCAGCAGATTGCGGATCAACACGCCGAGAACGAGGCGTTGCTGGAGCGCAACCGAGTGATGGACGCCGAAGTCAGTGAGTTGAAAAAGGGCATGGAGACCGTTGAAGAGCGGGCTCGCCATGAGTTGGGCATGGTCAAGGATGGTGAAACCCTTTACCAGTTGGCCCAATGATTGAGTCGTTACCGGCCTTCTGGGCCGTGATTCCTGCTGCGGGCGTCGGTGCCCGTATGGCCGCGGACCGTCCCAAGCAATACTTGCAGTTGGGCGGGCGCACTATTCTCGAACACAGCCTCGGCTGTTTCCTCGATCATCCTGCCCTGAAGGGGTTGGTGGTCAGTCTTGCCATCGATGATCCTTACTGGCCGAACCTGGCCTGTGCTGCCGATCCGCGTATTCAGCGGGTTGAGGGCGGCGCCGAGCGTTCCGGCTCAGTGCTCAACGCCTTGCTGCATCTGCATGCCCAGGGTGCTGACGATGAGGATTGGGTGTTGGTTCACGATGCCGCGCGACCGAATCTGGCGCGCGATGATCTCGATAAATTGCTCAGTGTACTGGCTGACGATCCAGTGGGCGGCCTATTGGCGGTACCTGTGCGCGACACCCTCAAACGGGTCGACAAGCACGGGCGTGTGCTGGAAACGGTGGATCGCAGTGTGATCTGGCAGGCCTATACGCCTCAGATGTTCCGCCTTGGAGCATTGCATCGTGCGTTGGCGGATAGCCTGGTGGCGGATGCTGTCATCACCGATGAAGCCTCGGCGATGGAGTGGGCAGGTATGGCACCCCGTTTGATCGAAGGTCGATCCGATAACATTAAAGTCACTCGCCCCGAAGACCTGGAATGGTTGCGCCAGCGTTGGGCGAACCGTCGTTAAAAGATCGCAGCCTATGCAGGAGCTGCCGCAGGCTGCGATCTTTTACTCTTAAAACCGATACTCCGGCCGTTCGGCCAACCCTTCCTTCAAATAATCCACCAACTTGCGCACCTTCGGCGACAGATGCCGCTGCTGCGGATAAAGCGCCCAAACCGCTGTGTTCGGCGGTTGGTGGGCTTCCAGCAGCGAGATCAATTCGCCGTTTTTCAGGTGCTCCAGCACGTAGTAATCCGGCAACTGACACAACCCAACCCCTTGTAGCGCGGCATCCAGCACCGCCTGCCCACTATTGCAGCGCCAGTTTCCCTGTACTCGCTGGGAAAATTCCCGCCCGTTCTGTTCCAGTTGCCAGATATCCGAGCTGCCGATGAGGCAGTTGTGGCGACTCAGTTCCGACAAGCTGTGTGGGCGACCATACCGTTCCAGGTAGGACGGTGAGGCGCACAGGTACATGCGCCGTGGTGCCAAACGGGTCGCGACCAATCTTGAATCCTGTAGACGGCCAAGTCGGATGGCCAGGTCCAGCCCTTCGTGTACCAGATCGAGCGGGCGGTTGCTCAGTTCGATGTCGACACGCAGTTGCGGATACATGCCCATGAAGCGAGTCACCAGCGGCACGATGAATCGTTCGCCGTAGGCCACGGCACAAGTCATGCGCAGCATGCCCTTGGGTTCGCTGGTCAGGTCGCCGACAGCGCGCAATGCTTCTTCGCGGCCGTCCTGCAAACGTTGGCAATGTTGCAGAAAGGTTTGCCCGGCCTCGGTCAGCGTGACCCGGCGGGTGCTGCGATAGAGCAAGCGGGTTTGCAGGCGCTCTTCCAGTCGTACGATTTGGCGACTGATGTGGGAGGAAGACACCCCAAGGCGCTCAGCCGCGGCGGTGAATTGGCTACACTCGGCGACGGCGACGAACTCATCGATGCCTTCCCAGCGGTTTTCGGACATCAGGATTATCCCTGTATGGCAATAATGTTTTGCTTTTGTCCAGATTATTCATCGTAATCCGCTGTATTACACTCCCAGTCTCGTTTTTATTCACTGGAGAGTCAGCATGATCAAGTCGCGCGCCGCCGTTGCCTTCGAGGCCAAGAAGCCCCTCGAGATCGTTGAAGTCGATGTCGCCATGCCCAAGGCGGGCGAAGTCCTGCTGCGCGTCGTCGCTTCCGGTGTCTGCCATACCGATGCCTACACCCTCTCGGGCGCGGACCCGGAAGGTATCTTCCCGTCGATCCTGGGTCACGAAGGTGGCGCGGTGGTCGAAGCGATCGGCGAGGGCGTGACCTCGGTTGCCGTAGGTGACCATGTGATCCCGCTGTACACCCCGGAATGTGGCAAGTGCAAATTCTGTCTGTCGGGCAAAACCAACCTCTGCCAGGCGATTCGTGCAACCCAGGGTAAAGGCCTGATGCCGGACGGCACTTCGCGCTTTTCCTACAAGGGCGAAACGATTTTCCACTACATGGGCACCTCGACGTTTTCCGAGTACACCGTGCTGCCGGAAATCTCTGTCGCCAAAATTCCTAAAGAAGCACCGCTGGAAAAAGTCTGCCTGCTGGGCTGTGGCGTCACCACCGGCATCGGTGCAGTGATCAACACTGCCAAGGTCAAACCGGGTGACACCGTCGCCATCTTCGGTCTGGGCGGCATCGGACTGTCTGCCGTGATCGGCGCGGTCAAAGCCAAGGCTGGCCGGATCATCGCCATCGACATCAACCCTGCCAAGTTCGAAATCGCCAAGCAATTGGGCGCCACGGACTGCGTGAACCCGAAAGACTTCGATCGCCCGATCCAGGAAGTGATCGTCGACATGACCGATGGCGGCGTCGACTTCTCGTTCGAATGCATCGGCAACGTGCAGTTGATGCGTGCTGCACTTGAGTGCTGCCACAAAGGTTGGGGCGAGTCGGTCATCATCGGTGTGGCCGGTGCCGGCCAGGAAATCTCTACCCGTCCGTTCCAGTTGGTCACTGGTCGCGTCTGGCGCGGTTCGGCGTTCGGTGGTGTGCGCGGGCGTACCGAGTTGCCAAGTTACGTCGAAATGGCCCAGACCGGCGAGATCCCGCTGGATACCTTCATCACCCACACCATGGGCCTGGAAGATATCAACAAGGCGTTTGACCTGATGCATGAAGGCAAAAGCATCCGTAGCGTCATTCATTTCTGAGGTCGGTCATGAGCCTGGAAAATATCTCCTGCCAGAAAAGCTTCGGCGGCTGGCACAAGCGCTACCGGCACCGCTCCGACGTGCTCGGCTGCGACATGGTGTTTGCCGTGTACCTGCCGCCGCAAGCGGAGCAGGGCGGCAAGCTGCCGGTGCTGTACTGGTTGTCCGGCCTGACCTGCACCGACGAGAACTTCATGCAGAAGGCCGGCGCCATGCGCATGGCCGCCGAGCTTGGGCTGATCATCGTCGCGCCGGACACCAGCCCGCGCGGTCCCGAAGTGCCGGGTGATCCAGATGGCGCCTGGGACTTCGGTCTCGGTGCCGGGTTTTATCTGAATGCCACGCAGGAACCGTGGTCGCGGCACTATCGGATGCATGACTATGTCGTGCAGGAATTGCCGACATTGGTCGAAGCGCATTTCCCTGCATCGGACAAGCGCGGCATCAGCGGTCACTCCATGGGCGGCCACGGTGCGCTGGTCTGCGCGTTGCGCAATCCGGGGCGTTATCAGTCGGTATCGGCATTCTCGCCGATCAACAATCCGATCGATTGCCCGTGGGGGCAGAAAGCCTTTTCCCGCTACTTGGGCGAAGACCGTTCGAAGTGGCGCGAGTGGGATGCCTGTGCATTGATCGCCGAGGCCGACGAGAAGTTGCCGCTGCTGGTGGATCAGGGCGATCGCGACGATTTCCTCGCCACCCAGCTCAAGCCTGAAGCCCTGCAACAGGCGGCCAAACTGGCTGGTCACCCGCTGACGTTGCGTTTGCAACCGGGCTACGACCATAGCTATTTCTTCATCGCCAGTTTTATCGACGACCACTTGCAGCATCACGGACGCGCTCTAGGCCTCTAATGCAGGTAGAATCACGCCCTGACAAAAATCGGGGCGTTTTTTTATGCGTATTGGCCACGGCTATGATGTGCACCGTTTCGGTGAAGGCGATTTCATCACGCTGGGCGGTGTGCGGATTGCACACAGCTTCGGGCTGCTCGCCCATTCCGACGGTGATGTCCTGCTGCACGCCTTGAGCGATGCGTTGCTCGGCGCTGCCGCGCTGGGTGATATCGGCAAGCATTTTCCGGACACCGACCCGCAATTCAAGGGCGCCGACAGCCGTGCGCTGTTGCGTCATGTCGTCGCACTGATCCACGCCAAAGGCTGGAAAGTCGGCAACGTCGATAACACCATCGTCGCCCAGGCCCCGAAAATGGCCCCGCATATCGAATCGATGCGCGTGCTGATTGCCGCGGATCTTCAAGTTGAGTTGGATCAAGTGAACGTGAAAGCTACCACCACCGAGAAGCTTGGCTTTGTCGGTCGCGAAGAAGGTATTGCCGTGCACTCCGTTGCCTTGTTGCTGCGCGCATGAACGAGGCGCAATTGCTCGGCCCACGGGCCTATGGTGAAGCTCTAGGCAGCGCGGTGCTGAAAGCCACGGCGGAAGATTTCCAGGTCGATGAAGTCCTCGATATTCCCCTGAGCGGCGACGGCGAACACCTGTGGATCTGGGTAGAAAAGCGCGGTCTGAATACCGAAGAAGCGGCACGGCGGATTGCCAAGGCCGCGGGCGTGCCGTTGCGTACTGTCAGCTATGCGGGCCTCAAGGACCGTCAGGCGCTGACTCGCCAGTGGTTCAGCGTGCAACTGCCCGGCAAGGCTGATCCAGATCTGTCGGCAGCGGAAAACGACACGCTGAAGATTCTCAAAACCGGTCGGCACAGACGCAAGCTGCAACGCGGTGCCCATTCGGCCAACGGCTTCACCTTGCGTCTGACCCAGTTTGCGGGCGACAAGGCGGCGATCGAAGAGCGTCTGCAACTGATCGCCAGGCAAGGTATTCCCAATTATTTCGGCGCCCAGCGTTTCGGGCATGACGGCGGCAACGTCGTCGACGCCCGTGCCTGGGCAGCGCGCAAGGCCCTGCCGGAACAACGCAATGTGCGTTCGCGCCTGCTCTCCACTGCGCGCAGTTTTCTGTTTAATCAGGTGCTGGCAGCGCGTGTCGCCGATGGTACCTGGCAGCGTGCTCAGGTCGGCGATCTGCTGGCGTTCACCGACAGCCGCAGTTTCTTCCCGGCAGGTGAGGCCGAATGCAGCGACCCGCGTCTGGCGATTCTCGACTTGCACCCGACCGGCCCGCAGTGGGGCGAAGGTGACTCGCCGGCGTCGGGTGCTGTCCATGAACTGGAGCAGGCAATCGCCGCGCGCGAAGCGGACCTGCGCGATTGGTTGATTAACGCCGGAATGAGCCACGAACGTCGCATCCTGCGGCTGCCCATTGGCGGGTTGACGTGGCATTATCCCGAGCCTGACATTCTGCAACTGGAATTCGTCCTCCCGGCCGGATGCTTCGCCACCGTATTGGTGCGTGAACTCGTCGATCTGGTGCCGGTGGGGCAGACGGACAGCCCATGCGTATTCTGATTTCTAACGACGATGGGGTAACCGCACCCGGTCTCGCCGCGCTTTATGCTGCGCTGGCGGATTACACCGAATGCGTGGTTATCGCCCCGGACCAGGACAAAAGCGGCGCCAGCAGCTCGCTGACGCTCGACCGTCCGTTGCACCCGCATACCTTGGCCAATGGCTTTATCAGCCTCAACGGAACGCCCACCGATTGCGTGCACCTGGGGCTTAACGGCTTGCTGGAGTTTGAGCCGGACATGGTGGTTTCCGGTATTAACCTGGGTGCGAACCTGGGGGATGACGTGCTGTATTCCGGTACTGTGGCGGCGGCCCTTGAGGGACGTTTCCTGGAGCGTCCTTCGTTTGCCTTTTCGTTTGTCTCACGGCAAGTGGAGAACCTTCCCACGGCGGCCTATTTTGCGCGCAAAATGGTAGAGGCCCACGCGGACCTTGATCTGCCACCGCGCACGGTACTGAACGTGAACATTCCCAACTTGCCGCTGGAGCATATCCGCGGTATCCAGCTGACCCGCCTGGGCCATCGCGCCCGGGCCGCTGCGCCGATAAAAGTGGTCGATCCGCGCGGTAAATCCGGTTACTGGATCGCTGCGGCGGGGGACGCCGAAGATGGTGGTCCGGGCACCGATTTCCATGCGGTGATGCAAGGCTATGTTTCAATCACGCCACTGCAACTGGATCGCACCTTTAATGATGCCTTCAGAAGTCTCGATGGCTGGCTGGAGGGGCTGCGCTAATGGCTCGTGAACAAGACGATATTCTGCACCGCGGCATCGGGATGACCTCCCAGCGGACCCGTGAGCGTCTGATTCAACGCCTCTATGAAGAAGGGGTGTCCAACGCCAAGGTGCTGGAAGTCATCCGCCGCACACCGCGTCACCTGTTCGTCGATGAGGCGCTGGCCCACCGCGCTTACGAAGATACGGCGCTACCGATTGGCCATAACCAGACCATCTCCCAGCCTTATATGGTGGCACGCATGAGCGAGCTGCTGCTGGAGGCCGGCCCGCTGGACAAGGTGCTGGAAATCGGTACCGGTTCGGGTTACCAGACGGCGGTGCTGTCGCAACTGGTGGAGCGGGTTTTTTCCGTCGAGCGCATCAAGGTTCTGCAGGATCGAGCCAAGGAGCGCCTGACGGAGCTGAACCTGCGCAATGTGGTATTTCGCTGGGGCGATGGCTGGGAAGGCTGGCCGGCGCTGGCGCCTTACAACGGCATCATTGTTACCGCCGTGGCCACCGACGTGCCTCAGGCGCTGCTCGATCAGTTGGCGCCGGGCGGGCGACTGGTGATTCCGGTCGGCTCTGGTGAAGTTCAGCAATTGATGCTGATCATCCGTGAAGAACAGGGCTTTTCCAGGCGTGTTCTGGGGGCGGTGCGCTTTGTGCCACTGCTCAACGGGCCGCTGGCCTGAGCATTTGTTTCAGCGTGCTGAATTCTCTTCGATTGCCCGGGTCTTACAGCGGCATCGATGGGTTAAACGGAATTCATCGTCAGGCAGCAAACGTGTGCGTGAAGCGAATCCGCTTCATTAAAGGTAAAGCCTGTTCGGCCCGTTATACTTGCGACATTTCGTGCCGAAACACGGCAATTCATATTTTCAGCCACCACAAAGGGAGCGGCGGGTGAGTCTCACAGTCGTTGCGCAGCGAATGGGTATAACGAGCTTTCAGCGTCTGGTGACTGGTCTTGTCTTGAGTACCTTGCTGGTCGGTTGCTCCAGCACCAAATCGAGTAGCGTGGGAGTTGTCGATCGCAACAATGCGGTCGCCCAGCGTCCGGCCGTCACCACCGGCCAGTACGTTGTTCGACCCAAGGACACGTTGTTCTCCATCGCCTTTCGCTACGGCTGGGACTACAAAGCCCTCGCGGCAAGGAACAACATTCCTACGCCTTACACGATCCATCCGGGTCAGACTATTCGCTTCGATGGTCGCAACGATTCAACGCCGACAGCGGTGGTGAGTTCGTCCAGTTCCTCGCCTTCGTCGTCGAGCAAAACCACGGTAATTCGGCGCCAGGCAAATGGCACAACGACCAGTACAACGGTGCTCGCACCGTCCGTCGCCAGCAAACCGGCACCCGCTCCACTGCCTCCTGCCGGTCCGGCCCCGACGGGCTGGGGGTGGCCTTCTAATGGCATTCTCATTGGAAAATTCTCTTCAAACGGTAGTTTGAATAAAGGAATTGATATCGCCGGAGATTTGGGACAGCCTGTTTTAGCTGCGTCTGATGGGACGGTGGTATACGCCGGGAGTGGCTTAAGGGGCTACGGCGAATTAGTCATCATCAAACACAGCGATACCTACGTCAGTGCCTACGGTCATAACCGCAGGCTGTTGGTTCGGGAGGGGCAGCAGGTCAAAGTCGGACAGACAATTGCCGAAATGGGGTCAACGGGTACAGACCGGGTGAAACTGCATTTTGAGATTCGCCGACAAGGTAAACCTGTAGATCCGCTGCAGTTCCTGCCACGTCGTTGATTTGTTAGCCAAGCCTGTTCCGTCACGTAGAGGGAACAGGCTCCAGCGTTGCCAGGGATCAAGGCGCCGCTTGAGCTTGAGGTCGAACTCACCAAAGGACTATAACAATGGCTCTCAGTAAAGAAGTGCCGGAGTTTGACATCGACGATGAGGTTCTCCTTATGGAGACCGGCATCGCTATGGATTCGATGTCGAATGATGAAGGGGATGCACCACCTTCCGTTCGTGCCAAATCCAGACACTCCGCTTCGTTAAAGCAACACAAGTACATCGACTACACCCGGGCACTCGATGCCACGCAGCTGTACCTCAACGAAATCGGCTTTTCCCCATTGCTCTCCCCGGAAGAAGAAGTTCATTTTGCGCGCCTGTCGCAAAGTGGTGATCCGGCCGGGCGCAAGCGCATGATTGAAAGCAACCTGCGGCTGGTGGTGAAAATCGCCCGGCGTTACGTCAATCGTGGGCTGTCGCTGCTGGACCTGATCGAAGAGGGTAACCTTGGCCTGATCCGGGCAGTGGAGAAGTTCGATCCAGAACGCGGCTTCCGCTTTTCGACCTACGCCACCTGGTGGATTCGTCAGACCATCGAACGCGCGATCATGAACCAGACCCGGACCATCCGGCTACCTATTCATGTGGTCAAAGAGCTCAACGTGTACTTGCGGGCTGCACGGGAGCTGACTCAAAAGCTCGACCATGAACCCTCACCCGAAGAAATTGCCAACCTGCTGGAGAAACCGGTAGGCGAGGTCAAGCGCATGCTTGGCCTGAACGAGCGGGTTTCTTCGGTCGACGTCTCGCTGGGTCCGGATTCGGATAAAACCCTGCTGGACACCCTGACCGACGACCGCCCGACCGATCCATGTGAACTGTTGCAGGATGACGACCTGTCGCAGAGCATCGATCAATGGCTCTCGGAGCTGACCGACAAACAACGCGAGGTGGTCGTACGCCGCTTCGGCTTGCGAGGTCACGAGAGCAGTACGCTTGAAGATGTCGGCCTGGAAATCGGCCTTACCCGGGAGCGGGTCAGGCAAATCCAGGTTGAAGGCCTCAAGCGTCTTCGGGAGATTCTCGAGAAAAACGGCCTGTCGAGTGAGTCGCTGTTCCAATAAGCCATTCGCTCAACCGGCAACAAAAAGCCCCGACTGGTTCGGGGCTTTTTGCTGTCGGGAAGATGAGAGGTGCGTTGGTATGGGCGCCACCTCAGGTTTGTAGTCTCGTGGTGTAAGTCTTGGCTTACTCTTTCGTAAGTGTTCATTATTTTTACACCCTGGCAGTTGTCTATTCGAAGGATGCTGTCTTTATAAATTGTTGATTTATATGCTTATTTTATTAAGTTAACAGCATATTACAGATGATTTCAGCCATAGCGGCCGATTGCTCTTGGTGGGGAATCCTCTAGTATTTGAACTGTGTCGACGGATAGACACGCCCTTCAAGGAAGAGGGGAACGGACATCGCAGGAAGCGATTCATCAGGACGATGAAAGGGAACACAGGGAATAAGGAAAAAATGTGGGCGGGTCAAACCGCCCCTTTTTTTTGCCTGCAGAAAAGCAAAAAGGCCCGCTAGGGGCCTTTTCGGGAACGCGAAGGAAATCAGCGTTCGAGGTGTTCGATCTTGCCTGGCTTGCCATCCCATTCAGCGGAATCGGGCAATGGATCTTTCCGTTCAGTGATGTTTGGCCATACCTCGGCCAATTCCATGTTCAGCTGAATGAAGTTTTCCATGCCGGCCGGCACTTCATCTTCAGAGAAGATGGCCACGGCAGGGCATTCTGGTTCGCACAGTGCGCAGTCGATGCACTCATCCGGGTGAATCACCAGGAAGTTCGGGCCTTCGTAAAAGCAGTCCACCGGACAGACTTCTACGCAGTCGGTGTACTTGCACTTGATGCAGTTGTCGGTGACGACGAAGGTCATTTCTAATTTTCTCCTCAGGCGGCGGCAGCGGAGCCCCTTCAGGACGGGGTCGCCAGGTTCGGGAGCGATAGTCTGCAGGCCAGGCTATGAGCCTGCAGCATCCCAAACCGCGCGAGATTCTAACAGCTTGCAGGCAAGTGCGTTAGATCCGTGTCTTTAATGTATAGAGCATTTCCAAAGCCCTGCGCGGTGTCAGGTCATCCAGATCAAGTTTGGCCAGTTCATCCAGCACCGGGTGCGGCAGGCTGGCGAACATGTCGCTCTGCTGTGGCGCAACGGATTTGCCTTTGGCCGGCGTCGGCACTTCATGGGGCAGCGCTGTGGATTCCAGTCGGCTCAAGTGTTCACGGGCGCGCACGATCACTTCGCTCGGCACCCCGGCCAACTGTGCAACCGCCAGGCCATAGCTCTGGCTGGCAGGCCCAGGCAGCACGTGGTGCAGGAACACGATGCGTTCGTTGTGCTCGGTGGCATTGAGGTGCACGTTGGCTACCAGCGGCTGGGCTTCCGGCAGCACCGTCAGCTCAAAATAGTGGGTGGCGAACAGCGTATAGGCCCGCAGCTGCGCCAGACGCTCGGCCGCGGCCCACGCCAGGGACAGACCATCGAAGGTGCTGGTGCCGCGACCGACTTCGTCCATCAGCACCAGGCTGCGCTCGGTGGCGTTGTGCAGGATGTTCGCGGTTTCGCTCATTTCGACCATGAAGGTCGAACGCCCGCCCGCCAAGTCATCGCTGGAACCGATCCGGGTAAAGATCCGGTCGACCAGGGACAATTCGCAACTGGCCGCCGGCACGAAGCTGCCAATGTGCGCCAGCAGCACGATCAACGCGGTCTGGCGCATGTAGGTGGATTTACCGCCCATGTTCGGACCGGTGATCACCAGCATGCGGGTGCTGTCATCGAGGCTCAGGTCGTTGGCCACGAACGGCGTGGTGAGCACTTGCTCGACCACCGGGTGACGACCCTGGCTGATGCGCATGCATGGCTCGCTGACGAAGCGCGGGCAGTTCAGGTCCAGGTTCAGCGCGCGCTCGGCGAGGTTGCTCAGCACGTCCAGCTCGGCCAGTGCGGCAGCGGTGTCCTGTAAGGGCGGCAATTGGGCGATCAGGTCTTCGAGCAGTGCTTCGTAGAGCATCTTCTCGCGCGCCAGGGCGCGGCTCTTGGCCGACAGCGCCTTGTCTTCGAACGCTTTCAGTTCCGGAGTGATGAAGCGCTCGGCGCCCTTGAGGGTCTGGCGACGGATATAGTCCGCCGGTGCCGACTCGGCCTGCTTGCTCGGCAACTCAATGAAGTAGCCGTGAATGCGGTTGTAACCGACCTTGAGGTTGGCCAGGCCGGTGCGGGCCTTTTCCCGGGCTTCCAGATCGATCAGGAACTGCCCGGCGTTTTCGCTGAGCGATTGCAGCTCGTCGAGTTCGCTGTCGTAACCGGTTTTCAACACGCCGCCGTCACGGATAACCGCTGGCGGGTTGTCGATAATGGCTTTTTCCAGCAGCGCCGCCAGTTCCGGATAGGTGCTGGTGGTCGTTGCCAGTTGAATGATGTGCGGAGCTTCAAGCTCGGCCATCGCCATCTGCAACTCTGGCAGTGCGCCTAGGGCATCGCGCAGGCGCGCCAGGTCACGAGGACGGGCATTGCGCAGGCCGATCCGTGCCAGAATCCGCTCGATGTCGCCGATTTCCTTGAGCTGCGGTTGCAGTTTCTCGAAACGATAACGGTCCAGCAGGCAGGTGATCGACGTCTGGCGTGCCAGCAGTACGGTCAAATCCCGCAGCGGACGGTTCAGCCAGCGGGTCAGCAAACGGCTGCCCATGGCGGTCTGGCAGCGGTCGACCACCGATTGCAACGTATTGTCGCGACCACCGGCCAGGTTGGTGTCCAGCTCCAGGTTACGACGGCTCGCGCCGTCCAGCACCACGGTGTCGTCCAGGCGTTCATGACGCAGGCTGCGCAAGTGCGGCAGGGCAGTGCGCTGGGTTTCCTTGGCGTAGCTGAGCAGGCAGCCAGCAGCGCCGATGGCCAGGGTCAGGTTCTCGCAGCCGAAACCCTTCAGGTCCTGGGTGGAAAACTGCTGGCAAAGACTTTTCAGCGCCGAGTCGCGCTCGAAATCCCACGGCGCACGGCGACGGACCCCACGACGTTTCTCCGCTGGCAAGTCCTTCGGCCAGTCGTCCGGGATCATCAGCTCAACCGGGTTGACCCGCTCCAGTTCCGCCAGCAGGTTTTCCCAGCCCTTGATCTCCAGCACCGTGAAGTTGCCGCTGGTGATGTCCAGCACCGCCAGACCGAACAGACGCTCGTCCCCCAGCACCGCAGCGATCAGGTTGTCCCGACGCTCATCCAGCAGCGCTTCATCGCTGACCGTGCCGGGCGTGATGATGCGCACCACCTGACGATCCACCGGGCCTTTGCTGGTGGCCGGGTCGCCGACCTGTTCACAGATCACCACCGATTCACCGAGCTTCACCAGTTTCGCCAGGTAACCTTCCGCAGCGTGGTAAGGAATCCCACACATCGGAATCGCCTGACCCGCCGATTGCCCACGAGCCGTCAGGGTGATGTCCAGCAACTTGGCGGCCTTCTTCGCATCTTCATAGAAGATCTCGTAGAAGTCGCCCATGCGATAGAACATCAGCTGGTCGGGGTGCTGGTTCTTCAGGCGCCAGTATTGCTGCATCATTGGCGTGTGGGAGGACAGATCGGAGACGGCTTTATTCATCGGATATAGGCAAATTCGTTGAAAGGTGTGGGGCAAAGGAGGGGCGTCAGCCCGGCTTTTCCGCGATAGGCGCAAGGTTACCATGGGCGGTCCGCCCGACGCAGGCATGAAAGCCTCAAGGCAAGTATTCGCGGTCTATGCACAAATTATGCAATTTGGCATTTGTCTTCCGAAAAAAGATCAAGCACTATTCGCGTTATGCAAAAACGCAATGTTTCTACCGTCTTAAGAGCGCTGCTCGATCAGCACGGGATCTCCCCCACGGAGCTTCACCGTCGCACCGGCGTGCCTCAATCCACTCTCTCGCGCATCCTCAGCGGGAAGATCGTCGATCCCTCGGATAAACATATCTCGAAGATTGCCGAATACTTTGCTGTGAGCACCGATCAGTTGCGGGGCCGCGCGGATGTCGCGCCGGCTGCCAGCGCCGGGCGCGATGAATTGCATTCGGAACTCAAGGACATAAGCCTGTGGGACGACGATACGCCTGTCGATGACGATGAGGTGTCGGTCCCCTTTCTTCGCGAGGTTGAATTGGCTGCTGGATCAGGAAGATTCGTCATCGAAGAGAGCGAGCGCTCTAGCCTGCGCTTCGGCAAGCGCAGCTTGCGCCACAACGGTGTGCAGTTCGACCAGGCCAAATGCGTGACCGTGCGTGGCAACAGCATGTTGCCGGTACTGCGCGACGGCGCCACGGTGGGGGTGAATGCCGGTAAATGCGGGATCGGCGACATCATCGACGGCGACCTGTACGCCATCAACCACAACGGCCAGTTGCGGGTGAAACAGCTTTATCGCCTGCCGACCGGGATTCGCCTGCGCAGCTTCAATCGGGATGAGCATCCGGACGAGGACTACAGCTTCCAGGAAATCCAGGAGGAGCAAATTGTCATCCTTGGTCACGTCTTCTGGTGGGGCATGTACGCCCGTTAACCTCACCGCTGTCAGATAAAACCCGTCGCCCGACGGGTTTTTTTTCGCCTGCCGAAAACCGCCAACGCCTTTGTCTGTGGGGCTTTCATGCGTCTGTGCATTTTAAATGCATAAATAAATGCATTTATGCATTGACTGTATATGCATCCATGCATATTCTTTGTCTCAAGCCGCTCAACAAAGCGGCTCGAAACGAAGCTCTTTAGTTCCACCACAAAGGCAGCGATGAACCGGCCTCAACGGTTCAGAGGGTTGGCAACTGACCCGGGTGTGCAGCGTAAAGCACCAGAAGCAGTTATCCGGCGGGCAGGGACCGCGGTCGGACAAACAATTTGAATGGACTCGTACCGCGCCAGTAGCGCCGAAAAGTCAGCTTCCTTTTTTGATACAGGATTTAAAGGAAGGCGAAGGACCGCATTACTGAAAAGCCCGGCAGGCGCCGGGCTTTTTGGAATGCCTACCTGCCGTCGTCAGCTTGGTAAGCAAGCCGATTCGAACACCCAAAACAACACAAAGGAATGAATACATGAAGCGCTATGCACGCATTGAAAACAAGTTGGTGACTGATCTCGTCGAGACTGATGAGGAGCTGATCTCGCAGTCTCCCTTCGTGGTGATCTGGGCCGACGTAACCAACATCACCGAAGTCGCCATCGGTTGGGTGGCAACCTTCTTCAACGGCGGCTGGACCTATGCCCCGATGACAGACGAAGAGCTACGCAATCGGGCAAAGGAGAAGAAAGCGACTCTGCTTCACGCGGCCTTCGATACACAGCTTATGAGTGCGCTGCAGTTCAAAGTCGATGCCGGTGTCGCGACCCCGGAAGAACAAGCTGCGTTTCTGGCAAACAGGCAATTCTGCATCGAGGTGAGCAACATCGAAAAGCAGCCTGGGTATCCGGGAACCATCAATTGGCCGGTCATGCCTGCTTAACCACTGAACGTTCGGAGCCGCATTACTGAAAGCCCGGTCAATACCGGGCTTTTTGGAATGTTTACCTGCCGTCAGGCACCTCAAGAGTCACTGTTTGAAAGACACACACATCACTCATCAATCACCCCAGGAGGCGTGACATGACAAACGAGCAACAAGCGTTGCTGGACATGCCGATCTGGCTAGTCATCCTCCTCGCCGTGGTGGGCGGGGTGTCTGGCGAAATGTGGCGCGCGGACAAGGAGGGCGCCCGTGGCTGGTCACTGCTGCGGCGCCTGGCGCTGCGGTCCGGGGCCTGCATGATCTGCGGGGTCTCGGCAATCATGCTGCTGTACGCCGCCGGCGTGTCGATCTGGGCCGCCGGTGCCTTTGGCTGCCTGACGGCGATGGCCGGGGCGGACGTGGCCATCGGACTTTACGAGCGCTGGGCCGCCAAGCGGATTGGCGTTTGTGAAGTGCCACCGCGCGATTCTCACCCCGATCAACAGTGAATCGGCGACACGGGAGTACGCCACCTGGGCTGTTTCATTTACCCAAACCCTGTACCTCGACCCAACGCTGCTCGAAGACCCGCCGGGCATCCCGAAATTCGTCCGCACCTGGGAGGTGTCGAACATCGACGGCACATTCAACATCCATATTGATTGACCCACCGCTTTCGCGAGCAGGCTCGCTCCCACAGTTCCTGACAGACACCTTTCATAAAACGCTGGAGTGCTTTCATGAAGATCACGCCGATCCTCACGCAGCTGCGTGAGCAATGCCCGAGCCTGGCCAATCGTGTGGCGGCGGGCATTGATCTCACCACCCTGCAAGCCAACAACCCGCTCATCACGCCTTGCGCCTACGTCGTTCCCATCGCCGATGTGGCGAGCAAAAGCGTGGCGCAAAACCTGATGCTGCAACCCATCCGCGACCGCTTCGAAGTGACCCTGGTGCTCGACACCACGGACGCCACTGCCGCGCTGGATCAACTGCACGACCTGCGCGCCGAACTATGGCGCGCACTGGTGGGTTTCAAACCTGGCAACGACTACAGCGCTATTGCCTACGACGGCGGCGAACTGGTTTCCATCAACAGCAGCCGCGTGCTCTACCGCCTGCGCTTTTTCACCGAATTCCAGCTCGGTCGCAATCTGCCGGGGCAACCGGCGCAGAGCTGGCACGAGCGTGAACTGGACGGCTTGTCGTCCTTTACCGGGGTCACCGTGCGGGTCGATGCGATCGATCCGGCGGACCCCAATCTGCAACGCCCAGGCCCCGATGGACGCCTGGAACTGACTTTCTCTGGAGACGTAACCCCATGAGCAAACGCATCACCGTGCTGCCGGCCCCGGGCCGTGTCGTGCCGGACCCGGAAGCGGGCGATCTGTTGCCCCTCGAGGGCCGTGAAGTGCCGGACAACGCCTGGTGGCGTCGACGTCTGGCCGATGGCGATATCACTACCAAAGCCGTGAAAGCGGCGAAACCACAGGGAGCCAAATAATGGCGATCGGATTCAGCAACATCCCCGCGGACATTCGTGTTCCGCTGTTCTATGCCGAAATGGACAACTCGGCCGCCAATAGCGCGTCGTCGGCGATGCGCCGCCTGATCGTCGCTCAGGTCAACAACAACATCGCCCCGGCCGATGTCGGCAAACTGGTGCTGGTGTCCAGCGTGGCGCTGGCCAAAAGCATTGGCGGCCAGGGCTCGATGCTCGCCTCGATGTATGAAACCTGGCGCAAGACCGACCCGATCGGCGAGATCTGGTGCCTGCCGCTGCACAACACTGAAGGCAGCATTGCCAAAGGCGTGCTGACCCTGACCGGTGCGGCGACCCAAAGCGGCGTGCTCAACCTGTACGTCGGCGGCGTTCGCGTTCAGGCAGCCATCGTCAACGGCGCCACCGCGGCGCAGGCGGCCACCGCCCTGGCACTGAAAATCAACGCCAGCGCCGATCTGCCGGTCACTGCGGCGGCGGTCGAAGGTGTGGTCACCCTGAGCGCCAAATGGACTGGCGACAGCGGCAACGACATCAGCCTGCAATTCAATCGCCTGGGCAAGAGCAACGGCGAAGAAACCCCGGCTGGCCTGACCTCGGCGATCACCGCCATGACCGGCGGCGCCGGTGTGCCGGATCAAGTGGCCGCCGTGGCGGCGCTGGGCGATGAACCGTTCGAGTTCATCTGCATGCCGTGGTCGGATCTGTCGACGCTCAACACCTGGCAAGCGGTCATGGATGACAGCACCGGTCGTTGGTCCTGGGCCAAGCAATTGTTCGGTCACGTTTACAGCGCCAAACGCGGCACCGTCGGCACTCTGGTGGCGGCAGGGCAAGCGCGTAACGACCAGCACATGACCATTCAGGCGCTAGAGCCGGGCGTACCGCAACCGTTCTGGGTGCAGGCCGCCGCATTGGCCGCGCGCACTTCGGTGTTCATCTCGGCCGATGCCAGTCGTCCGACCCAAAGCGGCAGCCTGCCAGGTCTTGACCCAGCACCGGCGAGCGAGCGTTTCACCCTGACCGAGCGTCAGTCGCTGCTCAACTACGGCATCGCCACTGCGTACTACGAAGGCGGCTACGTGCGCATTCAGCGTTCGATCACCACCTATCAGAAGAACGCCTACGGCCAGGCAGACAACTCCTACCTGGACAGCGAAACCATGCACCAGTCGGCGTTCATCGTGCGTCGTCTGCAAAGCGTGATCACCAGCAAATACGGTCGCCACAAACTGGCCTCCGACGGCACCCGCTTCGGCGCCGGCCAGCCAATCGTCACCCCGAGCACCATTCGCGGTGAGCTGATTGCCCAGTACGCCAAGCTCGAACTGGAAGGCCATGTGGAAAACGCCGAGCTGTTCGCCGAGCACCTGATCGTCGAGCGCGACCCCCAGGACCCGAGTCGGGTCAACGTGCTGTTCCCGCCGGACTACATCAACGGCCTGCGCGTGTTCGCGCTGCTCAACCAGTTCCGTCTGCAGTACGACGACGCAGCCTGATCGCTGCCTTTGACTGTGTGAATTCGGCCCACCGCGTGTGGGCTTTTTATTTGAAGGGAGAAACACCATGGGTCAACTGATTGCGGGCACCTGCTACGTCAAAGTGGACGGCGCTCAACTGACCATCAACGGCGGCTGCGAAGCGCCATTGATGGCCGTTAAACGGGAAACCGTCGTGCCGGGCTTCTACAAGGAAACCGACATTGCGCCGTCGTTCAAAGTGACGGCGCTGCACACCGCGGACTTCCCGCTCAAGCAACTGATCGCAGGCACCGACATGACCGTCACCTGCGAATTCAGCAACGGCAAAGTCTACGTACTGGCCGGCGCCTATCTGGTGGAAGAGCCGGTCTCCAAAGGCGACGACGCCACCATCGAACTGAAATTCGAAGGCATCAAGGGGACCTGGCAATGAGCAACGCCGTGAAGCTTCAAGTTGCGATCGAAGCCCACGGCGAGCCCTTGACCGAACTCAACCTGCGCCGTCCGACGGTGCAGGAAGTGCGGGCGATCAAGGCGCTGCCGTACAAGATCGACAAGAGCGAAGAGGTCAGCCTCGACATGGACGTCGCGGCCAAATACATCGCCGTGTGCGCCGGCATCCCGCCGTCGTCGGTCAACCAGCTGGATCTGGCTGACCTCAACACGTTGAGTTGGGCGGTCGCGAGTTTTTTCATGAGTGCGGCATCGGGGCCATCACCGACCTGATCGCAGTCGCCTATGACCTGGCCTGGTTCTGGAAGGTTGACCCCGAACAGATGATGGCCAGGCCACTGGATGTGCTCCGCGAATCGCTGGAGCACGCGCAACGGATCAATGCGATGCAGCAGGTGCAGTGATGGCGAACATACAAATAAACATGAGCCAGACGAATATCCAGGCCACAGTGAACATGCTCGTGGTAATGCAGGGCGTCAAGAAGCTGGACGTCGAGCTAAAGGGGATTCGAGGCAAGGTCGCCGCGTTCAAGAAAAGCATGGAGGACAGCGGCCTCAAGCCGCTGGACCTCTCCGGGTTCATCTCCGGTGGCGGCCTGCTGAAACCGTTCCAAGACGGCATTAAAAAAGCCATCGAGGCTCAGGATGCGCTGGCGAAAAAAGCCAGGGCCCTCAAGGGGCTGAAAGTACCCAAGGTGGTACAGGGTGAAACCTCGACCAACCTTGCCAAATTCAGCAAATCGCTCGACAACATCTCGCTGAAGATTGGTCAGGCGTTGCTTCCGGCGGTCAATGGCATCGTCACCGCGCTGACGCCGGTGATGACCTCAGTAGGCCAGTTCGTGGCGAACAATTCTTATCTGGTGGAGGGATTGGCGGCGGCTGCGGTGGCGTTCACCGTGGTCACTGTCGCCGCGATGGGGCTGGTCGCGGTAATGGGCATACTGACTTCGCCGGTCGGCGTGATTGCCGCAGTCATCGCGGCGGCTGTCGCGATCATCGTGATCGGCGCCCGTTTGATCACGGATAACTGGGCACCGATCTCGGAATTCTTCTCCGGGCTCTGGCAGTCCATCAGCGCTGCAACCGATGCGGGGATAGCGACGATCAAACAGGGCTGGGACGACCTCGGAACGAACCTGTCGCAAACCTGGGATTCGATCGGGGCTTCGACCCGCGAGGCGTGGGCAGGGCTCAAAGCGGACTTTTTCGCTGGCGCCAACAACGTCGTGACAGGAACAACCGAGCGTTTTGCAAAACTCCGGGTGACGATGGACGAGGCCTGGTCTTCGGCCAGCAGCGTTGTGACCGATTTCTTTAACCGTGCGACGACGAAAACAACGGCCGGCTATGAGGCGCTCAAGGCGCGGTTCAACTGGTCGCCGAGAGAGACGATGACCGGGGTCTGGCGTTCAGCGGCCAGCGTAGTTACTGATTTTTGGAGCAGTTTGACGGCGAAAACGGCGGCGGGCTATGAAACGCTGAAATCGACATTTTCCTGGTCACCGACGGCTTTGATCGAAGGCCTGTGGCAGCCACTGGCGGGTGTGTTCTCCGCGCTGTGGGATGTGCTTCACGCATCGGCGGCAGCGTTTATCGATGGTTTTCGCGGTTTGTTTGGCGAGTCGCCGCTTGAGTCGGTCACTGCTGCGTGGGATGGCTTGAAGGGGTACTTTTCCGGTTTGTGGACATCGCTGACGGCTGACGTACAACCGATTCTGGACACGTTCGGTTCGCTGTTTGGCGAGTCGCCGATGGAAGCGATCAAGCAAGCCTGGGAGCCGATTCTTGGCTGGTTCAGTGAGTTGTGGGCAAAACTCCAGAGCATTATCGGGCCGATCAAAAACCTGCTCGGTGGCGGCGTGGGCGGATTGGTCGCGACGATCACCGGCCAGCCGGGTGCTGACGGCGAAAAAGGTCAGACGCCTTCGTTTTTCCGTAAAGATGCTGATGTTCCGCAAGCTGCATCGGGGTTGCCCGGCAATTTGCCACAAACCTCCAGCACCCTGATCCAGCAAACCGCCGCCAACAACCGCACGCAACTCGAAGGCGGTCTCACCGTGCGTTTCGACAATGCACCGCAAGGCTTGCGTGTCGATCAGGCACAGACCAATCAACCGGCGCTGGCGATGAATTCGCGCATCGGCTACCGCTCACTTTCCCTAGGAGGCTCCAATGAGCTGGCGTGACCGTTTGTTGCCGGCGTCCTTTCGTGGTGTCGGTTTCTGGGTCGATCAGGCGAAAACCCCGGTCGGTAAAAATGGCCAGTTGCACGAGTATCCGCAGCGGGACCTGCCGTTTTTCGAGGGCCTTGGCCAGCAGGCGAAGATCCACGATCTGACGGCGTTCATCGTCGGCCCCGATTGCCTGGAGCAGCGCGACAAGCTGCTCAAGGCGCTGGAGCAGGGCAGTGGCGAACTGGTCCACCCGTGGCTGGGGCGGCTACAAGTCAAGGTTGGCGAATGCGACATGACCCAGACCCGCCAGGACGGTGGGCTGGTGACCTTTGCGCTGAAGTTTTACCCCGATGAACCGCTGCCGTTTCCGACGGCCACGGTCAGCACGCAGAAAGTGTTGCTGGCATCGGCTGACCATTTTCTGGGTTCGGCGGTGGCGCGTTTCGAAGACGCGATGACCTTGATAAAGGCTGCGCGGATTGGCATTGCCGAACTGCGCAACAGCATCAAGGACATTTACGGTGTCATCCAGCAACAGCTACAGCCGTTGATCGATCAATACAAGCAGATCAGCGAGCTGGTCAAAGCGGTCAAGGAATTGCCCAGGGAAGTGGCGGCCGAATTCAAGGGATTGATCGGCGACATCAAGGAACTCAAGGACTTCGCCCGTGAAGGCTATCGTGGCGTGATTGCCAACGTCTCCCAACAGGTCGAAGCCATTCGCAAGGCCGATGCGCCGAAGATAACCACCGGCAAGGACACCACTGCCGCTGCCCAAGCGCTGGCCGATCTGGTGCAGGACACGTTGCTGGTGCAGGCCGCCCAATGGGTCGCCTCGATGCCGGTGGCATCCAAGGTGGTTAAGCTCGGTTCCACGCCGTCCGTGGAGCAACAGGCTGTGCAACCGGTCCAGCGTCAGGCCGTACCGGTGGCCGATGATGTGCTGGCCCTGCGCGCGGCCCTCGACGAGGCGATCCACCAAGCGTCGAATAAGGCTGATCCTGCGCACTATCAGGCAATGACGGACCTGCGCCACAAGCTCAATGCGCATCTGACGGCCGTTGCGTCGTCGGGTGTGAGGCTGGTCAGCAAGTCGTTCCAGGAGAGTTTTCCAGCGCTGGTGGTCGCCTATAAGCAACTGGGCGATGCCACTCGCGTGGAGGAAGTAGTCCAGCGCAACGGCATTGTTCATCCGAGTTTTCTCCCACCGAACGACCTGAAAATCTCTCGGGAGTAAGCCATGAGTGAACTGGATAACAGGGTCACTCTGACCGTTGACGGTCTGGAGTATGGCGGCTGGAAAAGCGTGCAGATCACCGCGGACCTGGAGCGCCAGTTCCGCACCTTCAAACTCGACATCACTTGGCAATGGCCAGGGCAGACCGAGGTGCGACGGATTCAACCGGGCGCACCGTGCGAAGTGCGGATCGGCAACGATCTGGTGCTCACCGGGTATGTGTTCAAAGCGCCGATCAGTTATGACGGGCGTCAGATCAGCCTGAGCATCGAAGGCAGTTCTTGTACCCAGGACCTGGTGGATTGCGCCGCGACCAACCGCCCGAACCAATGGCATGAGCAATCGCTGTTGAGCATCGTCGAAGCGCTGGCGATCACCTACAAGGTCTTTGTGGTCAGCGAAATTCCCGAAACCGCCCGGCTCGGCAGTCACACCGTCGTGCCGGGGGAAACGGTGTTTCAATCCATCGACCGCTTGCTGACGCTGTTCCGGGTGTTTTCTACCGATGACGCCCAAGGCCGGCTGGTACTGGCCCGGCCTGGCAGTGGTGGCCGGGCCAGCGATGCGCTGGAATTGGGCAAAAATATTCTGTCGGCCAACGCACCGATGGATTACAGCCAGGTGTTCTCCGAATACCGGGTAATCGGTCAGCAAAAGGGCACGGACAAGAAGAGCGGGGCGGCGGTCAGCGAGGTTGAAGCGGTGTCTGCCGACCTGAGCTACAAGCGTCGACGGGTCACGGTGATCAACGAAGGCATGCAGATCAATCCCGATCTCGCCTTGCAACGGGCCAACTGGGAAAGCGCCACCCGCGTCGGCAAGGCCAAAACCACCACCTATCAGGTGCAGGGTTGGCGGCAATCCAACGGCGATCTGTGGCGTCATAACACGCTGGTACGGGTCAAGGACCCGGTGCTGGGGTTCGATGACGACATGCTGATCTCGAAGGTGACGTACTCGCTGTCGGCGCAAGGTTCGGTCACCACCCTGCAAGTCGCACCGCCGCATACCTTCGACGCCAATCCCGAGCCCCCGAAAAAAACCTGATAGCCCCTTAAAAGATCGCCGTCACAAGGTAGCTATTCAGGTCAATCGCACTGGATTGGCATCGCCCCTCAAAGGAATTCAACATGAGCCTACTGACACGCCTCCTGGCGCGCGGCACTGTCGTGCTCGCCAACTCGGCCACCAAGCTTCAATCGCTGCAAATGCGCCTCACCGCCGGCGAAGTGAACGACGACATGGAGCACTTCGAACCCTACGGTTTCACCAGCAACCCACTGGCCGGCGCCGAAGGTGTCGCCACGTTTCTGGGCGGTGATCGCTCCCACGCCATCGTGCTGGTGGTCGCCGATCGCCGCTATCGCCTCCAGTCCCTGGCCGCGGGCGAAGTGGCGATCTACACCGACGAAGGCGACAAGATCCACTTCAAGCGCGGGCGGATCATCGACATCGAAACCGCCACCCTGAACATCCGCGCCAGCAGCGCGGTGAACATCGACAGCCCCGTGATCAACCAGACCGGAAAAATCGTCTCCACCGGCGATCAGATTGCCGGTGGCATCAGCCAGATCAAACACGTTCACGTCGGTGTGCAAGCGGGCAATGGCCAGACCGGCGTACCGGCGGGAGGGCAGTGATGCTGATCAGCCAAAACCTCCACGCCGCACTGACCCGTGCAGTGCTGATCAGCCTGTTCACCTGGCGCCGCGCCGCCGATGACGATGCCCTCGACGACGAAGAGCGTTTCGGCTGGTGGGGCGACAGCTTTCCTACGGTGGCCGACGACCGCATCGGTTCGCGGCTGTGGCTGCTGCGCCGGGTCAAGCTGACCCGCCAGACCCAGATGGACGCCGAGTTTTATGCCCGCGAAGCCCTGCAATGGCTGATCGACGACGGCCATTGCAGCGCCATCGACATCATCAGCGAACGCCTCGACGCCCAGCGCCTGAACCTGCGCACGGTCCTGACCCTGGCCGACGGCGAACGTCTGGACATCAACCCTGATAACAGTTGGCAGGTGATCTATGCCGTTTGAAACCCCTTCGCTGCCGGTGCTGATCAAGCGCACCCAAAGCGACCTGGCCAGCGATTCGCTGCGCCAGTCCGATGCGCAAGTGCTGGCCCGCACCCTCGGTGGCGCCGCCTATGGCCTGTATGGCTATCTGGACTGGATCGCCGAGCAGATTCTCCCGGACAAGGCCGACGAATCGACCCTGGAACGGATCGCCGCACTGCGTCTGAACCAGCCGCGCAAATCCGCACAAGCGGCCAGCGGCAGCGTCAGCTTTACTGCCAGCGCCGGTGCCGTGCTGGACGTCGACACCCTGCTGCAATCGAGTGACGGTCGCACCTACAAAGTCACCGCCGCGCGCACCACCAGCAACGGCCTCAACAGCACCACCATCGCTGCGCTCGAAGCCGGTAGCCTGGGCAATGCCGAGGCCGGCATGACGCTGATTCCGGTGCAGCCGATCCAGGGCATTGCCGGCAACAGTTTCACGGTGCTGGCGCCGGGATTGATCGGCGGCATCGCGCGGGAAAGCCTGGAATCCCTGCGCTCCCGGGTCATCAGTTCCTACCGCATCATTCCCCATGGCGGCTCGGCGCAAGACTATGAAACCTGGGCGCTGGAGTGCCCCGGCGTGACTCGCGCGTGGTGTCTCGGCAGCTACCTTGGTCCGGGCACCGTCGGCCTGTTCATCATGCGCGATAACGACCCGCAACCCGTCCCGACTGCCGCGCAACTGGCCGAAGTTCAGGCTTACATCGAACCGCTGCGCCCGGTTACTGCCGAGTTGCACGTGCTGGCACCCGTGCAAGTGCCTGTGACTTACCGACTGAGCCTGACCCCGGACACCACCGCCGTGCGCGCCACTGTCGAGGCGCAACTGCGTGATCTGCATAACCGCGAAGCGGGCCTCGGCGACACGTTGCTGCTGACCCACATCGCCGAAGCCATCAGCAGCGCCACCGGCGAAAACGACCACAAACTCTTGTCGCCGATCGCCGATGTAGTAGCAGCCAATAACCAGTTGCTGACCTTTGGAGGTTGCGTATGGCAGGCATAAGAACCGCCGCGCAATACCACGCCCAACTGCGCAGCCTGCTGCCCAGCGGCCCAGCCTGGGACCCTGAACAAGTTCCTGAACTCGAAGAAGTGCTCGAAGGCGTTGCACAGGAACTGGCCCGCCTCGACGCCCGCGCCGCCGACCTGCTCAACGAAATGGACCCGGCCGGTGTCAGCGAACTGGTGCCCGATTGGGAACGAGTGATGAACCTGCCCGACCCGTGCCTGGGCGCCACCCCTCTGTTCGACGATCGCCGTCTCGCCGTACGCCGGCGACTGCTCGCGGTCGGCAGCCAGACCATCAGCTATTTCGTCGAGATTGCCCGCACCCAAGGCTACCCGAACGCCACCATCACCGAACTCAGGGCGCCGCGTATGGGGCGCTCGCGTTTCGGTGCGGCGCACTTCGGTACCTTGCAGGCGCAGTTCATGTGGACCCTCAACACCGGCGGCCGCCTGCTGCTTGGGCGGCGTTTCGGCGCCAGCTACTGGGGCGAGCGCTTTGGCATGAACCCGGGCAATGCCTTGGAATGTTTGATACACCGCAGCGCACCAGCGCATACGCTGGTTTACATCAATTATGACTAGAGGATAGAAAAGTGGATTATCCAAAGAGTGTGCCCGGCGTTGGGCTAGTGAATGGACAGTTTGTGGATGAGAGCCCGGTCACCGGGACGCCGGGATCTTTGATTCCGTCGACATGGGGCAACGCAATCACGAGCGAGATGTTGAATGTGATTGCAGCGGCGGGAATGGCCCCCAGTGAGGTTGACCTGACGCAGTTGCTGAAAGCCATCGGTACCCTTGGCCAGTCTGCTGCAAGCAGCTTTGCCATCGACACCGGCACGGCCAATTACTACGTCTGCAACTTCACGCCGGCGATCTCCGCCCGCGTCGAAGGCCAGCCCCTGCGCTTCAAGGTCAAGACGGCGAACACTGGCGCCTGCACGATCAACGACGGCCTGGGGGCTGTCGCTATGGTTGGGGGTGCCCATTCACCCCTTCGAGGTGGCGAGCTGGTCGCCAACGGTGACGCATGGGTGCAGTGGAACACCTCTATCGGCGGCGGCTCTTACATCCTGCTGTTCTGCACTGGCGCGGCTGAGCAAATCGCTCCAGCAACGCAAAGCCAGCACGCGGCCCAACTGGGCCAGATAACCGGTAGTGTCACCAGCATCAGTGCGGATACCACGCTGACCGCCGCGCAGAAGGGGTTGGTCATTATTGACGCGACGGCGTCTAACCGGACGATCACGTTGCCTACCGCCAACGCGGCACTTGGCGTGACTGACTTCATTGTTCGTCGCTTGGATAACACCACCAATTCCCTTGTTGTCACTGCGTCAGGGACCGACAAAATCAAATTTCACACCCACCTGAATGCGGCTGGATATTCATTCCTGGTCCTGATGGGGGCGTGCGATTACTGGCATTTGCGCAGTGATGGTGCGGGCAGCTGGTGGCCGGTAAGTCGTTATGACGGTACGCCGCTGGGTCGGTCGGTGCTTGAAACCACGTCCTCGTTGAGTCCCGGTGGTTACGGCGTCATGAACGGCGCGCTGTTCGCGCGGGCCGCTTTCCCCTGGTTGTGGGACCACGCGCAACAGTCAGGAATGCTGACCACGGAAGCCGCTCGCGCCGGCATGGAGGGTGGATGGACTTCGGGCGACGGTGCCACCACGTTCCGTTGTCCAGATGTCCGTGGTCGATTCCAGCGCTCCGCTGATGAGACTGCCGCAATTGACCCGAATCGTGCGGCGGGTAGCTCGCAGGCCAGCCAACTCGGAGCTCACAACCACTCCCTGCCCGGTGGAGGTACGTTTGGCACGACAATGATGGGTGGTGGTACTAACAACTACGCGCAGTGGGTTGCCGGGGCCTCGGGGTACGCCGGAGGTTCCGAGACTCGTCCGATAAACATTGCCTACCCGGGCCGAATTAAATTGATCTGAGGTGTTTTATGTCCATTTACATGTTTGATGCACTGGGTGTTTTGATTGGCCCGGTTTCTCTTCCCGAAGTTCCCGGCCTGGGCTTTCAGTTGCCGAGCAATGCCGTCGAGCTGGCTGACTTGTTGCCGACGCCTGATCCGGGCAAAGTTTGGGTGCTCGTTAACTCTATGCCGGTTCAACTCGCCGATCATCGCGGGACGGTGTACAGCGTGACGACCGGTGTAGCGGAGGAGTGGTCCGAGCTTGGCGAGCTCCCAAGCGAATATACGTTGCTCCCTTGTCCCGGTGCTTACTACGTCTGGAGCGGTACTGAGTGGCTGCTTGATGCCGCTGCGGTCGCTCAGGCTCAGTGCAATGCGCTAATGTCGGCGGCCAATCAAGTTACTGCCGGCATGGTTAACGCCTACATTGCCGGGTTGCTCGATGCAGCGGATACGGCGACCTTCAAGGCCTACGCGGCCTACCAGTTAGCGCTGAAAAAGATTGAGCAGCAACCAGGTTACCCAACCACTATTGCGTGGCCGACCTCTCCATAGCCGAGAGCGCAATTCCGATGCCCGCCAAGTGCCGGATTATTTTTTCCCGGAGAAAAGTATGCCCATCACCCAGCAGCAGTTGCTGCAGATCCTCCCGAACGCCGGCCCAGTTGCCGGCGTTTTTGTTCCTGTCCTGAATACAGCCATGGTCCGGTTTCAGATCATCACGGCCAGGCGAATCGCGGCCTTCATCGCGCAGATAGGACATGAGTCCGGGCAACTCACCCGCGTCGTTGAGAACTTGAACTACGATGCGCCGGGTCTGATGGCGACGTGGCCAAGCCGGTTCCCGGCTGATTTGGCTGCTGCGCGCGCGCGTCAGCCGGAGAAGATCGCGAACATTGCCTATGCCTCGCGCATGGGTAATGGCAATGCCGCGAGCGGTGATGGGTGGACATATCGCGGTCGCGGCCTGATCCAGATCACCGGCCGAGCAAACTATCAGGAGTGCGGTGATGACCTCGGTATTGACCTTATCGGCAATCCAGATCTCCTGATACAACCGCAGTACGCCGCGCTGTCTGCGGCCTGGTTCTGGGAACTGAACGGTTTGAATGAGCTGGCCGACCGCGACCAGTTCAACAGCATCACTCGTCGCATCAACAGTGGGCTTAACGGCCTGCAAGATCGTCTGTTGTTGTGGGCACGGGCGAGGGCGGTGCTATGCCAGTCTTCGGTCTGATGCCGGTTTCCTGCCGGGCAATTGGGCTTGTTGTGTTTCTGGCTGTGTTGACCGGAAGCTCGGCGGCGCTGGCCTGGCACTTCCAGGATTGGCGCTATGGCCGGCAACTGGCGGAACAGGCTCGCGTGCACACCGAGACGTTGAGTCGGCTGGCGCTGGCAGCGGCAACGCAGCAAGAGGCCGAGCAGGACAAGCGTCTGGCGCTTGAACAGCGTCTTTCAACCAGTGAACAAACCCATTATCGAGCGCTTAGCGATGCCGAACGTGATCAAGGTCGCCTGCGCGATCGTCTTGCCACTGCTGATGTGCGCCTGTCAGTCCTCCTCGATGCCCATGACGCTGCCTCAACCTGTGCAGTGCCAGCCGCCTCCGGCGCCGGCGGCATGGATCATGGTGCCCCTCGAGCCCGACTTGACCCGGCGCATGCTCAACGAATTATCGCCATCACCGATGCCGGCGACCGTGGACTGATTGCCTTGCAGGCCTGTCAGGCCTATGTCAGAGCCCTTGCTCGCTAACATTTTGATCGATCCTGAACCTTGCAAGTGCGATTCGCTCGTGTACGGTAGGCCTCATTCCGCTCGATCAGGAGAGAGCCGTGAAAGAGATTACTCATCTGGCCGATCTACTCGGCAAACGCTTGCAGTTTCTCAATGCCCACGTCACTGCCGCCGAGTCCTGCACCGGCGGAGGGATCAGCGAGGCGATCACCCGCATTCCGGGGAGCTCAGCGTGGTTCGAGGCCGGTTATGTCACCTACTCAAACCGTCAGAAAACCCAGCAATTGAATGTCCCGGCAGAGTTGTTTTCAACTGTCGGGGCGGTCAGTCGCGAGGTGGTCGAGGCCATGGTCCGAGGCGCGCAGGAAAAAAGCCGGGCGCGTTTTGCCGTGGCGGTCAGTGGTGTGGCGGGGCCGGATGGCGGTTCGCCGAACAAGCCCGTGGGGACGGTGTGGCTGGCCTGGGGCGTCGGTGAGCAGGTGTTCAGTGAGGTTCAGCACTTTGCCGGTAACCGCGACGAGGTCCGCCGACAAACGGTGAAGGCCGCGCTAGAGGGGCTGCTGCGGCATGCCGCTGGAGAAATCTCAAATCAGGGGTAGGCGATCCTGAAACGCTGTGGAATAATACTGGCTACTTATACAGGTGTTGGCCGTCAGGCCTTATTGATTACGTGAGGACTTTAATGGACGACAACAAGAAGAAAGCCTTGGCTGCGGCCCTGGGTCAGATCGAACGTCAATTCGGCAAGGGTGCCGTAATGCGTATGGGCGATCAGGACCGTCAGGCGATCCCGGCCATTTCCACTGGCTCTCTGGGTCTGGACATCGCGCTCGGCATTGGCGGTCTGCCAAAAGGCCGTATCGTTGAAATCTACGGTCCTGAATCCTCCGGTAAAACCACCCTGACACTGTCGGTGATCGCCCAGGCTCAAAAAGCCGGCGCGACCTGCGCATTCGTCGACGCCGAACACGCTCTCGACCCTGAGTACGCCGGCAAACTGGGCGTCAACGTCGACGACCTGCTGGTTTCCCAGCCGGACACCGGCGAGCAGGCCCTGGAAATCACCGACATGCTGGTGCGTTCCAACGCCGTTGACGTGATCATCGTCGACTCCGTGGCCGCTCTGGTGCCAAAGGCTGAAATCGAAGGCGAAATGGGCGACATGCACGTGGGCCTGCAAGCCCGTCTGATGTCCCAGGCGCTGCGTAAAATCACCGGTAACATCAAGAACGCCAACTGCCTGGTGATCTTCATCAACCAGATCCGCATGAAAATCGGCGTGATGTTCGGCAGCCCGGAAACCACCACCGGTGGTAACGCGCTGAAGTTCTACGCATCGGTTCGTCTGGACATCCGTCGTACTGGCGCGGTGAAAGAAGGTGATGAAGTCGTTGGTAGTGAAACTCGCGTCAAAGTCGTGAAGAACAAGGTGGCTTCGCCGTTCCGTCAAGCCGAGTTCCAGATTCTTTACGGCAAGGGCATCTACCTCAACGGTGAGATGATCGACCTGGGTGTGCTGCACGGTTTCGTCGAGAAGTCCGGTGCCTGGTATGCCTACAACGGCACCAAGATCGGTCAGGGCAAAGCCAACTCGGCCAAGTTCCTGGCAGATAACCCGGAAATCGCCGCGACCCTCGAGAAGCAGCTGCGCGACAAGCTGCTGACCCCGGCACCGGACGTCAAGGCTTCGGCCGTCAGAGAGACCGAAGACGACCTGGCTGACGCTGATATCTGATCGATCCGATGACCGCCGTACTCGATACACTCGTCGCGGTGCGGCGAACCGCAATGGACCTGCTCGCGCGACGCGAGCACGGTCGAGTCGAGCTGACGCGTAAACTGCGTCAGCGCGGCGCCCTCCCTGAAATGATCGACACAGCACTCGACCGCTTGACGGAAGAGGGCTTGTTGTCCGAATCCCGTTACCTCGAAAGCTTCGTTTCCTACCGTGCCCGTTCCGGTTATGGCCCTTTGCGCATTCGCGAAGAGCTGAGCCAGCGTGGCCTGCAACGTACCGACATTGAGCTCGCCTTGCGCGAGAGTGGTATCGATTGGCAGGAACAACTGGAAGACACCTGGCGGCGCAAATTTTCCGGGCATTTACCGATAGACGCCCGGGAACGTGCCAAACAGGGCAGGTTCCTGAGTTATCGGGGATATTCCATGGAAATGATCAGCCGCTTGTTCAGCGGCCGAGGGATGGACGATTGACTGAAACGGCTCGCTATTTCGATAGCGGGCCGTTTTTTTTGCATCACGTTACCTTGGACGGTTGCCGTGTGCGTTGTTGCGCCTGGGGTTTGGACTGGGCCCAGTTTTCCGGCAGGTTGATGTAATCCACCAATTCCCGCAGACGGCCATGATCACGAGCGTTGAAGGTAAAGGACAAGCGCGCCAGATGACTGAACTGCGCTTCGTCGTGCTCCTCGCCACTGTAGGCATGCTGATGGAAATGATCACTCAGGCACAGGTCGGCGAATGCCTCCTGCATGTGTTCAAGCGCCCGGTCGCTGAGCTTATGGTTCATGCGAATCACGAACTGATGCTTGAGCCAGCGGCTGGAGTGGAAGTTGCTGTAGAACTGGTTGATCTGCTCCACAGCATCTTCGACGCTGTAGACCAGGCTCAACAGCTTCATGTCGGTCGGCAGGATGTAGCGATTTTCCTCCAGTTGATGGTGAATGAAATCCAGCGCGCCTTGCCAGAACGTGCCGCCTGGTGCATCCAGTAGCACCACGGGCACCAGCGGGCTTTTGCCGGTCTGGATCAGGGTCAGCACCTCCAGTGCTTCATCCAGCGTACCGAAACCGCCTGGGCAAAGGACCAGCGCATCGGCTTCCTTGACGAAGAACAGCTTGCGGGTAAAGAAAAAGTGGAAGGGCAGCAGGTTGGCGGTGCCATTGACCGTGGGATTGGCATGTTGCTCGAAGGGCAGGGTGATATTGAATCCCAGGCTGTGTTCCAGGCCGGCACCTTCATGGGCTGCCGCCATGATGCCGCCACCGGCGCCGGTGATGACCATCATGTCCGAGCGCGCCAGGGCGGCGCCCAGTTCTCGGGCCTGAGCATACAACGGGTGTTCTATCGGCGTGCGGGCCGAGCCGAAAACGGTAACTTTGCGTCGACCCTTGAACTGCTCCAGCACACGGAAGGCATGCTCGAGTTCGCGCAGGGCTTGCAGGGTGATTTTGGCATTCCAGCGGTTGTGATCTTCCTGGGCCATGCGCAGCACGGTCAGGATCATGTCGCGGTAAATCGGGATGTTGGGGCTGTTGGGTGAAACCAGGTTGAGTTGTTCTTCGACCTTGCTGGTGAGGTCGTGGCCGCTTTCTTGAAAATGACGGCTCAGGAGGTCATTCGGTTGGTAAGGCATTCAACTTCTCCTTCTGCACAGAACCCTCGGCCCGACAAAACAATCGTCGGCGCCGCGACACCCCTTGTGTCGCTGTCTGCCCAAGCCCATGCCTGGGCGCTCTACCTGACTCGGTTGCAATCAAGTCATCCATACGGGCTCTGCTTATCCCTTGAATGAAAGAAACGTTCGCACAATAAGACACCGTAATGGGCAGCCCCTTTTCTGCCCTCGAAAAAATAACGTGAACACTTTGAATTTAGACCCTCGCAACGATTTGCGCTGGCTCGATCATTGCGCCGCAAAGTCTTTCCTGGCAACCGCTTATTGACGATTTGCAAGGTGCTTTCACCGTTCGTCTGAACGCAAGCCGCATGTTCTGCGCTCTGATTTACTAAGTTACAGGCGTGATACGACAACTGTGCGTCAATGGCAGGACGCAACGTTCAAGCAATTCAGGGATTTATCGCGTGATCAACGGCGATCAATGCATGCAGGGAGGCGGGAAACCATGCCCAGAGTGACTCTGGAGATCGATGCGCAACTGTATCGATTGCTGAAAGCATCGGCCGAGGCCCATCATTTGAGTCTCGAAGAGGAGTGTTGCCGACGTCTGGAGGGCGGGGAGCGACGTTCGCGTTACTTGCAGGCGCTGCTGGCAGAACTGCGCGCCGAGGATGAACAGCGGCGCGCCAATGCCGGATAATTATTTCTTCTTCGCGGGAGTCGCTTTCGGGCAGTCCGATTCCTGGAAGCTTGCGGAGCCGACCGGGCGGTTGGTCTTCACCTCGGTGAAGTCGTAACGCATGATCGCGCCCTTGGCCATCAGCTTGCGGAACCCTTCGTTTCTGCAGACGGAGGCGCCAAGCTGGAAGTACACCGCTTTTGGATCGGCGCGCATTTTTTCGGCGTGGCTGCTTTGCACGCTCAAGTGGTTGATCAGCACTTTTCCTTCGGCAGTGTAGCCCTGATCAAGAATGTCTTCGTTGATCGCCCGTGGAGTGCCAACGCTGCTCTGTACGGCGACGTTTCGCAGCTCTCTGTTCAGATTCTGCTCACTCAAGGAAGCAGCCTGAGCGCTGAAGGACGACGCCAGCAAAACGGCAGCGGTGGGAACGATAAGGCGCAGCATGAAACTCTCCTGGTTCAGTGACTGGTGGTTCGACCCGTCACATGACTGTGCGTTCAGTGGCGGCGAATTATAGGGGAGGAGGCCCGGACGGTACAGGCTTGCGCCGAACCCTCTGGTAAACTGCCGGCACTTTTTGCCTTGCCGAGTGTTTTTTGTGTCGATTTTCCTTACCTGTCGGCGTTGCCTGCGATGAGTCAAACCCTTGCGCCCTTTTCGAAGAACGCCGTCGCCCGTTTGCGCGATGAACGCGAAGAGGCTGGCATCAAGCCTATTCAGGCCCGTGGCTGGCGGGCAACCCGTTGCCGTGCCTGCCGCGTGATCGAGAGCCACTGTTTGTGCGCCTGGCGCCCGCAGGTCGAAACCCGCAGCGGCGTGTGCCTGATCATGACTAATAAAGAAGTGTTCAAGCCGAGCAACACCGGTTGGCTGATCGCCGATGTGGTGCGTGACAACCATGCATTCATCTGGTCACGCACCGAAGTCGATGAACAACTGCTGGCGCTGTTGGCCGATCCGCAATGGCAACCGTACCTGGTGTTTCCGGGCGAATACGTCGAGCCTGAACGAGTTACCCACAGCGTCGCGGCTGATAGCACCAAGCGCCCGCTGTTCATCCTGCTGGACGCCACCTGGACCGAAGCCCGGAAGATTTTCCGTAAAAGCCCTTATTTTGATGGGTTGCCGATTCTGAGCCTGCTCCCCGAGAAGCTTTCACGCTACCGATTGCGCAGGTCCACGCGCAGCGAGCACCTGTGCACGGCCGAAGTGGCCGCACTGTGCCTGGATCTTGCTGGCGATACAGACGCGGCATCGGCACTGGACGCCTATTTTGATGTGTTCAGCCAGCATTACCTGGATGCTAAGCATCAGCTGGATATGAATGTTGAAACACCGGCCCACGCCGAGCTGATGCCCTTCGTACAGCACGCGGCGCCCGTTGTCGGCTGAACGTCGCCCATACTGCAAGGAACGAGGCCCGTTGGCCGCGCCATGCAACTTGACCACCCCGGCTTCGCTGGGCATGCTTGGCGCCGATTAGGGCGCGGCCAAGGTTTGATACGCCGACGTGTTGGTGTTGAACGTGCCCTGTTGGTGCCGCTGCGTGGCGGCACCTCGAGTTGTTTTGGCGAGGCCTGAATGCATCGGGCGTCCCATGAAAAACAGGATCATTTGAAAAATGGCCACATACGAAATCCTGATTGCCGATGACCACCCTCTTTTTCGTAGTGCCCTGCATCAAGCATTGACCCTGGGCCTGGGCCCGGATGTCCGGCTGGTGGAAGTGGCGAGCATTGCCGAGCTTGAAAGCCGCCTGACCGAAAAGGCCGATTGGGACCTGGTATTGCTGGACCTGAACATGCCAGGGGCTTACGGTTTTTCCGGGCTGGTGCTGTTGCGTGGTCAGTACCCGCAGATTCCGGTGGTGATGGTGTCGGCTCAGGAAGAGGCGTCGATCATGGTCAAGTCCCGTGAGTTCGGCGCCAGCGGTTTCATTCCCAAGTCCAGTGACCTGAGTGTCATTCAGAAAGCCGTGCGCGCGGTGCTCGATGGTGACGTTTTCTGGCCGCCCCAGGCCTTCGAAGCGGTCAGCGTTTCCGACGAAGCCAAGGCTGCCAGCGAAGGCCTTGCCAGCCTGACACCCCAGCAGTTCCGGGTGTTGACCATGGTCTGCGAGGGTTTGCTGAACAAGCAGATTGCTTACGAATTGAGCGTGTCCGAAGCGACGATCAAGGCCCACGTCACGGCGATTTTCCGTAAGCTGAATGTGCGGACCCGGACCCAGGCGGCGCTGCTCTTGCAACAACTTGAGTCAATTACGAGCCACTAAGGTGTTACGTATTCACGCTTTTTTGACTTTGCTTAATCTAGCTTTCCCACTCCTTTTTGGTCAGTTGCTTACTCTATGTCACCTTTCAAAGGCCAGACCGGCCTAAAACGCATCCTCAACGCCTCCGGCTACTCCCTGGACGGCCTGCGCGCGGCCTTCACCGGTGAAGCGGCTTTTCGGCAACTGGTGTTGCTCAATGCGATCCTGATTCCGCTGTCGTTCTTCCTGAGCGTCAGCCGTGTCGAGCGGGCGCTGCTGATTGCAGTCTGCCTGTTGGCGCTGATCGTCGAATTGCTCAACTCGGCGGTGGAAGCGGCCATCGACCGTATTTCCCTGGAGTTGCACCCACTGTCCAAGAACGCCAAGGACATGGGCAGCGCCGCTCAACTCGTAGCGTTGAGCATGATCGCGCTGGTGTGGGCGGTGATCCTGCTTTAAGCAATGGCAGGCAGAACGATCTCGTCGCTGCGCTGAACCCCGGCGGTGAAGGCGCGGCACAGTTCGAGGAATTCGCGCATCGCCGAGGTCTGGTATTTCTGTTTGTGCCAGATGAAATAGAACTGTCGCGCCAGGTCCAGATCCGGTGTTTCCACCGGCACCAGGCTGCCACGGCGGAACGCATCGCGCAGCGCCAGGCGTGAAATACAGCCAATCCCCAAACCCGATTCCACTGCGCGCTTGATCGCTTCGGTGTGTTCCAGCTCCAGGCGAATGTTCAGCGCGCTGCGGTGGTGGCGCATGGCCTGATCGAACGTCAGCCGCGTGCCGGAGCCTTGTTCACGCAAGATCCAGGCTTCATGACTCAGCTCCTCCATGGTGGCTGTACCGCGTTTGGCCAGCGGATGCCGGGGCGCGCAGAACACCACCAGCTCATCTTCGACCCAGCTCTGCACTTCGATGTCCGGATGGCTGCAGTCGCCTTCAATTAGACCCAGATCAATTTCATAGTGAGCCACCTGTTGCACGATGTTGGCGGTGTTCTGCACATGCAGCTTCACCTGGCTTTCCGGATGGCGCTGCATGAAGCTGCCGATCAGCAGGGTGGCCAGGTAATTGCCGATGGTCAGGGTCGCGCCAACCGCCAGGGAGCCGAAACCGGACTTGCCGTTGAGCAGGTCTTCGATCTCCTTGGCCTGATCGAGCAGGGCCACCGCTTGCGGCAACAGTTGTTTGCCGAGGGCGTTGAGGCTCAGCCGTTTGCCGGCGCGATCGAACAGCTGACAGCTGCACTGGCGCTCCAGCTCGGTGATCGAGGTGCTCGCCGCCGATTGCGAGAGGTTGAGCAGACCCGCGGCACGGGATACGCTTTCCTGCTGGGCGACGGCGACGAATACTTGAAGTTGACGGAGAGTAAATCGCATATCGATATAACCGATAACCCTTATCTTAATAATCCATTTAACAGATATTGTCGCTGCCATTAGAATGCGATGCAATTGCGCACATCATCGGCGCAGGCAAAATCTCCAGGAGTCCCACGTACATGAGCAACATGAACCACGAGCGTGTCCTCAGTGTTCATCACTGGAACGACACTCTGTTCAGCTTCAAGTGCACCCGCGATCCGGGCCTGCGCTTCGAGAACGGTCAGTTCGTGATGATCGGCCTGCAACAGCCCAACGGCCGGCCGCTCATGCGCGCTTACTCGATTGCCAGCCCGAACTGGGAAGAGCATCTCGAGTTCTTCAGCATCAAAGTGCCTGATGGCCCGCTGACTTCCCAGTTGCAGCATCTGAAGGAAGGCGACGAGATCATCATCAGCAAGAAGCCTACCGGCACCCTGGTGCTGGACGACTTGAAGCCTGGCAAGCATTTGTACCTGCTCAGCACCGGTACCGGTCTGGCGCCGTTCATGAGCGTCATCCAGGACCCGGAAACCTACGAGCGTTTCGAAAAGGTGATCCTGTGCCACGGCGTGCGTTACGTCAACGAAGTCGCTTACCGCGAGTTCATCACCGAGCACCTGCCGCAGAACGAGTTCTTCGGCGAGGCCCTGCGTGACAAGTTGATCTACTACCCGACCGTGACCCGCGAGCCGTTCGAAAACGAAGGCCGCCTGACCGACCTGATGCGCAGCGGCAAGCTGTTCAGCGATATCGGTCTGCCACCGATCAACCCGCAGGACGACCGCGCCATGCTGTGCGGCAGCCCGAGCATGCTCGACGAGACCAGCGAAGTGTTGAACAGCTTCGGCCTGAAAGTTTCGCCGCGGATGCGCGAGCCGGGTGATTACCTGATCGAGCGTGCGTTCGTCGAGAAGTAACAACACCGCATCACTGAAAAGCCCCCATTGCCTGTGCAGGCAATGGGGGCTTTTTTATGCCGGACACAATCTCTACGCGTTGGATACGGGGATGACTTCGAGAACGCGGATAAGCCCGGCTTCCGGGTAATGCCAGCGCACATCCAGATCCCAGAACTGCGCGCCGTATTCGCGCTCAGGCGCAGGAATCTGGTACGCCGGGCGTGGGTCTTGTGCCAGGCATTGCTCGATCAACTCGACCAGGGGCTCGTCAAGCCGCTGAGCGTGGCCGTGGGCCTGTTGCAGGGCCGAGTCCGTCCACTGCACGGGAATCAGTAGCGGCGGGGCGCTGGCGATGCTATTGGACGCCGTGTCGATGATGTCGGCGTAGGGCACGTAGGGTTTGATGTCGAGAACCGGCGTGCCGTCCAGCAAGTCGATGCCGGAAATCCACAGCCGATTGGCTTCGACCTTGTCCAGTTTGACCACCGACTGGCCGATGCCATTGGGGCGATGCGTCGCGCGGGTGGCGAACACGCCCATGGATTTGTTACCGCCCAGGCGCGGCGGGCGGACTTTGAGGCGTGGCTTTTCTTCCAGCGCTTGATGAAACAGGAACAGCAGCCACACATGGCTGACCTGCTCCAGCCCCTGCACCGCATCGCCCTGATCGAACGGCGCCACCAGCTCCAGTACGCCCCGAGCGGCCGGGGCCAGTTGCGGTTGACGCGGAATGGCGAACTTCTCCTTGAAACAGGAGCGCACGAAGCCGATGGGGGAAACACTGTAGGTCATGGTTTGGGGTCAAAGCGATTTGAGGGTGAGCATGATAACCCACCCAAAGATCGTTCCCACGCTCTGCGTGGGAATGCCTCAATGGACGCTCTGCGTCCGCTCTTGGGACGCGGAGCGTCCCCGGCTGCATTCCCACGCAGAGCGTGGGAATGATCATAGGGAAGAGTTCAGAGACTAAACCCACCATCCAAAGGAATGACATTCCCGGTCATATATGCCCCGGCCGTACTCGCCAGGCTGATCGCCAACGCCGCCATTTCTTCCTCCCGGCCCCAGCGCTTCATCGGAATCAGCGCCGTGTCTTCGGCCAACGCCTGCTCATCGTTGCCGATGTGCTGAGTCATCTTGCTCGGGAAGCGTCCCGGTGCAATCACGTTGACGTTGATGTGCTGGCTCACCAGCTCTCGCGCCAGAATCCGCGACAGTTGATGCAGGGCGGCTTTGCTCGGGCCGTAGGCATACGCCTGTTCGCCGAAGGACGAAATCCCGGCCACCGAGCCGATGTTGATAATCCGTGCCGGATTCGCCGCCGAACCGGCCTTGCGCAGCAGCGGCAGAAATTGCTGGATGCAGTTGAACACCGAGGTCACATTGAGCTGCATGACTTTTTCCCAGCCCTTGACCGGGTAACTCTCCAGCGGCGCACCCCAGGTGGTGCCGGCGTTGTTCACCAGAATATCCAGCTGACCGATCTGTTCGCTCAATTGCGCAGCCAGTTCCTGAACTCCTTCTTCATGGGCCAGATTGGCAGCCACAGCATGGCAAACCCCGAAAGCGCTCAGCTCAACGGCAGTTTGCTGGCAGGCTTCGGCATCCCGGGCGCACACGTACACGGTGGCGCCGGCCTCGACATAAGCCTTGGCGATCATTTTGCCGATACCGCGGGTGCCGCCGGTCACCAGAGCGGTGCGGCCTTGCAGAGAGAAGTAGGGATGCATGGCGAGTCCTGAGAGCTGAGGGTCGATACACCCTAGTCTTCAGCCGCCGGAAGCGGAGCCACTATTTTTGCGCGGAATGGTGGGCCATACGGCCCTGTAGGAGCACAGCTTGCTGGCGATGGCGTTTTGACGATCGCCTTCGCCAGCAAGCTGTGCTCCTACAGTTTTGTGGGCGATTTACTGCGGGCGCACGCGCAGGGTCAGGCCCTTGAGGAAGTTGCGCAGCAGTTGATCGCCGCATGGGCGGTAGTTGGTGTGGCCGAACTTGCGGAACAGCGCGCTCAGCTCAGGCTTGGACACCGGGAACTCGGCGGCCTTGAGAATGGCGTGCATGTCGTCTTCCTTCAGTTCGAAGGCGACGCGCAATTTCTTCAGGATGATGTTGTTGGTCACCGGCACTTCGATCGGCTGCGGCGGACGGCTTTCGTCCTTGCCACGCTTGAAGATCACCAGGCCGTCGAGGAAATGCGCCATGACTTCGTCCGGGCACCGTACGAAACCTTCCTCATCTTCTTCTTTCTTGTCGAGGTACGTCACCAGGTCGGGCAGGGTGACGTCCATGTCGCCGAGCTTGATGATCTCGATGACTTTCTTGTCGCTGATGTCGAGCATGTAGCGCACGCTGCGCAGTACGTCGTTATGAATCATGTGTGCAGTCCTGATATTTCGCTGTGGGCGCCGCATAAAGCTGCGGCGCCGAAATGTATGGCGGCGGGAAAAGCCTTAGAACTTCTCTTTGCCGGACAGGTAGCGCCATTGCCCGACGGGCACTTTGCCGATGGACACGCCGCCGATGCGGATGCGGCGGATGGCGACAACCTTGAGGCCGACGGCCTGGCAGAACAGGGCGATCACGCCCGGTTGTGGGTTTTTCATGGCAAAGCGCAGACGGTTTTCGTTCTGCCAGCTGGCCTTGACCGGCGGCAGTTCCTTGCCCTTGTACGTCAGGCCGTGGTTCAGGCGGTTGAGGCCGTGAGCCACCATGTCGCCTTCAACCTCGACCACATATTCCTGCTCGATCTTGCTGGCATCGGCGGTGAGTTTGCGCAGGATTTTCCAGTCCTGGGTGAACACCAGCAGGCCGCTGGCGTTGGCCTGCAGGTCGGCGCTGGCGGTCAGGCGCAGGAAGTGGCCCTTGAGCGGACGTTTGCCGTAGCGGTGTTCTTCGCTCAGGGTCGCGGCGCTGAGGGTCGCCATGGCGCTGTCCGCGTCCATGCCCGCCGGGACGTTCACCAGGATGGTCACCGGCTCCGGTGCAGTGGCCTTGGCCTCTGGATCGAGCTCGACTTTCTGGGTATCGACCTTGAACTGCGGCTCGTCGATGACTTCACCGTCGACGGTGACCCAGCCGCCCTCGATGAACAGCTCAGCCTCCCGACGGGAGCAGCCGACGAGTTCGATGAGGCGTTTGGAGAGACGAATCGGGTCAGTCATGACAGGGCCGTAACAAAAAAGGGGGGAGGCATTGTACCTGCCCGGCGCCGGTTAATCGCGGGTCCATTTGCCTCATGTGCTTTTAATGCATTGTGTCAGCCATGTTGTGAACGTTGCTGGCCCTGGCGCAAACGCATATGCAGCAACGGATAAGGCTGGCCCATACCGTCATGCTCCGAACGACCAATCACCTCGAAGCCCTGCTTGAAATAAAACCCCAGGGCCTGCGGGTTCTGCTCGTTGACGTCCAGCTCATCGGCGTTCAGGTGTTCCAGGGCGTAGCGCAGTAATTGCTTTCCCAGGCCCTGGCCGCGGTGATCCGGGTCGATGAACAGCATTTCTATCTTGCCCGCCGCCACGCCGGCGAACCCGGTAATGCGTTGGCGCGAGTCTTTGGTGCAGATCAGCATGACGGCATCGAGGTAGCGGGTCAGGACCAGGTTCTTCAGCAGTTCGATGTAGCTGTCGGGCAGAAAGTCATGGGTGGCGCGCACCGAGGCTTCCCACACTCGGGTGAGTTCTTCGTAGTCGCTCTGTTTCGGTGTGTGAATGACCGAATGTTGGCGCATGGCCGCTTGCTCCTTCTGTTAAGAGCCGTTCCCGTAAGGCTGCGAGTTTTTTCTCCCACAAAACGATAGACGTAAAAAAGCCCCGCATCTCGTCAAGAGAGCGGGGCTTTTCGTATTTTTTGCGTTTAGATCTGTTCAGCCCACAGGTCGTATTCGTCGGCGTCAGTCACTTTGCACCAGACCTTGTCGCCTGGCTTCAGGTTGCTGCCGTTGTCGATGAACACGTTGCCGTCGATTTCCGGGGCATCGAAGAAGCAACGGCCGACCGCGCCTTGCTCGTCGACTTCGTCCACCAGCACTTCGATTTCACGGCCGATGCGCATTTGCAGGCGTGCCGAGCTGATGGCCTGCTGGTGCGCCATGAAACGCTCCCAACGGTCTTGCTTGACGTCGTCCGGAACGATTTCCAGGTCCAGATCGTTGGCCGGTGCGCCTTCAACCGGCGAGTACTGGAAGCAGCCGACGCGGTCCAGCTGGGCTTCGGTCAGCCAGTTCAGCAGGTACTGGAAGTCTTCTTCGGTTTCGCCAGGGAAGCCGACGATGAAGGTCGAACGGATAATCAGGTCCGGGCAGATTTCGCGCCAGTTCTTGATCCGCGCCAGGGTCTTGTCTTCGAAGGCCGGGCGTTTCATGGCTTTGAGGACTTTCGGGCTGGCGTGCTGGAACGGGATGTCCAGGTACGGCAGGATTTTCCCGGCGGCCATCAGCGGGATCAGCTCGTCGACGTGCGGGTACGGGTAAACGTAGTGCAGACGAACCCAGACACCGAGGGTGCTCAGGGCTTCGCAGAGTTCGGTCATGCGGGTTTTCACCGGCGCGCCGTTCCAGAAACCGGTGCGGTATTTCACGTCGACGCCGTAGGCGCTGGTGTCCTGGGAAATCACCAGCAGCTCTTTGACGCCGGACTTGACCAGGCGCTGGGCCTCGTCGAGCACGTCACCGACCGGGCGGCTGACCAGTTTGCCGCGCATTGAGGGGATGATGCAGAAGCTGCAGCTGTGGTTGCAGCCTTCGGAAATCTTCAGGTAGGCGTAGTGGCGCGGGGTCAGTTTGATCCCTTGTGGCGGCACCAGGTCGATCAGCGGGTTGTGATCTTGACGCGGCGGTACGACGTCGTGCACGGCGTTGACCACTTGCTCGTATTGCTGCGGACCGGTCACGGCCAGCACGCTTGGGTGTACGTCGCGGATGTTGCCTTCTTCGACGCCCATGCAGCCGGTCACGATGACCTTGCCGTTTTCCTTGATGGCTTCGCCGATCACTTCCAGGGACTCAGCCTTGGCCGAGTCAATGAAGCCGCAGGTGTTGACCACCACGACGTCGGCGTCCTGATAAGTGGACACAACGTCATAGCCTTCCATGCGCAGCTGGGTAAGGATGCGCTCGGAGTCGACCAGTGCTTTCGGGCAACCCAGGGATACGAAGCCAACCTTTGGATTGGCCGGCGCAGGAGTGGTGGACATGTCTAACCTCGGTATTTGTGACGCCTCCAGCCGATGACGGCTAGGCGACAGACGGGCGCTATGTTGCACCCTCTGGTCAAAAAGTGCGCAATTCTAACGATGGGCGGCGCACTTGACCAGCTTTATGCAGGGAAATACGACGAGTGCTGCGCTATGCTTCGCGCCGTTACGCTTTACCGATTTTTTACAGTCAATAAAACGTCTGTAACAACAAGTAAAACAGTGCATGCTGCACGACAAAAGCATAGTGCTTCTTCGAAGAAGCCCGGGTCTGAGTAGTAGGAGTAATGGATGGGGCAGGCAAGTAGTCAGGCGATAGCCGGTGGGCATTCGGCGGCGAAGCCGATCAGCATGCTGGTCGCGGCGGTCGGAGTGGTTTATGGCGACATCGGCACGAGCCCGTTGTACACCCTCAAAGAAGTGTTTTCCGGTGGCTATGGCGTGCCCGTCAACCATGACGGCGTGCTGGGCATTCTGGCGCTGATCTTCTGGTCGCTGATCTGGGTCGTGTCGATCAAATACATGCTGTTCGTACTGCGTGCCGACAACCAGGGCGAAGGCGGGATCATGGCCTTGACCGCGCTGGCGCGACGAGCGGCGGGAGGGCGAGCAAAATTACGCACACTGCTGGTGGTCTGCGGGCTGATCGGCGCGGCGCTGTTCTATGGCGACAGCATGATTACCCCGGCGATTTCCGTGCTGTCGGCGATTGAAGGGCTGGGGCTGGCCTTCGAAGGCATCGACCATTGGGTGGTGCCGCTGTCGCTGGTGGTGCTGGTGGCGCTGTTTCTGATTCAGAGCCACGGCACGGCGCGGATCGGCATTCTGTTCGGGCCGATCATGGTCACCTGGTTTCTGGTGCTCGGCGCGTTGGGCGTGTATGGCATCAGCCAGCACCCGGAAGTGTTGCAAGCGATCAACCCGGTGTGGGGCGTACGCTTCTTCATGGACCACCCGGGCATGGGCGTTACGATTCTTGGCGCCGTGGTACTGGCGTTGACTGGCGCCGAGGCACTGTACGCCGACATGGGCCACTTCGGTCGCAAGCCGATCGCACGGGCCTGGTTCATTCTGGTGCTGCCGGCACTGGTACTGAACTACTTCGGCCAGGGCGCCTTGCTGCTTGGTGATCCGGAAGCTGCCCGCAACCCGTTCTATCTGCTGGCGCCAAGCTGGGCGTTGATTCCGTTGGTAGGATTGTCGACCATGGCCACGGTGATTGCCTCGCAAGCGGTGATCTCCGGCGCGTTCTCCCTGACCCGTCAGGCGATCCAGCTCGGCTACATTCCGCGCATGCACATTCAGCACACCTCGAGTGCCGAACAAGGCCAGATTTACATCGGTGCGGTGAACTGGTCGTTGATGGTCGGCGTGATCCTGCTGGTAATTGGCTTCGAGTCCTCCGGCGCCCTGGCCTCGGCCTACGGCGTGGCAGTGACCGGGACCATGCTGATGACCACGATTCTGGTGTCGGCGGTGATGCTGCTGCTGTGGAAATGGCCACCGGTTCTCGCGGTCCCTGTGTTGCTGGGCTTTTTGTTGGTAGACGGTTTGTACTTCGCCGCCAACGTGCCGAAAATCGTCCAGGGCGGGGCGTTCCCGGTGATCGCCGGTATCGCGCTATTCGTCCTGATGACCACCTGGAAACGCGGCAAGCAACTGCTGGTGGATCGCCTGGACGAGGGTGGGCTGCCGCTACCGATCTTCATCAGCAGTATCCGCGTGCAACCGCCGCATCGGGTCCAGGGCACCGCTGTGTTCCTTACCGCTCGCCCGGATGCCGTGCCTCACGCGTTGTTGCACAATTTGCTGCATAACCAGGTACTGCACGAGCAAGTGGTGTTGCTGACCGTGGTGTACGAAGACATCCCGCGCGTCCCGCCGCAACGACGTTTCGAGGTCGATTCCTACGGCGAAGGCTTCTTCCGGGTGATCCTGCACTTCGGCTTCACCGACGAGCCGGACGTGCCGCAAGCGCTGAAGTTGTGTCATCTCGATGACCTGGACTTCAGCCCGATGCGCACCACGTACTTCCTCAGCCGCGAGACAGTCATCGCCTCCAAACTCGAAGGCATGGCCCGCTGGCGCGAGGCGTTGTTCGCCTTCATGCTGAAAAACGCCAATGGCAACCTGCGCTTCTTCAATCTGCCGCTGAACCGGGTGATTGAGCTGGGTACCCAAGTCGAGATGTAAGCCCCATGAAAAAGCCCCCGTTGCCATGAAGGTAGCGGGGGCTTTTTCGTTTCAGTGCCTTTACTTGCTTTCAGGCCGCTCTTCTTCAGATTCGGTCATTGTCCGGGCAGGTCGCGGCGTCAGCACCTTCACCACATCATCAATCACGGCCTTACTCATCGCCGTCAGGTAATGCGCGGCCCAGGCGTGGCGGTCGGTGTCTTTTGCGTAGGCTGCATCCTCGGTAAATGATTTGGCGAGGAACAGCAGGTCGGAGGCTTGTGACAATGCATCAACGATGGGGACACCGGCGCGGACGTTGAATAGCGCCTGATCCGAGCAGTAGATGAGCGGGGTGAAGCCGATGGTTTTTAGTTCTGAAATCGCGCTTGAATCTGTTTTGTTCATGTCTGACTCCTTAACCCGAGGGAGCAGCGGCCACGTTCGTTTCCAAGCGAATGGGTGGCAGCTGTACGTAGGTTGGAAAACCGGGAGCTAAGGAACCGGCACGCCCGAAGGCGTCCCACGCACAGCCGCCATAACAGGATCGCAGCTGTAAAAACCACTGCCGTACTGATGGGGGGCGCTGTTGCACTTAACTCGACGGGTTTCCAAGCCCGAATCGCTGAATGGTCAGCGACGTCCGGAGGGTATCCCGTCGAAGAAAAACGCAACAAGGCGGCAAAGCGCCCAAAAAGATAGATTCGGAGTTTGCCTACAAGGTCTGCGGGCGTCATCCGATATTTGCGACACTTGAGTAAACGAAACTAAACATATCTAGTGAGCTTGAAACGCAGGCGAGCGTTTTTGCAGCTTGCCGTATGTTGAGTTCGACGCAATGCTCTGCGCAGAACTGTGTGTTCAAATTTGCATGATTGTGAGGGGAGGTGAGTATGACGGCATCACAAGAGCGTGCTGACCAAGCGATATCGGTGACTGCAATGGTCGGGCGCTTCAGTGCGAGACTCAAGGATATCTCCAGTCGTGCCACTGAGCGTCTGGTCATTTTCAAAGACAATCAGCCAGCAGCGGTCATTATCAATGTCGAGGCGTATCAGGAAATGCTCGATGAGCTTAAGGATCTTCGCGTTGAAGCAGCAGCTTGGGAGCGACTGATCGGTTTTGACCAGTCCAAGGCGATCAGCCATGACGATATGCGGGCAAGGTACGCCAGGAGAGACTAAAGGAGCAGGGAAAGGGCTTGACGGTTCGATATTTTCAATGAGTCAAGTGTCCACGTTTTATGGAATGTGGACACTCGGAGTTTCTAGCTTCATGAAGAGTCAAGACATTTTGCTTTTGTTCAAGATGACCAGCCTGCACGCCCAGGAAGAAAATCTTTTTGGGCAGATGGAATCTGAGTCGAATTCGAACATGGTTGAGGAATTGTTGAAGTCCCGGCAGATAAATCGAATGACGGCTGGTGGCGCTTCATGTTTGTACATGTAAAAAAGCCCCCGCAACCATGAGTCTGCGGGGGCTTTTTGTGTTCGGGGGCTCAGATCACTCCTGAACCGCCGTCTCCTTCGCTTGACGCTTCTCGATGGCATCGACCAGCCGCTGGGCCAGTTTCGGGTAGTTCTCATCGAAGTGATGGCCGCCAGGCAGTTTCATCGCTTCGCCCACGGCGGTCTTGTCGGTGCAGCCGCTTTCGTCGACTTCTTCTTCACCGTAGATGCACACCACTTTCGCCGGTGGCAGCTTGGCCATTTCCGGGCCGGTGGCGGCTTCTTTGCCGGCGTTGCCGAGCCAGCCTTCGACTTCGATCTCGAAGCTGCCGGTGCGGGCGAAGGCGAGCAGGATGATTGCGTCGACCCGCTGCTGTTCGGCTTCCGGCAGGCGGTTGTAGATGGCTGGCAGTACGTCGGCGCCGAATGAGTAGCCGGTCAGGATGAAGCGCTTGGTGCCCCATTTCTGCCGGTAGTGCTGCATCAGTTCGGTCAGGTCCAGAGCGCTTTGTTCCGGGCTCTTGTGCTGCCAGTAGTAGCGCAGGGTGTCGATGCCGACCACCGGGTAGCCGATCTTCGCCATCTCGCCGGCCACGTCGCGGTCCAGGTCGCGCCAGCCGCCATCGCCGGAGAGGAACAGGGTGACGGTGTCCTTGGCCTGACCGGCCGGCACTTCGACCACCGGAATCTGCAGGCCACCGGTGGCTTTATCGCCACCGACGAGGGTTTTGCGCAGTTCGTTGTTCAGCACTTGCGGCAGGTTGATGTCGTAATCGCTGATGCTGGTTTCGGCGTTGGGCTGGTCACGCACGAAGCCGGCGCTGGTGTCGTCCGGGTTGTCGTTCCAGGCCACCAGCCAGTGACCGTGGGCAGCACTTTTTGGCAGCAGGTGGGTGCAGCCGGGTTTTTCCAGGGCCAGGTCAACCGAAATGGCCTGGGCCTTGTCGTCCTTCTGCTCGGCGAGCCAGCGCCACGCCAGCACCGCGCCAGGGCCGATGCCGCTGACCAGGGTTGCCGGGCCTTTGAGTTCTCTGAGGCCAGCTTGCAGGGCGCGACTTTGCTGGATGCAGTCCTTGGGCAGGATCACCTGGACGATCTGCGCCGAGCCGCTGCGGCTCAGGGTCATCAATTGTTTGTCGCTGAGCTTCTGCTCTTCATTGACCGCCACCAGCACCTGGGCGCGAGGCGTGGTGCCAGGGATGACGCGGGTCATCTCGGCGCCATCGGCCGGCGTCAGCAGTTCGAGGGTCGGTTCGGGTGCCGGGCGTTTCAGGTACCAGTAACCGCCACCGACAATCAGGGCCAGCACTACCAGTGTGGCCAGTACGTACCGCAGGGAGCGTTGAATCATCAGCGTTTCACCAATCCAGTCAAGCCGCCCGCAATCAGGGCAGCAGTATCGGCCAGGGCCACCAGCGGATCGAGTCCGGCAGGCACGGCCATATAACGGGGTTCCCAGTCAGGCTGGAACTTGTCTTTGAAGCGGCGCAAACCTTGGAAGTTGTACAGCTGCTCACCACGGCGGAACACCATCGAGCCCAGTCGCTGGGTCAGTGGTGCGCCGCGCCGGGGTTGCAACCCCGACAATGGCACCATGCCCAGGCTGAACCGCGCGTATCCATGATTTTTATAATGTTGAATCAGGCCGACCATCATGAATTCCATGGTCAGCTTCGGGGCGTCGGGGTGTGCGCGCATCAGATCGAGGCTGGCCAGTTCATGGCCGTAGGTCTCGAGCAGGTTGGCGAACGCCACCGGGCGCCCTTCGAAACGAATCACCGCGACGCGGAAGTGCTTGAGGTAGTCATCACTGAAACGCCCGAGCGAGAAGCCTTTCTCGCGCACATTCTTGCCGGTCAGCCAGGCATCGGAAATCACCTTGAGCTCGTCCATCGGCGCTTGCCCCGGCTCATGGATCTCCAGTGACAGGCCGTCACGGGTGCCACGGTTCCAGGTGTAGCGCAGGTCCTTCATCTCTTTGCCTTTGGCTTCGAGATCGAAACGCTTGAGGTCGACCCGGGCTTCTTCGCCGAGCTTGATCGCGGTCAGGCCGATGTCCATGTAGTACGGCAGGTTCTCGGCACGTACTTGATAAAACACAGGGCGGGCGTGATGGATATCGCACAGGTCGCGGAACTGCCAGATCATTTCCGCACGTTGCTGGGTGGGGCCGATCGGGTCATACAGCGCCACCAGGCTGCGGCCACGGCGGGCGTACATCAGGAATGCCTCGTCGTTGGGGTGAAACAGCAGCGCCTTGTCACCGGTCAGGGCCAGGCCGCCATCCGGTTGGGAGGAGGCCATGAGGATATTAGCCGCGCGCTCCAGTTCATCGGAGGTTGGCAGGTGGATTATCGGACGCGCGGTACGCAGCAGCCACGTCAGGGACACCACCACCAGCAGCACCGCGGCACCCAGCAGCGAGCGCAAGCCTCGCGGGGCGTCGGCGTCGAGGGTGAACTGCCACCAGAGTTGATGGCTGTACGGAACGTCCTGATAGGCGAACAGCAGCAACCAGATCGAGGCGCCGAGTACGCAGAGACTCGCCACCAGATACAGCGGCGAAAACGGCAGCTCGGTCAGGCGGCTGGGGCGGTAGAACGAGCGCCGGAAAACCCCCAGCAAACTCGCCGTCAGGGTCATCAGGCTGGCTTCTTCCCAGTCGAACCCTTTGAGCAGAGAGAGCAGGGCGCCGACCAACAACAGAATAGTGGTCAGCATCCACGCGGCCGACAGGCGGCGACGCAAGCCCTGAGCCAGCAGCAGGCAGAGCACGCCCACCAGGCTGGCGCCGAAGTGCGAGGCGTCGACCAGTCGATGCGGGATCAGAAAACCGATGTGTTCAAGGCGTGTATCGATCTCCGGCGTCACGCCGGAGAACAGCAGCACCACGCCGGACAGGAACACCAGTACCGCCAGAATCGGCGCGGCCAGGCCTGAGGCGGCGCGGAGCGTCTGGCGTGTCTGAAACAGGCGCTGGCCTTCGTTGATCAGCAGCAGTACGCAAGCCACCAGCAGCGGCAATATCACGTAGATCAGACGGTAGAGCAGCAGGGCGGCAGCCAGTGGCGCGGCACCGAGCTTGTCGGCGAAGGCCGCCAGCAAAATCGCTTCGAACACCCCGACACCGCCGGGTACATGGCTGAGCACGCCAGCGGCCAGGGCCAGTAGATAGACCAGCAGGAACGCACCGAAGGGTGGCGCTTCCGGCAGCAGCAGATAGAGCACCGTCGCGGCGGCGGCCACGTCCAGGGCGGTGATGACCAGTTGCAGGAAGGTCAGGCGGCGGCCCGGCAGGCGCAAGGTGCGGCGGCCGACCTTGACCAGCAGGTTGTCCGGGTAAGGCTGTTCCGGCAAGCGGCGGCGGTAGATGCCGATCGCCAGTACCGTGGCGAGCAGTAGCACGGCCACTGCGATCGCACCCAGCAACGCCTCGGAGAAACCCAGGGCCAGCGAGGCGGCGGGCAGGTTGCTCAGGGTGGCGAGGGCAGCCAGGGGCGGGAGGGCACAGCCGAGCGAGAGGCTGGCAAACAGCGTCATGTGCGCGACTTCCGAAGCCCCCACGCCATGACGTGCATATAAACGGTAGCGAACCGAGCCCCCCGACAGTAGCGACAGACCGATGGCATTGCCAATGGCGAAGGCGGTGAAGCCGCCCAGCGCCACGATTCGTGGCGCCAGCGTCACGCCGGCATAACGGCTGGCCGACCATTCGTAGCCCAGCAGAATGATGAAGCCGACGACGGTCGCGCCTAAGGCTCCCAGCAAGGCCGGTCTCGGCACTTCCAGGATCGAGTCGTGCAGCGCGTACAGATCGAGTTCGCTCAGCAGGTGACGACAGGCAATCAGCGCGATGGCGAACAACAGCAAAGTGACCGCCAGACCGATGGGTTGACGGTATTTGCTGATTCGATCCAGCAAGCGCAGACGCTCGGCTTTGATCGGTTGTGTCGCTGTGACGGTGTCTTGTGGATCAGACGAGTTGGCGCGCATCAATCACCTCTTGGATTGTGCGCGACAGGATGGGGGTATCCAGCCAAGTTACCAATCCCTGTAGAAAAAAATAATCACAAATATTAACGCGTCTCACCGGGTATCGGCGATGGCGCATCACCAGTCGTCGAGGGTTTCCCTTGCGGTTCAGCCTAGGTCTGAACTCACAGTCTGGTGACCCCGAACGGCTCACTGCACAGTGACAGATCATTGTTGCGAAAGGACTTTTTCAACAGATACAAAAAAGGCCACTCTTTCGAGTAGCCTTTTTTGATGTTTGGTTGCGGGAGCCGGATTTGAACCGACGACCTTCGGGTTATGAGCCCGACGAGCTACCAGACTGCTCCATCCCGCGTCTGTGTGGCGGCATTCTACAGGCGAACGCCGGAGTGTCAACCGTTAATCCAAGTATGGGTCAAATAAACCGAAATTAGCGGCGAGTGGTCGCCGAGGAGCGCTAAGTTTCGGAATCAGAACGATTTCTCGTTTCTGCTCGGTAACGCATAAAGCGATGATTTTTTATAAAACAGGCGCGCACAAAAAAAGGCCACTCTTTCGAGTAGCCTTTTTCGATGTTTGGTTGCGGGAGCCGGATTTGAACCGACGACCTTCGGGTTATGAGCCCGACGAGCTACCAGACTGCTCCATCCCGCGTCTGTGTGTCGGCATTCTACAGAGGATCGCCGGGCTGTCAACCTTCAATCTCGGTAAAACCTGTTCCTGTTCAATCGCTTAGGTGAAAGCAGGGGGTGGAGATCGGGCTGAAACGCAGGCAGGGCAAGGCTTTCGGCTCTATCGCCAAGTGGCTTTCGATTGAGAAAATAAATTCCTCCGGAGCTTTTCCTACCGCTCGAAAAGAAGATTCAGACCACTGGTGCTATATACAGGTGTCAGTGAGATACTGCCGGTACGACACACTGATACTTCATTTCTCCGCCATGAACATCGCTTTTATATGACGCAGCGAAAAATCATCCACGTCGATTGTGACTGCTTCTACGCCGCCATCGAGATGCGTGACGACCCGCGCCTGGCCGGTAAGCCTTTAGCGGTGGGCGGCTCGGCGGATCGGCGTGGGGTGATTGCTACCTGTAACTATGAAGCGCGGGCGTATGGCGTGCGCTCGGCCATGTCTTCCGGACATGCCTTGAAACTGTGTCCAGACCTGACCATCGTCAAGCCGCGCATGGAGGCCTATAGAGAAGCGTCGAAGGAAATTCATACGATCTTTCGCGATTACACCGACCTGATCGAGCCGTTGTCCCTGGACGAGGCGTACCTCGACGTGTCGGACAGTGCGCATTTTGGTGGCAGCGCCACGCGAATCGCCCAGGACATTCGCCGCCGGGTGTCCAACCAGTTGCACATCACCGTATCGGCCGGCGTGGCGCCGAACAAGTTTCTCGCCAAGATCGCCAGTGACTGGAAGAAGCCCAACGGCTTGTTCGTGATCACGCCGGATCAGGTGGACGACTTTGTCAGCGGCTTGCCGGTGAGCAAGTTGCACGGTGTTGGCAAAGTGACCGCCGACAAACTGGGCAAGCTCGGCATCGTCGATTGCCTGCAATTACGCGAGTGGAGCAAATTGGCGCTGGTGCGTGAATTCGGCAGCTTCGGCGAGCGACTCTGGAGCCTGGCCCGAGGGATCGATGAGCGGTTGGTGCACAACGACAGTCGTCGGCAGTCGATCAGCGTTGAAAACACCTACGACGTGGACCTGCCGGATCTGGTGAGTTGTCTGGATAAATTGCCCGAGCTGCTGGAGTCCCTGAATGGCCGCATGGCGCGGATCGACAGCAGCTATCGCCCGGGCAAGCCGTTCGTCAAAGTGAAATTCCATGACTTTACCCAGACCACGTTGGAGCAGGCCGGGGCAGGGCGGGATCTGGGGAGTTATCAGCTGCTGCTGACCCAGGCCTTCAATCGCGGCGGGAAACCGGTGCGGTTGTTGGGGGTTGGGGTGAGGCTGGAGGATTTGCGGGGCGGGTTTGAGCAGTTGGAGTTGTTTGAGCGGTGAGATATTAAAATCAAAAGATCGCAGCCTTCGGCAGTTCCTACGCGCCTGTGGGCGCCGCCGAAGGCTGCGATCTTTTAATAGGCCTTAATTCGGCCCCGGATCTGCCACCAGTCGCCCGGCATCCTTGGTCAGTGACTTGAGGAACTCGGCCTGCAACTCGGGATCGTTGCGGGTCAGTTCGATCAGGCTCTGTTCCAGTTCGCTGGCTTCTTCTTCCAGACCCAGTTCCGACAGGCGTTTGACCCGGTGCACCCACTGGCTCACTTCGTCGTCTTCGAGGTCGTCGTAAATCAGCCCATGGGCTTCGAGCAGCTTGCCGCGCAAGTTGTTGCTGATCGCCAGGGACGAGTCGGTGTGCACATCGTCCTTGTTGTCCTCGACACTGATCTGCAGCTTGCCCAGATGATTGAGGTCATATTCGGCGAACGGGCTGTCCAGCAGGTTCAGGCGCAACACGCCGTTGCGGTCGGTGCTCAGCTCGAACGTGTTCTTGCCGGCCTTGACCTGCACCGGACGCTCGCTCCATGGCAGGCTCGAATATTCCGTGCGCTTGTCGCGCTGGACTTCGTCGATGCCCGCCAGGTTCTGCTGCGCGCGACCGTGAGACTGCACGTTCATGAACGGGTTGAGCCCGGCAAAACCATAGCTGAGCCAGTCCTTCGTCACGCTGTCCGGCAGATTACCGAGGGCGAACACGTTGACCACGTTCGCACCGACGCCGGCCACTACGGCCACCGCCCCCAGCGGGATCTCATAGATCTCCCTCCAGGGTTGGTAAGGCGTGTAACGGTCATAGTGGCGCGTGACTTCGAACTCGGTGACTTCGAAGGTCTTCTGCTCGTGGATTTTCACCCGACGTTGCGGCAGCTCAAGCACTTTGGGCTCGCCGACATCGATCTGCAGGCTGTGATCGAGCAATTTACGCTCGACCCGCTCCTCGTGCTCGCTGCGTTGTGACATGTGATTGGCACAGCCGCTGACCAGCAGGGTGCCGCACAGGGCGGCACCACCGAGGCCTAAGGTGTTTCGCTTGAACATGACGTCTCTATCTGGTGTCAGCGGCGGATACGGGCCTGGAGGAAAGACAGCACGTCAGCAACCGGCAACGCTTGCGCCTCGGCTTCGGTACGGCTCTTGTATTCCAGATTGCCGTCGGCGAGGCCGCGGTCACTGACCACGATCCGGTGTGGAATGCCGATCAGCTCCATGTCCGCGAACTTGATGCCCGGGCTGGTTTTCTTGTCGCGGTCGTCCAGCAATACGTCGAAGCCGGCAGCAGTCAGTTCTGCGTAGAGCTTGTCGGTGGCTTCGCGAACCTGCTCGGTTTCGTAGCGCAGCGGTACCAGAGCAATCTGGAACGGGGCCAGAGCGTCGCTCCAGATGATCCCGTTCTCGTCGTTGTTCTGTTCGATGGCGGCGGCCACCACGCGGGAGACGCCAATGCCGTAGCAGCCCATTTCCAGGGTCACCGGTTTGCCGTTCTCGCCCAGCACTTCGCACTTCATCGCTTTGCTGTACTTGTTGCCCAGCTGGAAGATGTGCCCGACTTCGATGCCGCGCTTGATTTCCAGAGTGCCTTTGCCGTCAGGGCTAGGGTCGCCGGCGACAACGTTGCGCAGGTCAGCGACGGTTGGAACCGGCAGATCGCGCTCCCAGTTCACGCCGAAGTAGTGCTTGTCGTCGATGTTGGCGCCGATGCCGAAGTCGCTCATCAGCTCGACGGAACGGTCGATGATGATCGGCAGCGGCAGGTTCAGCGGGCCGAGGGAACCGGCGCCGGCGCCAATGGCGTCGCGCAGTTCGGCTTCGGAAGCCATGACCAGCGGGCTGGCAACGCCAGGCTGGTTGGCGGCCTTGATTTCATTCAGTTCGTGGTCGCCACGGATGATCAGGGCAATCAGCTTGCCTTTCTCTTCAGCGTGCACCACCAGGGTCTTGATGGTTTTTTCGATCGGCAGGTTGAAGCCTTCGACCAGTTGCGCGATGGTCTTGGCGTTCGGCGTGTCGATCAGGCGCAGCTCTTCGGCAGGCAGCGGGCGAGAGGTTTCCCGCGGTACGGCTTCGGCTTTCTCGATATTCGCGGCGTAGTCGGAACCGTTGCTGAAGACGATGTCGTCTTCGCCGGATTCGGCCAGTACGTGGAACTCGTGGGAACCGGCGCCACCGATGGAGCCGTTGTCGGCTTCAACCGGACGGAATTTCAGGCCCAGGCGGGTGAACACGTTGCAGTACGCCTGGTGCATGCGATCGTAGGTGACCTGCAGCGATGCCTGATCGGCGTGAAACGAGTAGGCGTCCTTCATGATGAATTCGCGGCCACGCATCAAGCCGAAGCGTGGGCGGATTTCGTCACGGAATTTGGTCTGGATCTGATACAGGTTGATCGGCAGCTGTTTGTAGCTGCTCAACTCGTTGCGCATCAGGTCGGTGATGACTTCTTCGTGAGTCGGGCCGGCGCAGAAGTCGCGACCGTGGCGATCCTTGAAGCGCAGCAATTCAGGGCCGTATTCTTCCCAGCGACCCGACTCCTGCCACAGCTCGGCCGGTTGAGTGCTCGGCATCAACACTTCGAGAGAACCGGCGGCGTTCATTTCTTCACGCACGATGGCTTCGACCTTGCGCATCACTCGCAAGCCCATCGGCAGCCAGGTGTACAGGCCCGAGGCGAGTTTGCGGATCATGCCGGCGCGCAGCATCAGCTGATGGCTGATGACGACCGCGTCGGAAGGCGTTTCTTTCTGTGTGGCGAGCAAAAATTGACTGGTGCGCATGGTTGGCCGTTGTCGGTTGCGGATAACGAGAAGTGATGGGGCATTGTACGGGCGAGATCTGCTGGCGTACAGGCGTGCGGCCGGCTGTGTGGCTGGAGGGCGAGAATCTGCTCGCCCTCTGCGATGCATCCTGCATTAAAGAGGCTGCGATTCTTCCGTGACCGGGGTCTGAGCCGGTTCAGGCGTCGGGGTCGGACCGGCGCGGCGGTTTTCCTGGAACCAGTGCAGGGCGATCAACAACAGCGTCGGAACGCCCAGCAGGGCAGTGATCAGGAAGAAGTTGTGGTAGCCGAATTTTTCCACCATGACCCCTGAATAGCCGCCGATCAGGCGGGGCAACAAGAGCATGATCGAGCTCAGCAGGGCGTACTGGGTCGCGGAGAATTTGAGGTTGGTCAGGCTCGACAGGTAAGCGACGAACGCTGAAGTCGCCAGGCCCGAGCTGAAGTTATCCAGGGAAATGGTGACGATCAGCATCTGCAGGTTGGCGCCCATGTCCGTGAGCATCAGGAACAGCAGGTTGGTGGCCGCCGATGCAGCGCCGCCAATGAACAGAATGGGCAGAATGCCGAAGCGCACGATGAGCAGGCCGCCCATGCCGGCGCCGACCAATGTCATGATCAGGCCGAAAATCTTGCTGACGCTGGCGATCTGATCTTTGGTGAACCCTTGGTCGATGTAGAACACGTTGGCCATCACACCCATGACCGTGTCGGACATCCGGTAGGTGGCGATCAGCCCGAGCAGCAACAGGGCTTGCCAGCGGTAACGCAGAATGAAGTCGTTGACCGGCGTCAGCACCGGCGCCAGGCCACGGCGGCCAATGGCCGACAAGCACAGGGCGGTGAGCGTGGTATAGAGGATTGCCCGCAGGAACGCGCGGTCGTCGAGTAACAGGTCGAGCAGGCTGACGCCGTTGAATAGTACGCTGGCGAAGTCGGTGTTGTAGAACTGGGTGAACATGGCCGGTACGGACACCAGCAGCACGATCAGCACGAACACCGACGCCAGCTGGTGCACGAAGCTGTAGCGTCCGGCCTGAAGCTGAGTGCGCAGTGGCACCGGCGGTTCGCGCATGAACAGGGAGGTCAGCAGCGCCGGGATCATCAAGATGCCGAACAGTAGATAGGTGCCAGTCCACGCCGCATGTTTGTAGTTGAAGCCGGTGGAGCCGAAGCCTTCGGCGAAGAACAGTGCGCCCGCCGTTGCCAGCAGGGCTGCGACCCGATAACCGGCCATGTAGCTGGCCGCCAGTGCAGCCTGGCGGGTATCGTCGACGATTTCCAGGCGATAGGCGTCGATGGCAATGTCTTGCGTTGCCGAAGCAAAGGCGACGACCACAGCGATGGCGATCAGCCAGGACAGGTGTTTTTGCGGGTCGCAGAAACCCATGCCGATCAGGCCGAGGATCACCAGTGCCTGGGCCAGCACCAGCCAGGAGCGTCGTCGACCAAGCTTGCCGAGCAGCGGCAGGCGCCACTGGTCGAGCAGCGGGGACCAGACCCATTTAAAGGCGTAGGCCAGACCGATCAGGCTTGCATAGCCGATGGTTTCGCGGGCAACACCGGCTTCGCGCAGCCAGACTGAAAGCGTCGAAAACACCAGCATGTAGGGCAAGCCGGCGGCGAAACCAAGCAGCAACAGCACGAGCGTCGAGGGGCTGGCATAGGCGGCGAGCGCGGCGCGCCAGGTTTTACGGGGCATGGGCTGGAGTCTGCCTCAAGAATTACGGAAACAAAGCGCGCACTCTAACCGCTGTGCTCTACCGGGCGCCAGCCATGGCGCTGAATATCAACACGATTGTTCAGGACACTGATGCCTTCCATGCGCAATCGGGCCCGTTGTTCGTCCCCCGAAGGGCTGCCCACGGGCAGGCTGATCCGACCACCGGCACCCAGCACACGATGCCAGGGCAATTTAGTGTCACCGGGCAGTTGGCTCAATGTTCGCCCGACCCAGCGGGCGGCGCGACCCAGTCCCGCCAGCTCGGCGAGCTGGCCGTAGCTCACGACTTTGCCCTCGGGCACTTGTGCCAGGGTCAGGTAGAGCGCCGTGCGTCGGATTTGCGCCGCGCTTTCGGTTTCAGCGGTTGAGTCGGTCACGTCCGGGTTCCTGAAAAAAATACGCATTGACCGTCTGTAGAGTAAATCCTGGATTGTCAGTTGAGAAATGAACTCAATAGAAATAGTCGGGTCAGTCCTTGCCAGGGCCTTATTTCCAGGAATAATGCCGACTTTTTTTCGCAAAGTTGAGCTTTTGATTCGCTTATGTTGTCCAGAACCTTGCTGTGCCTCGCTGTCGTCAGTGCTTCTACTCCCTTGCTCGCCGATACGGTCTGGTTGAAGAACGGTGACAAGCTGAGCGGCAAGATCACCCTCTTCGATGGCGGCAAGCTGTTGATCCAGACCCAGTATGCCGGTGCGGTCCCGATAGACTGGAAAGAGGTCAAAACCCTGGAAAGCGATCAGCAATTGCTGGTCAAGCAGGATGCTTACACCGGCGAAAAGGCCAAGTCGCTGCACGCGGCAGAGGACGGCAAGGTCACGCTGGCCAACGGCGAGACCCCCAAGACCGTGGAACTGGCCAGTATTCAGCAGATCCTCAAGCCCAAACCGGTGGTCGAGGATTTGGTGTTTAAAGGTAACGTCGACCTGGCGCTGGATTATCAGCGGGCAGAAAAAGATACCGATGATTACGACGTCGACTTCAAAACCACCGCGCGTCACGGTCGGTGGCGTCATACGGCGGAAGGTGAGTACAACCGCGAGTTTCAGGATGACGTGGTCACCACTGATAACTGGCGTGCCGAGTATTCTCTCGATCGCTTCCTCACCGAGAAGTGGTTCTGGCAGGGGCGTTTGAATTACAAGCGCGACAAGGTCGAAGAGCTCTCCCGTCAGCGCACCGTCGGTACGGGCCCCGGTTATCAATTCTGGGATGACGAACTGGGCGCCTTCTCCCTGGGCTCGCTCCTCAACCGCACGGACTACGAATTTTCCGATGGCGGAAAGCAAAACTTCTATTCCCTGGCCATGAAGTGGAACTACAACCGCTACCTGATCGGCAAGAAGGTTGAGTTCTTTACCAGTGGCGAAGTGGGTAAGCCACTGTCCGGTGTCGCGGATTACGCACTCGATACCGAGGCCGGCCTGCGCTACAAAGTCACCGATTGGGCGTCGCTGAACCTGAAGGCCGAGAAAGACATCATCAGTGGCACCGACAATGCGGACCTGAACAAGACCCGATATACCGCAGGGTTTGGCGTGGCCTGGTAACACGCTACAAGATCGAAAGAAAAGATCACAAAATACACAGGCACAAAAAAGCCCCGCTTTTAAGGGCGGGGCTTTTTACTAAAGCAGTTACAAGTTAGATAACTTGAACTTCTTCAGCTTGCATGCCTTTCTGACCGCGGGTAGCGATGAAAGAAACCTGTTGGCCTTCTTTCAGGCTTTTGAAGCCGTCGGATTGGATAGCTTTGAAGTGAACGAACAGGTCGTCACCGGATTGTGGAGTGATGAAGCCGAAGCCTTTTTCATCGTTGAACCACTTAACGGTACCGGTTTGGCGATTAGACATGGTGTAACTCCTTGAACAAAGATAACTGCGACTCAGGAAGAACCCTGGCCGAGACTGAGTGCAAAGAGCAGGAAAAATTCTTGTAGATGGTTGGATCGAAATTCAACATATCGTGTAGAGATTCTCAGTGACACAAGCAGCACAGTGGCGCCACCTTAACCCTTTTTCCGGAACGTGCCAATGGTTCTTGCGAAGGTTTCTCTTTTTTAATGACTGACGGTGCATAACATGGCGGTGAGGCCCCGGAATTCACGGGGGATCGGCGAGAATTGTCTCCCGGACTTTGAACCCTGAGCGCCTGCCCGGTAAGATGCCGGACAGAATTTTTCCACCTCGCTATTCAGGACACCCGCCATGAGCATCAAATCGGATAAGTGGATTCGCCGCATGGCGCAAGAGCACGGCATGATCGAGCCCTTCGTGGAGCGTCAGATGCGCGGCAGTGACGACAGTCGTGTGATCTCCTATGGTGTGTCGAGCTACGGCTACGATGTGCGTTGCACCAATCATTTCAAGGTGTTCACCAATATCAATTCGGCCATCGTCGATCCGAAAAACTTCGACGCTGGCAGCTTCGTCGACATCCACAGCGACGTGTGCATCATCCCGCCAAACTCCTTCGCCCTGGCCAGTACCGTCGAATACTTCCGCATTCCGCGCAACGTATTGACCATCTGTCTGGGCAAGAGCACCTACGCTCGCTGCGGCATCATCGTCAACGTGACCCCGCTCGAGCCCGAGTGGGAAGGCCATGTGACCCTGGAGTTCTCGAACACCACCAACCTGCCTGCGAAGATCTACGCGAACGAAGGCGTGGCGCAGATGCTGTTCCTCGAGTCCGACGAGGAATGTGAAGTGTCCTACAAGGATCGTGGCGGCAAGTATCAAGGCCAGCGTGGCGTGACCCTGCCGCGTACCTGAGTCAACCGTCTGACAAACCGTTGGAATTCCTGAGCGGGCGTACACTCTATGGGGTGTACTGCTCCGATTCGCGCAAGGCGGATCGGGCCATCGCCCAGGAGTGCTTCATGAAGATCGATCCGCGAATAAGTGCCGAACTGGCAAGGCTTGAGCCCAATCAGGTTGGCGTGCTGGCCTGGTCCTTGTTGGCGCATCCGCCAGTCAGCATGGCAGGGGGCATCCCCCATCAGCCTGATCCCGACACCCCCAATGAAGATCCGACAGAACCCGGAGAACCCACCCTGCCGGATGAGTCACCTCCCGCGCCAGTGGTCTGATCCCCGCTTTTGTAGGAGCGAGCAGCGCTCGCTCCTACAGGAAGGTGGCGTTTTACTTGAGGTTGCCGCTCAAGAATTGCTTCAACCGCTCACTCTTCGGATTGCCCAGCACGTCTTCCGGCGCGCCTTCTTCTTCCACCAGCCCCTGATGCAGGAACAGCACCTGGCTCGACACTTTGCGGGCGAAGCTCATTTCATGGGTGACCATGATCATGGTCCGGCCTTCCTCGGCCAGGCCCTGAATGACCTTGAGCACTTCGCCTACCAGTTCCGGGTCGAGTGCTGAGGTTGGTTCGTCGAACAGCATGACTTCCGGTTCCATGGCCAGCGCACGGGCAATGGCTACCCGTTGTTGCTGACCGCCCGACAGGAACGCCGGGTACTGATCCGCCACACGCGGCGCCAGGCCAACCTTGTCGAGGTAACGTCGGGCACGGTCTTCGGCTTCTGCCTTGCTGCAACCGAGCACCCGCCGCGGGGCCATGGTGATGTTTTCCAGCACCGTCATATGGCTCCACAGGTTGAAGTGCTGGAACACCATGGCCAGGCGGGTGCGGATTCGTTGCAGCTCATCGGGGTCGGCCACATGGATGCCGTGACGGTCCTTGGCCATCCGGATGTTCTGGCCGTCCATGCTCATGGTGCCGTCGTTGGGTTGTTCTAGAAAGTTGATGCAGCGCAAAAAGGTGCTTTTGCCCGAGCCGCTGGCGCCGATCAGGCTGATGACGTCGCCGGTTTTGGCCTTGAGCGAAACGCCTTTGAGCACCTGATGATCGCCATAGCTTTTATGCAGGCCTTCGATGGTCAGTTTGTACATGGGGCATGCATCCTCAAGGCGAAAGTAGGTAGCCGCTGCGATAGGCTTCGGTACCCGCGATGTGGGCGATTACCATGCCGGCAGTGGCCATGCGCCGTAGCGAACGGGCGTACATCAGCCCGGCGACGGTGCAATGAACAGGGGTGACGCGATCATTGATCGGGTCGATGACTTCGGCGATCAGTTGCCCGGCCTCCAGGTATTCCCCGGGCAGGGCCGTAAACACCAGCAGTCCGCCCACGGGTGTCGCTACCGGTTCGACGCCGGCCAGCGGCGTGGCCGGGTAGGGCAGTTCCGGTAAGGGCGCCGGCTCTCCGGCAATCGCGCCGAAGTGAATCAGATAATCGATCAGCGCCTGGCAATCGAGGCTGGCCAACGGGTGATTGACGTCGCCCTGACCGCGCAATTCGACGGTGACCGAAAAGCTGCCCAGCGGAATATCGAAATGCTCGCCGAAGCGTTCTTTCAACTGCCACCAGAGCAGGGTGAAGCATTCATCGAATGACTGGCCGCCAGAGTCGGTGGCCAGCAGGCTGGCTTCGGCACCGATGTAACGTGCCAGCGGTTCGACCTGAGGCCAGGCCTCGGGCGTGGTGTAGAGGTGCGCGACGGCTTCGAAATCGCAATGCAGGTCCAGCACCATGTCCGCATCGCAAGCCAGCCGTTGCAGGGTCAGGCGTTGGGATTGCAGTTGCGTGCCGGCGGTCTGGCGCGCCAATACGTGGCGCAGGCTGCTGCGGATCAGTTCGAGGTTACGTTGCGGATCGTCGCCCAGCAGGCCTTCGATCTCATTGCCGACTTCTTCACTCAAGTCGACGAACCAGCGATTGAAGTTCTGCCCGCTTTCCAGCTCGTAGCGGCCCAGTGGAACGTCCATCAACACTTGTTCCAGGCCGACCGGGTTGGCAACGGGCACCAGCACGATTTCGCTGCGCAGCCGGCCGGCGGCTTCCAGCTCCGCCAGACGCTGTTTGAGATGCCAGGCCACCAGCATGCCGGGCAATTCATCGGCATGCAGGGAGGACTGGATGTAGATCTTGCCTTTGGCCGCCTGGGGGCCGAAGTGGAAGCTATGGATCTGTCGCACGGTCCCCGGCAGTGGGGCCAGCAGGTCATGAATCTGGTGGCGCATGTACGAATTGTCCTAGTGAGTCGGCCCGAGGAAGGCCAGCCATCGGCGTTCGGCGAGGCGGAACAGGCCGACCAGCGCAAAGGTAACGGTCAGGTAGATCAGCGCGGCGATGCCGAACGACTGGAACGTCAGAAAGGTCGCAGAGTTCGCGTCCCGAGCGACTTTCAGGACATCCGGGATGGTCGCGGTGAACGCCACGGTGGTCGAGTGCAGCATCAGGATCACTTCGTTGCTGTAATAAGGCAACGAGCGACGCAGCGCCGACGGCATGATCACGTAGGCATAGAGCTTCCAGCCGGTCAGACCATAGGCCTTGGCCGCTTCGACTTCGCCGTGAGCCATGCTGCGAATCGCCCCGGAGAAGATTTCCGTGGTGTAGGCGCAGGTGTTCAGGGCAAAGGCCAGGATCGTGCAGTTCATCGCATCGCGAAAGAACGCATCGAGGACGGGCTGGGCGCGCACGGCCGCCAGGCTGTAGATGCCGGTGTAACAGATCAGCAACTGAATATAGAGCGGCGTACCCCGAAACAGATAGGTGTAGAACTGCACCGGCCAGCGCAGATATAACTTGGGGGAAACCCGAGCAATGGACAGTGGGATCGACACCAGAAAACCGATGAAGATCGACGCACTGAGCAGCCACATGGTCATGGCCAGGCCGGTGATGCTGTAACCGTCGGTATAAAGGAAGGGTTTCCAGTATTCCTGCAAGAGCTCGATCATCGTACGGCCTCCCGGGCACCGGCGGCGTAGCGGCGTTCGAGCCAGCGCAGGACAACGTTGGAGGCGCTGGTGATCAGCAAGTAGATCAATGCGGCCAGCACCAGGAAGTAGAACAGTTGATAGGTGCTTTTACCGGCGTCCTGCGCAGCCTTGACCAGGTCGGCAAGGCCGATGATCGAGACCAGCGCGGTGGCCTTGAGCATCACCATCCAGTTGTTGCCGATTCCCGGCAGGGCGAAGCGCATCATTTGCGGGAACACCACGAAGCGAAAACGCTGGCCACGTTTGAGGCCGTAGGCAGTGGCGGCTTCGACCTGGCCCCGTGGCACGGCGAGGATCGCCCCGCGGAACGTTTCGGTGAAGTACGCGCCATAAATGAAGCCCAGGGTGATGACCCCGGCGCTGAACGGGTTGATCTCGATGTATTCCCATTCCATGAGGTCGGTAAGCGAGGTCAGCCAGGTTTGCAGGCTATAGAAGATCAGCAGCATCAGCACCAGGTCCGGTACCCCGCGAATCAGCGTGGTGTAGAGCTGGGCCGGTATCCGCAGCAGTTTGACTTTTGACAGCTTGGCACTGGCGCCCAGCAGGCCGAGCAACACGGCCACCAACAGCGACATCACCGATAATTTGATGGTCATCCAGGTGCCTTCCATCAGCAACGGACCGAAGCCCTGAAGGCTGAAGGCAGAGAGCCCCAGGTTTTGTAATAGGTTTTCAAACATAAATCAGCAACCTGATCGGGTGAAAAAAGCGCCCACCGCGAGATGGGCGCCGGGCATTATTTGCCGCTGTACAGATTCAGATCGCCAAAGTGTTTCTTCTGAATGGTGGCGTAGGTGCCATCGTCGTGTAACGCTTTGATACCTTTATCCAGAAGTGCTTTCAGCTCTTTGTTACCTTTCGAGATACCGACTGCTGTTTTGGCCGGCAGCAATTCGCTGTCGACGGGCTTGCTGACTTCGTAATCGGCGCCTTTTGGCGATTTGATGAAGCCCAGTTCGGCTTGCAGCATGTCCTGGATCGCGGCGTCGAGACGACCGGAAGTCAGGTCGGAATACACCTGATCCTGGTTGGCGTAGGCCTGGGTTTTCACGCCGGCCTTGTCCAGCACGGCTTTGGCATAGGCTTCCTGAATGGTGCCTTGCTCGTAACCGACGGTTTTACCCTTCAATGTGGCGACGTCTGCGCTCAGGCCGGAGCCTTTCTTGAACACGTAGGCGGTAGGGCCGGAGAACAGCTCGCTGGAGAAGTCGATGACTTTTTCGCGGGCCGGCGTGACGGTCATCGAAGAGATCACACCATCGAATTTATTGGCCTTGAGGCCCGGAATCATGCCGTCGAAATCGCTTTCGACCCATTTGCACTTGACCTTCAGTTCGGCGCAGATCGCATTGCCCAGGTCGATGTCGAAGCCTACCAGGCTGCCGTCGGCTGCCTTGGACTCGAACGGCGCGTAGGAAGGGTCAACGCCAAAACGCAATTCTTTGTATTCCTTTGCCAGCGCGGAGCCGGCAGCCATGCACAACGCCAGTGCAGAAAGGGTCAGCAATGCTTTTTTCATTATTCAATCCCTAAGAACCAATATGAGCGCTTGTGGCGCAGAAGTACTGTTACTGAAAAGCGTAAGACCTATTAAAAGTAGCAATTTCCGAACCAGAGTCCCGAACAAGCGTTTTAAAAGGTGATACAGGAAATGGCAAAGCGAGATTTGTGCACGAAAACGGGCATTGCCAGATCTCTGCTCCTGAATGGTGCGCAGGGGGCTCATATCCATTAAGTCTTGATGCAATTTGTGTAGCAGCTGTCGAGCCTGCGAGGCTGCGTTCGGCTGCGCAGCAGTCGTGAATCCGGCTGACGCGGTTTGCCTGATGCACCACAAGTTCTGGTTTTACGACTGC
>NZ_AKJT01000088.1 GCF_000282195.1 Pseudomonas sp. GM18
CGAACGCAGCCTCGCGGGCTCGGCAGCTGCTACGGGCGTCGTGTTCAACGCCCTACTCTATTCCCACCTGATTGCGCCCATTGTTCTTCGCCAGGTACAGCCCCTTGTCCGCCGCCGAGATCAATTGCCGGCAGTCGGTGCCCGGCTGCGGGATCATGGTCGACAGGCCGATGCTGATGGTCAGGCACGAACCTTCGGTCGGGAAAATGTGCGGGATTTTCAACCCGGCCACGGTCTGGCGCAGTTTTTCCGCCACCAGTCGTGCTCCGCCCGGCGAGGTGTTGGGCAATACCAGGACGAACTCTTCGCCGCCGTAACGGGCCGGCAGGTCCGATGGCCTGGCGCTGGCGTCGCGAATTGCCGTGGCGACTTTGCGCAGGGCTTCATCGCCTTCGAGGTGGCCAAAACTGTCGTTATAGGACTTGAAATAGTCGACATCGATCATCAACAGCGACAATTGCGTCTGGTCACGCAGCGAGCGTCGCCATTCCAGTTCGAGGTATTCGTCGAAATGCCGGCGGTTCGACAGCCCGGTCAAGCCGTCGGAGTTCATCAAGCGTTGCAGCACCAGGTTGGTGTCGAGCAACTGTTGCTGGCTGACCCGCAACGCGCGGTACGCCGCGTCACGCTGCAGCAGGGTCATGTAGGAGCGCGAGTGATAGCGGATACGCGCCACCAGTTCGATGTTGTCCGGCAACTTGACCAGGTAATCGTTGGCCCCGGCGGCAAACGCCGCGCTCTTGATCAGCGGGTCTTCCTTGGTCGACAGGACAATGATCGGAATGTCCTTGGTTGCCGGATGATTACGGTATTCGCGCACCAGGCTCAGGCCGTCGAGGCCGGGCATGACCAGGTCCTGAAGGATCACCGTCGGCTTGATGCGCACCGCGTGGGCGATGGCCTGGTGCGGGTCGGCGCAGAAATGGAAGTCGATGTTTTCTTCGTTCGACAGACCACGGCGCACCGCCTCGCCGATCATCGCCTGATCGTCCACCAACAACACCATGGCGGCGTTTTCGTCGGTTTTGAAGTCGTCGAGCTGTAATTCATTCATGTGCGGTCACCTGAGTACTGCTTGGGCCACGATTGCTGCTAATGATAGTCATTTTTGGAAAATCTCCAGCAAACGTGGCGCTATCTTGTCCAGTGGGCGGATTTCCACGGCTGCGTCGATGGCTGCGGCCGCCTTGGGCATTCCGTACACGGCACTGCTGTTCTGGTCCTGAGCAATGGTCAGGTAGCCCTGTTGGCGCATGAGTTTAAGCCCCTGGGCGCCGTCACGCCCCATGCCGGTCAGCAGAACACCCACGGCATCACCGCTCCAGTAACTGGCCACACTTTCGAAAAACACATCGATCGAAGGCCGATAGATCTCGTTGACCGGTTCGGCGGTGTAGGCCAGCGTGCCGTTTTTCAGCAAGCGGATATGGTGATTGGTACCGGCCAGCAGGATCGTGCCGCTTTGCGGCGGTTCGCCTTCCTGGGCCAGGCGCACGTCCAGGCCGCTGGCGCTGGCAAGCCATTCGGCCATGCCGGCGGCGAACACCTGGTCCACATGCTGGACCAGCACGATGGCCGCCGAAAAATCCCGGGGCAGGCCCTTGAGCAGCACTTCCAGCGCCGCCGGCCCGCCGGCGGATGAACCGATCGCTACCAGGCGCTGGCGCGAAGCCGAGTTGCGGTGCGGGCTCGGTGCCGAGCGCACCCGATTGCTGTGGTCACCGATCAGCCAGCCGATGTTGAGGATCTTGCGCAGCAGCGGCGCGGCGGCTTCCTGAGGGTTGCCGGCGCCCAGCGCCGGGGTATCGACCACATCCAGCGCGCCGTAGCCCATGGCTTCGAATACCCGGTGCACGTTCTGCTGGCGGTCGACGGTGACGATAACGATCGCGCACGGGGTCTCGGCCATGATCCGCCGGGTCGCTTCCACGCCATCCATCAACGGCATGATCAAGTCCATCAGGATCAGATCCGGGGTGTATTCGGTGCAACGTTGCACCGCCTCCGCCCCGTTGCTGGCGACCCAGACCACCTCGTGCGCCGGTTCGAACGCCAGGGCGCGGCGCAAAGCCTCTACCGCCATGGGCATGTCGTTGACGATGGCGATTTTCATGCTCGCGCCCCTCCAATGAGCTCAACGACTGCATCCAGTAAGGCGTCATCATGAAAACTGGCCTTGGCTAGATAATAGTCGGCGCCGGCGTCCAGTCCACGTCGACGGTCTTCTTCGCGGTCCTTGTAGGACACCACCATCACCGGCAGCGATTGCAGGCGATTGTCGCGACGCAATAAAGACACCAGCTCGATGCCGTCCATGCGCGGCATGTCGATGTCGGTGATCAGCAGATCGAAATCCTCCGAACGCAGGGCATTCCAGCCATCCATACCGTCCACCGCCACGGCGACGTCGTAACCACGATTGAGCAGCAACTTGCGCTGCAACTCACGAACGGTCAGCGAATCGTCCACCACCAGAATCCGTTTGCGCGCCGCTTCGACGGCCTGATTGGCGTGCCGGGCAATGCGCTCCAGACGCCCGGTATTGAGCAGTTTGTCCACCGAACGCAGCATGTCTTCGACGTCGACGATCAGCACCACCGAGCCGTCGTCGAGCAAAGCCCCGGCGGAAATGTCCTGTACCTTGCCCAGACGCTCGTCCAGTGGCAGCACCACCAGCGTTCGCTCGCCGATAAACCGCTCGACCGCCACCCCGTAGATCGCCTCGCGCTCGCGGATGACCACGACTTTGAGGATCTGCGCGCTGTTCTGGCTCGCCGGGCGATGCAACAACTGACTGGCGGCGACCAGGCCGACATGCCGGCCTTCGTACCAGAAGTGCTGCCGGCCTTCGACCTGCACAATGTCTTCCGGCTCCAGGTCGCACATGCGCTCGATGTGCGCCAGAGGGAAGGCATAGGCCTCGTCACCGACTTCCACCACCAGACTGCGCACCACTGACAGCGTCAGCGGTACCTCAAGATGGAAACGACTGCCCGCGCCCGCCGTCTGCTCCAGCACCACGGCGCCGCGCAACTGCCGGACCATGTGCTGAACCGCATCCAGCCCGACACCGCGCCCGGACACTTCGGTGACCGTGTCGCGCAGGCTGAAACCCGGCAGAAACAGGAACGTCAGCAGCTCTTCTTCACTCAACTGAGCGGCAGTCTCGGCTGGGGATAACTGCCGCTCGACGATCGTGCGGCGGACCTTTTCCAGATCGACGCCATTGCCGTCATCGCTCAGTTCCAACACCAATAGCCCGGCCTGATGGGAGGCTCGCAAACGGATCACACCTTCCTCCGGCTTGCCGGTCAAGCGCCGCTGTTCCGGGGTTTCGATGCCGTGATCCACCGCATTGCGCAGCAGGTGCGTCAGCGGCGCTTCGAGTTTTTCCAGTACGTCGCGGTCGACTTGGGTCTTTTCGCCCTCGATCTCCAGCCGCACCTGTTTGCCCAGATTGCGGCCAAGGTCGCGGACCATGCGTACTTGCCCACTCAACACATCGGCGAACGGCCGCATGCGACAGGCCAGCGCGGTGTCATACAACACCTGTGCGCGCTGGCTGGCGTGCCAGGCGAACTCGTCCAGTTCGGCGTTTTTTTCCACCAGCAATTGCTGGGACTCGGCCAGCAATCGGCGGGCATCGCCCAAGGCTTCCCGGGCTTCGAGGCTCAAGGCCTGGTCCTTGAGATGGACGTTGAGGCTTTCCAGCGCCCGCAGGCCATTACTCTGCATGCGTTTGAGGCGTTGCATGGTGGCCAGGTGCGGCTTGAGCCGCTGGGTTTCCACCAGGGATTTACTCGACAGGTCGAGCAGGCTGTTCAAGCGCTCGGCCGTGACGCGCAATACGCGCTCGCCACTTTCGGTGGTGCGTTTGGTCTTGGGCACAGCCTCGGCGGGTTCTGCCTGGGGTGTTTCAATGAGTGTTTCGACGGGTATTTCGGCGGCACGAACGGGCGGCTCGACCCTGGGTGTCGGCGGTTCGAGCTGAGGTTCTGCCATCGGCGGCGCGATGGGGGCAACCGTCGCCATGTGATCAAGCAGCCGTCCCATCAAGACGACGTAAGCTTCGATATCCGCAGGCGGCGGAGCGTTGCCCGGCGTCGCAATCCGCGTCAGCAGATCGGTGCCTTGCAACAGTGCATCAATGTGTTCGGGCCGCAGGTACAGGCGCCCTTCCTGGGCGCTGACCAGGTAATCTTCCATCACATGGGCAACGCGGACCCCGGCATCGACGCCGACAATTCGCGCCGCGCCCTTGAGCGAGTGGGCCGCGCGCATGCACGACTCGAGGTAATCGGCCTGGGTCGGATCGCGCTCAAGCGCCAGCAGACCGGCGCTCAGCACCAGGGTCTGGGCCTCGGCTTCCAGGCTGAACAGTTCCAGCAAAGAGGCGTCACGCATTTGGTCGGGGGTCATGTGAGGCTCCGGGTCACGGCAGACAGCAGCTGCTCTTCATCCAGCCAACGCAGGCTGCGACCTTTGAATTGCAAGACACCACGGGTGTATTTGGCGCTGGCCTGGGTGCCGGACCGGGACGCCGCATCGAGAATGCGCTCATCGATGGCGTGAATCCCGTCCACTTCGTCCACCGGCACCACCACCGACCCGCCTTGGGCGGCGATGATCAGCATCCGCGGCGTTACCCGCGCGCCGGGCGCCACGCCACTGGTGTCGTCGAGCCCCAACAGCTCCACCAGCGACAGGCACGCCACCAAGGCACCGCGCACATTCGCCACGCCGAGCAACGCCCGGGAGCGCTGATGCGGCAAGGAGTGAATCGCTTGCAGCGGCGCCACTTCGACCAGGCTGCGGGTGGCCAGGCCCAGCCATTCTTCGCCGAGGCGAAACATCAGCAGCGAGCGGGTTTTCACCTCGCTCTCGGCCACCGTGGAGATTTGCCCACGGTCGTCCTGCTGCAAGGCGTAGCGGTCGAGCAAGCGTGTGGCGGCGGCTGAATACACCGCGCAATTGCGGCAATGAATGTGCTCGCTCAGCAGCGGGCAGGACTGGTCGCCGTGGATACCGATGCGGTTCCAGCAGTCGTCGATGGCCTGGGCATCTTCATGGGTGACGTTCAAGGTGTCGGCGGCGTTCATCGTTTACGCTCACTGTCAGCGGCGCGCTCGCTGCGGGCGGCGCGGGCCTGCAATCTTCTGGCACCCGCCGTGTCGCCCTGGGATTGCAGCAAGGCCGCCAGGTGCATCAACGCGTCGGGGTGTTGCGGTTCGAGGTACAACGCCTTGCGATAAAAACCCTGGGCCTCCAAAGCGCTGCCGGCGACATCGCTGAGCAGCCCCAGCCAATAGAACACTTGGGCCACCGGCTCGTGACTGCGCAAATAACTTTCGCACGCGGCACGGGCCTCGGCACTTTTGCCTTCGTTGGCCAGCGCGGCGATATTCGCCAACAGCGTGGCGGCGTTCGAAGGGGTGGTCGCAGGGGTGGTTTTCGAAGGCGTGGCGGCAGCCTGAGGCATCGGTACGACCGTCGCGAAAGACCGACTGCGCGCCGGCGGCGGAGTCACGCTGCGCACCGGTTGCTGTATTGGCAGCGGCATCGGCGCGAAGGTCGCACGCGGCTCGGGCGCGCTCTGGCGACTGAAGGCAAACGACTGCGGGATGCCGATCGAGCGCATGCCGAAACGGCCGAGCAGGCTGCCCTCGGCCGGGCCGATAAACAGCACGCCGTCGACGTGAGTCAGACGCTTGAGCACTTCGAACACTTGTTGCTGGGTCGGCTGGTCGAAATAAATCAGCAGATTGCGACAGAACACGAAGTCATAGGGTGGCTCGTTGACCAGCAAGGTCGGATCCAGCAGATTGCCGACCTGCAAACGCACCTGTTCAAGCACGCGTCCGCTGAGGCGATAGTTGTCGTGTTCAGCGGTGAAATGCCGCTCGCGAAACTCGATGTCCTGGCCACGAAACGAATTCTTGCCGTACAGCGCGAGCCGGGCCTTTTCCACCGACAGCGGGCTGACGTCCATGCCGTCGACCTTGAACTGGTGCGGCGCCAGCCCGGCATCGAGCAATGCCATGGCGATCGAGTACGGTTCTTCGCCGGTGGAACACGGCAGGCTGAGAATCCGCAGGGCGCGCATGTTGTTGATCGCCGCCAGCCGCTTGGCCGCCAGCTTCGCCAGCGTGGCGAAGGATTCCGGGTAACGGAAAAACCAGGTTTCGGGGACGATCACCGCTTCGATCAGCGCCTGCTGTTCGTCACGCGAACCCAACAAAGTGCGCCAATACTCATCGGCCGTCAGCACCCGAACCGCCGTGATGCGCTGGCGCACCGCGCGCTCGATGATCGCCGGGCCGACCGAGCCTACATCCAGGCCGATACGTTCCTTGAGGAAATCGAAAAACCGTTGATCGCTGCTCATCCCTGCTCCTCAAACTGCGCCAGGTCCAGCGGCGGCGAGGGAAACAATAAGGCGCGAACCTGTGCATCCAGTAAATCGGCAACCCGTACCCATTGCAGTAGCCCCTGGGCATCTTCGCGCACCGGGCCGAGGTATGGCGCCTGGCGATTGTCCAGGCCATAAGGCTGAAAGTCCGCCGGGTTGCAGCGCAATGTGTCGGTGGCCTGCTCCAGAATCAGCCCGAGTAATTGCGCAGGCGTCGCTTCATCCGGCCGATAGTGCACCAACACCAGCCGTGTGCTGGTGCGGGCCTGGGCCGGTTGACCGAACGTCAGCGCGCTGAGGTCGATCACCGGCACCACCGCGCCGCGCCAGGCGAACACCCCCGCCACCCAGTCCGGCGCCCGTGGAATGGGTTTCAACGGCAGTTGCGGCAATACTTCGGCCACCTCAATGGCCTGCAAGGCGTAGCGCTCGTTGCCGATGCGGAACACCAGAAACAACGACTGCTTCGCCGGCATCGCCGCGCCGCGCCTGGCCGTAAGTTCGCTCATCAGACTTTGAATCGCGAGACACCGCCACGCAGCCCCACGGCCACCTGGCTCAATTCGTCGATGGCGAAACTGGCCTGGCGCAGGGACTCAACCGTCTGGCTGCTGGCATCGCCCAACTGCACCAGCGCGTGGTTGATCTGCTCGGCGCCCGTGGCCTGGGCCTGCATGCCTTCATTGACCATCAACACCCGTGGCGCCAGCGCCTGAACCTGATGAATGATCTGCGACAGCTGCTCGCCCACCTGCTGCACCTCGGACATACCGCGACGCACTTCCTCGGAGAACTTGTCCATGCCCATGACCCCGGCCGACACCGCCGACTGGATCTCGCGCACCATCTGCTCGATGTCGTAGGTGGCCACGGCGGTCTGGTCTGCCAGACGCCGCACTTCGGTGGCGACCACGGCAAACCCGCGACCATACTCGCCGGCCTTCTCGGCTTCGATCGCGGCGTTCAGGGACAACAGGTTGGTCTGGTCGGCGACTTTGACGATGGTCACCACCACCTGATTGATGTTGCCGGCCTTCTCGTTGAGGATCGCCAGTTTGGCGTTCACCAGATCTGCCGCGCCCATCACCGAGTGCATGGTGTCTTCCATGCGCGCCAGGCCTTGCTGACCAGAACCGGCCAGCACCGAAGCCTGGTCGGCGGCGGTGGAGACTTCGGTCATGGTGCGCACCAAGTCGCGCGAGGTGGCGGCAATTTCCCGCGAAGTGGCACCGATTTCGGTGGTGGTGGCCGCGGTTTCGGTGGCGGTAGCCTGTTGCTGCTTGGAGGTCGCGGCGATTTCCGTGACCGACGTGGTGACCTGCACCGAGGAGCGCTGGGCCTGGGACACCAGCGATGTGAGCTCGGTCATCATGTCGTTGAAGCCGGTTTCCACCGCGCCGAACTCGTCTTTACGATCAAGATTCAGGCGACTGCTGAGATCGCCGGTGCGCATGACTTCGAGGATATCCACAATGCGATTCATCGGCGCCATGATCGCGCGCATCAGCAGCAGGCCGCAGAGGCCGGCGACGATGATTGCCACCAGCAAAGAGACGCCCATGCTGATTTTGGCGGCCGTCACCGCGTCACTGATGGCCAGCGTGGACTGCTCAGCCAGGGTGTGATTATTTTCAAGAAGGCTGTTCAACTGCTTGCGCCCATTGACCCAGGCCGGCGCAAGTTTTTGCTCCAGGGCAAGAACCGCCTGGTCGTACTCTTTGCGCTGATAGAGATCGAGAACGTTGGTCATTTCTTTGTTGTAGAGCTGATGACGCACTTCGAACTCGTCGAACAGGGCCTGATCGTCCTGGGTGAAAATGGTTTTTCGGTAGTTGGCTATTTGCTCGTTCAAGCGCTCTTCGAAGCTTTTGTACATGGTCTGGTCGGCGACGGTTATTTCGCGACGTCCGGAAAGGCCGACAATCTGTTGAGTGAGGTTAAAACTGTCGACCCACGCGCCGCGGATCATCGAACTGAAATACACCCCGGGGACCGCATCGGTGCGGACGGTTTCTGCGCCGGCGTCGATCTTCATCAGCCGCGAAAAAGACACCACGACCATCAGCAGCATGATCGCGATAATTACCGCAAAGCTCGCCAAAATGCGTTGGCGCAACGTCCAGTTCTTCACAGTCAGTCCTCGGTGCGGGTCAAATTGCGGGGGAGTATAGCCGAGGACGGTGTTCTATTTATCAAGCCGCTTAGAGCGCTGCTTATCCTGTCGACAGAAAGCCGGGATTCGGCAGAGTCAGGCCGTGGATTTGGTCATCGGGAGAGTTGTTGCGGCCAGCCAGCCCGGGCAAGCCTCGCGCCTACAGGTTCTTGTCGTTCGAGACGAATGTGTAGGAGCGAGGTTGCCCGAGAAGAACGATGATGTGGTGTAACTGACTGAACCCTACCAAGCATGAAGAGATCCGTCATCTTGACGCGTATATGCCTGTCTCCAGGGCTACTCGACCTGGATAACCGTGATAAACGTCTTGGCTTTATAGGCTACATAGAGGCGAGAACCACATGGGCTGAGGGCAAGACTCTTCGGGTCCCCTGCGACATTAAAAGTCTTGACCACCTGAAGGCTCACAGTATCCATAGCGCTCACTTTCATTTCTTCACTGGCGAAAAAGAGCAGTCGACCGTCTGGACTCATAGCCAACGCGCCCGGCTTTGACGCATCGACCGAACGAATCTCGGACAAGCTAACGGAATCAAAAACCTTTATCTTTCTATCGGCATTGAAACTTGTATAAATATGTATTCCATCCGGACTGAGTGCAAATCCGCTCACCGAGCTAAAGCTAGCACTTGTTCTTATTAATGCATCAGCACTTGTATCGAAGCTTCGTATCAACGACGAATTCGAGAAATTACTTACGAAGATGAATACACGTCGACCGTCGACACTACGCAGAACCGGAGTATCAACATAACTAGAACCCATCTCAAAAATACGTTTCTCTCTCTTGGTTATGGTATCGACCTTCGTCAACCCCACACCATGTACAACATAAACATGACGTCCCTCCACATCCCAGGCACACGCCCCGTGGTTATAGCTACTCACCCTGATCGAGTCTTGCTCCCCAGTCGCCAAATTAATATTTGTCAGTGCATAGCTGTAACTGCCGCTGATAACGACGTGATTACTATCAGGAGCAACAGAAAAATTGTTCCCATTTAACATTTCAACAGTTGTACCCGCCTGAAAGCTCGCGGTATCAAACATCACCAATCGACCATTAGTATTTGATGCATTCATCGCACAAATCTTCGTACCATCCGGACTGACAGCAATAGGGCTTGAAATAAAACCAACTTCAAGATCACCTACCTTCCCCCTCGCCGTCACATTCAACTTTGCATTCACCGCTTTACCATCATATTCGGCCTTGATTGTGTAAGCTGTCGAAGGGGCATCCGGCCCAGTAACACCCCCTACCTTCAACTCACCAAACAAACTCGTCTTGAACTCACGCCGTCCCGTACTGCCATCTGCATATTTAAAGTTGTTTGGGATGGTCAGATACACCTTCGCCTCTTTGATGAAGTCTCCATTTTCATTCACCAGTTTCAATTCGATGTCGGTGAGACGCCCCAGCGGCGCAACGCGATAAGGCGTATTGAGGAACTCCAGAGTAGCTTTCATCCCTGCCGTCACCAGCGTGTAGCGCTTCAACGTGAAGGTCCTGATCGTGTCAGGGTTTGTATTGACGTAGAAATCCACCCGCAGCCGAACCCTCAATTGATTCCCCGGTTTGAACAGCTCCAGCTCCTTGCGGGGGGAGCACATGGTCGAGCCCGTTCTGGATTTCTAGCGCCGTCAAGGTATTGCCCACGGCGATCGCGACAGTCTTGGGACTGTTATCGAGGCCGGTGCCCAGCACATGCTGCCAGTACTTCTGCCCCGCCCTGATTAATGGCCAGGGCGCACAAACGATCTGCGCATCGCCGGTAAACGCTCGCATATCCACTGAGTCCGTCCCGTAGGCCTCAACGATATCCGGCGTCTGAACGTTCGGGTCGGTCACGTTGACGCTCTCTATTTGCAGGGTCAGCGGTTCGGACTCCATCTCCTGGCCATCGCGCAACAAGACCCACTTAAACACCACTTCCTTGTTGCCGTTGGCCAGAATGAACGCCGGTGTGAGCTGAAAATTGGCGCGAGCGTTGGTATTGAAGTTAATGAATCCGAATACCGGTGTCCCATCTCCCGCCGCCCCCCCGGTCACCACCAATTTGGCTCTATCGCCCGTTTTAAAGCCTGCGGCCCAATCGACCCGAACAATGAACCCCGCCGTATGTTTGATGGGAACGATCACCTTGCCTACCAGCGCCGGCACGAAAGGAGCAGGTGGAACTTCTTCTTTGGGTGTCAGGTCGACCACGATCGACAGGGTCCGCGACGGCAGTGAGTTCTGGGTATCGTTCCCCAATTGGTCCCGTACCGTATAAAAAATCAGGAAATCCTGACTATTACCGCCCCCAATGAACACGGCTTCCGGGAGCGTAATATCGAATGCACCGCCGAGGTCAGCCCGGGTCACGGTGTATTCGAACGGAAAACCGTTGCAGTTCACTGTCACCACATCATGGGGCTTGGCAAACGCGTAAGACACGGTCAGCAGAACACCTCGCATGGCCTCTTCCAGGCCCACGTTCTTGACTTCTATCGCGATGCCCAACCCCTCGTGGATGTTTTGGTCGTCGACCACCGGATCCACGCCGCCCGGGCGATTCCTGCTGTATAGCACCCACAGTTTGGGTGACTCCTCAGAATTGCCACTGATGCGATGGGCTACATAATGGAAAAATTGGAGGCCCTCCCGAAGCAGAGCTCTGGGGACTTTGAAAACAGTGCGTTCCGTCGCAGGATCGATCGTCGAAGGGGCATCAATGGGCGTGACATTGCCTTTGAGATGAAGTGTCAAAGAATCCGCCTTAGGAAATGGTGAATCCACTACTACCGACAGATGCCCGGCCTCCGTGAGCCTTAATGGCACACCTACAAGCGGCTCTCCAGCAGTCGGGTCTTCCGATTTGACATCTGGCGTTGCCCCCTCAATTTTGGCTGCTGACAGCGCCAAAGTTGCGGAATCACTCGAAAGATCAGTCATCGCACACGCTCCTTGTCGACAAGCCGCAAGCGCGGCGTAGGTCGCCGTATCAAACCGCTGAAACGTGTGCTCGGCTACTGTCAGAAATAACAGGTATTCTTTGTTTTCAGACCGACGGTCTGTCTGATCGCTTACTTCATTTCACTCAGACATGAAAAACCCACCCCCTACTTTCAAGAGTGGGCGGGTTTTCGATGGAGTCCGTTTCGAGAAAATTTGTCGGTTATGCCGAAACCTGCCGCACCTGCTTCTCCAACTCCGCCTTCAACCCCGGATCCAGCTTCAACTGCCGCGCCAGTTCATCCAGATAGGACTTCTCCATGAAGTTCTCCTCATCCACCAGCATCACGCTGGCGATGTACATCTGCGCAGTCATTTCCGGTGTGCTGGCAGCGCGGGCGACGTCGGTCGGGTCCAACGGCTTGTTGAGTTTGGCGTGCAGCCAGTGGTGAAGTTCCTGATTTGTCGAGCTTGCTGAACTCGCCTTCGATCAATTGGCGTTCGCGCTCATCGACGTGACCGTCAGACTTGGCGGCGGCCACCAACGCACTACCGCCCGCGCCCGATATCAGGCTGCCCAAGCCGCTGGCCACTTTGTTCTGGACGCCACCGGCCTTGTTCTGCAACAGATCCTGACCGGATTTGAATCTGAAGATTTGTCGACAGCGAAACCGGGCACTAGGCTGGGTAAATCCACAACACAGCCCGGCCTCAGTCAGCCTCCCACAAAGCGCACTACGCTAATAACAAGCCACTCATGGCGAACTACCCCGTTCAACGCTGTCCCGACCCTAATTAAAGAAGAGGGAAACCCCATGTTCGAACACAAGACCGCACTGCTCAGTGCAATCACCACGGCGCTTCTGGCCAGCGCCAGCCTGCAGGCCGCCGAGCCGCTGAAAGCCGTCGGTGCCGGCGAAGGTCAGCTGGATATCGTTGCCTGGCCCGGCTATATCGAACGGGGTGAAAGCGACAAGGCTTACGACTGGGTCAGCGCTTTCGAGAAAGAAACCGGCTGCAAGGTCAACGTCAAGACGGCCGGCACGTCCGATGAAATGGTCAGCCTGATGGCCAAGGGCGGTTACGACCTGGTGACGGCGTCCGGCGATGCCTCCCTGCGCTTGATCGCCGGCAAGCGTGTCCAGCCGATCAACACCGCACTGATCCCCAACTGGAAGAATCTCGATCCACGCCTTAAGGATGGGCCGTGGTACGTGGTCGACAAGCAAACCTATGGCACCCCGTACCAATGGGGTCCGAATGTGCTCATGTACAACACCAACGTGTTCAAACAACCGCCGACCAGTTGGAGCGTGATACTCGAAGAGCAGAAGCTGCCCGACGGCAAATCCAACAAGGGCCGGGTGCAGGCGTATGACGGCCCGATCTACATTGCGGACGCGGCGCTGTACCTGAAAACCGTCAAGCCGGAACTGGGCATCAAGGACCCTTACCTGCTCGACGAAAAACAGTACAAGGCCGTGCTCGATCTACTGCGCGGTCAACAAAAGCTGATCCACCGCTACTGGCACGACACCACCGTGCAGATGAGTGACTTCAAGAACGAAGGCGTGGTGGCTTCCAGCTCCTGGCCGTATCAGGTCAACGGCCTGATGAACGAGAAACAGCCCGTCGCCTCGACCATCCCCAAAGAAGGCGCCACCGGATGGGCCGATACCACCATGATGCACGCCGAAGCCAAGCACCCGAACTGTGCCTATAAGTGGATGGACTGGTCGTTGACGCCGAAGGTCCAGGGCGATGTGTCCGCCTGGTTCGGCTCGCTGCCGGCGGTTCCGGCGGCGTGCAAGGCAAGTGAACTGCTGGGGGCCGAGGGTTGCAAAACCAACGGCTTCGAACAGTTCGACAAGATCGCCTTCTGGAAAACCCCGCAGGCTGAGGGTGGCAAGTTTGTGCCTTATAGCCGTTGGACCCAGGATTACATTGCGATTATGGGAGGCCGCTAACACCAACTGATCGTTCCCACGCTCCGCGTGGGAATGCATCAACGGACGCTCCGCGTCCATCCACGCAGAGGTGACGCAGAGCGTCACGGGCTGCATTCCCACGCGGAGCGTGGGAACGATCACTTCAGAAGTCCGGGCAGGGGTCGCTGTGATGGCCCCCCGCTTTTTTGGAGCACCGTATCCATGACGCTTGCAGTCCAGTTCACCAACGTTTCCCGTCAGTTCGGTGAGGTGAAGGCCGTTGACCGGGTTTCCATCGACATCCAGGACGGCGAGTTCTTTTCCCTGCTGGGCCCTTCTGGCTCGGGTAAAACCACCTGCCTGCGCCTGATCGCCGGTTTCGAACAACCGAGCACTGGCTCCATCCGCATCCATGGCTTGGAGGCCGCCGGGCTGCCGCCGTATCAGCGCGACGTAAACACAGTGTTCCAGGATTACGCACTGTTCCCGCACATGAACGTACTCGACAACGTCGCCTATGGTTTGAAAGTCAAAGGCATCGGCAAGACCGAACGCCACAAACGTGCCGAAGAAGCCCTCGACATGGTCGCTCTCAACGGCTACGGCGAGCGCAAACCGGTGCAACTGTCGGGTGGCCAACGCCAGCGTGTGGCCCTGGCCCGCGCGTTGGTCAATCGCCCTCGCGTGTTGTTGCTCGACGAACCCTTGGGCGCCCTCGACCTGAAGCTGCGCGAGCAAATGCAAGGCGAGTTGAAGAAGCTGCAACGCCAGCTCGGCATCACCTTTATCTTCGTCACCCACGACCAGACCGAAGCGTTGTCGATGTCCGACCGCGTGGCGGTGTTCAACAAGGGCCGCATCGAACAGGTCGACACGCCGCGCAGCCTCTATATGAAACCGGCAACCACCTTCGTCGCCGAATTCGTCGGCACCTCCAATGTGATTCGCGGTGATCTGGCGCGGCAGTTGAGCGGCAATCCACAGCCGTTTTCGATTCGCCCGGAACACGTGCGTTTCGCCGAAGGGCCGCTGGCCAGCCATGAAATAGAAGTCAGCGGCCTGCTGCATGACATCCAGTACCAGGGCAGCGCCACCCGCTATGAACTGAAGCTGGATAACGGCCAGACCCTGAACATCAGCCAGGCCAACGTCCAGTGGCTGGACGTCAGCGCGCAACATCAGCCCGGGCAACGCATCAGCGCTCGTTGGGCGCGCGAGGCAATGATTGCGCTGCACGACAATGCTGTAGGCGGGGTGTGAGATGGACAGCGTGATCCCTCGAACACCAGCCAACGGCTCGCCGTTGCGCCGGTTTTCCAACCTGCTGTACCGGCGGCCGAACCTGTATCTGTCGCTGCTGCTGGTGCCGCCGTTGCTGTGGTTTGGCGCGATCTACCTCGGCTCGTTGCTGACCCTGCTGTGGCAAGGCTTCTACACCTTCGATGACTTCACCATGACGGTCACCCCCGACCTGACCCTGGCGAACTTCGTAGCGCTGTTCCAGCCGTCGAACTTCGACATCATCCTGCGCACCCTGAGCATGGCCATCATCGTGTCGATCGCCAGTGCAATCGTGGCCTTCCCGATCGCCTACTACATGGCGCGCTACACCAGCGGCAACACCAAGGCGTTTTTCTACATCGCGGTGATGATGCCGATGTGGGCCAGTTACATCGTCAAGGCCTACGCCTGGACCTTGCTGTTGGCCAAGGGCGGCGTGGCGCAGTGGTTCGTTCAGTATTTGAATCTGGAGCCGGTGTTGCAGTTCGTGCTCGGGATGCCGGGAGTGGGTGGCAGCACCTTGTCGACCTCGCACCTTGGGCGGTTCATGGTGTTCGTTTATATCTGGCTGCCGTTCATGATCCTGCCGATCCAGGCGTCACTGGAACGCCTGCCGCCCTCCTTGCTGCAAGCCTCGGCGGACCTGGGTGCCAAGCCGCGTCAGACCTTCATGCAAGTGATTCTGCCGTTGTCGATTCCGGGCATTGCCGCCGGTTCGATTTTCACGTTTTCACTGACCCTGGGCGATTTCATCGTGCCGCAACTGGTGGGCCCGCCGGGCTATTTCGTCGGCAGCATGGTCTACGCCCAGCAAGGGGCGATCGGCAACATGCCGATGGCGGCAGCCTTCACACTGGTGCCGATCGTGCTGATCGCCATTTACCTGTCCATCGTCAAACGTCTGGGGGCCTTCGATGCGCTCTGACTCTTCCTCCTCTCAAGACCGGGCATCCCTGGGCCTGCGCATCTCCGCCTGGGGTGGGTTGCTGTTCTTGCATTTCCCGATCCTGATTATCTTCCTCTATGCCTTCAACACCGAAGACGCGGCGTTCAGCTTTCCGCCCAAGGGCTTCACCCTGAAGTGGATCGGCGTGGCGTTCTCGCGGCCCGACGTACTGGAAGCGATCAAGCTGTCTCTGCAGATCGCCGCCATCGCCACGCTGATTGCGCTGATCCTCGGCACCCTCGCCTCGGCGGCGTTATACCGGCGGGATTTCTTCGGCAAACAAGGCATCTCGCTGATGCTGATCCTGCCGATTGCATTGCCGGGGATCATCACCGGGATCGCGCTGCTGGCGACCTTCAAGACGCTGGGGATCGAGCCGGGGGTATTCACCATCGTGATCGGTCACGCGACCTTCTGTGTGGTGATCGTCTACAACAACGTCATCGCCCGATTGCGCCGCACTTCCTACAGCTTGATCGAAGCGTCCATGGACCTCGGCGCCGACGGTTGGCAGACCTTCCGCTACATCGTCCTGCCGAACCTCGGCTCGGCGTTGCTGGCCGGTGGCATGCTGGCGTTTGCCCTGTCGTTCGACGAAATCATCGTCACCACCTTCACCGCCGGCCACGAACGTACCTTGCCGTTGTGGCTGCTCAACCAGCTCAGCCGCCCTCGGGACGTGCCGGTGACCAACGTCGTCGCGATGCTGGTCATGATGGTGACCATGTTGCCGATTCTCGGCGCGTATTACCTGACCCGTGGTGGGGAGAGTGTTGCGGGCAGTGGCGGGAAATAACTGACAACTCATTTCCCACAGAGGAAATACAACAGCTTCGGAGGACAAAGCCATGCAAACCAAACTCTTGATCAATGGCCAATTGGTCAACGGCGACGGCCCCGCCCAAGCCGTGTTCAACCCGGCCCTCGGTCGTGTGCTGGTGGAAATCAACGAAGCCAGCAAAGCCCAGGTCGACGCCGCCGTGCGCGCCGCCGACAGTGCCTTCGAAGCCTGGTCGCAAACCACGCCGAAAGAACGCTCGCTGTTGCTGCTCAAACTCGCCGACATCATCGAAGCCCATGGCGAAGAACTGGCCAAACTGGAGTCGGACAACTGCGGCAAACCCTACAGCGCCGCGCTGAACGACGAGATCCCGGCGATTGCCGACGTGTTCCGTTTCTTCGCCGGTGCCAGCCGTTGCCTGAGCGGTGCGCTGGGGGGTGAATACTTGCACGGCCACACCTCGATGATCCGCCGCGACCCAGTGGGCGTGATTGCCTCCATTGCGCCGTGGAACTACCCGCTGATGATGGTCGCCTGGAAAGTCGCCCCAGCCCTGGCCGCCGGTAATACCGTGGTGCTCAAACCGTCGGAACAAACCCCGCTGACCGCCCTGCGCCTGGCAGAACTGGCGTCGGAGATTTTCCCGGCAGGCGTGCTTAACCTGGTGTTCGGACGCGGTCCTACGGTTGGCACTCCGTTGGTCACCCACCCGAAAGTGCGCATGGTATCGCTGACCGGTTCCATCGCCACCGGCTCGAATATCATTTCCAGCACCGCCGGCAGCGTCAAACGCATGCACATGGAACTGGGCGGCAAGGCGCCGGTGATCATCTTCGACGACGCTGACATCGACGCCGCCGTGGAAGGCATTCGCACCTTCGGGTTCTACAACGCCGGCCAGGACTGCACCGCCGCCTGCCGCATCTACGCCCAGGCAGGCATCTACGACACCTTCGTCGAGAAGCTCGGTGCCGCGGTCAGCAGCCTCAAATACGGCGTGCAGGATGATCCATCGACGGAGCTGGGCCCGTTGATCAGCGCACAACATCGCGACCGCGTGACCGGGCTGGTCGAACGTGCCATGGCGCAACCGCACATTCGTTTGATCACCGGCGGCAAGCCTGTGGAAGGCAATGGCTTCTTCTTTGAACCGACGGTGCTGGCCGACGCACAACAGGACGACGAAATCGTGCGCCGCGAAGTATTCGGGCCGGTGGTATCGGTGACCCAATTCGCCGATGAAGCGCAGGCACTGGCCTGGGCCAACGACTCGGACTACGGCCTGGCATCGTCGGTCTGGACCACCGACGTCGGCCGCGCCCACCGCCTGTCTGCACGTCTGCAGTACGGCTGCACCTGGGTGAACACCCACTTCATGCTGGTCAGCGAAATGCCCCATGGCGGTCAGAAATTGTCCGGTTATGGCAAGGACATGTCCATGTATGGGTTGGAGGATTACACGGTTGTAAGGCATGTGATGTTCAAGCATTAAAAGCGAAAAGATCGCAGCCTGCGGCAGCTTCTACAGGGTGTACGCCGATCTCCTGTAGGAACTGCCGCAGGCTGCGATCAACACCTCAAAACCGCGAAACACTCCGCATCGCATCCACCAGATAACGCATCGCAATCCGGTCACTTTCCGACAGCTCGCGATAGCGCTCCACCAATTTCAACTCCTCCGAACTGAGCCGACGCCTTCGCCGCCCGGTGGCCAGACAGGGAAAGAGTCCTAACATTTCAGTGATGCCTTGTACTTTCGACATGGACGATGTCCTTCTACACGTCAGAGAAAACTTCAAAACCGCATCGCCCTATCACTTTCAGCGGCCGTCTTGTGTGCACTGAACCCACCGGCCTGAAGGGCCGAAACCGGTCATGTCCATAGAATAGAAATTAAATCGGCGCTGAGAAGCAGTTTTTAGAGTAATTAGTCGAAAAAAGCAGATATGCCCTATAAATCAGAAAGCGCTGTGAGAAACGTTACCTGACATGTCTTGTTTCATTACCGCGCTGTCGCGGTGCTATCAATCATTTTTGCTCCGTAATCGAACGGTTTAAGCTATTTGGCATCTGTTCTAAAGTCCGTAGCGTTTGGCCGAAGGCATGTCCGAACCGTTATTTCTGATCCAGCACGTGCCAGGAACGGCGCGGGATTGTTCACGACAGGTTGTACTTATGCACCGCAGGAATTTGCTCAAAGCGTCCATGGCCATCGCGGCTTACACCGGTCTCTCGGCCACCGGCCTGCTGGCCGCGAACGCCTGGGCCGGTAGCGGCACTGCCGATGGCGATGCTCAGGCGTTCGACTTCGAAGCGCTGAAGAGCCAGGCCAAACAGCTCGCCGGCAAGCCGTATCAGGACACCAAACAGGTGCTGCCGCCGACACTGGCAACCATGACGCCGCAGAACTTCAACGCGATCCGCTACGACGGCAATCACTCGCTGTGGAAGGATCTGAAAGGTCAGCTGGACGTGCAGTTTTTCCACGTCGGCATGGGTTTCAAGCAGCCGGTGCGCATGTACAGCGTCGATCCCAAGACTCGGCTGGCGCGTGAAGTGCATTTCCGCCCGTCGCTGTTCAACTATGAAAAAACCACCGTCGACACCCAACAGCTCAAGGGCGACCTGGGGTTTTCCGGGTTCAAGCTGTTCAAGGCCCCGGAGCTGGATCGGCACGACGTCTTGTCGTTCCTCGGCGCCAGCTATTTCCGTGCGGTAGACGCCACCGGCCAGTACGGTTTGTCGGCCCGCGGCCTGGCGATCGACACCTATGCCAAGAAGCGCGAGGAATTCCCGGACTTCACCAAGTTCTGGTTCGAGACACCGGACAAGGACAGCACCCGTTTCGTGGTGTACGCCCTGCTCGACTCGCCGAGCGCCACCGGGGCCTACCGTTTTGACATCGATTGCCAGGCCGAGCGCGTGGTGATGGAAGTCGACGCCCATGTCAATGCCCGCACCGCCATCGAGCAACTGGGTATCGCACCGATGACCAGCATGTTCAGCTGCGGCACCCACGAGCGCCGTATGTGCGACACCATTCACCCGCAAATCCACGACTCCGATCGCCTGGCCATGTGGCGCGGCAACGGCGAGTGGATCTGCCGTCCGCTGAACAACCCGGCCACCCTGCAATTCAACGCCTTCGCTGACACCGACCCGAAAGGCTTTGGCCTGGTGCAGACCGACCATGAATTCGACAGTTATCAGGACACCGTCGACTGGTACAGCAAGCGCCCGAGCCTGTGGGTAGAACCTACAACCGCGTGGGGCGAAGGCTCTATCGATTTGCTGGAAATTCCTACGACTGGCGAAACCCTGGACAACATCGTCGCGTTCTGGACGCCGAAGAAACCGGTCGCGGCCGGTGATTCCCTGAACTACGGCTACAAGCTCTACTGGAGCGCCCTGCCGCCGGTGAGTACGCCGCTGGCACGGGTCAATGCGACCCGTTCGGGCATGGGCGGCTTCGTCGAAGGCTGGGCACCGGGCGAACATTACCCGCAAGTCTGGGCGCGCCGCTTCGCCGTGGACTTCACCGGCGGCGGGCTGGACCGCTTGCCGGAAGGCGCGGGGATCGAACCGGTGGTGACCTGCTCGAACGGTCAGGTGAAGGATTTCAACGTGCTGGTGCTCGATGACATCAAGGGCTACCGAATCACCTTCGACTGGTACCCGACCAATGACAGCGTGGCGCCGGTGGAACTGCGGCTGTTCATTCGTACCAATGACCGCACGTTGAGTGAAACCTGGCTGTACCAGTATTTCCCGCCGGCACCTGATAAGCGCAAGTACACCTGAGAGTAAACGGATGTCTGAACTGGCCCCATCGCGAGCAGGCTCGCGATGGGGCCGGAGAGCCCAGCAAAATATTTCCACCAGATAAACAAAAGCCCCGGTCCACCCGACCGGGGCTTTTTGGTTTTACAGCGGCCTTCAGTCACGCAAATCCGATTCATGAATCGGCTGGTCACGATGGGTGGCCCGCTGGTATTGCGCCGGCCAGACAGCCTTGTGCCCACCCAGATCGTCATCGGCATGCAGCGGCCAATACGGATCACGCAACAACTCCCGGGCGAGGAAGATGATATCGGCCTGACAGGTACGCAGAATATGCTCGGCCTGGGCTGGCTCAGTGATCATGCCTACAGTGCCGGTGGCAATGCCCGACTCCTTGCGTACCCGCTCGGCGAAACGGGTCTGATAACCGGGCCCGGTAGGAATCTCGGCATTTACCGCCGTACCACCCGACGAGACATCGATCAGGTCCACACCCAAGTCTTTCAGGCGTCGCGCCAGTTCCACGGTTTCGTCGGGGTTCCAGCCGTCTTCCACCCAGTCGGTGGCCGATACCCGTACAAACACCGGTAACTCTTCAGGCCACACGGCCCGCACCGCTTCGGTGACTTGCAGCACCAGCCGGATGCGATTCTCGAACGAACCACCGTACTGATCGCGCCGCTGATTGCTCAACGGTGAAAGAAATTGATGCAGCAGGTAACCGTGGGCGGCGTGCACTTCGACCACTTTGAAACCGGCGGTCAGCGCCCGTTTGGCCGAGTCGACGAAAGCCTGGACGACCTCAGCGATCTCACTTTCATTAAGCTGCTTGGGTGGTGTGTGCTGGGGGTCGAAAGCGATTGGCGAAGGGCCGACCGGAATCCAGCCGCCGTCTTCCGGCTTGACGCTGCCATGCTTGCCCAGCCACGGCCGATGCGTGCTGGCCTTGCGCCCGGCGTGGGCCAACTGAATGCCGGCGACAGCGCCTTGGGCGGCGATGAAGCGCGTAATACGTTGCAAGGGTTCGATCTGTTGATCATTCCAGAGGCCGAGGTCCTGGGCGGTAATACGCCCGTCGGCAGTGACCGCCGTGGCCTCGGTGAATACCAGTCCGGCGCCGCCGATCGCGCGGCTGCCGAGATGGACCAGATGCCAGTCATTGGCCAGCCCATCGACGCTGGAGTACTGGCACATCGGTGACACCGCGATGCGGTTTAGCAGGGTCAATTGACGAAGGGTATAGGGTTCAAGCAGCAGACTCATGGGGCACCTCTCAAATCAGTGGGCAGGCTCCAGGGTTCTGTTTGAATAGTCGACGAGTGACAGGAAAAAGGTGCAGCACCCGCCCCCGCGGGCAAAAAATTCGACAAGACGTCACAAGGATAATCAAGCAGTGCTTAGAGCCTAGTCGACATCGCGGGATCAGGGAGGGTTCAGAGAGATTCGGTGTGAAGGAAATCGCTTTCGCGGGCAAGTCGGATCGCCGCACCGCTCGCTCCTACAGATCACCGATATCTGTAGGAGCGAGGCTTGCCCGCGAAGGATTCAACGCGGTTCGATGTGGGCAATCATCAACTGCACAGTCTCGTTCCCACGGAACTCGTTGAGGTCGAGCTTGTAAGCCAATTCAACCCATTTTATAGTCGGATTCGGCCAAATATCCCGGTCGATCCCGAAAGCGATGCCATCCAGCTTCACCGAGCCGCATTCACTTTTCAGCACCACTTTAAGGTGCCGCTCGCCAACGACGCGTTGCTCGACCAACTGGAACACCCCGTGAAACAGCGGCTCCGGAAAGTGCTGCCCCCAAGGCCCGGCGTGGCGCAGGGCGCGGGCCAGTTCCAGGTGAAACTCCTCGACCGCCAGGGTGCCATCCGACAGCAATCGCCCGGTCAGGTCTTCTTCGCGCATTTGCCTGCGCACTTCGGCATCGAAGGCTTCGGCGAACAACGGAAAATTTGCTTCCGGCAAGGTCAGGCCGGCCGCCATGGCGTGGCCGCCGTATTTACTGATCAGGTTCGGATGTTGCGCCGCGACCACGCTCAAGGCATCGCGAATGTGAAAGCCTTGAACCGAACGCCCGGAGCCCTTGAGCAGGCCATCGCCGGCATCGGCAAAGGCAATGGTCGGACGGAAATAGCGCTCTTTCATACGCGACGCGAGGATACCGATGACGCCCTGGTGCCACTCGGGATCGAACAGGCACAGGCCGAACGGCATCGATTCCACCGGCAGATCCTTGAGCTGGGCCAGCGCCTCGCGCTGCATGCCCTGCTCGATGGATTTACGGTCCTGGTTCATGCCATCCAGCTGGGCGGCCATTTCACGGGCAGCACCCGCGTCGTCGGTGAGCAGGCATTCGATGCCCAGGCTCATGTCATCCAGCCGCCCTGCCGCGTTCAGACGCGGGCCGAGGATGAAGCCCAGGTCGGTGGAGGTGATGCGCGAAGGGTCACGCTTGGCCACTTCAAGGATCGCCTTGAGCCCCGGCCGCGCGCGCCCGGCGCGAATTCGTTCCAGGCCCTGATGCACCAGAATCCGGTTGTTGGCATCCAGCGGTACTACGTCGGCGACGCTGCCCAGCGCCACCAGGTCCAGCAATTCGCCAATGTTCGGCTGCGGCGTGCTCTCGTACCAGCCGAGGCTGCGCAAGCGCGCACGCAGGGCCATCAGCACATAGAAAATCACCCCGACGCCGGCCAGGGCTTTGCTCGGGAATTCGCAACCAGGCTGATTCGGATTGACGATGGCATCGGCCAACGGCAGCTCGTCGCCGGGCAAGTGGTGATCGGTGACCAGTACCTTGAGCCCGGCCTTTTTCGCCGCCGCCACGCCTTCGACGCTGGAAATGCCGTTGTCCACGGTGATCAGCAACTGCGGATCGCGGGTCAGCGCCACTTCGACAATTTCCGGGGTCAGGCCGTAACCGTACTCAAACCGGTTCGGCACCAGGTAGTCGACATGCGCCGCGCCCAGCAGGCGCAACCCCAACATGCCCACGGTACTGGCCGTCGCGCCATCGGCGTCGAAGTCGCCGACAATCAGAATCCGCTGACGCTGCTCCAGCGCCGTTACCAGCAAATCCACCGCCGCCTCGATGCCTTTGAGCTGCTGAAACGGAATCAGCCGCGCCAGGCTCTTGTCCAGTTCAGCCTCGGACTGCACACCCCGCGCTGCGTAAAGGCGGGTCAACAGCGGTGGAATATCACCGAGGAATGGCAGGGTGTCGGGCAACAAGCGAGGTTCGATGCGCATGGGGTGACAGGTGCTTCTCTTGAATACGTAGGATAAAACCGGGTGACGCGGCCAAGTGGCGAATAATCAGCCGCGTTCGCCGGCCAGCCATTGCAACTGGACTTCGTGCTGACCACGGTCGTCGGTGACGAAAATCGTGCCTTCGCTGATCATCACGTCCCACTTGATAACACGCGGCATGTCCTTGGCCAGGGTTTCCAGCACTTCCTGGGGCACGGCGGCGATGTTGACGTTTTTCAGGGTCTTGATCGCCGGGATCACTTTGCCTTCCCAGACGCGCAGGCTGCCGTAGGCCAGCAGGCTGGTGCGTTCGGTGCGGCGCGAGCACCAGGTCAGGCGGTCGGCGTCTGGCTGGCCGACTTCGATCCAGTGCAGGACACGGTCGTCCAGGCTCTTTTCCCACAACGCCGGCTCATCCACGTCTGACAGACCGCGGCCAAAGGACAGCTGCTCGTTGTACCAGAAGGCGTAGGCCAGCAGCCGCACGGTCATGCGTTCTTCGGTTTCCGAAGGGTGACGGGCGATGGTCTGCTTCACGTTCTCGTAGACGCTGCGGTCGAGGTCGGTGAGGTTCAGTTCAAACTTGTAGGTCGTGGACGGCTGGGCCATGAACGGGCTTCTTGATACGGGGAAAGGCGGCAAGTCTAACCGATGCAAGCGGCAATCAACGAATTGAAGGCGATCAACTTTGGCCGATGGATGTCGGCCTATGATAAAACTCTGCTTTCGCTCAGCCTTTGTCCTACAGGATTTCGCATGCCGTTCTCCAACAAACCGCTCTCGGGTCTGAAAGTCATCGAATTGGGTACGTTGATTGCCGGGCCGTTTGCCTCGCGTATTTGCGGCGAATTCGGCGCCGAAGTGATCAAGATCGAGTCACCGGACGGCGGTGATCCGTTGCGCAAATGGCGCAAGTTGTACGAAGGCACCTCGCTGTGGTGGTTCGTTCAGGCGCGCAACAAGAAGTCCCTGACCCTGAACCTGAAACACCCGGATGGCCTGGCGATCCTGAAACAACTGCTCAGTGAAGCGGACATCCTGATCGAGAATTTTCGCCCCGGCGTGCTGGAAAAGCTCGGCCTGGGCTGGGAAGTCTTGCACGCACTGAACCCGAAACTGGTGATGGTGCGGCTTTCCGGCTTCGGCCAGACCGGCCCCATGAAAGATCAGCCGGGCTTCGGTGCCGTCGGTGAATCCATGGGCGGCCTGCGCTACATCACCGGGTTCGAGGACCGGCCGCCGGTGCGCACCGGGATTTCCATCGGCGACTCGATTGCCGCGCTCTGGGGCGTGATCGGTGCACTGATGGCCTTGCGTCATCGCGAGGTCAACGGTGGCTTGGGCCAAGTGGTGGACGTGGCGCTGTACGAAGCGATCTTCGCCATGATGGAAAGCATGGTCCCGGAGTTCGACGTGTTCGGCTTCATCCGCGAACGCACCGGTAACATCATGCCGGGCATCACGCCCTCCTCCATCCACACCAGCGCTGACGGCAAACACGTGCAGATCGGCGCCAACGGCGATGCGATCTTCAAACGATTCATGCTGATCATCGGCCGCGAGGACCTGGCCAACGACCCAGTGCTGGCCAGCAACGACGGGCGTGATAGCCGTCGCGACGAGATTTACGGGGTGATCGATCGCTGGGTCAACTCACTGCCGCTGGACACGGTGATCGAGCAATTGAACCTGGCCGACGTTCCCGCCAGCCGGATCTTCAGCGCCGAAGACATGTTCAGCGATCCGCAGTACCTGGCCCGGGAGATGTTCCTGCAAGCCAAGCTGCCCGACGGCAAAGACTTCAAGATGCCCGGCATTGTGCCAAAACTCTCTGAGACACCCGGCACCTCGGAATGGGTCGGGCCGCAGCTGGGTGAACACAATGCGCAGGTCCTCAACGATCTGGGCTACGACCCGGCACAGATCGCACGGCTGCGTGAAGACGGGGCCATCTAAGCTGAACCGCCTGCTTTCATCCGTCCTCGGTTACGCCGGCATCGGGCGCCTGCTGGCGGCGCTCGGGCTGTTGTCGGGCCTGATATCCCCGGCCCTGGCGCAACCTAAGGAGCATTTGTTTTGGCTGTTGCGCGACCTGCCGCCACTGACAATCTTCGAAGGCCCGAAAAAAGGCCAGGGGGTTATCGACCAAATGATGCCCCTGCTGATCGCCGGTATGCCGCAGTACGAACACACCCTGATGCGGGTCAATCGCGCCCGCGGCATGCAGATGCTTCACGAAGAAACCTTTACCTGCGACCCCTCGTTGGTCTGGAGCAAGGAGCGCGAACAATGGATTGCGTATTCCATTCCGGCCTTCCGGGTGGTCAGCAATGGGTTGGTGATCCGACATGAAGATCGGCCGGTGCTGGAGCCGTTCCTTTCCAACGGTGAAGTCGATCTGGCGGCACTGTTGGCCAGCGGTCGACAGAAAGTCGGGGTGATTGCCGAGCGCCGTTACGGTGAGCTCCTCGACACGCTGCTGCAACAGGCGCCGGCCGGCGCGCTGACGCCCCACTATGGCAATGACGCCCTCGGCAGCCTGTTGCAGATGCAGCGCCTGGGTCGTTTGCAGGTGGTATTGGGTTACTGGCCGGAAATCCGCTATCAGGCCCATCGGGAAAACCTGGCCGATGAGCAACTGGAGTTCTACCCGGTCAAAGGCACGGGCAACTACATGCCCGTGTACATCGGTTGCTCGAATACGCCCCAGGGTCGACAGGCGATCAGTGAAATCAACCGACTACTGCGCGCCCTGCCCCGCGAGCACTTGGACCCGCTGTATGCCGACTGGCTCGACCCGCAAAGACGCAAGGATTACCTGGAAGAAACCAGGGCCTTTTTCGAGCATCAGGCCACGCAAAAATGACAAATCGCAGGCAAAAAGAAACCCCGAGAGGTGGGGAGACAACTCGGGGTTAAACGTGGCCTGTATTACAGACCCGTAGCAGCAAGCTACAAGCACCGGAGCACAATGCTTGATCCTGCTGTTACATGGTCTGACTGACCTTGGCGTAGGAAGGTTCCCACAAAAAACACTTCAATTTCGGCTGGCCAGGCGCTTGTCCTGAGCCGCATTGCGCAACGCCGCGATGACACAGGGTTCCAGGCGTCCTTCAGCAATCAGCACGTCGCGGTGCAAGCCGTCGACGACATCCGTCAGCAGGCGTTTATCGGTTAACTGGGCGTGATTGAACAGCCGTTCGACCACGATGGCGCCGGTCGCACTCTTGAGCGTCACCAGGCATTCGCCATGGGCACCCGATGGGGTCAACGTGACTTGGTACGGGCTCAGAGCCTCGCCGAGCAATAGACTGATACTTTCCATCTCGATCACCACTCAATAGTCCGCAAACAAAGTGCCTGGGGCGTATCCACAGTAAATGACCCCAGGCCCGAGAAGAAAGTTCTGGATTCCAACGGCAGGCGCACCGGCGCCTCTGGTGGATAAAGCATGCCCGGAAAAGATGACAGTAAAAAAACAGCCGCGTTTAAACCCTTTCACCCGAGACACATTCCTTGTAGCAGCTGC
>NZ_AKJT01000089.1 GCF_000282195.1 Pseudomonas sp. GM18
CTTCGGCAGCTCCTACAGGGATGGGATGAATTTCGAGGTCGGTGCCAGGTCCGCCCTTTGAAATTACCGTGACCGAGTCCTGACGATGAACACTGAATTCCGCAAACCGCTGCCCGGCAGCTCTCTGGATTATTTCGACGTCCGTGCGGCGGTCGATGCCATTGCGCCCGGCGCCTACGACACCCTGCCGTACACCTCCCGCGTGCTGGCGGAAAACCTCGTGCGTCGCTGCGACCCGGCCACGCTCACCGATTCCCTGAAGCAACTGATCGAGCGCAAACGCGACCTCGACTTCCCGTGGTTTCCGGCCCGCGTGGTGTGCCACGACATTCTCGGCCAGACCGCTCTGGTGGACCTTGCCGGCCTGCGTGACGCCATCGCCCTGCAAGGCGGCGATCCGGCGCAAGTGAACCCGGTGGTGCCGACGCAGTTGATCGTCGATCACTCGCTGGCCGTCGAGTCCGGCGGCTTCGATCCCGAGGCGTTCGAGAAGAACCGCGCCATCGAAGACCGTCGCAACGAAGATCGTTTCCACTTCATCAACTGGACCAAGAAAGCCTTCAAGAACGTCGACGTGATCCCGCCGGGCAACGGGATCATGCACCAGATCAACCTGGAGAAAATGTCGCCAGTGATCCAGGTGCGCGACGGCGTGGCGTTCCCTGATACCTGCGTGGGTACTGACAGTCACACGCCACACGTCGATGCACTGGGTGTGATCGCCATCGGCGTCGGCGGTCTGGAAGCGGAAAGCGTGATGCTCGGTCGCGCGTCGTGGATGCGTCTGCCGGAAAGCGTTGGCGTCGAGCTCACAGGCAAACTGCAACCGGGCATCACCGCCACCGACATGGTGCTGGCGCTGACCGAATACCTGCGCAAACAAAAAGTCGTCGGTGCGTGGCTGGAGTTCTTCGGTGAAGGCGCATCAAACCTGACCCTCGGCGACCGCGCGACCATTTCCAACATGGCCCCGGAATACGGCGCCACCGCGGCGATGTTCTACATCGACCAGCAGACCATCGACTACCTGAAACTCACCGGCCGCGAAGACGAGCAAGTGCAACTGGTCGAGAACTACGCCAAGCAGACCGGCCTGTGGGCTGACAGCCTCAAAGGCGCGCAATACGAGCGCGGCCTGACGTTCGACCTGTCCTCGGTCGTGCGCAACATGGCTGGCCCGAGCAACCCGCACGCCCGTGTAGCGGTTTCGGATCTGGCGGCGAAAGGCATCTCCGGGAAGTGGGAAGACGTATCGGGTCAAATGCCGGACGGCGCGGTGATCATCGCCGCCATCACCAGCTGCACCAACACCAGCAACCCGCGCAACGTCATCGCCGCTGGCCTGCTGGCGCGTAACGCCAACAAACTCGGGCTGACCCGCAAGCCGTGGGTCAAGTCGTCCCTGGCACCCGGTTCGAAAACCGTGGCGCTGTATCTGGATGAAGCTGGCCTGACCAAAGAACTGGAGCAACTGGGCTTTGGTGTCGTGGCCTTCGCCTGCACCACGTGCAACGGCATGTCCGGTGCGCTGGATCCGGTGATCCAGCAAGAGATCATCGACCGCGACCTGTACGCCACCGCCGTACTGTCCGGCAACCGCAACTTCGACGGGCGGATCCACCCGTACGCCAAACAAGCGTTCCTCGCATCGCCGCCATTAGTAGTCGCTTACGCCATCGCCGGCACCATTCGTTTCGACATCGAAAAAGATGTGCTGGGCGTGGTCGATGGCCAGGAAATCCGCTTGAAAGACATCTGGCCGAGCGACGAAGAAATCGACGCGGTGGTCAAGGCCTCGGTCAAACCGGAGCAGTTCCGTCAGGTGTACATTCCGATGTTCGCCATCCATGAAGACACCGGCCCCAAGGTCACGCCGCTGTATGACTGGCGTGAGATGAGCACCTACATCCGTCGTCCGCCGTACTGGGAAGGCGCACTGGCCGGCGCGCGTCCGCTCAAGGGCATGCGCCCGCTGGCGGTGCTGCCGGACAACATCACCACCGATCACCTGTCGCCTTCCAACGCGATCATGCTGGACAGCGCGGCGGGTGAGTACCTGGCGAAAATGGGCCTGCCGGAAGAGGACTTCAACTCCTACGCCACGCACCGCGGCGACCACTTGACCGCGCAGCGCGCAACCTTCGCCAACCCGAAACTGTTCAATGAAATGGTCCAGGAAAACGGCAAGGTCAAGCAGGGTTCGCTGGCGCGCGTCGAGCCGGAAGGCAAAGTGATGCGCATGTGGGAAGCCATCGAAACCTACATGGAACGCAAGCAGCCGCTGATCATCATCGCGGGAGCCGATTATGGTCAGGGTTCGTCCCGGGACTGGGCGGCCAAAGGCGTGCGTCTGGCGGGTGTGGAAGCGATTGCCGCCGAAGGCTTCGAGCGCATTCACCGCACCAACCTGGTGGGCATGGGCGTGCTGCCGCTGGAGTTCCAGCCGGGCACCAATCGTAAAACCTTAGGGATAGATGGCAGCGAAACCTATGACGTGATCGGCGATCGCACCCCGCGCGCGACGTTGACGCTGGTGATCAACCGCAAGAACGGCGAGCGCGTCGAAGTGCCGGTGACCTGCCGTCTCGACACCGCCGAAGAAGTGTCGATCTACGAGGCCGGCGGCGTGTTGCAGCGTTTCGCTCAGGACTTCCTCGAAGAATCGGCGGTTGCCGTTTAACACGACGAGCCGCGCGGGATTTCAAGTCCCGCGCTGGCCATACAGGATCAATATGGCTCACGCATCTCAGATAAAAATCCCTGCCACCTACATGCGTGGCGGCACCAGCAAAGGCGTGTTTTTCAGCCTCAAGGATTTACCCGAAGCGGCGCAGATTCCAGGTACGGCTCGCGATGCCTTGTTGCTGCGCGTGATCGGCAGCCCCGATCCGTACGAGAAACAAATCGATGGCATGGGCGGCGCGACGTCCAGCACCAGCAAAACCGTGATCCTGTCGAAAAGCATCAAGGCCGATCACGACGTCGATTACTTGTTCGGTCAGGTCGCCATCGACAAGCCCTTCGTCGACTGGAGCGGCAACTGCGGCAACCTGTCGGCGGCGGTCGGTTCGTTCGCCATCAGCAACGGCCTGGTCGACGCCAGCCGCATTCCGCACAACGGTGTGGCGGTGGTGCGCGTGTGGCAGGCCAACATCGGCAAGACCATCATCGCCCATGTGCCGATCACCAATGGCGAGGTGCAGGAAACTGGCGATTTCGAACTCGACGGCGTGACCTTTCCGGCCGCCGAAGTACAGCTCGAATTCATGGACCCGGCGGCGGAAGAGGAGGGCGGCGGTGGTTCGATGTTCCCCACCGGCAATCTGGTGGACGACCTTGAAGTGCCGGGTGTCGGCACGCTCAAGGCAACTCTGATCAACGCTGGCATCCCGACCATTTTCATCAACGCCGAAGACATCGGCTACACCGGCACCGAGTTGCAGGGCGCGATCAACAGTGACCTGGAGGCTTTGGCGATGTTCGAAACCATCCGCGCTTACGGCGCGCTGCGCATGGGCCTGATTCAGCACCTGGACGAAGCCGCCAAGCGTCAGCACACGCCGAAGGTGGCGTTTGTGGCTAAACCTGCGGATTACATTGCATCCAGTGGCAAAGCGATTGCGGCAACCGACGTCGACCTGCTGGTGCGTGCGCTGTCCATGGGCAAGCTGCACCACGCAATGATGGGCACGGCGGCGGTGGCCATCGGCACGGCGGCGGCGATTTCCGGGACCTTGGTCAACCTGGCAGCGGGCGGTATCGAACGTAACGCCGTGCGCTTCGGCCATCCGTCCGGCACCTTGCGCGTGGGCGCCGAGGCCACTCAGGTCAACGGTGAGTGGACGGTGAAAAAAGCCATCATGAGCCGCAGTGCGCGGGTGTTGATGGAAGGTTACGTCCGCGTGCCGGGGGATTCTTTCTAACCCCAATCCAGGCATACACACAAAACCCTGTGGGAGCGGCGCTCCCACAGGTGATTACATTTCCAAAATAAGAGTGTTGTACCCGACTGAGACTACCCTGAACCGAGGTCCCATCAACGAACCACTGACCGAGTGAATCGAACATGAGCGCCAACGTCGACCTGAACACCCGCCCCGACTACGACACGGTCCTGCAGGACATTGCCGACTACGTCCTGAACTTCAAAATCGACTCTCCCGAGGCGCTTGATACCGCCCGCAATTGCCTGATGGACACCCTCGGCTGCGGTCTGCTGGCCTTGCGTTTCCCCGAATGCACCAAACACCTGGGCCCCATCGTCGAAGGCACTGTCGTTCCTTTCGGCGCCCGCGTGCCCGGCACCAGCTATCGTCTCGATCCGGTAAAGGCCGCTTGGGACATCGGTTGCATCGTCCGCTGGCTCGACTACAACGACACCTGGCTCGCCGCCGAATGGGGTCATCCGTCCGATAACCTCGGCGGTATTCTCGCGGTGGCCGATCATCTGTCGCAAAAGCGCCTGGCCAATGGCGACGCGCCGCTGACCGTTCGCGCGGTGCTGGAAGCCATGATCATGGCTCACGAGATTCAAGGCGTGATCGCCCTGGAAAATTCGTTCAACCGCGTCGGTCTCGATCACGTGATTCTGGTGAAAGTCGCCTCGACCGCCGTCACCGCCAAACTCCTGGGCGCCAATCGCGAGCAACTGCTGTCGGCGTTGTCCCATGCCTTTGCCGATGGCCAGGCGCTGCGTACTTACCGGCATGCGCCGAACGCCGGGTCGCGTAAATCCTGGGCGGCAGGGGATGCGACCAGTCGGGGCGTGCGTCTGGCGGACATTGCGATGCGCGGTGAAATGGGTATCCCCGGCGTACTGACTGCCAAACAATGGGGGTTCTACGAGGTGCTGTTCAGCCACACCAACAGCGACCTGGCGCTCAAGTCTGAAGGCAAACGCGCTTTCAGTTTTTCCCGGCCGTTCGGCAGCTATGTGATGGAAAACGTGCTGTTCAAAATCAGCTTTCCCGCCGAGTTCCACGCGCAAACGGCCTGCGAGGCGGCCGTCACCCTGCATCCATTGGTCAGGAATCGCCTGCACGAAATCGACAAAATAGTCATCACCACCCACGAGTCAGCGATCCGTATCATCTCCAAGATCGGCCCGCTGGCCAACGCCGCAGACCGCGATCACTGCCTCCAGTACATGACCGCCGTGCCCTTGGCGTTCGGCAATCTGGTGGCCGAGCAATACGAGGATGACTTCCACGTCGCGCATCCGATCATCGATGTGCTGCGCGACAAAATGGTCATCGTCGAAGACCCGCGTTTCACCCGCGAATACCTGGAGCCGGACAAACGCTCCATCGCCAATGCGCTGCAGGTGTTCTTCAAGGACGGCTCCAGCACCGATAACGTGGTGGTGGAGTACCCGATTGGCCATCGCCGGCGCCGTGCTGATGGCATTCCGTTGCTGGAAGACAAGTTCAAGGCCAATCTGGCAACGCGCTTCACAGCTCAGCGAAGCGCCGAGATCTTTGCGTTGTGCAAGGACCAGGTTGTACTTGAGGCAACGCCGGTGAACCGGTTTGTGGATTTGTTTGTGATCTAGTGGACCGAGTTATCGTTCTTCGCGGGCAAGCCTTAGGAGCGAGGCTTGCCCGCGAAGGCGGTGTAACTGCCGCCGAATACTTACTTGAACCGCCGCTCCACACCTTTCTCCACCAGAATCTTCGCCGAAATCTCTTCCACCGAGAAATGCGTGGAATTGATGTGGGGAATGTTCTCGCGTCTAAACAGATTCTCCACCTCGCGCACTTCGAATTCGCACTGCGCGTAGCTCGAATAACGGCTGTTGGGCTTGCGTTCGTTGCGGATCGCGGTGAGGCGGTCCGGGTCGATGGTCAGGCCGAACAGTTTGTGCTGATGGGCGCGCAGGGCGGTCGGCAGTTGCAGGCGCTCCATGTCGTCTTCGGTCAGCGGGTAGTTGGCCGCGCGGATACCGAATTGCATGGCCATGTACAAACACGTCGGTGTTTTGCCGCATCGCGACACGCCCACTAGTATCAGGTCGGCTTTGTCGTAATAGTGCGTGCGGGCGCCATCGTCATTGTCGAGGGCGAAGTTCACCGCCTCGATGCGCTCCATGTAATTGGAGTTGTGGCCGATGGAGTGGGATTTGCCGACGGTGTAGGAAGAATGCTCGGTCAGCTCCTGTTCAAGGGGCGCCAGGAAGGTCGAGAAAATGTCGATCATGAAACCATTCGACGTTGCGAGAATCTCACGAATGTCCTGATTGACGATGGTGTCGAAAATAATCGGACGAAAACCATCGTTTTCGGCGGCTTTGTTGATTTGTTGTACCATGGCCCGCGCTTTATCTACGTCGTCGATATACGGTCGTATGATTTTGCTGAAGGTAATGTTTTCGAACTGCGCCAGCAGGCTTTGGCCGAGGGTTTCGGCGGTAATGCCGGTGCCATCGGAGATAAAGAAAGCAGATCGTTTCATTTGCACCTTGGGCCTTAAGCTAGTGACGATTCTTGGATATAGTAGGCGCGATTTGTCGGCCGCCAATGGCCCGCATTCTCACTTATTTTCCAGGTCCAGGCCATACAGCCGGCAAATGCTCCCCCGAGTCGCCGGCTTCTGAGCTTTTCCAACACAGTTAGTGGAGAGATCACCTTGGTAGAGTACGTAGTTTCCCTCGATAAGCTCGGCGTCCATGATGTAGAGCATGTGGGGGGCAAGAACGCATCCCTGGGCGAGATGATCAGTAACCTTGCAGGTGCCGGTGTATCGGTGCCAGGTGGCTTTGCCACGACAGCTCAGGCTTATCGTGATTTTCTGGAACTGAGCGGCCTGAACGATCAGATCCACGCCGCCCTCGACGCTCTGGACGTCGATGATGTAAACGCCCTGGCCAAGACCGGCGCCCAGATCCGTCAATGGATCATGGAAGCCGAGTTCCCCGAGAAGCTCAACGCCGAGATCCGCACCGCGTTCGCCACGCTGTCGGCCGGCAACCCTGACATGGCCGTGGCCGTGCGTTCTTCCGCTACCGCCGAAGACCTGCCGGACGCTTCCTTCGCCGGTCAGCAGGAAACCTTCCTGAACATCCGTGGCGTCGAAAACGTCATTCGCGCCGCCAAAGAGGTGTTCGCCTCACTGTTCAACGACCGCGCCATTTCCTACCGCGTCCACCAGGGCTTCGACCACAAGCTGGTGGCCCTGTCGGCTGGCGTGCAGCGCATGGTCCGCTCCGAAACCGGCACCGCCGGCGTGATGTTCACCCTCGATACCGAATCGGGCTTCCGTGACGTGGTGTTTATCACCGGCGCCTACGGCCTGGGCGAAACCGTCGTACAAGGCGCGGTGAACCCGGATGAGTTCTACGTCCACAAAGGCACGCTGGAAGCCGGTCGCCCGGCCATCCTGCGTCGCAACCTGGGCAGCAAAGCGATCAAGATGATCTACGGCGACGAAGCCAAGGCCGGTAAATCGGTCAAGACCATCGACGTGGACAAGGCCGATCGCGCACGTTTTTGCCTGACCGACGCCGAAGTCAGCGAACTGGCCAAGCAGGCGATGATCATCGAGAAGCACTACAAGTGCCCGATGGACATCGAATGGGCCAAAGACGGCGACGACGGCAAGCTCTACATCGTGCAGGCCCGTCCGGAAACCGTGAAGAGCCGCACCCAGGCCAACGTCATGGAACGTTACCTGTTGAAAGAAACCGGCACCGTGCTGGTGGAAGGTCGCGCCATCGGCCAGCGCATCGGCGCCGGCAAGGTGCGGATCATCAAGGACGTGTCCGAGATGGACAAAGTCCAGCCGGGCGACGTTCTGGTTTCCGACATGACCGACCCGGACTGGGAACCGGTCATGAAGCGCGCCAGCGCCATCGTCACCAACCGTGGCGGCCGTACCTGCCACGCGGCGATCATCGCTCGCGAGCTGGGCATCCCGGCCGTGGTCGGTTGCGGCAACGCCACCCAGCTGTTGAAAGACGGTCAGGGCGTGACCGTTTCCTGCGCTGAAGGCGACACCGGTTACATCTTCGAAGGCGAACTGGGCTTCGACATCAAGAAAAACTCCGTGGATGCCATGCCGGAGCTGCCGTTCAAGATCATGATGAACGTCGGCAACCCGGACCGCGCCTTCGACTTCGCGCAACTGCCGAACGCCGGTGTGGGCCTGGCCCGTCTGGAATTCATCATCAACCGCATGATCGGCGTGCACCCCAAGGCGCTGTTGAACTACGGCGGCCTGCCGCAGGAAATCAAGGACAGCGTCGACAAGCGCATTGCCGGTTACAACGACCCGGTCGGCTTCTATGTCGACAAACTGGTCGAAGGCATCAGCACCCTGGCGGCAGCGTTCTGGCCGAAAAAGGTCATCGTGCGTCTGTCGGACTTCAAGTCCAACGAATACGCGAACCTGATCGGCGGCAAACTCTACGAGCCGGAAGAAGAAAACCCGATGCTGGGCTTCCGTGGCGCTTCGCGTTACATCAGCGAATCGTTCCGTGACTGCTTCGAACTCGAATGCCGCGCCCTCAAGCGCGTGCGTAACGAGATGGGCCTGACCAACGTTGAAATCATGGTGCCGTTCGTCCGTACCCTGGGCGAAGCGAGCCAGGTGGTCGATCTGCTGGCTGAAAACGGTCTGGCCCGTGGCGACAACGGTCTGCGCGTGATCATGATGTGCGAACTGCCGTCCAACGCGATCCTGGCTGAAGAATTCCTCGAGTTCTTCGACGGCTTCTCCATCGGCTCCAACGACCTGACCCAGCTCACCCTGGGCCTGGACCGTGACTCCGGGATCATTGCGCACCTGTTCGACGAGCGTAACCCTGCGGTCAAGAAGCTGCTGGCCAACGCCATTGCCGCGTGCAACAAGGCCGGCAAGTACATCGGCATCTGCGGTCAGGGCCCTTCGGACCACCCGGACCTGGCCAAGTGGCTGATGGAGCAGGGCATCGAAAGCGTTTCGCTGAACCCCGATTCCGTATTGGAAACCTGGTTCTTCCTGGCTGAAGGTCAGGCTTCGGCCTGATTCGCGAATGAAGCCCCGGTCGAACGGCTGGGGCTTTAAGATTCAAGTAGGGCGGGCTCCGTTGGATGCCGCCCTTTTTTGTGCAAGAGCATATGCAAAGTAGCAGCAACCTATTTCCTGTCGCCCTGATCAGCGCCGAGCGGCGCGGTGATCTGAGCGAAGACGTCTATCGTTTGAAACCTGGCAACAGCCCCGACGGCACCGTCGAACTGGCTGTGACGCGCCTGGGCATGGCCGATGAGCCGGCGGTGCGTGGCGTGCCGGTGATTCTGCTGCACGGCAGCTTTTCCAATCGGCGATTCTGGTTCTCCCCCAAAGGTTTGGGCCTGGGCGCTTATCTGACGCGTCTGGGATTCGATGTGTGGATTCCGGAAATGCGCGGTCACGGCCTGTCTCAGCGCAACCAGAACTATCGCCAGAACAGCGTCGCCGATTATGCGCGGTACGATTTGCCGGCCATTGGCGCGTTCGTGCGCGAGCAAAGCGGCCAGATCCCGCACTGGATCGGCCATTCGCTGGGCGGCATTACTTTGGCCGCGGCATTGGGCGGCCAGTACCTGGGCGAGCCCGTCGTGGCTTCTGCAGCGTTTTTCGGCACGCAGGTCAGTCGCACCTACTGGCCGTTGAAGTTTCCGCCGGTGGAGTGGAGCGGGCGCTTCATTCTCAAGCGTTTTGCCCAACTGTCGGGCTCACGGCTCAAACGCGGCCCGGAGGACGAGCCGATAGGCCTGGCCCTGGAAAGCATGCGTTGGTACGGGCTGTTCGGCCGTTTCGGCGATGCCGACAAAGACTGGTGGGCGGGTTTGGCCGAGGTGCAGTTGCCGGTGCTGGCCGTGAGCGCCGCGGGCGATCATCAGGACCCGACCTGGGCCTGCCATAAGCTGTTCGATCAAGTCGGCTCCGAGCACAAGCAGTTCATCACCCTTGGCCGCGAGCAAGGCTTTGGCGATAATTTCGGTCATGTGGAAATGCTGGTCAGCAAGGCTGCACAGACTGAAGTCTGGCCGTTGGTCGCGCGCTGGCTGACGGATCAAAAGACGCCTTTGCTGGGTGAAAAGCCGGATTTGGCCACGGCGATTTGAGCTTGATGCGCTAACAAGGGCATTTCTCTCTGGTCGGCTTGCGGCTAATATGTGACGAATTGAGCGGTTCTGGTCACTTTGAGTGGCTGATGCGGTCGCTGTGTTCGTGCGAGCGGAGCGATTTGCATCCGCCCAGCCTTGGCCCGAGTATGCTGCATACTCGATTGTCTTCCTTGTTACAGGAGTTTCTCGATGAACCATTACCTCACGCCTGACCTGTGCGACGCCTATCCGGAGCTGGTGCAGGTGCTGGAACCGATGTTCAGCAATTTTGGTGGCCGTGATTCTTTCGGTGGCGAAATCGTGACCATCAAATGTTTCGAAGACAACTCGCGGGTCAAGGAGCAAGTCGAGCTCAAGGGCAACGGCAAGGTGCTGGTGGTCGACGGTGGCGGCTCCCTGCGCCGCGCGCTGTTGGGCGACATGCTGGCCGAGAAAGCTGCGAGCAACGGCTGGGAAGGGCTGGTGATCTACGGTTGCATCCGCGATGTCGACGTCATCGCGCAAACCGATCTGGGGGTTCAGGCCCTGGCCAGTCACCCGATGAAAACCGACAGGCGCGGTGTTGGCGATCTCAACGTTGCCGTGACCTTCGCGGGCGTGACCTTTCACCCGGGCCACTACGTTTATGCGGATAACAACGGCGTGATCATCTCGCCTAGCCCGCTGAAAATGCCTGAATAAGCGCTGCCGGCTTTTTGTTTCAAGAATAGGGGTGAGGATGTTCGAGGAAGAAAACGCGCAGTGGGGGCTGGTGCATGCCCTGGTGCTGGACGGTAAAGGCGGTGCGCGTTCGATAGCCCGGACTGAACTCGATGACTTGCAGCTGCAGGCCCATGAAAGCCTGTGGCTGCACTGGGATCGCAGTCACCCGCAAACCCAGACCTGGCTGCGCAAATTCAGCGGGCTGAGTGAATTTAGTTGCGATTTGTTGCTGGAAGAGAACACCCGACCGCGTCTTTTGCCGCTGCCGGACTCTGAACTGCTGCTGTTTCTGCGCGGGGTCAACCTGAACCCGGGCGCGGAGCCGGAAGACATGGTCTCGGTGCGGATCTTCGGTTCGGCCCAGCGGGTGATTTCCCTGCGTTTGCGGCCGTTGCGTGCCACCGAAGAGTTGTTGGTGCAACTGGCCGACGGCAAAGGGCCGAGAACCGCTTCCGAACTGATCCTGTATATGGCGCAATACCTCACCCACAAAGTGCAGGATCTGGTCGGCGACCTCTCGGAAGTTGTCGATGAGGAAGAAGAAAAGCTGGATGCCGACGAACGGTATACACCTGAGCATGGGGCTGTTTTGCAGATCCGTCGCAGGGCCGCTGGACTGAAGCGTTTTCTGGCGCCGCAGCGGGATATTTTCGGTCAGCTGACGCGGATAAAGCTGCCGTGGTTCTGCGAAGACGATGGCGATTACTGGAACGAATTGAACAACAGCCTGACCCGGTATCTCGAGGAACTGGAATTGACCCGGGAGCGCGTGGGGCTGGTCCTGGAGGCTGAAGACCGGCGTTTGAGCGTGCGCATGAACCGCACGATGTACCGCTTCGGGATCATCACCGGGATCTTTTTGCCGATGAGTTTTCTGACCGGTCTTTTGGGCATCAACGTCGGCGGAATTCCGTTCTCTGCCAGCCCCTACGGCTTCCTGGTCGCCTGCCTGTTGATGGTCTTGGTGGCGCTGGGGCAGTGGTGGTTATTCCGACGTTTGCGCTGGGTCTGACGATGAGCCATGTGACCCGAGCAAATTTGATCGCGTCTTTCACAGATATCACGAGAGGTGCGTATGCACGATCCGTTTGAACAGTCTTTGCGTGACATGCTCAAAGCTTCGCCGTCCAGCCGTGACGACGATGCCTGCCTGGGTCGCGTGTTGAAAACCGCCAACCGCCAGGTCGGTGCCGGTGATCTGTTCAGCCTGCTGGGCCGTTGGCTGCCCGCGCTGATGATCGCCCTGAATAACGGATCGGCCCATGTCGCGCCGGTCTCTCGTCTGCGTAAACCTACCGCTCGCACTGCTGATAAGGCTGATTGAATATGGAACTTGATCTCTGGACTCAGAGCCTCGTCACTGCAATGACTGCGTTGTGGACCAAAGTTGCGAACTTCATTCCGAACCTGTTCGGCGCACTGGTTGTGCTGCTGCTGGGTTTTGTCGTGGCCAAGCTGCTGGACACGCTGCTCTCAAAATTGCTCGCCAAATTGGGCCTCGATCGCCTGATGGGCGGCACCGGACTGACCAAATTACTGTCCCGCGCCGGCCTCCAGGTGCCTATTTCGACGCTGATCGGCAAAATCGTCTACTGGTTCGTCCTGCTGATTTTTCTGGTTTCCGCCGCAGAGTCCCTGGGGCTTGAGCGCGTTTCGGCTACGCTGGACATGTTGGCACTGTATGTGCCGAAAGTATTCGGCGCGGCGCTGGTGCTGCTGGTAGGTGTCTTGCTGGCGCAACTGGCCAATGGGCTGGTGCGTGGCGCGGCAGAAGGCGTGGGGCTGGATTACGCCGCAGGCCTGGGGCGGATTGCCCAGGGCCTGGTGATCATCATCAGTATTTCGGTTGCGATCAGCCAGTTGGAGGTCAAGACAGACCTGCTCAACCACGTGATTGTGATCGTCTTGATTACCGTTGGTCTGGCGGTTGCGCTGGCCATGGGGTTGGGAAGCCGGGAAATTGCCGGTCAGATTCTTGCGGGAATCTATGTGCGTGAGTTGTATCAGGTTGGGCAACAAGTGCGTGTTGGCGAGGTCGAAGGTCAGATCGAAGAGATCGGCACGGTGAAAACCACGGTGCTGACCGACGAGGGTGAGCTAGTCTCTCTCTCGAATCGGATTCTCCTGGAGCAGCATGTGAGTAGCCGCTAACCCGGCAAATCCTGCTAATGTATGCCGCCGCAAATTGCCCTGAAGGGCTGCGGCGGACATTGACCTGACTGTCGGCCCGACTTGTTTTGAATAAAGCTCAATCGCTCTCCACGCGCTACGACCCCCGCGAGCTCTCTGATGAGGAGTTGGTCGCGCGCTCGCACTCCGAGCTGTTTCACGTAACGCGCGCCTATGAAGAACTGATGCGGCGTTACCAGCGAACATTATTTAACGTTTGTGCACGATATCTGGGGAACGATCGTGATGCAGACGATGTCTGTCAGGAAGTGATGTTGAAGGTGCTGTACGGCCTGAAGAACTTCGAGGGCAAATCGAAGTTCAAAACGTGGCTCTACAGCATTACGTACAACGAGTGCATCACACAGTATCGGAAGGAACGGCGTAAGCGTCGCTTGATGGACGCTTTGAGTCTGGACCCCCTTGAGGAAGCGTCTGAAGAAAAGGCGCCGAAACCCGAGGAGAAGGGCGGACTTGATCGCTGGCTGGTGTATGTGAACCCGATTGACCGTGAAATTCTGGTGCTACGTTTTGTCGCAGAGCTGGAGTTTCAGGAGATCGCAGACATCATGCACATGGGTTTGAGTGCGACAAAAATGCGGTACAAGCGCGCTCTAGACAAATTGCGTGAGAAATTTGCAGGCATTGCTGAAACTTAGTTCGGCGCAAATATCTCTTACGTGTAGGCAAGTTCTGATAGACTTGCCGCCGAGTTGTCCCCCGGTTTGCGGGACTGCTTCACAATCACCAGATGGGGATTTAACGGATGAAACTGAAAAACACCTTGGGCTTGGCCATTGGTTCTCTTATTGCCGCTACTTCGTTCGGCGCGCTGGCACAAGGCCAAGGCGCAGTTGAAATCGAAGGCTTCGCCAAGAAAGAACAGTACGATAGCGATCGTAACTTCAAGAACAACGGCAACCTGTTCGGCGGTTCGGTTGGTTACTTCCTGACCGACGACGTAGAACTGCGTCTGGCCTACGACGAAGTGCACAACGTACGTGCAGATGATGGTCGCAACGTAAAGGGCGCTGATACCGCTCTGGACGCTCTGTACCACTTCAACAACCCAGGCGACATGATCCGTCCATACGTTTCTGCCGGTTTCTCGGACCAGAGCATTGGCCAGAACGGTTCGGGTCGTAACCGCTCCACTTTCGCCAACGTTGGCGGCGGTGCCAAGCTGTACTTCACTGAAAACTTCTACGCCCGTGCTGGCGTTGAAGCTCAGTACAACATCGACCAGGGCGACACTGAGTGGGCTCCTAGCGTCGGTATCGGTGTGAACTTCGGTGGCGGCTCCAAGCCTGCTGCTGCTCCAGTTCCAGCACCAGCTGAAGTTTGCTCCGACAGCGACAACGATGGCGTTTGCGACAACGTTGACAAGTGCCCTGACACCCCAGCCAACGTAACTGTTGACGCTGATGGCTGCCCGGCAGTTGCTGAAGTTGTTCGTGTTGAGCTGGACGTGAAATTCGACTTCAACAAGTCGGTAGTCAAGCCTAACAGCTACGGCGACATCAAAAACCTGGCTGACTTCATGAAGCAGTACCCATCCACCACTACTGTTGTTGAAGGTCACACTGACAACGTCGGTCCTGACGCTTACAACCAGAAACTGTCCGAGCGTCGTGCAAACGCCGTTAAGCAAGTTCTGACCAACCAGTACGGTGTTCAGTCGTCCCGCGTTCAGTCTGTTGGCTACGGCGAATCCCGCCCAGTTGCTGACAACGCCACTGAAGCTGGCCGTGCTGTAAACCGTCGCGTAGAAGCGAAGGTTGAAGCTCAAGCTAAGTAATTAGCTCGCAGCTCTGGAAAAGCCCGGTTTAGGCCGGGCTTTTCTTTGTCTGCGATTTGATGATGATGTGTTGGAGCAGGCAGGTTCAGGCTGATTGATCGACCGCCATCGCGGGCAAGCCACGCTCCCACAGAGATGACGTTGCACGGGCTGCCACGGTTCCAATCACCAAAATGGCCGGGCTTTTCAACTCAAAGGCGCAGGCATCGTCTTCCATCGCCGTCAGGTCGCTCCGACATTCCCGTTGGTGCGGCAGCGAAGCATTTTCGATCATCGCCACAGGTGTATCGGCTGCCATTCCGCCGGCCAGCAGTTGTTCGCGGATCTCACTGAGTTTCGCCACGCCCATGTAGACCACCAGTGTGGTACCGCCTTGAGCCAGGGCTTGCCAGTTCAGGCTGCTGTCATCCTGAGTGTGCGCCGTGACCAGTGTCACGCCCCGCGCGACGCCCCGGAGCGTCAGCGGAATATCGCATTGGGTCGCGCCGGCAAGGCCAGCGGTAATGCCATTGACCAGCTCAACCTCGACCCCTCGTTCACGCAACCACTGCGCCTCTTCACCACCACGCCCGAAAATGCACGGATCGCCACCCTTGAGCCGCACCACGCATTTGCCGTGGCGGGTGTAACGCAGCATCAGGCGATGAATGAAAGCTTGAGGCGTGGAGCGACAGCCGCCGCGCTTGCCCACAGGAATAATTCGCGCGCTCGGGCAATGCTCCAGCACTGCGGGATTGACCAGATCGTCGATCAACACTACGTCCGCTTCGCGCAGCGCGCGAACCGCCTTGAGGGTCAGCAATTCCGGATCGCCGGGACCCGCACCCACCAGCCAGACTTTTGCGCTCATAGTGTTTTCCTCACGAGGTGACGGCGACTGGCTGCGCAGTGGCGGCCAGCAAACGCTTGATTTCCGGGACGCAGGAGCCGCATTGCGTGCCGCAGCCCAATTCTTGTTTCAAACCCTGCAAGTCCAGGCCACGGCTGATGCCGGCACAGACTGCGTTCTGGCTGACGTTCATGCAGTTGCACAGGGTTTTGGTGCCGGATGCCGGGGCGCCAGCGTTGCCTGGTGGCGCACTCAACGGTGCCAGCAGCCAACGGCGCAGCTGTTCGTCAGCGCGACCTTCGAGCCACAGGCTTTGCAGCCAGTGTTGGGCGAGTGTTTCGCCGGCCAGGCGAATCGCGGTAATCCGGCCGTTCTCGATACGCACCCGTTTACCGATCGAACGCCGGGGATCGTCGTAGGCCAATACCGGGCCGTCGTTGAGCCCCAGGCATTGATCGATATCACGCAACAGCTGCGGCTCTGGCGCGGTGGCGCTGGCGGCGCGTATCAGCAGCGCGGGACGCTCACGGCCAGCCAAGCTGAGGCTAGCGTAGGAAAACGCCTCGCAGAGTGGTCGCAACGTCTCCAGGTGCTGTTGAACATCGCCTTCGATGAGGGCGAAAAGCTGCCAGGGCAATTGCACAGGCTCGAGTCGCACACCACTGTGTTTGAGTTCCGGTTGTTTCGACAGCGGATCGAAGGCGGGAAGGGTGAGGGTATTCACGCCGCCCTTGAGAAAACGGTCGCCCCAATGCATCGGCAGGAAAGCCTGGCCCGGACGTACGCTGTCGTCGCTGCTGACCGGCAGGATCACCGCGCCCCGGCGACTTTTCATATTGATCAGGTCGCCAGGTTGCAGGCGGTGCCGACGCAGTTCATCCGGGTGCAGGCTCAACACGGCTTCGCTGACATGGCCGAACAGCTGCGCGGCGGTGCCGGTGCGGCTCATGCCGTGCCATTGATCGCGCAGGCGGCCGGTGATCAGGGTCAGTGGGAAACGCGCATCGCGTTGTTCCTTGGCGGCGCGATACGGGTCGGTCACGAACTGCGCACGCCCGCTGGCGGTCGGGAAAACCCCGTCGAGGTACAACCGCGCGGTGCCTTCGCGGGCTCCGGCGGGGAAGGGCCATTGCTGGGGGCCGAGCTGGTCGATCAACTCATGACTGATCCCGGACAGGTCGAGGTCGCGGCCGCGAGTCAGTTGTTTGTATTCGTCAAAGACCTGTGCCGGGGTTTCAAAGGCAAACAGGCTGGTGGTTCCGGGACGCAGATGTTTTTCCAGGCGCTGTGCGAAATCCACGGTGATTGCCCAGTCGGACCGAGCTTCACCGGGTGCGCCGATGGCTCGGCGGACGTGGGAAATGCGTCGCTCGGAGTTGGTGACCGTGCCGTCCTTTTCACCCCAACTGGCGGCGGGCAGCAGCAGGTCGGCGAACGCGGCGGTTTCGGTGGTGTGGAAGGCTTCCTGCAACACCACGAACGGACAGGCTTGCAGTGCCTCGCGCACAGCGGTCTGGTCAGGCATCGACTGGGCAGGGTTGGTGCAGGCGATCCACAGGGCTTTGATCTTGCCGCTGCGCATCTGCTCGAACAGTTCGATGGCCGTGAGCCCGGTGTTTTCGGGCAGTTGATCGATGCCCCAGTAGGCGGCTACTTGCGCGCGGTGTTCGGCATTGGCCGCTTCACGATGGCCTGGCAGCAGGTTCGACAAGCTCCCGGTTTCCCGACCGCCCATGGCATTAGGCTGACCCGTCAGCGAGAAAGGTCCTGCGCCGGGCCGACCGATTTGCCCGGTAGCCAGGTGCAGGTTGATCAGCGCGCTGTTCTTCGCGCTGCCGGCGGTGGACTGATTCAGCCCCATGCACCACAGCGACAGAAAACTCGGTGAAGTGCCGACCCATTCCGCGCATTGCTGCAGTTGCTCGATGCTGATGCCACAGAGCTGCGAAACCATTGCCGGGGTGTAATCGCGCACCAGGTTTTTCAGCTCGGCCAGGCCCTCGGTGTGGGCCTTGATGAAGTCGCGGTCGACCCAGTCTTCCCACAGCAGCAGGTGCAAAATCCCATGGAACAATGCGACATCGGTACCGGGCAGAATCGCCAGGTGCAGGTCAGCCAGATCGCAGGTGTCGGTGCGCCGAGGGTCGATGACAATGACTTTCATCTGCGGCCGGCGGGATTTGGCTTCTTCCAGGCGTCGAAACAGGATCGGGTGGGCGTAGGCCATGTTGCTGCCGACGATCATCACGCAATCGCTCAGTTCCAGGTCTTCATAGTTGCAGGGCGGAGCGTCGGCGCCGAGGCTGCGCTTGTAGCCGACCACCGCTGAAGACATGCACAGCCGCGAATTGCTGTCGATGTTGTTGGTGCCCACCAGTGCCCGCGCCAGTTTGTTGAAGGCGTAGTAATCCTCGGTCAGCAATTGCCCGGAGATATAGAACGCGACGCTGTCCGGGCCGTGTTCGGCGATGGTCTTGGCGAAGACACTGGCGGCGTGATCGAGGGCGCTGTCCCAATCGGTGCGGCTGCGGGCCAGGTCCTTGCCCAGGCGCAGTTCCGGGTACAACGCCCGTGCTGTCAGGTCGCCGGTCAGGTGCAGGGTCGAACCTTTACTGCACAACTTGCCGAAGTTGGCCGGGTGCGCCGGATCGCCGCTGACGCCGAGGATGCGCTCGCCGTCGTGCTCGATCAGCACGCCGCAGCCGACCCCGCAATAGCAGCAGGTGGAGGCGGTTATTTGGCGGTCCATCAGCTTGCTTCCCGCAGGGCCAGCAACACCCGGCCATTCTCGACCCGTGCCGAGTGATGGTGGACGCAGCCGATATCGGGAGCCTGGGCCTCGCCGGTTTCCAGGTCGATCTGCCAGTTGTGCAGCGGGCAGGCGACCCGTTTACCGTAGATCAAGCCTTGGGACAGCGGCCCACCCTTGTGCGGGCAGCGGTCGTCGAGGGCGAAAACCTCATCGTCGCTCGTACGAAAAATCGCGATGTCACCTTTCGGGCCGGCGATGATCCGCGAGCCAAGGGTGTTGATCTCTTCCAGTGCGCAGATATCCAGCCAGTTCATACCGACACCTCCAGGTTCTTCACGGGAATGACCTCGAATTCTTTTTTCAGCAGCGGCTGTTCGAGGCGTTCCTTCCACGGGTCCTGTTCGAACGACAGGGAGAATTGCAGGCGTTCGTTCAAGGCCTTGCGCCGCACCGGGTCTTCCAGCACGGCTTTCTTGATGTGTTCCATGCCGACCCGTTGCAGGTAATGCACGGTGCGTTCGAGGTAGAAGGCTTCTTCGCGGTACAGCTGCAGGAACGCGCCGTTGTATTCGCGCACTTCTTCGGCGGTTTTCAACTTGACGAAGAACTCCGCGACTTCGGTCTTGATCCCGCCGTTGCCACCTATGTACATCTCCCAGCCGGAATCCACGCCGATAATTCCGACGTCCTTGATCCCCGCTTCCGAGCAGTTGCGTGGGCAACCGGAGACGGCCAGTTTCACTTTGTGCGGCGACCACATGTTGAACAGGTCATGTTCGAGCTCGATGCCCAGTTGCGTGGAGTTCTGGGTGCCGAAGCGGCAGAACTCGCTGCCGACGCAGGTTTTCACGGTGCGGATGGATTTTCCGTAGGCGTGTCCGGACGGCATGTCCAGGTCTTTCCAGACGCCCGGCAGGTCTTGCTTTTTGATCCCCAGCAAGTCGATGCGCTGGCCGCCGGTGACCTTGACCATCGGCACGTTGTACTTGTCGGCCACGTCGGCAATGCGCCGCAGTTCTGAAGGATTGGTCACACCGCCCCACATCCGTGGGACTACGGAGTACGTGCCGTCTTTCTGAATGTTGGCGTGGGCGCGTTCGTTGATCAGGCGCGATTGCGGATCGTCCTTGGCCTCGCCCGGCCAGGTGGAAATCAGGTAGTAGTTGAGCGCCGGGCGGCAGGTGGCACAGCCGTTCGGGGTGCGCCAGTTCAGGTAGCTCATGGTGCCGGCGATGGTCAGCAGGTGTTGGTCGCGGATGGCCTGGCGGATTTGCCCGTGGTTGAGGTCGCTGCACCCGCAGATGGCTTTTTCGCTTTTCGGTTTGACGTCTGCCGCACCGCCCACGGTGTTGATCAGGATTTGTTCGACGAGGCCGGCGCAGGAGCCGCAGGAACTGGCAGCCTTGGTGTGTTTCTTCACGTCGTCGACGCTGAACAGCCCGTGTTCCTGAATGGCCTTCACGATGGTGCCTTTGCACACGCCATTGCAGCCGCAGACTTCGGCGGTGTCGGCCATGCTCATGGCCTTGTCCTGGCCCTGGTGTCCTACGTCGCCCAAGGCGTTTTCGCCGAACATCAAATGATCGCGGATCTCGCCAATGGCATGGTTCTCACGGATTTGTCGGAAATACCAGCCACCGTCCGCCGTATCGCCGTACAGACAGGCCCCGACCAGCACGTCATCCTTGATCACCAGTTTTTTGTAGACCCCGCCGATCGGGTCGGAGAGGGTGATGGTCTCGGTGCCTTCGCCGCCCATGAAATCGCCGGCGGAGAACAGGTCGATGCCGGTGACTTTCAGTTTGGTCGACGTCACCGAGCCCTTGTAGGTGGCGAAACCCAGTTGGGCGAGGTGGTTGGCGCACACCTTGGCCTGTTCGAACAGCGGCGCGACCAGGCCGTAGGCGGTGCCGCGATGGCTGGCGCATTCGCCGATGGCGTACACCCGGGGGTCGTAGGTTTGCATCGTGTCGTTGACCAGAATCCCGCGACTGCAAGGGATGCCGGCTTTTTCCGCGAGTTCGGTGTTGGGGCGAATGCCGGCGGCCATCACCACCAGGTCGGCGGGGATGATGTCGCCGTTCTTGAACTGCACCGAGCCGACCCGGCCATTGCCGGCGTCGTGCAGGGCCTGGGTTTGTTCGCACAGGCGAAAATGCAGGCCGCGGGCTTCCAGGGCGGTTTGCAGGAGTTGGCCGCTGGTTTTGTCCAGTTGGCGCTCCAGCAGCCATTCGCCGATGTGCACCACGGTGACGTGCATGCCCCGCAGCATCAGGCCGTTGGCGGCTTCAAGGCCCAGCAGGCCGCCGCCGATGACCACGGCGTGCTTGTGGGTCTTGGCGGTGTCGATCATCACCTGGGTGTCGGCAATGTCGCGGTAGCCGATCACGCCCTGCAAGGTATTGCCGGGGATCGGCAGGATGAACGGGGTCGAGCCGGTGGCGATCAGCAGACGGTCGTATTCGGCCTCGGTGCCGTCTTCGGCGATGACCCGGCGTTTGACCCGGTCGATCTCCACCACTTTGCGGTTGAGCAGCAGTTTGATGTTGTTTTCCAGGTACCAGTCCAGATCGTTGAGCACGATCTCTTCGAACGTCTGTTCGCCGGCCAGTACGGGCGACAGCAGGATGCGGTTGTAGTTGGTATGGGGTTCGGCGCCGAAGACCGTGATGTCGTACAGCTCATTACTCAGCTTGAGCAGCTCTTCCAGGGTACGAACCCCGGCCATGCCGTTGCCGATCATCACCAGTTTTAGTTTTTTCATCAGGTTCTCCGGGGAGCTCGGGCCTGCCTCATCAGGGCATTCAAGCCTTGCTCGACAAAATTTTGCGCAAACAAAAAAAGGCGTCCCGCTAGCTAACTAGCGAGGACGCCTTTGTCCTTGTCCCGTTCTCTCGGGCAGCGCAGCCTTCTACGTTGAAGGCCGGGCTTTATGTATGTTGGGAAAGGTAATGCAGTGGTTGTGCCAAGTCTCGCAAGGGCCAGATTTATGGGCTCTGGTCATGGGAGGAGGGTGTTTTCGTGCACCGGTTCAAGGCGCGATGCCCAGTTTTGAAGCAGAAAGTGCAGTGAAAACTCAGCCATGAAACAACAAAAACAACAGCACCAGATTCACCAGCAACGACACCAGCGCCAACGTCCGCCAGACTTTCAACGGCTCGCGCTCCAGTAACGGTCTGGGGCGCACGCTCAAACTGCGTCGTTCTCCCTGTTCCAGCAGCAACAACCATTCTTCCGCCGTTTCAAAGCGCTGATCCGGGGCCACCGCCACCGCGCGTTCCAGACTCTGCGCGATCCATTCCGGCAGGTCGGGCCGGTAGCGACTGGCGCTGACAGGCATCCCGAACCGTGGGCGCTGGAAAGCTTCGATTTCGCCGTAGGGATAATGCCCGGTGAGCAGGTAATACAAGGTCACGCCGACTGCATACAAATCCTGTTGTGGTGTCGGCGGGTCGCCGCGAAAGGCTTCCGGCGCGATATAGCTGGGCGTTCCAGGCAGGGCGAAGGCTTGATCTTCGGACAGCCCGGGACAGTAGGCGAGGCCGAAGTCCAGCAGACGCAACTCGCCGTCGTCCCCCAGCAGCAGGTTTTCCGGTTTGATATCGCGATGCAGAATCTGCCGTCGATGCAGGATGCCGACGGCCCGTAGCAAGCGTTCGGCCAGGTCCTGCCATTGTGCCAGTGGCAGTGTTGCGACCCGTTCATGCAGCTCGGCCAGGGTCGACCCGGAATATTCACGCATCACGTAGTACAAATGCTGACGCTGACTGGCGGCATGGACTTCAGGGAAATGCCGACCGGCCACACGCTTGAGAAACCATTCCTCCGATAACAATGCCTGCCCGGCCTGGTGATCGTCACGCAAAGCACCGGGCAAGGTTTTCAGTAACCAGCGCTGTTGTTGTGCATCGCGCACCCGATAGAGCAGCGATTGTTGGCTCTGGCCGAGGATCCCTTCGACCTGCCAGCCTTCGAAGGTCTGGCCCGGTTTCAGTGCGGGCGGGAGCGGCCATTGCTGCAGATGAATCAGTGCATCGCCGATGCTGGTTTCGCCAAGGGCATCGACCCGCACCAGCAGGGCGCTGGCATTGTCCTGACTGCCGGCCAGGTGCGCGGCGCTGACCAGGGTCTGCGCGGCACTGTTGAGGTCAGGTTGGTCGCGCAGAATCGCTGCGATGGCAGTGTCGCCCAGCACGGCCCAGATGCCGTCGCTGAGCAGCACGAAACTCTCATTCAGGCGCAGTTCGCCATCCAGAAAATCCAGCACCAGATGTTGATCCAGCCCCAGGGCCCGCTTAAGCACATGCTGCATGCCCGGCTGGTCCCAGACGTGATCCTCGCTCACCCGTTGCAAGGTGTCGGCGTGCCAGCGGTAAACCCGGCAATCGCCGACATGCGCCAGGGTGAAACGCCTGCCGCGCATCACCAAGGCACTGACCGTGGTCAGCAGCGGTTGCCCGCCACCATTGGCCTGCAACCAGCGGTTTTGTGCCAGTAGCAGACGATCCAGCGCCTGGGCGACACCCCAGGTTTCCGGGGTGGCGTAATAGTCCAATGCCAGGGCCTGCAAGGTCGAACGGGCTGCGAGACCGCCATCGGCGCATTGGCTGACGCCGTCGGCGATGGCGAACAGGTAACCCTTGCTCGCCGCCAGTGCCGGGGCCGGAGTGACCAGGCGCAGAGCGTCCTGGTTCTCTTCGCGAGGCCCGATGGCGCTGGCTTCGGCAAAACTCAGTTGCAGGCTCATTCAGCCCTCACACTCGAGCAGCGGTGACGGCTGCCGAACCCCAAGTGGTTCTCCAGCGACGTTTCACCCCGTGCAGACCGAACCAGGCGAGTACGCCGAGGCTGGCGAACAACCACAAGGCCATTTGATAGCTGCCGGTACTTTGCTTGATCGCGCCCATGCCGGCCGCCAGTGCGAAGCCACCGATGCCGCCGGCCATGCCGATCAAACCGGTCATCACACCAATCTCCCGACGAAAACGCTGTGGGACCAACTGGAATACTGCACCGTTACCTGCACCTAAACCGAGCATAGTGCAGACGAAAAGCGCCAACGCTGCGTAGGAACTCGGCAGATTGAAACCCACGGTCGCAATGCAGATCGCTGCCACGGTGTACATCGCCAACAGGGTGCGAATCCCGCCGAAGCGATCCGCCAGCGCGCCGCCCAACGGACGCATCAGGCTGCCACCGAACACACACGCCGCGGTGTAGTAACCGGCAGTTACCGGGCTCAGGCCGTATTGGTCGTTGAAGTAGCCGGGCAGGGCGCTGGCCAGACCGATGAAGCCGCCGAAGGTCACGCTGTAGAAAAACATGAACCACCAGCTGTCGCGGTCACCCAGGGCCTTGAGGTAGTCGGCCATGGACTTGGCTTTCGGCCGCTCAGGGGCATTCTTGGCCAGCCAGGCGAAGACGATCAGGGTCAGGATCAGCGGGATCAGGGCGAAGCCGAACACGTTGCTCCAGCCAAACGCGGCGGCCAGCACCGGGGCGATCAGGGCGGCGAGCACGGTGCCCGAGTTACCGGCACCGGCGATGCCCATGGCTTTGCCTTGGTGCTGCGGCGGATACCATTGCGAGGCCAGTGGCAGGGCGACGGCGAAGGACGCACCGGCCATGCCGAGGAACAGGCCCAGCAACAGCGCCTGCTCGTAACTGTGGATGCCGACTTTCCAGGCGACGAACAGGGCACTGATGACGATTATCTGGCCGATGATCCCGGCGGTTTTTGGCGACAGGCGATCAGCCAGCAGGCCCATCGCAAAGCGCAATACGGCCCCGGCCAGAATCGGCGTGGCCACTACCAGCCCGCGCTGTTGGGTGGTCAGGTGCAGGTCAGCGGCGATCTGCACCGCCAGAGGGCCGAGCAGGTACCAGACCATGAAGCTCAGGTCGAAATAGAGGAAGGCTGCGAACAGTGTCGGGGTATGGCCGGATTTCCAGAAGCTTGAATTCATCGCGCACCTCAGCTGTCAGGCGTATCAAGAAGGAGTCATGAGCTTGCAGGTGGGGCGCCGCAACGGCCGCACCACCAGCCCCGGTCTCTGGGGCCAAAACGGAAAAACGCCGCTACCTGATTCGCAAAAGGGGGCGAATGAGGTGAGCGACGTCTTTGTCGTAGGTGGGGCAACCGCCGTTGGTTACCTTGCAGTGATTACTTAGCGAGATCTGTGCCAACACGTGAGATCGAGTTGCCCGCGAAGGCGTCCTTCAGCCCAGCAACTCACTCATGGCAATGATCTGCTCCGCCACCTGTATCAGCTTCTGCTGGCGGCTCATGGCCTGGCGGCGCATCAGGGTGTAGGCCTCTTCTTCGTTGCAGTCCTTCATCTTCATCAGCAGCCCCTTGGCCAGCTCGATGCGTTTGCGCTCGGCCAGTTGCTGGTCGCGGGCGTGCAGTTGCGCGCGCAGGGCCTGGTCGCTTTCAAAGCGTGCCATGGCCACGTCGAGAATCGGCTGCAAGCGTTGTGCGTGAATGCCTTCGACGATGTAGGCACTGACGCCGGACTTGATCGCCTGGCGCATCACGCCGGGGTCGTGCTCGTCGGTGAACATCACGATTGGCCGTGGTTGGTCGCGAGTAACCAGCACCACTTGTTCCATCACATCGCGGCTCGGTGACTCGGTATCGATCAGGATCACGTCCGGACGCACCGTTTCGACGCGCGCGGGCAGGTCAATGGTCAGGCCGGATTCGTCGATGACTTCGAACCCGGCTTCGATCAGGGCCGCTTTCAGACGCCCGACTTTTTTTGCGGTGTCGTTGATCAGCAGGATACGCAACATATTCGCAGGCTCCTGTCAGCGGCTGGCGAGAAGGGGAGCGCTGTCGCTCATGGCGTGCAGCGTGAAGCTGCGGGCATAGCCGGCCGGGTCCGAGCCGTCCCAGATTTTGCCGTCGATCAGTTGACTGCTGCGCATTTCCTGAGCCAGGGCGGGCACACCGACAGCGGTGGCGGCCTCTCGGTACAAGTCTAGTTGCTGAACCTGACGGGCCACGCCGAGGTAATCCGGGTCGTCGCGTAATAAGCCCCAGCGACGGAACTGGGTCATGAACCACATGCCGTCGGACAAATACGGCAGATTGACCTCGCCGCCACTGTGGAAACGCATCGCGTGCGGGTCTTGCCAGTGATTGCCCAGGCCATCGGTATAGTCCCCGAGCAAACGCGGTTCGATGCAGTCGAGCGGCGCATCGAGGTATTCGGGGGCGCTCAACAGTTGCGCGGTGCTGCGGCGATTTTCGCGGCTGGCTTCGACGAAGCGGCTGGCTTCGAGGATCGCCATCACCAAGGCCCGGGCGGTGTTAGGGTATTGCTCGACGAAGGCGCGGGTGCAGCCGAGGACTTTTTCCGGGTGATCGGGCCAGATCGTCTGAGTGGTGGCCATGGTGAACCCGAGATTCTGTTGCACCGCACTGGCCGCCCACGGTTCGCCGACGCAGAACCCGTCGATGCGCCCGGCTTGCAGGTGCGCGACCATTTGCGGCGGGGGCACCACCACACTGTCGACATCCTGCAACGGATGAATGCCCTGGCTCGCCAGCCAGTAATACAGCCACATGGCGTGGGTACCCGTGGGAAATGTCTGGGCGAAGGTCAGTTTTGGGCGACTTTGGTGCACGTGGTGGTCCAATGCTTCAGGACTGGTCACGCCCAAGGCCTGCAAGCCGTGGGAGAGGTTGATGCTCTGGCCGTTCTGGTTCAGGCCCATGAGCACGGCCATGTCGGTGGAGGCTACACCGCCGATGCCCAGGTGCACGGCGTAAATCAGGCCGTACAGGCTGTGGGCAGCGTCGAGTTCGCCGCTGACCAGTTTGTCCCGCAGGTTGGCCCAGGACGACTGGCGTTTGAGGTTCAGGGTCAGGCCGTAAGGCTGGGCGAAGCCCTGGGTGGCGGCGACCACCACGGAGGCGCAGTCGCTCAGGGCCATGAAGCCAAGGTTGATTTCGGTTTTTTCCGGGGCATCGCTGCCGTTGACCCAGGCCAGTGGGCCGGCTGATGGTTCATTCATCGATTTGCACCTTCCAAAAAAAACGTCGTCCCATGGCCTCTGCGCGAGCAGAGCCGGTGACGACGCCATTGTCCTTCCACTCATTCCGTCGTTGGCATGAGTGCTGATGCCCATGTTGGTGCAAGGCATATGCCATCGCTGGCTGATTTTGTCGCGCGCCTCGCGTGAAGCTCTGATGCACGGCTATAATCGCCGCCTCTCATCGCCAACCGAGTCAAGCCTGCCCATGTACACCCTGGCCCGTCAGCTGCTGTTCAAACTTTCCCCGGAAACCTCCCACGATCTGTCCCTGGACCTGATCGGCGCGGGCGGGCGTTTGGGCCTTAACGGCTTGCTGTGCAAGGCTCCGGCAAAAATGCCGGTAACCGTCATGGGCCTGGAATTCCCGAACCCGGTGGGCCTGGCGGCCGGTCTGGACAAGAACGGCGCGGCGATCGATGGTTTTGCCCAACTGGGTTTTGGTTTCGTCGAAATCGGCACCATCACCCCGCGTCCGCAACCGGGTAATCCGAAACCACGGATTTTCCGCTTGCCGCAAGCCGAGGCGATCATCAACCGCATGGGTTTCAACAACCTCGGTGTCGATCACTTGCTCGCTCGCGTGGCGGCGGCCAAGTACAAGGGCGTGCTGGGTATCAATATCGGCAAGAACTTCGATACGCCGGTTGAACGTGCGGTCGACGACTACCTGATCTGCCTGGACAAGGTCTATGCCCACGCCAGTTACGTGACGGTCAATGTCAGCTCGCCGAACACGCCGGGCCTGCGCAGCCTGCAATTCGGCGATTCGCTCAAGCAATTGCTCGCCGATCTGGCCACGCGCCGGGCGGAATTGGCCCAGCGCCACGGTAAACATGTGCCGCTGGCGATCAAGATCGCGCCGGACATGAGCGACGAAGAAACCGCTCAAGTCGCCCAAGCGTTGATCGAAACCGGGATGGATGCGGTGATCGCCACCAACACCACCCTGAGCCGCGTCGGTGTCGAAGGCCTGGAGCATGGTGACGAGGCGGGCGGGTTGTCCGGCGCGCCGGTTCGCGACAAGAGCACCCACACCGTGAAGGTGCTGGCGGCGGAACTGGCCGGTCGCTTGCCGATCATCGCGGTGGGCGGTATCACCGAAGGCAAGCACGCGGCTGAGAAAATCGCTGCGGGTGCGAGCCTGGTGCAGATTTACTCCGGCTTTATCTACAAAGGCCCGGCGTTGATTCGTGAATCGGTAGACGCCATCGCCGCGCTACGCTGAGTTGTAGCAGCTGCCGAGCCTGCGAGGCTGCGTTCGGCGGCGTAGCCGTCGTAAATCAGCTATCGCGTTGCGTCAGGAAAACCTTGCATACCG
>NZ_AKJT01000090.1 GCF_000282195.1 Pseudomonas sp. GM18
TGCCGAGCCTGCGAGGCTGCGTTCGGCGGCGCAGCCGTCGTGAAATCAGCTATCGCGGTGTGTCAGTACAACCTTGCATATAGGGTTTACGACGGCTTCGCCGCCGACCGCAGCCTCGCAGGCTCGGCAGCTGCTACAGGTACAACGTCTTCAGCCTGTTCCCCACGGTGAATGTCGACCATGAAGCGATCGGCCGGCAGCGGGTGCCCGAGCAGGTAACCCTGCAACGAGTCGCAGCCCAGCTGGGTCAGGAAGTCCTGCTGGACACCGGTTTCCACCCCTTCGGCCACGATCCGCAAGCCCAGTGCCTGGCCGAGGGCGACGATGGCCGAGACAATGGCCGCGTCGTCGCTGTCGTGCTCCAGATCGCGGACAAAACCCCGGTCGATCTTCAGTTCATTGGCCGGCAGGCGCTTGAGGTACATCAAGCTCGAATAGCCGGTACCAAAGTCATCGATCGACAGGTCGACGCCCATTTCCGACAGTTCCTGCAACACCGTCATGCTCGCATCGGCGTCGCTCATGGCGGTGGTTTCGGTGATTTCCAGGGTCAGGCTGTTGGCCGGCAGATGATGGGCGGCCAGGGCTTTGGCGACGCTTTGCACCAATCCCGCATGGCAGAATTGCAAGGCCGAGAGGTTCACCGCGATGCGCCAGTCGGTGTAACCGAGCACGTACCACTCGCGCATCTGCCGGCAGGCTTCATTGAGCACCCACTCGCCAATCGGAATGATCAGCCCGGTCTTCTCCGCGAGGTCAATGAACGTGTCCGGCTGCAGCATGCCCAGGGTCGGGTGCTCCCAGCGCAGCAACGCCTCGGCGCCCACCGGTCGGCCATGACCGGCGTCGAATTTGGGCTGGTAATACAGTTTGAACTGCTGCTGATCGACAGCATTGCGCAGGTCCTGGAGCAATTGCAGCTGTTTGCGCGCGTTGCTGTTCATCGAGGCGTCGAAGAAGCGATGGCCGTTTTTCCCGGCGCCTTTGGCGTGGTACATCGCCGCGTCAGCGTTCATCAGCAACTCTTCGGCGGTCTGACCGTTGCCCGGATAGAGCGCGATGCCGACGCTGGCGGAAATCTGCAAGTCATGTTCGGCGACCCGGAACGAGCGCGCGATCAGCCCGACCTGGCGGGCGGCGAGGTTCAGCGCATCGTTCGGCTCGTTCAGGCGCACCAGCAACACGAATTCGTCGCCGCCGATCCGCGCCAGGGTGTCCTGGCTACGCAGGTCTTCGCGCAGGCGCAGTGCAACTTCACGCAACAGCTGGTCGCCCATGTGATGGCCGAACGCATCGTTGACCGGTTTGAAGCCGTCCAGATCAATGAACATCAGCGCAAAGCAGCCGCCCTGCTCCTGCACTTTCGACATGGCCTGATCGATACGGTCGGCCAGCAACATGCGGTTGGGCAAACCGGTGAGGGTGTCGTGCAAGGCCAGTTGAGTGAGTTCGCGGTTGGCCACGGTCAGCGAGTGGGCGAGGTCCGCGGTGCGAGCCTCCAGGCGGGCATCGAGGATCGACGTCAGCAAGGCGATGCTCAATATCGCCAGGGTGGTGATCAGCACCAGGCTGTCCAGCCCCTTACCGTTCAAGCCGCTGATCGCCGCGCCACAGAAACTGCCGTCGGCAAAGCGCGCCGCGGCCATGCCGGTGTAGTGCATGCCGACAATGGCGATGCCCATGACGACTGCAGCACCCGCACGGAACAGGCGAACATGCGGCGTGTGCTGGCGCAGGCGGAAAGCGATCCATAACGCCGCGCCCGACGCGCCGACGGCAATCAGCAGCGACGCGCCAAACAGGGTCGGGTCGTAATCGATGCCCGGCTGCATGCGCATGGCGGCCATGCCGGTGTAATGCATGGCGCTGATGCCAGCGCCCATGATCAGCGCGCCGAACGCCAGTTGCCAGGCCGGCAGCCGTGGCTGACTGACCAGCCACAGGGCAAAGCCGCAAGACAGGACTGCGATCAACAGTGACAGCGCCGTGAGGGTGGTGTCGTAGCCCAGGTCGATCGGCAATGTGAACGCGAGCATGCCGATGAAATGCATCGACCACACGCCAATGCCCATCGCAAAAGCACCACCCACCGTCCATAAATGCACTGCTCGGCCCTTGGCCGTGGCGATGCGGCCGGTGAGGTCGAGCGCGGTATAAGAGGCCAGTATCGCCACACACAGCGATATGAAAACCAGCGTAAGGGAATAACTACCGATGAGCATGGGGTTTCTCATGACCGCCCCCCGCGTCCGTTCTCGGGGAGCAAAGCCGGCGATTGTACTGATTCCGCGGACGAACGCACTCACAAAGTAACCAAAAGGCCATCAAGATGATTGTGGCGAGGGAGCTTGTCGGATTGATCGTTCCCACGCTCTGCGTGGGAATGCGGCCAGGGACGCTCCGCGTCCCATGCAGAAGCGGACGCGGAGCGTCCGGTGAGGCATTCCCACGCGGAGCGTGGGAACGATCAATCAACTTGTGCTATTGCTTGTCGCTGACCTGAAGCTGCCCGTCCCACCCGCCGCCCAGCGCGGCAATCAATTGCACGCTGGCAATCAGCCGGCTCTGCAACAAGTTCAGCACGTTGCGTTCGTTGTTCAACGCCGTGGCCTGAACCACCACCACATCCAGATAAGCGATCAACCCGGCCTTGTACTGGTTCCGGGTCAAGCGAAGGGACTCGCGCGCCGCATCCAGAGCTTCCTGGCGCACGACGGCCTCGTCTTCCAGCACCTTGAGCTGCACCAGGTAATTTTCTACCTCGCGAAAGCCATCGAGCACGGTCTGGCGGTACTTGGCGACAGTCTCGTCATAGGCCGCTTCGCTGCGGTCGACTTCCGCCGAGCGCTGGCCGCCGTCGAACAGGGTCATGGCCAGTTGCGGCCCGACCGACCAGAAACGGTTCGGCAGGCTGATCCAGTTGGCGTAGGTGCTGCTGCTATAACCGCCGTTCATGTTCAGGGTCAGGTCCGGGTAATAGGCCGCTTTGGCCACGCCGATGTTGGCGTTGGCGGCCATCACCGAGCGTTCGGCGGAGGCGATGTCCGGGCGGCGCTCCAGCAACTGTGAAGGCAGGCTCAGCGGCACTTGAGGCAACGCCGGGATGTCTTGGGTTTCGGCCAGGCTGAATTCGGCCGGCGGCAGGCCGATCAGCACGGCGATGGCGTTCTCGAACTGCGCGCGCTGCCAGATCAGGTCGACCCTCTCCGCCTGAGTGGTTTTGAGCTGAGTGGTGGCCTGGGCCACCGCGTCCTTGCCGGAGACGCCGGCGCGGTACTGGTTTTCGGTCATTTTCAGCGAGCGCTGATAGGCCTCGACTGTCGCTTCCAGCAGGCGTTTCTGTTCGTCGATCACCCGAAGTTGCAAGTAGTTCTGCACCAGCTCCGATTGCTGGCTCAGGCGCATCGCCGCCAGGTCGGCAAAGCTCGCCTGGGCGTTGGCCGTATCGGCTTCCAGGCCTCGACGTAATTTGCCCCAGATGTCCGCCTCCCAACTGACCCCGGCCTGCGCCGAGTAAGTGTCACGGATGCCGCTGGACGAACTGCTCAGGCTCGAGCTGCTGCTGCCGGTGCCCTGGCTGGAGCGGTTCTTGCTGACGGTCAGGTCCACTGTCGGGAAAAACGCCCCCCGGGCACTGCGCACCAAGGCTTGGGCCTGGCGGTACTGGGCTTCGGACTGGGCAACGGTCTGGTTGGCGCTGTTGAGTTTTTCGATCAGGCCGTTGAGCTGCTGATCGCCATACAGCTCCCACCAGGCACCGCGCGCCAACGAATCGCCGGGGTTGGCCTGACGCCAGCCGGCCGCCTCTTTGTACTGCGCCGGTGTGGCGGCTTGCGGGCGCTGGTAATCCGGGCCGATGGCGCAGGCGCTGAGCATCGCCACGCACAGCGACAGGCTCAGCAAACGCGAGCCCCGGGCCGTGATCAACGGTGCAGCCAGATTGAGAAGCGAACGGTCAGTCATAGCGGAGTTTCCAGAGCAGCATCGGTACGCACCCCACGCCAGTGGTTGAAACGATGGCGCAGTTTGTCGAGATAGAGGTAAACCACCGGGGTGGTGTAAAGGGTCAGCACCTGGCTGAAGACCAGCCCGCCGATGATGGTCAGGCCCAGCGGCTGACGCATTTCCGCCCCTTCAGCGCGGCTCAGCAGCAACGGCAAGGCACCGAGGATCGCCGCCAGGGTGGTCATCAGAATCGGTCGCAGCCGTTGCAGGCAGGCGCTGCGGATCGATTCCAGCGGCTCCAGGCCCTGGTGCCGTTCCAGTTGCAGCGCCAGGTCGATCATCAGAATGGCGTTTTTCTTCACCACGCCGATCAGCAGGAACAGCCCGAGCAAGGAGATCAGGCTGAACTCACCGCCCAGCACATAAATCGACAGCAACGCGCCGACCCCGGCCGACGGCAAGGTCGACAGAATGGTCAGCGGATGAATGTAGCTTTCATACAGCACGCCCAGCACCAGATACACCGCCACCAGCGCGCCGAGAATCATCCACGGCTGGCTCTTCTGTGCGGCGGCGAAGGCGTCGGCGGTGCCGGCCATTTTCGCGATCACGTCTTCCGGCAGGCCGACCTTGGCAATTGCTCGCTCGATGGCGGCGGAGCCCTGCTCCACGGTCACGCCTTCGGCCATGTCGAAGGCAATGCTTTCCGAAGCGAACTGGCCTTCGTGGCTGACCCGGTCGTTTTCCAGGCTGCTTTCATAGTGGGCAATGGTCGACAACGGAATTCGCGCGCCGTCGGCGGTAATCACTTTGACCTGGTTCAGGGTGACCGGGTCCTGGGCGTATTTCGGATTGACCTCCATCACCACCTGATACTGGTTGAGGCTGTCGTAGATCGTCGAAATCTGCCGCTGGCTGTAGGCGTTGTTCAGCACCGCCGTGACCATGTTCATGTCCACGCCCAGCCGCTTGGCCTGATCGCGATCGACGATCAGCGTCACTTGCTGGGCACCACGGCCTTCGCGGGCGTCGATCGCCGTCAGCTCAGGCAGGGCCTTGAAGGCGGCAACGACTTTCGGATACCACTCGCGTAACGCGCCGAGATCGCCACTTTGCAGGATGTAGGAATACTGCGAGGTGGTCTGCTCGCGACCGCCGCCGAATTGCAGGTCCTGGTCGGCCATCAGCATCAATTGCGCACCGGGCACCTTGGGCATTTCCTTGCGCAAACGCTCGATGACTTTCTGCGCGGACAGGTTGCGTTCCTTGATCGGCTTGAGCCGCACCAGCATGAACGCGTTATTGGTGCCGTTGTTGCCGCCGATGAACCCGGCGACGCTTTGCACCGCCTCGTCCTTCAACACCGCGCGGCGGAAGGTTTCCATCTTCGGCTGCATCACGCTGAACGACAGGCCATTATCGCCGCGCACGAAACCGATCAGCTGGCCGGTGTCTTGCTGGGGAAGAAAGGTTTTAGGAACAACCACATATAGCGCGATATTCACGCCAATCGTCACGATCAGGCTGAGCAAGGTCAACCGACGGTGACGCAGCACCCAGTCGAGGCTGGTGGCGTATTTGCCGACCATCCACTCGTTGGCCCGCTGGCTCCAGCGTTGCAGGCGGTTTTCCTGCCCTGGCGTATGTGGCTTGAGCCAGCGCGCGCAGAGCATCGGCGTCAGCGTCAGCGACACCAGCAACGACACCACGATGGCCGCCGCCAGGGTGATGGAAAACTCGCGGAACAGGCTTTCGATGATCCCGCCCATGAACAGGATCGACAGGAACACCGCCACCAGCGAGACGTTCATCGACAGCAGCGTGAAGCCGACTTCCTGCGCCCCGAGGTACGCGGCCTTCATCGGCGGCACGCCTTTGTCGATATGCCGGGAAATGTTCTCCAGCACCACGATGGCATCGTCCACCACCAGCCCGGTAGCCAGAATCAGCGCCATCAGCGACAGGTTGTTCAGGGAGAAGCCGTAGAGGTACATCACCGCAAACGTGCCCACCAGCGACACCGGCACCGCCAGGGTCGGAATCAGCGAGGCGCGCAAGTTACCGAGGAACAGGAACACCACCAGAATCACCAGCGCCACGGCGATCAACAGGGTCATTTCCGCTTCGTGCAGGGTGGCCTTGATCACCGGCGAACGGTCCATCGCCAGGTTGAGCTTGACGCTGGCCGGCAGCACCGCCTGCAATGCCGGCAACTGCGCCTTGATCTCGTTGACCGTCTCAATGATGTTGGCGCCGGCCTGGCGGTTGATTACCAGCAAGACTGCCGCGTCATCGTTGAAGAACCCGCTGTTGTAGCGGTCCTCGACGCCGTCGCTGACCTTGGCCACATCCTTCAGGCGCAGGGCCGCGCCGTCTGCGTAGTGAATGATCAGCGACTCGTAATCCTTGGCTTTTTCCAGTTGATCGTTGGCCTGGACCTGCCACAGCCGCTGGCCGTCTTCGACCGAACCCTTGGGTCGGCGCACGTTGGCGTTGGCGATGGTGGTGCGCACATCGTCCAGTGCCACGCCGTACTGGTTGAGCGCCTGGGGTTCGAGTTCGATGCGCACCGCCGGCAACGAACTGCCGCCGATCTGCACCTCACCCACACCCTGCACCTGGGACAGGCTCTGGGACAGAATGGTCGAGGCCAAATCGTAGAGCTGGCCTTTTTCCAGCACATCGGAGGTCAGCGACAGCACCATGATCGGCGCTTGCGATGGGTTGACCTTCTTGTAGGTCGGCATGCTGCGCATGCCGCTGGGCAGCAGGTTGCGCGAGGCGTTGATCGCCGCCTGCACTTCCCGCGCCGCGCCGTTGATGTCGCGGTCCAGGTCGAACTGCAGAATCACCCGGGTCGAGCCCTGACTGGAACGGCTGCTCATGGTGTTGACCCCGGCGATGGTGCCGAAGGAACGCTCCAGCGGCGTGGCCACGGTTGAGGCCATCACCTCCGGGCTCGCGCCGGGAAGACTGGCCTGAACCACGATCACCGGAAAGTCCATCTGCGGCAGTGGCGATACCGGCAACAGGCCGAAACTCACGCCGCCCAGCAGCATGATCGCCAGGCTCAGCAACATCGTCGCGACCGGGCGCTTGATGAAAGGTCCGGACAGGTTCATGGCTGCTCTACCGGGTCCACGGACTCGGACTTACGGCCCCAGCGCCGCCCGAGGCGGTCGAAGTACAAGTAGATGACGGGGGTGGTAAACAGCGTCAGCACCTGACTCACCAGCAAGCCACCGACCATCACCAGCCCCAAAGGCTGGCGTAACTCCGCGCCTGAACCGGTGGCGAGCATTAGCGGCACCGCGCCGAACAATGCCGCCAGGGTGGTCATCAGAATCGGCCGGAAGCGCAACAGCGCCGCCTGATAGATCGCAGCCTGCGGGTCCATGCCCTGATTGCGTTCAGCTTCAAGGGCGAAGTCGATCATCATGATCGCGTTCTTTTTCACGATACCGATCAGCAGGATGATGCCGATGATCGCGATCATCCCCAGGTCATTGCCGCTCAACAGCAGCGCCAGCAAGGCACCGACCGCCGCCGAGGGCAAGGTCGAGAGGATGGTGATCGGGTGAATGTAGCTCTCGTAAAGCACGCCGAGCACGATGTACATGGTCACCACCGCCGCCAGAATCAGCAGCAAGGTGCTCGACAGCGATGCCTGGAACGCTTCGGCAGCACCCTGGAACTGGGTCTGCACGCCGATCGGCATGCCGATGTCTTTCTGCACCTGATCGATGATCTGCACCGCATGCCCCAACGCCACGCCGGGCGCCAGGTTGAACGACATCATCACCGCCGGGAACTGGCCGATGTGGGTGATCGCCAGTTGCGCCTGACGCTCCTCGACATGCGCCAGGCTGGACAAACGCACTTGCCCGCCATCGGTGGTCTTGACGTGAATCTGGTTCAGCGCATCGGGGCCGATCTTCTCGCCGGACTGCGATTGCAGCACCACGCGGTACTGGCTGGCCTGGGTGTAAATGGTAGAAATCTGCCGCTGACCGAAGGCGTCATACAGCGCATCGGTGATGTTCGACACCGATACGCCGACCCGCGACGCCGCATCGCGGTCGATCACCAGATAAACCTGCAAACCCTTGTCCTGCAAATCGCTGGCGACATCAGTCAGCTCCGGACGTTGGGCCAGGGCTTCGACCAGACGCCCGCTCCACAGGCTGAGCAACTCGGCATCCGGCGACGACATGCTGAACTGGTACTGCGTGCGGCTGACCCGATCTTCGATGGTCAGGTCCTGCACCGGCTGCATGAACAGGCGAATGCCGACCAGCTTGTCCAGCTCCGGTTGCAGGCGGGCAATGACTTGGGTGGCGCTCAGGTTGCGGTTGCTGTGGGACTTGAGGTTGATCAGTAACCGGCCGCTGTTGAGCGTCGAGTTATCACCGTCGACGCCGATGTAGGACGACAGGCTCTCGACCGCAGGGTCAGCCAGAATCACCTTGGCCAGTTCCTGCTGGCGCTCGCTCATCGCCGCAAAGGAAATTGACTGCGGCGCCTCGGAAATCCCCTGGATCACCCCGGTGTCCTGCACCGGGAAGAAGCCCTTGGGCACCACCATGTACAGGAATACGGTCAATGCCAAGGTGCCGATGGCCACCAGCAAGGTCAGTGGCTGATGCTTGAGCACCCACTGCAACTTGCGTCCGTAGGCGGCGATCATCCAGTCAATGGCTTCACCGCTGGAACGGTAGAACCAGCCCTGATCTTTTTCCTTGGGTTCACGCTTGAGCAGCCGCGCGCACATCATCGGCGTCAAGGTCAGGGACACCACCAGGGAAATCAGGATCGCCACCGCCAACGTGATCGCGAACTCGCGGAATAAACGCCCCACCACGTCGGCCATGAACAGCAACGGAATCAGCACCGCGATCAACGACAGCGTCAGCGAAATCAGGGTAAAGCCGATCTGCTTGGCACCCTTGAGCGCCGCTTGCAGCGGGCTGTCGCCCTCTTCGATGAAGCGGGAAATGTTCTCCAGCATCACGATCGCATCGTCCACCACGAAACCGGTGGCGATGGTCAGCGCCATCAGGGTCAGGTTGTTGACCGAAAACCCGGCGAGGTACATCACGCCGAAGGTGCCGATCAACGACAGCGGCACCGCCACCGACGGAATGATCGTGGCGCTGGCCCGCCGCAGGAACAGGAACGTGACCATCACCACCAGCGCGATGGCGATCAGCAGTTCGTGTTGCACGTCGGTGACCGAGGCGCGGATGGTCTGGGTGCGGTCGGTGAGCACCGTGACGTCGAGACCGGCCGGCAGGTTGTCGGTGATGCTCGGCAGCAATGCCTTGATCCGGTCGACCACCTCGATGACGTTGGCCCCGGGTTGACGCTGAATGTTCAGCAGCACAGCCTGGTTTTCATTGGCCCATGCCGCCAGGCGTTCGTTCTCGGCGCCATCGACGATTTGTGCCACGTCCTTGAGCCGCAACGGCGCACCATTGCTGTAGGCGAGGATCAGGTTGGCGTAGTCCTTGGGCGACGTCAGCTGGTCGTTGGCGTCGAGCATCGACACCCGGGTCGGGCCATCGAAGTTGCCCTTGGGCTGGTTGACGTTGGAGGCACCGATCAAGGTGCGCACGTCCGACAGGTTCAGGCCGTTGGCCGCCAGGGCCTCGGGGTTGACCTTGATCCGCACCGCCTGACGCTGACCGCCGGCAATAGTGACCATGCCGACGCCGCTGATCTGGGCAATTTTCTGCGCCATACGAGTGTCGACCAAATCATTGAGCTTGGGCAACAGCATGGTTTTGGAGGTGATGGCCAGGGTCAGCACCGGGGTATCCGCCGGGTTGACCTTGTTGTACACCGGCGGCGCCGGCAAATCCTTGGGCAGCAAATTGGTCGCGGCGTTGATCGCCGCCTGCACCTGCTGCTCGGCGACATCCATGTTGATGTCGAGGCTGAACCGCAGGGTCAGCACCGAAGCGCCGCCGGAACTGGTCGAAGCCATCTGGGTCAGGCCGGGCATCTGGCCGAACTGACGCTCCAGCGGCGCGGTCACGGCGCTGGTCATGACATCCGGGCTGGCGCCGGGATAGAGCGTCATGACGCGGATGGTCGGGTAATCGACCTGGGGCAATGCCGACACCGGCAGCAGCCGATAAGCGATCACGCCGGCCAGAATAATGGCCAACATGCTCAGGGTCGTGGCGACCGGGCGAAGGATGAACAGCCGCGAGATGTTCATGCGCCGCCCTTTTTCGCCTTGTCGGTAGCCATCGCGTCAGGCGCAGTGACAGCTGACTTGCCTTGCAGGTGTTCGGTCGGGGTGGTCGGTACATCCTTGCTGTCGTTGACCACTTCCACTTCGCTGCCGTCCTTCAGGCGGTCGGTGCCTTCCAGCACCACCCGATCACCAACGGCCAGGCCTTCGGTAATCACGGTGTTTTCCCCGTCACTGGCGCCGACTTTCAACTGACGGATCGCGACCTTCTTGTCGCCGTCCAGGGCATAGACGAACGTGCCGTTGGTACCGAACTGAATCGCCGCCGAGGGCGCCAGCACCACGTCTTTGAGGGTGTCGGCCAGCAGGTGGACGTTGACGAACTGATTCGGGAACAACGCTTGATCGCGGTTCTCGTAGCGAGCCTTGAATTTCAGGGTGCCGGTGGTGACGTCGATCTGGTTATCGAGGCTCTGCAGCACGCCGGTGGCCTGCAATTTAGTGTCGCCACGGTCCCAGGCTTCGGCGGGCAGTTTGGCGCCGGTGCGATAGCGGGCCAGCACGGTATCCAGGCTGTTTTCCGGCAAGGTAAAGGCCACGCTGATCGGTTGGGTCTGGGTGATGATCACCAGCGCCGTGGTGTCGTTGGCCGCCACGAGGTTGCCGACGTCCAGCTGCCGCAGGCCCACGCGCCCGGCGATCGGAGCGCGGATCTTGGTGAATTCCAGATTGAGCCTGGCGTCGTTGACTGCCGCCTGATTGGTCTTGACCGTGCCCTGATACTGGCCGACCAGTGCTTCGGCGGTGTCCAGGGTTTGCTTGGCGATACTGTCTTCGCGGTACAGGCCGCGATAGCGCTCGACGTCGACCTGGGCGTTTTTCAGTTGCGCCTGATTCTGCAGCAAGGTGCCTTCGGCCTGGAGCAAGGCGTTCTGGTAAGGACGCGGGTCGATCTCGGCCAGCAGGTCACCCGCCTTGACCATTTGCCCTTCTTCGAAATAGACCTTGACCAGTTCGCCACCGACGCGGCTGCGCACATTGATGGTGTTCAGCGCCGTGACCGTGCCCAGCGCCTTGTAATACAGCGGAAAATCGCCTTTGACCACCGGCGCCACGCGCACCGGAACCGGCCCCGTCGCCCCGCCGAATCCCGGACGCATACTCCCCGACCGACCTGTATGCCCGGCAACGGCTTTCTGCCCTGCACCCTCCTTCGGGCTGCTGCCTGCGGGCCAGAATTTCCAGCACAGGCCGGCGATGACCAACAGGACAAGCAGGCCGAACAGCCAGCGACGAGGATTGCGGGAAGCGGAGGATTGCATGGAATGATCAACCATTGGGCGCGTGCGCTTTTTTCTACGGGAGGCTGAACGATAAGCACTGGCGGGTATTAAGCAAAGCGCCTTTACCGGCAATTTACCTTTGGCTTACAGAACAGGAGTCTTAGCTAAGACACTGAAGCACAAATGAAAACGGCCTGGACAGAGCCAGGCCGTTAACAATTGTAATAGTTTGCTTATTTCAGGACGGCGAGCGCTGCTTCGTAGTTCGGTTCTTCAGCGATTTCCTTGACCAGTTCGCTGTGCAGGACGTTGTCATTTTCGTCCAGAACCACGACGGCACGGGCGGTCAGGCCTTTGAGTGGACCATCGGCAATCGCCACGCCGTAGTTCTCGATGAACTCGGCACCGCGCAGGGTCGACAGGTTCTGCACGTTTTCCAGGCCTTCGGCGCCGCAGAAGCGGGCTTGAGCGAACGGCAGGTCAGCGGAGATGCACAGCACCACGGTGTTGGCCACGTCATTGGCCTGGGCGTTGAACTTGCGCACGGAGGTGGCACAGGTCGGGGTGTCGATGCTTGGGAAGATGTTCAACACTTTGCGCTTGCCGGCGAAGCTCGCCAGGGTCACGTCGGACAGATTGCCGGCAACCAGGGAAAAGGCTGGCGCCTTGGAACCGGCTTGTGGCAATTGGCCGTTGACTTGAACCGGGTTGCCTTTGAGAGTGACTTGAGCCATGAACGGAGTCCTTCTGAACGTTGATGTAGAGAATTTTGACGAGGCCGAAGTTAACCACGAAATGGGCTGAGGACCTATGCCCAGATACAAATTGTGATAGGTCGTCGCGCAAACTGGATACAAGCGCTCCAACAAAACTTACAAACACTGCACAACCCTGTGGGACCGCATACCTGCTCGCACTATCCGAGCAACCGCAACATATTGCGGTGCCGCGCCGCGAAAATCCGCCGCATGTAAGCATTCACCAGCAGCCCTTCAGTCAAAGCACCGCCAATCGCCGCGTAGGTCACGCGGTCGGTGTACAGCGTACCGCCCTCACCCACCCCCACCCGATGTTCATGACGAAAGGCACGCAGCGGCCCCTTGAGCATTTCATCGATGAAATGCGTGTCGCCAACCTCCCGGATCACCACCGTCCAGTTCGACGGGATGACGTTGAACATCCAGTGTCGAAACCGGAACTGGCGGCCGGCTTCGATGCGCAGGTTGTTCAGGTCGATATCACCCAACGGTGTGACCCGTTCCGGGAAAATCTTCGGGAAATTCACGCCTTCCAGACAGAAATCCAGGACTTGCCCGGGCGTGCGGTTGGGGATCAACGTGGTGAGTTCCAGTACGGGCATAAACAGTGGCATTCCAATGGCCAGAGAATTCGCAGACTACCACTACACTAAAATCCGACCTATCCCCCCGCGGGATACGGGGTGTCAGAAGGTTTGTGCGATATTTCTTTAGCCGCGTTGTCGATTTTGCGCCTGGCCATTCGACTAGACAGTGATTAACTCACATTACAACGGAGACAAAACCATGCGATTCATGATCATTGTAAAGGCCAGCCCCGATTCCGAGGCCGGCGTGATGCCCAGCGAAGAACTGATGACCGCGATGGGCAACTACAACGAGGAACTGGCCAAGGCCGGCATCCTCATCGATTGCGATGGCCTGCAGCCCAGCAGCAAAGGCGCGCGCGTGCGTTTCTCGGGTGACAAGCGCACGGTGATCGACGGTCCGTTTATTGAAACCAAGGAACTGATCGCCGGCTACTGGCTGTGGCAGGTGAAGTCGAAAGAGGAAGCGATCGAGTGGGTCAAGCGTTGCCCCAACCCGATGCCGGGTACAGAGGCCGAGATCGAGATTCGCCAGGTGTTCGAGGCCGAAGATTTCGGTGCCGAGTTCACACCGGAGCTGCGTGATCAGGAAGAGCGAGTGCGCGCGCAGGCGAAGAAGCAATGAAGCACACCTGACATCCCTGAAACACCCGGCACACCGTAGGAGCAGCATGATTGGACGGTTGACGCGACAACCACCTGCTAGAGTAAAAAAGCCTTTATGCAGGTCGGACTGAATGTCATCTTCGGAAAATGAGGAAACGTCTATGAATGGTTTGCTTCGCGTTGCGGGATTCAGCCTGATGGCGCTTTTCGCAAGTTGTGGTGTCGGTGCCCAGACAATGCAAAGTCATGCGGCACCGATTGCGCTCACCGTCACACCGGCCGATATCCCGGGGGATAGCCAAAGAGATTGATCGTTCCCACACCTGGGAACGATCTTGCGCGAACAATAAACCCGCGTTACTTGGACTTGAACTTTACAAACGACTGATTCATGTCCGAAGCCCAGCCATCGATCACGTTTTTCACGTCATCGGCCTTCATCACCTGGGCTTCGTTTTCCAACGGTTTGCCGGTGCCCTTGCGCACCACTTGGGCGATGACTTTGTTGGTGCCGCCATCGAGAAACACCGCTTCGGTAGCCAGATCGGTTTGCTGATCGCGAGCGCCGCTGGCGGTGGTGACGGCCGCCGCCACCAGGGCGATCGGGATCACTTCATACGGTTTGAGGCTTTCGGTCTTGCTGCTGACGGCGGTGATCGCCGCACGCACCACGATAACGCCTGGGCCGGGGCCGCTGGCCAGTGGCAGGGATTTACCCAGTTCGCGCTTGAGCGCCTGATCGTAGTAGCTGGTGATGCCGTTCAGCGTGGTCTGAGGGATCTTTACTGTCGGTTGCGGTTTGGGATAAAGCTGAGTCGGCTCGATGTAGGCACTGGTGTATTTGTTGACGTTGAGCTTGGGATCGACCCAGCGCATCACCACGGCGCCCGATGGCGACTTGGCTTCCTTGAGCTGACTGTAGTCCTTGAGAAAGCCGGAGTACTGATCTGGCTCGACGACTTTGCTGGCGCAACCCACCACCCCGATCGAGGCGATGCACAGTGTGCTCATCATTAACGCAAGCTTCATGCTTTAACTCCTGTCAGAAGGACGGCAACGGTATTGCCTACGAGAGTTACAGGTATAGCTAATGCCCGGCGTTTTTGTATCGAAAATCACAATTTTCATCTCTCGCCACGGGCTGGTTCGCAACGGTCACGGCAATCACCACGAAGACCCGCTTTTCGCAGCCAACACCCGCCGACTATTGGCCCGCATCGCCTTGATCAACGACACCGTGCCCACCAAAATAATCACCGCGCCGAACAGGAAGTCGATGGTGTACAGCTGGAAGTCGTTCAACGGCCCCACCAGAAACACCCGGATCGCCCCAATACTGACCAGCGTTGCGAGAAAGTCGATGCCCGGCTCGTCGCGATAGAACACGTGCAGCAGCGGCAGGCACATCACCAACAACAGCAGCAACACAATCACCTTGAACGAGCCCTTGCGCTCGACGCTGAATGCGCATTCGTTGGCGCCATAGGGCTTGTAGTCTTGCTCGCTGATCAGCGAATTTTTCTCGTTGATGTACTCGACGCGGTTGTACTTCTGGATCGGCGTAAAGGTGTTCGACATCTGCATGCTGGTGGTGACGTTTTTGAAGCGCAGGTCGATGCGCTCGTTCCCCTTGAGGTAATACAGCACCGGTTTGTAGCCGTAGCGATAGGTGTCGAACGGAAAATCCGTTGCCCGCCCCTGGACGTCGATGGGCCGGGACTCAAGTTCGGCGTAGGCACTTTTGTTGACCGAAGACAGGTTGCGGCTCAGGGGTTTGATCTTGACCTGTTCCATGAAAATCGGCGCAACGCCGTAAGACCACTGCAGCGGCTCCATGCGCAGCCGCAGTTCGTTGCGGCCCAGGTCGTAGCGATCAAAAGTTCGCTCGGAAACGATCACCGTACCCGAGAGCATGAACTCGCCGTGAACGTTGTTGGTGATACGCAGCGACAGTTGATCCTTGCCCTGCCCGCTGTTATCGCTGGCGGGCGGCGTGCCACACCAGGCGTAACTGTCGAATGCATCCCCGAGCTGGCCGTTACGGTTCTCTTTGAACACATAAAAGTAACTGCCCCACAGGGCCGCCATCAGCAACAGCGCCATCAACCCTAAAATCTTCTTGCCCGCGCCCAAACCAGACTCCTTTCTTCACCGACTCCTTATGAGACGCGGACTCTATCAAAATGCTATCAGTGGCCCAAGCAAAAGATCTCGACGCCCTACCGCCGCCGAAACAACGGCCGAGGCTCGATCACCGAACGCCCATACAACACACTCATCCCCGCCAATCCCTTGAGCGCATCTTCGGCAGACTTGTCTTCGCGCACGGCAAAGCTGTCGAAGCCACATTGGCGCATGTGGCTGAGTTGATCGCGCAGCACATCGCCAATCGCGCGCAGTTCGCCTTGCCAACCGAGTCGCGTGCGCAACAGATAGGCCTGGCTGTAGGCGCGTCCGTCGCGAAAGCTCGGGAAGTCCAGGGCAATCAGCGGCAGGTCGGGAAACCACGGCGTCAGGTTTGTCACTTCGTCGTCAGGACCGAGCCAGACACCTTCGGCTGCGGTCGTGGTGTCGGCGTTAAGGGTCAGCCACCGGGATAACGGCAGTATCAGCGGCCCGGCCGGCAGTTCACCGGCCGTTTCACGAATCAACTGCCATGGGTCGTCGCGCACCCACTCGGCGCCACCCTCTCGCAAACGCAGCAGATTGTTCATACCGACACCTCCAGCACTTTCGGGTAGACACGCTCCTTGAACGGCTCCAGACCGATGCGCGCCAGGGTATCGACGAACAGTTCTTCGCTCTCGCGGTAGCGCACGAACGTGCCGATGATCCGTTCAATCACATCGGGCACTTCGGCGGCGCTGAAGGACGGGCCGATGACCTTGCCCAACGCGCTGTCCTTGCCCTGGGCGCCGCCGAGGGTGATCTGGTACCACTCGCTGCCGTTCTTGTCGACGCCAAGAATGCCGATGTTGCCGATGTGGTGGTGGCCGCAGGCGTTCATGCAGCCGGAGATGTTCAGGCTGATGTCGCCCAGGTCATGCAGGTAATCCAGATCCTCGAAGCGCGCCTGAATCGCTTGCGCGATGGGGATCGACTTGGCGTTGGCCAGGGCGCAGAAGTCGCCGCCGGGGCAAGCGATGATGTCGGTCAGCAAGCCAATGTTCGCACTCCCCAGGCCTTGCTCGCAGGCCAGGCACCACAGCGCGTAAAGATCGGCCTTGGGCACGTCCGGCAGGACGATGTTCTGTTCATGGGCGATGCGGATTTCGCCAAAACCGAACTGCTCGGACCACTGCGCCACCGCGTCCATTTGCGCGGCCGTGACATCCCCCGGCGGCGAGGCAATGCCCGGTTTGGTCGACAGCACCACACTGGCGTAACCCGGCACCTTGTGCGGCTGCACGTTGCGCGCCACCCAACGGGCAAACGCCGGGTGCTCGGCCAGGCGTGTGCCGAAATCCAGGTCGGTACCGGCCAGTGGGCGGTAATCGGGTGGCACAAAGGCACTGGCGACACGCTCATACTCGATGTCGGTCAACTGCGCCGGACCGTCCTTGAGGTGCTGCCACTCCTCCTCTACTTCCTTGGCGAAGGCTTCGATCCCCAGAGCCTTGACCAGAATCTTGATCCGCGCCTTGTACTTGTTATCGCGCCGCCCGTGACGGTTGTAGACCCGCAGCACTGCCTCGACGTAGGACAGCAAATGCTGCCACGGCAACCCTTCGCGAATCTGCAAACCGAGGATCGGCGTGCGCCCCAAGCCGCCGCCAACGATCACCCGCAACAGCATTTGCCCGTCGTCATCGCGATAAAGATAAAGGCCGATGTCATGCATCATGATCGCCGCGCGGTCCTGCCTGGCCGAGCAAATGGCGATCTTGAACTTGCGCGGCAGGAACAGGAATTCCGGGTTGATGGTCGACCATTGCCGCAGGATCTCCGCCAGCGGACGCGGGTCCATCAGCTCATCCGCCGCGACGCCGGCGAAGGCTTCGGTGGTGATGTTGCGTACGCAGTTGCCGGAGGTCTGGATCGCATGCATTTCCACCTCGGCCAGGCGCTCGAGGATGTCTGGCACCTGAGCCAGTTCGATCCAGTTGAACTGCATGTTCTGCCGGGTGGTGAAGTGGCCGTAACCACGATCGTAGTCCCGCGCAATGCTCGCCAGGGTGCGCATTTGCTGTGCGCCGAGGGTGCCGTAAGGAATCGCCACGCGCAGCATGTAGGCGTGTTTTTGCATGTACAGGCCGTTCTGCAAACGCAAGGGCAGGAACTCTTCTTCGCTCAATTCGCCGGCCATGAACCGCTCGACCTGATCGCGAAACTGCGCAACACGCTCGAACACCAGGGCCCGGTCATAGTCATCGTATTGATACATGTGGCTACCTCATCAGGATTGATCGGGCTCTGCGGCTCGCTCTCGAGGTAGCGACTATGAACCTGCGGCGCAGCACGTTACAGATTCACCTAAACACTAAAAAACCGTATCAGGACGCGGCTGATGGCCGCAGGCGTGCCCCGTATCTGATCCGCACAAATGAAAGATTCCTGAGTCTGTTTTGTTTCCGGCAGGGTTTCTACAGTTCATGGCATGCCAGACCGGGTGGCCTGGCAAGACTTTGCAACCGTGGAAGAACTGACCATGAGCACAGCAACAATCGGACAGGCCTATAACTACAAGGTCGTCCGCCAATTCGTCGTGGCAACCGTGGTATGGGGTGTCGTCGGGATGGCGATGGGGGTATGGATCGCCTCGCAACTGGTATGGCCCGAGATGAACCTCGACCTGCCGTGGACCACCTTCGGCCGCTTGCGCCCCCTGCACACCAGCCTGGTGATTTTCGGCTTTGCCGGCAGCGCGCAATTCGCCGCCAGTTACTACGCCGTGCAGCGTACCTGCCAGGTGCGGCTGTTCTCGGACAAACTCGCCGCATTCACCTTCTGGGGCTGGCAATCGGTGATTGTGGTGATGCTGATCAGCCTGCCGCTGGGCTACACCACCACCAAGGAATACGCCGAGATCGAATTCTCCGGCGCGGTGTGGATGACGGTGGTCTGGCTCGCCTATGCCATCGTGTTCTTCACCACCGTGGTGCGCCGCAAGACCAAACATATCTACGTCGGCAACTGGTTCTTCGGCGCGTTCATCGTGGTGATCGCCATGTTGCATGTGGTCAATCACCTGTCGATTCCGGTGGACTGGTTCAAGTCATATCCGGTGTATTCCGGGGCTACCGACGCGATGGTGCAGTGGTGGTACGGGCACAACGCGGTGGGCTTTTTCCTGACCACCGGGTTCCTCGGGATGATGTATTACTTCGTGCCGAAACAGGTGGGGCGGCCGGTGTACTCCTATCGTTTGTCGATCGTGCATTTCTGGGCGCTGATCACCCTGTACATCTGGGCCGGCCCGCACCACTTGCACTACACCGCACTGCCGGACTGGGCGCAGTCGCTGGGCATGGCGATGTCGCTGATTCTGCTGGCGCCGAGCTGGGGCGGAATGATCAACGGCATGATGACGCTCTCGGGCGCCTGGCATAAGTTGCGCACCGACCCGATCCTACGCTTCCTCGTGCTGTCCCTGGCCTTCTACGGCATGTCGACCTTCGAAGGACCGATGATGGCGATCAAGACGGTCAACGCCCTGTCCCACTACACCGACTGGACCATCGGCCACGTTCACGCCGGCGCCCTCGGCTGGGTGGCGATGATCACCTTCGGCGCCATCTACCACATGGTCCCGAAAGTCTTCGGCCGCGTGCAAATGCACAGCGTGCCGCTGATCAACCTGCACTTCTGGCTCGCGACCATCGGCACGGTGCTGTACATCGCCTCGATGTGGGTCAACGGCATTACTCAGGGCCTGATGTGGCGCGCGATCAACGACGACGGCACGTTGACCTACTCGTTCGTCGAGGCGTTGCAGGCCAGTCATCCGGGCTTCATCGTGCGGTTTGTCGGGGGGGTGTTCTTCCTCAGCGGCATGTTGCTGATGGCTTATAACGTGTGGCGTACGGTGCGGGTTGCGGATGTGAAGATGGCCGAACTTGAAGCGCAGTTTGCCTGAGGCAAGGAGCCTGACATGATCGAAATGGCGTTGAATCTATTCGGTGTGCTGGGGCTTTGGCTGGCGATCGAGTACTGCCTGAAACACCAGACAACCGAGAGCCTGGACGATGCCAGCCTGATTCCGTTTGCCGATGATCCCGAGGTAGCGCGGCGGGTGGAGTTGGCTACCGGCAAGACCGTGAAGGCGGTGGCGCCGGAAGAGGCGAAGCCGGGCTGGGGTAACCTCGAGGTTTGATGATCGTTCCCACGCTCTGCGTGGGAACGCCTCAAGGGACGCTCCGCGTTCCAATGGGACGCAGAGCGTCCCGGGCTGCATTCCCACGCGGAGCATGGGAACGATCATCATTGAGTTAAGTGTCGATTAGCTCCGCTCGCGGGGAATCAGGCTCTGCAGCTGCTGGGCGAGGAAATCCGCATCGAAGGCAAAGGTGTCCGGGTCTTTCAAGCCGTTGGTCTTGCGCCATTGCCAGTCGCTGGAAGGCGGCAGGCACACCAGCGAAATGCTGCCATAACGCGCCGCGGTCAATCCCATCACGGCAAGGGAAATCTGCCCACCAACGCCCATCACGTCCGGCACAAACTCCACCGGTTTGCCGACAATAACAATGCTCAGTTTCTCGGTATTGAACGTCGACGTCTCCACCGGCACGCTCGGCCCGGACGCGACATACCCTTCGCGGCTCACCTCCAACAGGTTTGGCGCCAGCACCGGTGCCAGCCACTGCTGGATCTGATCGAACAACTCACCAATGCGCGTCGCCCACACGGCCGATTGCGCCTCAAACAGTTGCTTCTTGTGCGCTTCGCTTTCTGCGTAGTGGCGAAGCATCTCGCCCAGTTGCTGTACGTCGTCCATTGCGGTGTTCCTTTGGTTGAAGCGGTGCTGCGGACTTTGAGCATGGCAGATGCGCGCCGCCTGCGTACGACTAAAAGCGCGAGCGGTACTGGCTGGGGGTCATGGCCAGGTATTTGCGAAAGGCACTGCCCATGTGGGACTGATGGGCGAAGCCGACATCCACTGCGATGCTGGCCAAGGGTAGCGCCGTGCGCTCGATCAGCCTGCGTGCGGCCTGAAGCCGCACTTCCATGAGGTAAGCGTGGGGCGTCAGGCCGATAGCCCGGGTGAAATCGCGCAGAAAGCGCAGTTCGTTGTGCCCATAGGTGGCAGCCAATTGTTCCAGCGTCAGGGGTTGCTGGAACTGCTCGGCGAGCTGTTCCATGACTCGGGCGAACGCCTTGGGCGTGGCACGCTGCGTTGTCTCGGTTATCGAACTCGCTACACCGACCAGCGCCACGGCACATTGCTCAAGCGCCAGCAGGTCGGGTTGCGTGGCGAGCAACTGACGCCGTATATCTCCGGCCAGGGCCAGTGCACGCCGATTGCCGCAAGATTGCATACGGTGAGCGGCGGCAGGTAACAGTTCGCTGGCGAACGGCTCATCCAGCCGCATCAGCAGATACTCGCCACCGGTGGCCGATTCGGAAAACACCTCCACGCCGACCGGCGTGTACGCCAAAACACCCGGCCAGGTATCGAAATCCGTCCGTCGGTCAGAATCGATCGCATGCACGCCTTGCTGACGTTCCAGCGTCACCCCGAGGGTTTGCGACTGTGCCGGATCCCGCGCGCTGTACGCCGCACGGGGCAAAAGTTGCAGGCAGACCTTGCCGCCCGGCAGACGCTGGCTCAGCACATTGGGCATGTGAAATTTCCTGATAGATCAGAACAAGGATCCACTGGCACTCTCTTGCAAGGGTTTGCCATTCACAGGAGCACGACATGCGCACCATCGGCCTTATCGGCGGCATGAGCTGGGAGTCCAGCGCCGAGTATTACCGCCTCATCAACCAACAGGTACGCGACCGCCTCGGGCCATTGCGTTCGGCGAAATTGCTAATGTACAGCGTCGACTTCGGCCCTGTCGAACAGGCCCAGCATGCCGGGCGCTGGGACGATGCGGCGGCGATTCTGGTGGATGCGGCCCGGCGTCTGGAAGCGGGTGGTGCCGACTGCGTGGTGCTGTGTACCAACACCATGCACAAGGTGGCCGGGCAGATTCAGGCGGCGATCGACATTCCGTTCCTGCACATTGCCGACCCCGCCGGTCAGGCGGCACTGGACGCCGGTGCGGTGCGGGTGGGTTTGCTCGGTACCGCGTTTACCATGGAGCAGGAGTTTCTCAAGGAACGTCTGACGGCCAAGGGCCTGACGGTGTTGGTGCCCGAGGCCGAGGAACGTCAGGCCGTGCACCGGATCATCTATGACGAGTTGTGCGTCGGGGTGATCAGCGAGGCGTCGCGCCAGGTCTATCAACGGGTGATCGAGTCGCTGACCGAACGCGGCGCCCAGGCGATCATCCTCGGCTGCACCGAAATCGGCCTGCTGATCAAACCAGAGCACAGCGCCCTGCCCTTGCTCGACACCACCGAACTGCATGCGCGGGCGGCGGTGGCGTTTGCGTTGGGCGACTGACTCAATCGGCCTTGAGCGTGCGACGCAGGCGCGCCATGCTCAGGGTATCGACCAAGCGACCGTCACGCACGGCATAGTCGCGAAACAGGCCTTCGGTCTCGAAGCCGAATTTCTGGTACAGGCCGATGGCCGCTTCGTTGTCGGCGTACACCGAGAGTTCGACCCGTTGCAGGTTCATCCAGTTGTCGGCGACATCGAGCGCCGCCGCCAGCAGTTTCGAACCGACACCCTTGCCCTGCCACGCCAGCGCGACGCCCATGCCGAGGTTGCCGGCATGGCTGCGGCGGATTCGCGAAAACTGCTCCAGGCCAATGTTGCCGATGACCGTCCCTTGATGCAGCGCCACCAGTTGCACCACCCGCTCGTTATCCGGCGCCAGGCGTTTGCGCCAGACCTCGGTGGACTGAAACGGCATTTGCAGCACCTGACGGGCCACGGCCGGGTCGTTATAGAGGGCGGTAATGCCCTCGATGTGAGATTCGTTGAAGCGTTCGAGGGTAATGACGGAGTCGGCGGGCATGAATGTTTCGTCCTTGATGCGTACATGGCGGCTTACTCTATAACGGTGCAAACCTTTGTGGCGAGGGGGCTTGCCCCCTCGACACAAAAGTGTCCTTGCCAGAGGGTGGTCGATCTACTCGAACCACTCCCGCCGCTCATTGAAAGTGTTGTGGATCAGTTCGACGATCGCCTGCACCGCAGTCTCATTCCGGGAGTCGGCATTGACCGCCATCCACACCTGGCGCTCCATTGGTTGGCTGAAGAGCCCCGGCAACGCCACCAGCCCCCTATCGAATTGGCTCATGTAGTGCGGCAGCAAACCAATGCAGGCGCTGCAGCGGATCATCTCCAGCATCAGCTCATAGGAATGCAACTGCACCACCCCCGCCAGACGCTGCTCCACCAGACTGTTCCACGGCCCGAAGGCGCCGACCTGGCGGTCGTGCTGCCATTGCACCAGCATGAAATCGGCCAGGTCGCCCAGGCTGTCCGGGCGGGCCGCGACCCGTGAATAGCGTTTGGCGATGTGCGGCAGATAGTCCAGCCGTGCCAGACGCCGGGGCTCGCTGATGGCGAAACTGGGGCCGGGCGATGGCGAATCGGTGCCCGCCAGCCACACCACCACATCGGCGCTGATCGCCCGCAGAGACAGTTCGCTGTCGAGGGAGATGATGTCCAGGCGCACACTGGCGTTGCGTCGCAGCAGCGAGACCAGGTCGCGGCCGAGAATGTCGTGCAGGATCGACTCGGCCACCGCCAGGCGAATCAACGGCTGTTCGATTACCGGCAAGTCGCGTTCACGGGCCAAGGCCATCAACTGCGCCTGAAGCTGCAACCCGTCGCGACTGAGGGCAAACCCATTGCCTGAATGGCTGAACAGCGAACACTGCAGTTGCGCTTCAAGTTGCGCCAATTGTTTACGCAACTGGGTCGACTTGATGTTGAGGCTGCGGGCCGCTTGCATGAAACAGCCACAGCGGGCGCTGACCCTGAAAGACTGCAGCAACACCGGATCGATTCCGGCTATCCGTGAGTGTAAGTAGTTGCTGTGTTCTACAGGCGAACGGTACTCAGCCACGCCCTGACGCCCGGCGGATTCCATGAATGACATTGATGACTCCCTGTCGATCTGTCCTTGAGCGTTTCATCCTCCTGATCATTCATGAAACTGATGTGACAATCGGACAAAAACCGCATCAAACCATTAATCAATCACTGGGCGTTTGCCGAAAACTCACCGCCAGACGATTCCAGCTATTGATGGTACTGACAGCCATTGTCAGGTCGACCAGTTCGCCTTCACTGAACTGCTCCCGGGCCTCTGCATAAACGTCATCGGGCACATGGCTTTGCGCGAGCAGGGTCACCGCTTCGGTCCAGGCCAGGGCGGCCCGCTCCCGAGGGGTGAAAAAGCCGCTGTCGCGCCAGACCACGATCGCATACAGCCGCCGATCGCTCTCGCCGAAACGGCGCGCGTCCACCGAGTGCATGTCGGTGCAGAAGGCGCAGCCATTGAGCTGCGAGGCGCGGATTTTGATCAGGTTCAACAAGGCTGATTCGATGCTCAGGTTGCTGGTCAAAGCCTCCATGGCGATCATGGCTTTCATCGCTTTGGGCGAGGCGCTGTAGTAATCCAGACGGGCGTTCATGGTCGGGCCTCGTGGAGCGGGATCGGGGCCTCCACAGTAGGCGCTGATTCACGGGTGTTACAGAGCCAATTTCGCGGAAAAGCCATGGACCGCCCGGCAGCAGGCCAATCGCAGGTTTTTCGCCCACGCAACTTCTGCGCAGCCGTTCATGCGGGTAATCTGGCGCGACGCACAGTCGCCTCAACCGCCGCAGGAGCCCCGCCGGTATGGAACTTCATGTCGTCATCAACGGCCGCAAGGACCTGACAGGCCAGTTGTACCGGCAACTGCGCAGCGCCATCGAATCCGGCCGCCTGGCAGCCGGGACGCAGCTGCCGCCCAGCCGCTTGCTCGCCGAACAACTGGGGATTTCGCGCAAGACCATTTCCGACACGTACGCGCAACTGACCTATGAGAACTTCCTCACCGGGGTGATCGGCAAAGGCACGTACGTCAATGCCCGACCGGCGAAAATCGTCCACAAACAGAGCCATTCGCAATTGGCCAGTTTTGATGTCATCGAAAGCTGGCGAAACTTGCCGACATTCTTGCGCCACCCTACGCTGGAAGGCTCGCTGCGTTACGACTTCATCGGTGGCGCCACCGGCAAAGGCCAGTTCCCGCAGGACGACTGGCGCCGCTGCACCTCCCACGCCCTGCGTCAGATTGCCAGTTCCAAAGGCTTCTACAGCTTGCCCGAAGGCCTGCCGGCCCTGCGCAATGCGATTGCCCGGCACATCGCATTTTCCCGCGGGGTCAATTGTCAGGACGAAGACGTGGTGGTGTGCAACGGCGCGCAGCAAGCGCTGGACCTGATTTCCCGGGTGTTGACCCAACCGGGCAGCCTCGTGGCCATGGAGGACCCCGGTTACCCACCGGCGCGCCTGTTGTTCGGGACTCATGGCGCAACAGTGGTCGGCGTGCCGGTCGATGCACAAGGCATCCAGGTCGAGCACATTCCCGACGGCACGCGGCTGATTTATGTCACGCCGTCACACCAGTTCCCCTTGGGCATGCCCATGAGCCACGAGCGTCGGGTAGCGCTGCTGGAGCGGGCCCACGAACTGGGGGCGATCATCATTGAGGACGATTACGACAGCGAGTTCCGCTATGAAGGCCGACCCACCGACTCGCTGCAAAGCCTGGATCAACGCGGCATCGTTGCCTACGTCGGCACCTTCTCGAAAACCCTGTTGCCGGAGCTGCGGCTCGGCTACGCGATTTTGCCGCCAGCGATTCTCGAAGCCGTGATCCGCGCCAAGCAGCTCACCGATATGCACACCTCCACCCTGCCCCAATGGGCGCTGGCCAAGTTCATCGCCGAAGGTTGTCTGCTCAAGCACATCCGGCGCTGCCATACGATCTACGCCGGGCGCCGGGAGCGGATCCTGGCGCGCATGGCGGGCGACCTTTCGTCGTGGTTCGAGGCAGTGCCGACCACGGCCGGGTTTCATATGGCGGTGCTGTGCAAGGTGCCGGTCGATATTCCATTGGTGATCGAACTCGCGAAAAAAGTCGAAGTGGGGCTCTATGCCCTGGACAGCTTTTTTTATCAGCAAGCGCCACGGGCCGGGCTTTTCCTGGGATTCGGGGCGATCGAAACCCTGGACATCGACATCGCCCTGGACCGTTTGCGGGACATTTTGCAGCAGGTTGGCTGAGGGATTGGTCTGCGGTTTTATCCGGTGATTGGCTATTGGCGGCCCAGGGGGGCAGGCCTATCCTGAATGGGCGTTATCCCTCAATGAGCAGGATTCGTCCGGCCTGATTCAGGAGTGTGAGTAATGTCCAACCAAGTGTTCAACACCGTAAAAGTGCAAGCCGCCCCCGGCTGCTCGGACGAACTGGGCAAGCAACTGCAAAAGATCGTCGACACCCTGCGCGAACTGCCGGGCTGTGATTCCTATATGGTCGACCGCTGCCCCGAGGACGACACCCGCTGGACAGTCAGCGCCCACTGGCAATCAGAAGCGGCCATGCAAGCGCATTTCAACTGCCCCGAAGTGCAAGGCTTTATCGGCCTGATCGACAGCCGCCTGGCCAATGCCGTCGACTTCAACAGCTTTCCGATCGTCTAAAACAAGATCAAAAGATCGCAGCCTTGTAGCAGCTGCCGAGCCTGCGAGGCTGCGTTCG
>NZ_AKJT01000091.1 GCF_000282195.1 Pseudomonas sp. GM18
GTTCGGCTGCGCAGCAGTCGTGTCCTTCATAGACTTGGCACCTCTTTGGAAACGAACAGGTGCCCAGGGGCAACCGGGGCCACCCATGGCTCCCAGCTGTCGGCGGTGCGGAGTATCAGGCGGCTTCGGTGTAGAAAGGATAGTCCGTGTAACCCGCTTCCGTGCCGCCGAAGAAGGTCCCGCGGTCGTACGGGGTCAGTGGCCAGCCGTTGCGCAGGCGCTCTGGCAAGTCAGGGTTGGCAATGAAGTGGCGGCCAAAAGCGACCAGGTCGGCATCGCCTGCTTCCAGGATCGCCTTGGCCGATTCACCGGAGAAGCCACCCGCTGCGATAAGGGTGCCCTTGTAGTGCTGGCGGATGAGTTGGGACGCCACCGGGTTCTGGTCCCGACTCTCGTCTTCGGCGACACCCAGGATGCGCGGCTCGATCAGGTGCAGATAGGCGAGGTCCAGCTTGTTAAGCGTACGCGCGACATAGGTGAACAGGCCAACGGGGTCACTGTCGGACATATCGCCGAAATTGCCGCTCGGCCCCAGACGCACCGCCACCCGATTGCTGCCCCAGACGGAGATCACAGCCTCTACCGCTTCCAGCAGGAACCGGCTGCGGTTCTCGAACGAGCCACCGTAGATATCCGCACGTTTGTTGCTGCCGTCCTGCAGGAATTGATCGAACAGGTAGCCGTTGGCCGAGTGCAGCTCCACGCCGTCGAAGCCGGCAGCGATACCGCGTTCGGCCGCGGCGCGGAAGCTTTCTACCAGCCCGCGGATTTCCGCGATGGTCAGCTCGCGCGGCGGGGTGCCGGGGGTCCAGCCGGATTCGGTGAAGGCCAGGCCGCCGTGCTCCACGACGGAAGGGGCCACCGGCTGGCCGCCGTCCGGCTGCAGCAGGCTGTTGGACTGGCGCCCCGCATGGTAGAGCTGCAGGAATATTTTGCCGCCCTTGGCATGGACGGCGTCGGTCACCCGTTTCCAGCCGGCGATCTGGCTGTCGTCATACAGGCCGGGAGCACCGAGGTATCCATTGCCATTGGCTGCGGCGATCGTGGCTTCGCCGATCAGCAAGCCACCAGCGGTGGTACGCTGGGCGTAGTACTCAGCCATCAGTTGGCCAGGAATATCGCCTGGTTCGGCACGCATGCGGGTCAGTGGCGCTAGAACCACGCGGTGGGCAATATGATAAGGGCCTATTTGGATGCTCGTATGCAGTTTGGACATGACAACGATACCTATCAGTGGTGGGATGAGCGCAATGTAGGCGTGTAGCGCGTGAAGAAAAATATCTCGCGATGCCGAACATTTCGGATGGTTTTTCCGTAATCCCGCCTTGTTGACGCGGTACTCCCGGGGCACGCAGGAAAAGTGATGGAAAGTCTGAGCGGCATCTCAATGTTCGTGCAGGTTGCCGAAACGCGCAGCTTTACCGACGCTGCCCGCCAGTTGGGGGTGTCGTCCTCGACCGTGGGCAAAACCATCGCCCGGATGGAAGAGCGCTTGCATGTACGGCTGTTTCATCGCAGCACACGCAGCATCACGCTGACTGCCGAGGGAACCGTATTCCTTGAGCGATGCCGCCGCATCCTCAGCGAGGTCTCCGCTGCCGAGTCCGAGCTGTCGGGCCTGGCTGGCAGCCCGCGTGGTCGGCTTCGCGTGGGCACGCCTCTGCTGGGCGATCTGATGATGCCGGCCTTTGACGGGTTCATGGAGCAGTATCCGGAAGTCGAGCTGGATATCGATTTTTGCGACCGCATGGTCGATGTGATCGAGGAGGGGTTCGACGTGGTGATTCGGACCGGCGAGCAAAGCGACTCTCGCTTGACCGCGCGCCGCCTGGGTTCCTGCGCACATGTGCTGGTGGCGTCGCCCACGTATCTCAAGCAGCAGGGTGTGCCCACTTATCCGCGTGAACTGGAAAGTCATTTCTGCCTGCAACACAAATTTCCCGCCACAGGAAAGCTGGAGCGGTGGCCGCTGCGGCTCGGAACATCCGAGGCTGAATTGGCACTACCCGCCACGATGACGTCGAACACGATCGAGCCCCTTGCCTACGCTGCAATCCAGGGCAGGGGCATTGCCTTTCTGCCCACCTTCCTCGTGCGCGAAGCGCTGGAAGGCGGCCAACTGGTCACCGTGCTGGACGACTACATGGACCGCCAGGTCGTCTTCTGGATGTTGTGGCCAGCCAGCCGCTATGCCTCGCCCAAGCTGCGCGTGTTCATTGACTACATGAGTGCGCACTTGCGCATCTGACTCCTCACGCCTTCACGGTTGGATATCTCGAGTAGCGGCGGTAAAAGGCGCGTGCGGTATTACCCGACGCGCCAAGCTGTCATTTGCTGGCGTCCAGCACGACGCGGTAGCGCGCCTTGCCACTGCGCAGGTGATCGATGGCGTCGTTGATCCGGCTCATGGGAAAGTGCTCGACCTGCGGCAAGATCTGATGACGTGCGCAGAACTCCAGCATGGTTGCCGTGGTACTGGGCGAGCCGACCGGCGAGGCGGACACGCTCTTTTGTTGGGGCAGCAGGTTGAATACGTGCACTGGAATAGCGCCAGGCACGACGCCAACAAAGTGCAGGCGACCCTTGCCGCGCAGCGTTCCAAGCATGGCCGGCCAGTCGAGGTCGGCGTTGGCGGTGACCAGGAGAAAATCCAGGGTGCCGGCAATGGATTTCAGCGCGTTACTGTCGGTAGAGGCGAGCACGTTGTGTGCCCCCAGGCGCCTGGCTTCGTCCTGCTTGCTCAACGACGAGGTAAAGGCCGTGACTTCGCAGCCCCAGGCGTTGAGGAAACGCAGTGCCAGATGACCGAGGCCGCCGATTCCCACGACACCAACCCGGTCAGTGGGCTTGACGTCGAATTCCACGAGCGGGTTGAACACCGTAGAGCCTGCGCAGAACAGCGGTCCGGCCATGGCCGGGTCAAGCCCGTCCGGTATCGCAAGCGCCCAGGCCCAGTGCGAACGCAGGCGGTCGGCGAAGCCGCCGTTGCTGCCGACGATGGTGGGCTGGACGGTGTTGCATAGCTGGTGGGAGCCTTCGATACACGAGGAGCAATGCATGCAACTGCCCTTGTACCAACCAATGCCCACCCGTTGTCCCACTTCGAGACCGCGTACCTGTGCGCCCACTCGCACGATACTGCCGACCACTTCGTGGCCAGGGATAAACGGGTAGTGGCTCAGGCCCCATTCGTTATCGATCATCGACTGGTCGGAGTGGCAGACGCCGCAATACTCCACGGCGACTTCCACCTCCTCGTCCCCCAATGGACCGGGATCGTAGCTATAGCGCTCCAGTGGAGCGCCTGCCGATGTTGCAGCCCAGCCGGTAAAAGTAGTGACTTCGGTGCTGTCGCTCATGGGATACCTCCAGATCAGGAGACAGGATACGGTGGCCTGGCAGCGCTGATCAGGAGCCAGGGCGTAATCAGTCTAGCAGGCCGTGGTCTGAGGGCAGTGTAGGGATTAACTGGCCTTCGGAGTTCTGTTTCCGGCCACCGATGCAACTAACTGGACGTTTAATTTAGTTGATATCAATACACTGGCACTGATACTAAAAAGTCAAAAAAAAGAGAACCCATCAACAAAAAAACAACTTGCCAATATTTAATATTTAAATACGAAATTGTCGGACAATCCGGCTGAAACCCTGCACTAAAAACAATCTTTCGACAGCGTAAGCAATGTTTGCGGGAGTTCTGCGAAATAGTTCAATTTGACGTCAAAAAAAATGTAGACGTTTGATTTCGAATTGTGTCAGTTTTCATACGCCTTCATTGGGCGAGTGATAGGACGATCTCGCCAGAGATTGTCGTATCGGACAAAAACTGTTCCATTGATAAACAAGGAAGTGTGTTTATGTCGAAAGTAAAAGACAACGCTATTGATCTCGCCGAACAGAGCTTTGCGCCATTGGCTGCCTCCAGTTCTGCCTACAACCAGGTCGATAGTTTCAGCCATCAGTATGATCGTGGCGGCAATCTCACGGTCAATGGCAAACCCTCCTTCTCCGTCGATCAGGCCGCTACCCAGCTGCTGCGTGACGGCGCTGCCTACCAGGACAAGGACGGCAGCGGCAAAATCGAACTCACTTACACGTTCCTGACCTCGGCTTCGTCGAGCACCATGAACAAGCACGGCATTACCGGGTTCAGCCAGTTCAATACGCAACAGAAAGCCCAGGCCGTGCTCGCCATGCAATCCTGGGCCGACGTGGCCAACGTCACCTTCACCGAGAAGTCCTCCGGCGGTGACGGTCACATGACCTTCGGCAACTACAGCGGTGGTCAGGATGGCGCAGCGGCATTCGCCTATTTGCCTGGCACGGGCGCCGGTTATGACGGTACTTCGTGGTACCTGACCAACAGCAGCTACACGCCGAACAAGACGCCGGACCTGAACAACTACGGCCGTCAGACCCTGACCCACGAAATCGGTCATACCCTGGGCCTGGCCCACCCTGGCGATTACAACGCCGGTGAAGGTGCACCGACCTACAATGACGCGACTTACGGGCAAGACACCCGCGGTTACAGCGTCATGAGTTACTGGAGTGAAAGCAATACCGATCAAAACTTCAGCAAGGGTGGTGTGGAAGCTTATTCTTCCGGCCCGCTGATGGACGATATCGCCGCCATCCAGAAACTCTACGGTGCCAACACCACCACCCGTACCGGTGACACCACCTACGGCTTCAACTCCAACGCCGGTCGCGACTTCTTGAGCGCGTCTTCGTCGTCGGACAAAGTCGTGTTCTCGGTGTGGGATGCGGGCGGCAAGGACACCCTGGACTTTTCCGGCTTTACCCAGAACCAGAAGATCAACCTCAATGAAGCCTCGTTCTCCGACGTTGGCGGCCTGGTGGGCAACGTGTCCATCGCCAAAGGCGTCACGATCGAGAACGCGATTGGCGGTTCGGGTAGCGACCTGCTGATCGGTAACGGCGTGTCCAACGAACTGAAAGGCGGTGCCGGCAACGACATCCTCTTCGGCGCGGGCGGTGCGGACAAGCTGTGGGGCGGCTCGGGTTCGGACACCTTCGTGTTTGCGGCCAGCAGCGACTCCAAGCCAGGTGCGGTCGACCAGATCCTCGATTTTGTCAGCGGCCTGGACAAGATCGACCTGACCGGCATCACCAAAGGCGCGGGCCTGCATTTTGTGAACTCGTTCACCGGTGCGGCAGGCGATGCAGTGTTGACCACTTCGGGCGGCAACAGCCTGTTGTCGGTGGACTTCTCCGGGCACGGCGTGGCTGATTTCCTGGTCAGCACCGTCGGTCAGGCGGCGTTCTCGGACATCGTGGCCTGATTCAAGGCAAAAAGGAGGGTGGCGCTTTACGCGCTGCTCTCTGCCCCGATCCGGAGTAAAACGCCCTATGACCCAGAACGCTTTTACCTGCAAAACAACCGCGTGGCTGTTAGCGACGCTGATGATGTTTCTTGGAGAAGTAGCCATGGCAAGCAGTTTGAAATTAGCCGACCCGTCGGAGCTCGCCGGTAAATGGCAAGCCATTTTGAATGCCGCCCAAGACTCGCCCGAGTCCCAGGCGCTGCAGGACAAACCGTCGAATGTCTGCATGATCGAGCTTAAATCGGACCAGACCCTGGGTGAGGGGGCCGATTGCCTCAGTGCCTGGCTGAACAAATCGGCGATGGGCTGGTTCCCGGAGCCGGACGGCATTGCCGTGACCGGGGAGGAAGGCTCAAGAATTGTGTTCTTCAGCCGGCAGCATGAAGGGCTTTATAAAAGTACCTTGAAGTCGGGGCTGATTATTACGCTCACGCGCGCAGCGCAATAAGTGAAAAGCGTCGGACCGATAGCCGGTGCTGAATATAAAGACCGCTATTGCAGTTATAAGCAGCAGATCAATAATCGGGACGCTTTAAAGTCCATAAAGAGTTGTTATTAATCTGTCAGCGATAACCGGCAAAAGAATGTCTCGACCCGTGTGCGGACAGTTAACTGGAACCTCGCCGAACAGCGCGAGGCTTAATACCTCAGGAAAAACCAATGAAGATGGCGAAGAGCCCGGCCACCGCACCGTTATTCAAGGCACTGGGCGACTATAAGAGCATCTTGATCAGCGTCGGCTGCTTTACCGCATTGATCAACGTTTTGATGTTGGTCCCGTCGATTTATATGCTCCAGGTTTATGACCGGGTGCTGTCGTCGCAAAACGAAACCACACTGGCGATGTTGTCGCTGATGGTGGTCGGGTTCTTCGCCTTCATCGGGCTGCTGGAGACCGTGCGCAGTTTCATCGTCATTCGTATCGGCAGCCAACTGGAGCGCCGTTTCAACCTGCGGGTGTATCAAGCCGCCTTCGAGCGCAACCTGTTCAAGGGCGAGGGCAACGCCGGGCAATCCCTGGGCGACTTGACCCATATTCGCCAGTTTGTCACCGGCCCGGCGTTGTTTGCCTTCTTCGATGCGCCGTGGTTTCCGGTCTATCTGTTTGTGATTTTCCTGTTCAACGTCTGGCTCGGCGTATTGGCTACTGCGGGCGCGGTGCTGTTGATCGGGCTGGCCTGCCTCAACGAGGCCATGACCAAAAAGCCTTTGGGCGAAGCCGCGGGGTTTTCCCAGAAGTCCAGCCAACTGGCCACCAGTCACCTGCATAACGCCGAAACCATTCAAGCCATGGGCATGCTCGGCGCGTTGCGCAAACGCTGGTTTGGGGTGCACTCGCGTTTTCTCGGCTTGCAGAATCAGGCCAGCGACACTGGCGCGGTCATCAGCTCCCTGAGCAAAACCCTGCGCCTGTGTCTGCAATCGCTGGTCCTGGGGTTGGGCGCTTTGCTGGTGATCAAGGGCGACATGACCGCCGGGATGATGATCGCCGGTTCCATTTTGATGGGCCGGGTGCTGAGCCCCATCGATCAGTTGATCGCTGTGTGGAAACAGTGGAGCGGCGCCAAACTCGCCTACCGCCGTCTCGACGCCTTGCTGCAAGCCTTTCCTCCGAGTGACGAGGCCATGGCGCTGCCGGCGCCGAAAGGCCAGATCACGTTCGAGCAAGTCAGCGCCGGCCCGCCGGGGCAACGGGCAGCGACCTTGCACATGGTCAATTTCAACCTCGGCGCCGGCGAAGTGCTGGGCGTGCTCGGGGCTTCCGGTTCCGGTAAATCGACCCTGGCGCGGGTGCTGGTCGGCGTCTGGCCGACGCTGGGCGGCACGGTGCGCCTTGATGGCGCGGACATTCATCGCTGGAACCGCGACGACCTCGGCCCTTATATCGGTTATCTACCCCAGGACATCGAATTGTTCAGCGGCAGCATCGCCGAAAACATCGCCCGATTCCGTGAAGCTGATCCGCAAAAAGTCGTCGAGGCCGCGCAACAGGCTGGCGTCCATGAATTGATCCTGCGCATGCCCCAAGGCTACGACACCGTGCTTGGTGAAGACGGCAGCGGTCTGTCCGGCGGCCAGAAGCAACGGGTGGCCCTGGCTCGCGCGTTGTACGGCCATCCGAGCCTGGTGGTGCTGGATGAACCGAACTCCAACCTCGACACCGTCGGCGAAGCGGCACTGGCCGGCGCCATCGCACAAATGAAGGCCCGGGGCACCAGCGTGATTCTGGTCACCCATCGCTCTTCGGCCCTGGCCCAGGCCGACAAGTTGCTGGTGCTCAACGAAGGTCGCTTGCAAGCCTTCGGCCCAAGCCAGGAAGTGCTCAAGGCGCTTGCCGGCAACCAGTCAGGAGCCCAGGAACAACCACGTGAAAAAGCCGCGCAGGCACCGGGCGGGCTCAGCATGAGCCGGCAGTATCAGCCCACGACCAGGAATTCGGGTGTATGAGCAGCACACGCATGAACAACGACAGCGAAGCGACGATGGAACACGACTACATTGCCGAACGCCCTGAGCGCGACGCCCATTTCTTCGCCCGCATGGGCTGGATGCTGGCGATCGTCGGCGCCGGCAGTTTTTTCACCTGGGCGAGCCTCGCGCCGCTCGATCAAGGCATCCCGGTGCAGGGCACCGTCGTGGTCTCGGGCAAGCGCAAGGCCGTGCAATCGATGAGCAGCGGCGTGATCAGCCAGATTCTGGTGCGCGAAGGCCAGGTGGTAAAGCAGGGCCAACCGCTGTTCCGCCTCGACCAGACCCAGGTCGCGGCCGATGTGCAATCGCTGCAAGCGCAATACCGCATGGCGTGGGCCAGCCTGGCGCGCTGGCAGAGTGAACGGGACAACCTCAAGCAGGTGAATTTCCCCGCTGAACTGAGCAACGATCCCGACCCACGGCTGGCGCTGGTGCTTGAAGGCCAACGGCAATTGTTCAGCAGCCGTCGCGAAGCGTTTTCCCGTGAGCAAGCCGCGTTGCGCGCGAACATCGAAGGTGCCAGCGCGCAACTGGCCGGCATGCGCCGCGCGCGCACCGACCTGACGGCCCAGGCCAGTTCCCTGCAACAACAGTTGAGCAATCTGCAGCCCTTGGCAGACAACGGCTACATCCCGCGCAACCGCTTGATGGAATACCAGCGACAGCTGTCGCAAGTGCAGCAACAACTGGCAGAGAACACCGGCGAAAGCGGCCGGGTGGAGCAGGGCATCCTTGAATCCCGGCTGAAGCTGCAACAGCACAGCGAGGAATACCAGAAGGAAGTCCGCAGCCAACTCGCCGACGCACAGCTCAAAAGCGTGACCCTGGAAGAGCAACTGACTTCCGCCGGCTTCGACTTGCAGCACAGCGAAATCGTCGCCACCGCCGATGGCATTGCGGTCAACCTTGGGGTTCATACCGAAGGCGCGGTAGTACGCCAGGGCGAAAACCTGCTGGAGATTGTCCCGCAAGGCACCAGCCTGGAAGTGGAAGGGCACTTGCCGATCAACCTGATCGACAAGGTCGGCACGCACTTGCCGGTGGACATTCTGTTCACCGCGTTCAACCAGAGCCGTACCCCGCGAGTGCCGGGCGAAGTCAGCCTGATCTCCGCCGACCAGATGGTCGATGAGAAAACCGGTGCGCCGTATTACGTGCTGCGCAGCAGCGTTAGCGATCAGGCGATGGAAAAACTCAACGGCCTGGCGATCAAGCCCGGCATGCCGGCAGAGATGTTCGTGCGCACCGGTGAGCGTTCACTCCTCAATTATCTGTTCAAACCGCTGCTCGACCGGGCAGGCTCCGCGTTGACCGAGGAATAAGGATGTTCGGTTGTATGAATAAGCTTTCCCTGCTTGCAGCGACCCTGGCGTTGCTGACGTGCAACAGCGCAATGGCCATGGGGCCGTTCGACATCTACGAGCAAGCGTTACGCAATGATCCGGTGTTCCTCGGCGCTATCAAGGAGCGCGATGCCGGCCTTGAAAACCGCGCCATCGGCCGCGCCGGGCTGTTGCCGAGGCTGGGTTACAACTACAACAAGGGGCGTAACTCCTCCGAGGTCAAATACCTCAACGATCGTGGTAACAGACAAACGGATGATCGCAACTACAGTAGTTACGGCTCGACCTTGACCTTGCAACAGCCATTGCTCGACTACGAGGCTTACGCTGCGTATCGCAAAGGCGTGGCGCAATCGCTGTTTGCCGATGAAAACTTCCGTGGCAAGAGCCAGGAACTGCTGGTTCGTGTGCTGGAGAATTACACCAAGGCGCTGTTTGCTCAGGACCAGATCGACATCGCGCGCGCGAAGAAAAAAGCCTTCGAGGAGCAGTTTCAGCAGAACGAGCAGATGTTCCGCCAAGGGGAAGGCACACGTACCGACATCCTCGAAGCCGAGTCACGTTACGAGCTGGCGACCGCCGAGGAAATCGAGGCGCGTGACGAACAGGATGCGGCCCTGCGCGAGCTCGGCGCATTGATTGGCGTGCCGGCCATCGACATTGGCGACCTGACACCACTGGATCAGAACTTTCAGACCTTCACCCTGCAACCGGCCAACTACGACACTTGGCACGAGATGGCGGTGGCCAACAACCCGAACCTGGCCTCCCAGCGCCAGGCGGTGGAAGTGGCGCGCTACGAAGTCGAACGCAACCGCGCCGGGCACCTGCCGAAAGTCAGCGCCTACGCCTCGATGCGCCAGAACGAATCGGAAAGCGGCAACACCTACAACCAGCGTTATGACACCAACACCATCGGTATTGAAGTCAACGTGCCGCTGTACGCCGGTGGCGGCGTCTCGGCCTCGACCCGGCAGGCCAGCCGCACCATGGAACAGGCCGAGTACGAGCTGGACGGCAAGACCCGGGAAACCTTGATCCAGCTGCGCCGCCAGTTCAGCGCCTGCCTGTCGGGGGTCAACAAGTTGCGCGCTTATCAGAAGGCCCTGACCTCGGCTGAAGCGCTGGTGGTCTCGACCAAACAAAGCATTCTGGGTGGCGAACGGGTCAACCTCGATGCGCTTAACGCAGAACAACAACTATTTACCACCCGCCGGGATCTGGCGCAGGCACGCTACGACTATCTGATGGCCTGGACCAAGTTGCACTACTACGCCGGCACCTTGAGCGAACAGGATTTGGCCAAGGTGGATGAGGCGTTCGGCCAAGGTACGAGGGCTCAATGATTTAACCCAGGGTGTTTTGCAACGCAGCCTCTGGACCGGGGCCTACAACTCTAAAAACGCCAGGAAAGCGAGATGTCATGCACATGGACGTACAGATCAAGCCGATGTCGGTCGGCACGCTGCTGCTCTTGATTTCATCAATGCCAGGCCAGCTGTGAGAAGAGCCATGGAGTCGGACTGAGTCTCAATTGGCAGTTTTAACCCAGTAAACACCGATTGCGGTGAGGGGGCCTGATGCCCGTGATTTAACCGCAATCCCTGTGGGAGCGTGCCCTGACTGACAGAAATGGGGCAGGCCCCTGGCCAGAAGGATTTTGGCAACACAACTAAGGACGGTAGCTTGATGAATAACAGGTACAACAAACTTGCCTTGCTCTGCGCACTGGCCACCCTGGGCACCGCACACGCGGCGCCCTACGTGGAAAATGGCAAGACAGGCGATCCCGATAGCTGGCGCAGCACGGAGTTCAACGCCGATTGGGGGCTGGGGGCGATCAATGCTCAGGAGGCCTATGCAGCCGGTTACACCGGCAAAGGGGTGAAACTGGGGATCTTCGACCAACCGGTCTACGCCTTGCACCCGGAGTTTTCCGGGGCCAACAAGGTGATCACCCTGGTCACCAGCGGCATCCGCGAATACACCGACCCGTACATTCCGGTCAAAGCCGGGGACGCCTTTCTCTATGACGGTTCGCCTTCGGTAGGCTCCAACGGCAAACTCGGCGCCCACGGCACCCACGTTGGCGGGATCGCCGCAGGCAGTCGCGATGGCGGGCTGATGCACGGCGTCGCCTTTGGCGCGCAGATCATCAGCGCCGACAACGGCGACCCAGGCCCGGAAGACGGCATCATTCGCGGTAACGACGGCGCGGTGTACAAGGCCGGTTGGGACGCCCTGATCGCCAGCGGCGCACGGATCATCAACAACAGCTGGGGCATCGGCATCACCGACCGCTTTGACCTCGGTGGTCGGGACCCGGCATACCCGCACTTCACCGTGCAGGACGCACAACTGCAGTTCAACGAGATCCAGACCTTGCTCGGGACCAAACCCGGCGGTGCCTACGACGGCGCCATCGCGGCGGCCCGCAGCGGCATCGTCACGATCTTCGCCGCCGGCAACGACTACAACCTCAACAATCCGGACGCCATCGCCGGCCTCGGTTACTTCGTCCCGGAGATCGCGCCGAACTGGATGACCGTCGCTGCGTTGCAGAAGAACCCGGACATCAACAGCTCCGACCTCTACAACATCAGCACCTTCTCGTCGCGTTGCGGCTACACCGCGAGTTTCTGCGTGTCGGCGCCGGGCAGCCGCATCTACAGCTCGATCATCAGCGGCACCAATGCCGCTGACCTGACCACCGGCTACGCCAACTACAACGGCACCTCGATGGCGGCGCCGCACGTTGCCGGCTCGATAGCGGTGTTGATGGAACGCTTCCCGTACATGACCGGCGCGCAAGTCGCCAGCGTACTGCGCACCACCGCCACCGACCTCGGCGCTCCTGGCGTCGACGCGCTGTACGGCTGGGGCATGATCAACCTGCGCAAAGGCATCGACGGCCCGGCGATGTTCGTCACCGAGCAGGACATTCCCGAGGAGTTCCGCATCGACGGCGCCTACGGCTCCAGCCAGTTTGTCGCGGACTTGCCAGGTATCGGCGCGATCATTGACGCCGGCAAACCCACCGAGCGAGTGTGCAATGACGTGCACTGCGGGCTCGACTTCTGGCGCAACGACATTTCCGGCCATGGCGGCCTGACCAAGCAGGGCATCGGCACGCTGGTGCTGACCGGCGCCAATACCTATACCGGCCCGACCCTGGTCAATCAGGGCCGATTGGCGATCAACGGTTCGCTGCTGTCGGCCGTCACTGTCAATGACAGCGGCATCCTCGGCGGTAACGGCAGCATCGCGGCGCTGACCGCGAAAAGCGGCGGCACCGTGGCCCCCGGCAACTCCATCGGCACCTTGCAGGTGGCGGGCGACGTGACCTTCGAACCTGGTTCGACCTACGCCGTAGAGCTGTCACCCACCAGCAGCGACAAGATCATCGCCGGCGGCAAGGCGATCATCGAAGGCGCAACAGTCAGCCTGTCCCTGGAAAACAGCCCGACGCTGCTGACCACCGGCGAGGTGAAAACCCTGCTCGGCACTCAGTACAACATCCTGCAAGCGGCCGGCGGAATCGAAGGGCGCTTCGGTGCAGTGCTGCCGGATTACCTGTTTATCGGTGGCACCCTCGACTACGCGGCCAACGGCATTCAGCTGGCCGTCGAGCGCAACGCGACGTCCTTCACCAGCGTTGGCCAAACCCCGAACCAACGCGCCGTGGCCGCTGCCGCCGAGCAACTGGGCGTGGGCAACCCGCTCTACGAAACCTTGCTGCTGTCGCCGACCGCCGCTGTCGCGCAACAAGCGTTTCAGCAACTCTCCGGTGAAATTCATCCGGCGATCGGCACGCTGCTGATCAACGACAGCCACTACCTGCGCGATGCCGTCGGCGAACGTCTGCGCGAGCGTGATCTGTTCGACGCCGGCGCACCGACCGATGACCGCAGCAACGCCTGGCTCAAAGTGCTCGGCGCCTGGGGCAAGAGCGATGGCGGGCATGACAACGCCAGTTCCAACAGCTCCATTGGCGGGCTGCTGGCGGGTGTCGATGGCTTGATCACTGAAGATACGCGGTTGGGCTTCGTTACTGGTTACAGCGACAGCTCGTTGAGCATGGGCGATGGCACGCATTCGTCGGCATCGGTCGACAGCTATCACTTGGGTGCCTACCTGGGCCATGAAATCGACGCGTTGCGCCTGAGCGTCGGCGGTGCTTACAGCTGGCATCGCATCGACGTCAAACGCGACCTGCAATTCGGTGACGTCAGCGGCAAGCAGAAATCCAAACGCGATGCGACCACCGCGCAACTGTTCACCGAAGCGGCCTATCGCCTGGACCTGCAACCGCTGGCGCTGGAGCCGTTCGTCAACCTGGCCTACGTGCACCTGAACAGCGACAGCTTCAGCGAAAAAGGTGATGCCGCCGCACTCAAGGGCGGTGAAAACAACCGCGACGCGGTGCTCTCCACCCTCGGCCTGCGGGCGAGCAAAGCCATTGCGCTGTCCGACCAGCACCAGCTGGAACTGTCCGGCACGCTCGGCTGGCAGCACAACCTGAGCAACACCCGTTCCGAAGACCACCTGGCTTTCGTCAACGGCAACACCGCGTTCAGCGTGCAAAGCGTGTCGATGGACCGCGATGCGGCGGTGGTCGGTGCCCGTGCCGGACTGGCGCTGGGCCGCGATACCCGTTTGAACCTGGATTACAACGGGCTGCTCGGCTCCCGGGAAAAAGACCACGGTGTGGGCCTGACCCTGGACTGGCAGTTCTGATTTGACGCAAAGGAAGCAACAACATGGGACTGTTTGATTACAAAAATTCTGACGGCAAGGCGTTGTACAGCGACGCCATCGCGCTGACGCTCTACGCGTACACGCCCACCGGCCAGCCATTGCCGGCGACCGCTTGGGCGCCGATTGGCGCGGCAGCCCTGGGTTACCAGGGCAAGGTCGGGCCTCAAGGCACCTTCTATGGCGAGAAGGACGGCTTCACCAGCGCCGAAGCCGAAATCCTCGGTAAATACGACGGGGCAGGGAAGCTGATCGGCCTCGGTATCGCCTTCCGTGGCACCGGCGGCCTGGGCTACAGCGACACCTTCGGCGACATGAAAAACAATTTGCTGGCCGCGGTCGGCCCGGTGGATTACGCGAGCAACTACGCGAAAAACGCCTTCGACACTTTGCTCAAGAATGTCGCTGCGTTTGCCATCGCCCACGGCCTGAGCGCCAAGGACGTGCTGGTCAGCGGGCACAGTCTCGGCGGGTTGGGGGTCAACAGCCTGGCGGAGTTGAGCGGCAATAACTGGGGCGGTTTCTTCAAGGACGCCAACTACGTTGCCTTCGCCTCGCCGACCCAAAGCTCCACCGGTAACAACGTGCTGAACATCGGTTACGAGAATGATCCGGTGTTTCGCGTGCTCGACGGCACCACTTTCAGCAGTGGCTCGCTGGGCAAGCACGACGGTCATCAGGAGTCGGCGACCAACAACATCGTCAACTTCAATGACCAGTACGCCTCCACCGCGCAGAACCTGGTGCCGTTCAGCATCCTCAATCCGTTGAACTGGTCGGCCCATGGCTCGTTGGGCTATGCCGACGGCTTGAACCGGGTGATCGACTCACGCTTCTACGACCTCACCGACAAGGACTCGACGCTGATCGTTTCCAACCTGTCGGAATCGTCCCGAGGCACGACCTGGGTCGAAGACCTGGGCCGCAGCGGCGAGCCCCACACCGGCAGCACGTTCATCATCGGCACCGACAGCAATGACTGGCTCAAGGGCGGCGCGGGCAATGACTTCATCGAAGGTCGTGACGGTAACGACCGGTTCCGCGATGACGGTGGCTACAACCTGCTGCTGGGCGGCAAAGGCAGCAACACGTTCGAGCTGCAGAAGCCATTGCAGAACTTCAGCTTTGCCAATGACGGCGACGGCACCCTGTATGTGCGCGACGCCTACGGCGGCATCAGCATGACCCGCGACATCGGCGCGCTGGTGAGCAAGGAATCGGGCTCGTGGTGGGGCAGCAAGGAGGTGACCTACAACGTCACCGCCAATGGCTTGCTCAATGGCACCGAACTGACCCACTACAACCACTCGCTCAACGGCGATGCCTACAGCAACACGCTGGTGGCCAGCGTCGACGGTGACTGGCTGTTCGGCAACGCCGGCAACGACCTGCTGCGCAGCGACAAGAGCCACGTGACCTTCGTCGGTGGCACGGGCAATGACGTGATGCATGCCTCGGGCGGCGGCAACACCTTTCTGTTCAGCGGCGCCTTCGGCTTTGACGCGATCAATGGCTACCAGGGCAGCGACAAACTGGTGTTCATCGGCGTCCAGGGCGCGGGGCAGGGCTATGACTACACCCAGCACGCTTCACAGGCCGGCAACGACACGGTGCTGAAGATTGGCGATTACGCCGTGACGCTGGTGGGGGTGGGACTGGATAACCTGTCGGCTTCGGGAATTACGTTTGCGTAAAGGCGGCATGCACTAGAGGCTCCGGGGCGCCTCGTGATTGAGGCGTCCTGGCTGTGAGCTATCTCTGACAACTCCAACAAAGAGAGAGGCAATACCAATGGGTGTGTATGACTACAAAAACTTCGGTACAGCAGAGTCCAAGGCGTTGTTCAGCGATGCCATGGCGATCACGCTGTATTCCTATCACAACCTCGACAACGGTTTCGCCACCGGTTACCAGCAAAACGGCTTCGGCCTGGGCTTGCCGGCAACCCTGGTGACCGCGCTGATCGGCGGCACCGATTCCCAGGGCGTCATCCCCGGCATTCCCTGGAACCCCGATTCGGAAAAGGCCGCGCTCGACGCCGTGCAAAAGGCCGGCTGGACCCCGATCACCGCCGCGCAACTGGGCTATGGCGGCAAGACCGACGCTCGCGGAACCTTCTTCGGCGAGAAGGCCGGTTACACCAGCGCGCAAGTGGAGATCCTCGGCAAGTACGACGCCCAGGGTCATCTCACGGAAATCGGCATCGCCTTTCGCGGCACCAGCGGCCCACGGGAAATCCAGATCGGCGATTCCATCGGCGACGTGATCAACGATCTGTTGGCGGCGCTCGGCCCCAAGGATTACGCGAAAAACTACGCGGGCGAGGCCTTTGGAAATTTGCTCGGCAAAGTCGCGGCGTTTGCCCAGGCCAATGGGCTGGCGGGCAAGGACGTACTGGTCAGCGGCCACAGCCTCGGCGGGTTGGCGGTCAACAGCCTGGCGGACTTGAGCAGTGAAAAGTGGTCGGGGTTCTACCAGGATTCCAACTACATTGCCTACGCCTCGCCGACCCAAAGCAGCGACAAAGTGCTGAACATCGGTTATGAAAACGACCCGGTGTTCCGCGCGCTCGATGGCTCGTCGTTCAACCTGGCTTCGGTAGGCGTGCACGATGCGCCCAAGGATTCGGCGACCGATAACATTGTCAGCTTCAATGACCATTACGCCTCGACGGCGTGGAATGTGCTGCCGTATTCCATCCTCAACATTCCTACCTGGATCTCGCACTTGCCCACCGGTTACGGCGACGGCATGACCCGGGTTCTGGAGTCGAAGTTCTACGACCTGACCAGTAAGGATTCGACGATCATCGTCGCCAACCTCTCGGACCCGGCGCGAGCCAACACCTGGGTCCAGGACTTGAACCGCAACGCCGAAACCCATAAAGGCAGCACGTTCATCATCGGCAGTGACGGCAATGACCTGATCCAGGGCGGCAAGGGCAACGACTACCTGGAAGGCCGCGACGGTAACGACACTTTCAGGGATAGCGGTGGCTACAACATTCTGTTGGGCGGCAAGGGCAGCAACGTGCTGGACCTGCAGCAGTCGGTGAAGAATTTCGTCTTTGCCAATGATGGTGCCGGCAACCTGTACGTGCGCGACGCCAATGGCGGCATCAGCATCACCCGCGACATCGGCAGCATCGTCACCAAGGAGCCGGGTTTTCTCTGGGGCGTGTTCAAGGATGACGTGACCCACAGCGTCACCGCCAATGGCCTTGCAGACGGCAGCAACCTGACCCAGTACGCCTCGAGCGTGAAGGGCACTACCGGCGCCGATACCCTCAAGGCCCACGCAACGGGCGACTGGTTGTTTGGCCTGGACGGCAACGACCATTTGCTCGGCAGCAGCGGCAACGATGTGTTTGTCGGCGGGGCGGGCAACGACCTGATCGAATCCGGTGGCGGGGTCGATACTTTCCTGTTCAGCGGCGCATTTGGCCAGGACCGGGTGGTGGGCTATCAGGCCAACGACAAACTGGTGTTCCTCGGGGTTCAGGGCGTTGCGCCAAACGACGACTTCCGTGCCCATGCCACGGCGGTGGGGCAGGATACGCTGCTGACGTTTGGCAGTGATTCGGTGACCCTGGTGGGTGTCGGGCTGGACAGTTTGTCCGGTAGCGCGATTGTGATCGCCTGAGGGTGATGGGGCGCCAGTAAGGGCCTCTTCGCGAGCAAGCTTCGCTCCTGCAGGGGAAATGCATTCCATTGTAGGAGCGAGCGATGCGGCGATCCGACTTGCCCGCGAAGAACGATAACGCCCGTTGTAGCAGCTGCCGAGCCTGCGAGGCTGCGTTCGGCGGCGAAGCCGTCGTGAAATCAGATATCGCGGTATGTCAGGAAAACCTTGCATACCGGGTTTGCGACGGCTTCGCCCGAATGCGGCCCACACCAAACGCAGCCTCGCAAGCTCGGCAGCTGCTACAGATCGCATTACGGCTTAACTAGCCCCTTAGCGCCCGTTACTGCATGGGCGCTCAATAACCCTGCGCACGATCGATCTCGCCGAGCATCGGCTCCCCCCGTTGATGTCGGCGGATGTTCTCCAGCAACACCCCGAACGCGCTTTCCGGCTGAGTCATCGCGGCGATGTGCGGTGTCAGCAGAATCTGCGGGTGGTGCCAGAACGGATGATCCGCCGGTGCCGGTTCCTGCTGCAGCACATCAAGCACCGCGCCGCTCAAATGCCCGCTGTCCAGCGCTTCCAACAGATCCTCTTCTATCAAATGCCCGCCACGGCCCATGTTGATCAGCGCCGCGCCCTTGGGTAGTTGCTCAAACAGGCTGCGATCAAGAATGCCCTGGGTCTGTTCGGTCAGCGGCAACACACACAACAGAATGTCGCACTGGCTGAGGAACGCCGGCAGTTGCGTGTCTCCGGTATAGCAATCGACCCCCGGAATGTGATGGGCACTGCGCGCCCAACCGGACAAGGCAAAACCCAGCGGTTGCAAGGTCGCCAGAATCTGCTGCGCCTGGGCACCGAGCCCCATGACCCCGACCCGACGCCTGGCCGCCGGTTGCAGCAAGTGCGCCTGCCAGCAGCGGGCCATTTGTTGCTGGCGATAGCGCAGCATGTCGCGGTGCAGGCTGAGCACCGCGAAACTGGCGTATTCGCACATGCCACGGGTGATGCCGGGGTCCAGCAGGCGCACCACCGGCAAGCTCGCCGGCAGGCGTCCGAGGTCGAGTTGATCGACGCCGGCGGACAGGGCAAACAGCACTTGCAGATTCGGTAGCAGCGCTTCGAGATCGTCGGGTGCCTGCCACGCGGCCAGGTATTGAATGTCTTTCGGGTCGCCGATGTCCGGCCAGGCGCGCCATTCGATCTCCGGGGCGTGTTCGGCAAACAGCGCTTGCCACTGTTGGCCGCGCACAGGGTCAGCTTTATACAGCAGGGCCATGGGCATTTCCTGAAAGGTGAAGGTGCTGCCCATCATCGCGCAACGCCGGCGCAGGATCTGTCGAAAGCAGCGGGTTTAACGGGGTGTGCGACCTTGTATCGGCCCAGCACCGGCAGATTCGGCGGGCTGAAGGAATCTGCCGTTTGGCGGGGTGAAAACAGTCGATCCGAATTTCTCAGGGGGCAAGTTCGGCGTAGTTCGTTTCGCGCAAGCCTTAACCTGAACACCATCGCAACCACTTCCCGGTTGCCGGACTCACGATGGGAAATGCCATGAATAGCAAAGTCGACGAAACCCCTCATTTGCTCCGTCAGCGCGATCAATTCGTGCCACGTGGCCTGGTTACCGCGCATCCGTTGGTGATCGATCGGGCCCAGGGTTCAGAATTGTGGGACGTGGACGGCAAGCGCTACCTGGATTTTGTCGGCGGCATCGGTGTACTTAACATCGGCCACAATCACCCCAAGGTGGTCGCGGCGGTACTAGCGCAGTTGCAAAAAGTCTCCCACGCCTGTTTTCAGGTAGTGGCCTACAAGCCTTATCTCGACCTGGCCCAACGCCTGTGCGAAATGATCGGCGGCCAGGACGCTTATAAAGCAGCGTTCTTCACCTCCGGCGCCGAAGCGGTGGAAAACGCGGTGAAGATCGCCCGCGCCCACACCAACCGCTCGGCGGTGATCGCCTTTCGTGGCGGGTTCCACGGGCGGACCTTGCTCGGCACCACGCTGACCGGCATGAGCCAGCCGTATAAACAGAACTTCGGGCCGTTCGCGCCGGAGGTCTTCCACACCCCGTATCCGAATGCCTATCGCGGCGTCACCAGCGACATGGCGCTCAAGGCACTGGACGAATTGTTGGCCACCCAAGTGGCGCCTGAGCGGGTCGCGGCGATCATCATCGAACCGGTGCAGGGCGATGGCGGTTTCCTTGCGGCACCGGCGGAGTTTCTTCAGGCCCTGCGCGCCCTGACTGAAAAGCACGGCATCGTGCTGATCCTCGATGAAATCCAGACCGGTTTCGGGCGTACCGGCAAATGGTTCGGTTTCCAGCACGCGGGCATCCAGCCCGACCTGGTCACCGTGGCCAAGAGCCTGGCCGGCGGTTTGCCGTTGTCCGGTGTGGTCGGCAAGGCCGAGATCATGGACGCGCCATTGCCCGGCGGCCTCGGCGGTACTTACGGCGGCAACGCGCTGTCGTGCGCGGCGGCGCTGGCGGTGATCGAGGCCTACGAGCAAGAGCAGTTGCTGGCCCGTGGCGATGCGTTGGGCGAGCGTCTGCGTCAGGGACTGTTGAGCTTGCAAGCCCGTTACCCGCGGATCGGCGACGTGCGTGGCAGCGGCTTCATGCTGGCGATCGAACTGATCAAGGATGACGAGGCTCGGACCCCGGATGCCGACCTCAATCAACGATTGATCGACGAAGCCCGGGCCGGTGGCTTGTTGGTGATCAAGTGCGGCGTGCAACGCAACGTGCTGCGCTTCCTGGCGCCGCTGGTGACCAGCGAAGCACAGATCGATGAAGCGTTGCAGATTCTCGACGCGGCGCTGGCACGAGTCTTGAACTGAGCTCACGCCTGCTCCGGGCGATGCCGCACAGCATCGCCCGTGAGCATTTTTGGAGCATGGATTGATGGAATGCATCATCGGAGGCTTTACACACCATGGGGCTGACTGATTATCGAGCGTTGCTGATCGATTGCGATGAGGTGCTGGTGGATCGCGATTCCGGAGTCTGGGCGGCGTTGCAGCCGCTGCTCGACAGCCGTGGCGGTCACCCGGACAAGGCACAAGTGTTGGCCGAATTCAGCGAGGTAGTGCAGGCGCTGTACCCGCGTTTCGGCGAACTGGGCTTCAGTGGTTTGCTGTGTTTCGCCCACCGTCAATTGGCCGAGCGCTGGGCGTTGAAAGCCAGTTGGGAGGAGGGCATGAGCTTCGCCCGGTCGGTCGTCGGCTGGTCGTTGTTCGAGGATGCACCCGGCGCCATGCTGTATTTGCGCAAGTTCTATCGCCTGCTGGTGCATGGCGACCGTGACGCTGAAGATCGCGGCCTGCTGTGTGAACGCCTGGGGATCATGCCCGACGATTTTATTTCACTGGCAAGCGACCCATTGCAGGATCAAGACTGGCTGGCGGCCAATGATCTTGATGCCAATACCATCCTCCAGGTAACGCGGCCTGGCGCCCGGCAACCGGGGGCGGGCGCGGTCTGCCTGATCTGTCGTGGCCGGGCCAGACACCCGTCGCCGTGTGCGGCGGATTACTGCATCAACAGCATGGCGGATCTGGTGGCTCAGCATCAGCTGTCTTTACGGCGCTGATTTTGCTAGAAGATTGTCTTACAAACGGCAGTCAAGAGGTACGCAATGGAAGGTTTAGTAAAACTGGACCGAATCGACATCAGCATCCTGGTTGAGCTGCAAAAGGATGGGCGCATGACCAACGTCAGCCTGGCCGATGCCGTCGGCTTGTCGGCCAGCCCCTGCCTGCAACGGGTCAAGCGGCTGGAGTCGGCCGGGTATATTTCCAGCTATAAGGCCCACCTGAACCTGGCCAAGATCACCGACTCGGTCACGGTATTCACCGAGATCACCTTGAGCGACCACAAACGCGAGGACTTCGCCAAGTTCGAGTCCAATATCCGTCTGGTCGATGAAGTGCTCGAATGCCACCTGATCAGCGGTGGCTACGATTACCTGGTGCGCTTCATGACCCGCAGCATCCAGCATTATCAGGAAGTGGTCGAAAGCCTGCTGGACAAGAACATCGGCATCTCCAAGTACTTCAGCTACATCGTCATCAAGTCCCCCGTGCTCAAGGACGGCGTGCCGCTGCGCAAATTGTTGCGGCACTGAAGCTGACGCCACGTCTACCCATTCCCTTGCAGCCTGCCGCGCCTTCGAAAGAGGCGCGGGATAGGCTCTGTGTAGCAGCTGCCGAGCAGCGCGAGGCTGCGTTCGGCTGCGAAGCAGTCGCAAAATCAGCCGATGCGGTTCGTCAGGCACACCGTGCATTCAGGGTTTACGACTGCTGCGCAGCCGAACGCAGCCTCGCGCTGCTCGGCAGCTGCTACAGGCGGCATAAAACGTTGTTTACGCGGCGAAAACAGTCTTCGTTTGCGTTCCGGGCGATGAATTCGGGAGGAAGACCAAAATAGCCTGCGTTGTAATGCGTTGAGAGAGAGGGACGGATCGTTGCAGGGCTGCAACGATCCGTGGAACAACACCAATCGAAAGGAAGGTCAGGTACCCTTGCCGCGGGCGCCGTCGCAGCTGCCGGCATCGGAAGTTGCCAGGCTGAAGAAACAGGGCTGAGCCAGCGGTAGTCCACTGACCAAGACATGAGTGACTGATATGACCCTATCTACAAGCGTGGCAGGGCAGGCGGGAAGTGTTTCCCCTGCGCTGGCCACCAGCGTTGCCAAAGCCAACACCCGGATGCTGGCCATCGATGCCCTGCGCGGTTTCGTCATGCTGTTGATGCTCATCGACCATGTGCGGGAGACCTTTCTGCTGCACCGCCAGGTTACCGACCCGATCGATGCCTTGAGCGTGACCCCGGACCTGTTCTTCACCCGACTGTTGAGCACCCTCTGTGCCCCGGTGTTCATCTTCCTCACCGGTTTGTCGGCCTGGCTCTACAGCCAGAAACACACGGCCAGTGAAACGTCGGTGTTCCTGCTCAAGCGCGGGCTGTTCCTGGTGTTTCTGGAGCTTACCTTCGTGTGCTTTGCCTGGAACGCCGAGTTCCCGCCCAAGACGCTGTGGCTGCAAGTGATCTGGTGCATCGGCATCTGCATGATCGTGCTCGCCGGGCTGCTGCACTTCAAGCGCGGTTGGCTGATCGTGCTCGGGGTGGCGATTGTTGCCGGGCACAACCTGCTCGATGGCGTGACCGTGGGGCCGGAGTCGCCGTTCTTCGTGCCGTGGTCGATCCTGCATCAGCGGGTGTTCATCGACATCACCGAGTTCACCCGGGCTCGCACCACGTATCCGGTGTTGCCGTGGATCGGCGTAATCCTGCTGGGCTGGGCCATCGGGCCGTGGTTCGGTAAAGACATGGAACCGGCCGCGCGGATTTCCCGCTTGCTTAAAGTCGGCTTCGGCCTGCTGGCGGCGTTTGTGTTCATCCGCTATCTGAACGTTTACGGCGAAAAACCTTGGGTGCAGACCGGTGATTGGCTGCGCACCTTCATGAGTTTCATGAGCGCGAAGAAGTACCCGCCGTCGCTGATGTTCCTGATGCCGACCCTCGGCCTGGGGCTGATTCTCCTGGCGGTGTTCGAGAAGGCCCAGGATCGCTGGTCCACCGCGACCCTGGCGATCTACGGCGGTGCGCCGATGTTCTTCTACTTGCTGCACCTGTATGTACTCAAAGCCATGTACCTGGTGGCCGTCGCCATCTGGGGCGCCAATCAAGGCACCTATTACGGCTTCGATAACTTGCCCATGGTCTGGCTGTGGAGCGTGATTCTCGGGGTGCTGCTGTTCTTCCCGACACGCTGGTTCGCGAACCTCAAACAGCGCCGTCGCGACATCGCGATTCTCAAATATCTCTGATTCAAAGACGCCCCTCGGTGGCCCCCATTCGGTGTGAAATTCTGAGGCCCACGCCTTGTAGCAGCTGCCGAGCTCGCGAGGCTGCGTTCGGCTGCGAAGCAGTCGCAAAATCAGGCGCTGCGGTCCGTCAGGCACGCTGCGTATTCAGGGATTACGACTGCTGTGCAGCCGAACGCAGCCTCGCGAGCTCGGCAGCTGCTACGGGATTAGCGTAACCGGGACCGGTTGCGCTGATTGAAATCGGTCAGCGCTATTTGACGGCGTAAACCTTGCGCACATACCGCGCACTGTTCCAGGCGCATGGCGCACCTTGCGGCACGAACACGGTATCTCCGGGATTGACCGTTACGCTGCTCCCGTCAGGCGCCTGCAAAGTCACGCTGCCTTCGATCAGGTGCATCAATTCATTGAGTTTGTGCGCTCGACCATGGCGGGCGTACGGCGTCGAATCCCAGACCCCCACGCGCAGATTAGTCGTGTTGTCTTCGAAGGCATTGCGCGAGCGGCATTGCGGCGTGGGTCCGATCAGTATCTGCGGTTCCGGTGCCGCCGAAGGGGACAGCATCGCCAGCGGGTCGAGCGCTGTCAGCCCCGGCGTCGGTTCGGCGCTGGGGCTGGTGACGGCGCAGAAGGCCCAGCAAGTATCGGGTTGTGCCTGAAACCTGAGCGCCGTGCCGCGACCGATCACGGCGCTGGCACCGATCCCCAGTTCCAGCACCTGTTCTGCGGATTGCAGCACGACGTGCCCGGCATGGACCACGATCACTTCGGTGTGTGGGAAGTCCTCGATATCGACGGTTTTGCTGGTGTGAACCAGGCCCGCCGAGACGCCGTCGGACCCGATCCAGGCGATCTGACGACCGTCCATGAACGGATCGATGGAACTCAAGGGCGCTGCCTTGAAAGACGTAGACACACGGCTGCCGTCGGCGCGAGCCAACAGCACAATGGTGGGTTGAGACATACGGGTGACGCTCCCTGCAAATGGGGGGTAGAAGGTGTTGGAGGGCGCTCGCTTCATCGCGCGCCGGGATCAGCCGATGGCTTGGGTGACGAGGGCAAATTGGCGGACGCCGTTGACCGCTTGCGGCGGCGTGCCCCGTGCCATTTGCGCCACGGTGTCGACCTGTTTGAGACCGGCCTGCTCCAGCCACTCGCTCAAACCACTGTCTGCCGGAATGTCGATTCGCACGAAAGCGTCCGGCACCTGGGCCAATAACACGGCGATCAGGTGTTTCGCCTGTTCAAGGGTTTCGGCGATGACCGGGCCGAGGCAACGACCGCGACCGAACGGGCGCAGCAGGGCGAAAGCCCGTAATTGACCGTCGCGCTCGATGCCCACCGAGTGCTCGACCACCTTGAACAGGTCCGTGAGCACCGCTTGCCGGTCCAGCCCGCTGCCGGCGTTGGCCAGTGCCAGCTGACGAGCCTGATCGGCCGCATGCAGCGGGCGACATTCTTCACCGTTCGCCAGTGGTTCAAGCGCGGGCGCCTGCGCCAGGCCTTGATGCTGCTGAATCCGGCCGAACTCGACAAACCCCTGGCTGGCGTAAAGCGGTGCGCCGGCAAGCGTGGCATTGAGCATCGGCGTGCGCGACTGGCAGGCCTCCAGCGCGTGTTCCATTAACCGACGGCCGATGCCCTTGCCCTGATAATCATCACTGACTATCACCAGGCCGATGGTGGCGAAGTCGCCTTGCCGACAGGCAAACGCAGTGCCTATCAGTCGGTCGCCGTCGAGTACCACAAAGCCTTCGCTGACCCGCTGCAACATCGCCCAGTCTTCCAGGCGATGAGGCCACTTCAACTCAACAGACAAGGCATGAGCCGAAGGCAGGTCGGCGGCGGTCATCGGTCGATAGACATAAGTGGAAGGGTGCGAGGCGGACATGGCGAGTCTCCGTTTTACAGTGTGCGCGATCAGCCGGTTTTCCGGCGCGAGGATGCCTGTATCCCATCTGTGTGAAGGCCTGACAAGGGGGGTGGAAAGATTCGGCAGATTCCTCACGTCGAGGGCCCGAAGACCACACTTACTACTTAATTGCCCCATAAGGTCGGCAGCAAATGCTTGGGCTTTTTTTCTACGATGGAGGCCTGAGTTCACGACTCGCCGTCCCTTTCTGGAGTGCTCCATGGATAGCTTCGATCCTCGCCTTATCGCTGTGCGCAGCGCTCACTTTATTGCCGGCAAATACCGCGACGCCCAACCGGGGCTGGAGGTGGTTCGCCCTTCGGACGGTCAGGCCTATGCCCAGTTGCCGATCGCCGATGCCGATCTGGTGGATGAGGCGGTCAACGATGCCTGGCAGGCGTTTAACCGCAGCGATTGGGCCAGCCGTCCGCCCCGGGAACGGGCACGGGTCATGCGTCGCTGGGCCGATCTGATCGAAGCCGATGTCGCCGTGCTGGCGCCGCTGGAAGCGGTGGGCTCGACCCGTGCGCATAAAGATGTGATCGCCTGGGACATTCCTTATGTCGCCGAGGGCATTCGCTTCTTTGCCGAACTGGCGGACAAGCACGGCGGCCATGTCGCGGCGACCCAGACCGATCGCCTGGGCATGCAGATCGCTGAACCGTATGGTGTGATCGCAGCCATCGCGCCGTGGAATTTCCCCTTGAGCATGGCTTCGTGGAAAGTCGCCCCGGCGCTGGCCGCCGGCAATGCCGTGGTGCTCAAACCGTCGGAGCTGACGCCGTTTTCCAGCCTGCGCTTTGCCGAACTGGCGCTGCAGGCGGGCATTCCTGCCGGGATATTCAACGTGGTTCAGGGCGATGGCCGCATCACGGGCGACGCCTTGTGCCGTCATCCGCGAGTGGGCAAGGTAACCTTTACCGGCTCCACAGCGACTGGCTCGAGCATCATGTCTACTTGCGCGCTGGTGGGGCCGAAACCGGTGACGCTGGAGTTGGGCGGCAAGAGCCCGCAACTGGTGTTTGCCGACGTGCCGGACATCGCGAAGACCGCGCGCACTGTGGCGCTGGCCATCACCGGCAATGCCGGGCAGGTGTGCGTGTCCGGTTCGCGGTTGCTGATTCAGCGCTCGATCATGGAACCGTTCATTGCACACTTGCAGGCGTATTTCGAAGAGCTGCGCCCAGGGCCGACCTGGTCGTCCGAGAGCACGCTGTCGCCGATCATTTCCCGGTTGCAGGCCAGTCGCATCGACGGCATCGTCCAGCGTTCGCGTCAGGCCGGGGCTGAAGTGCTGACCGGCGGTGGTTTGTTTGAAGGGCTGGGCGGCGCCTATTACCAACCGACCTTGCTGGCGGGCCTGGACAACCAGAACCCGGCGATCTGCGAAGAAATTTTCGGCCCGGTGCTGACGGTGCAAGCGTTCGATGACGAAGAGCAGGCACTGAGCCTGGCCGCGCACGCCACTTACGGCCTGGCGGCGGGCGTGCACACCGCCGACATCAACCGTGCCCTGCGACTGGTCCGGCGGCTGGAGGCGGGCACGGTGTGGGTCAACCGCTACGGACGCAGCAACGACTACATCCTGCCGACCGGCGGCTACAAACGCTCCGGTATCGGCAAGGACCTGGGCCGCGAAGCCTTCGAAGCCAACTTGCGCTTCAAGAGCGTGCTGATCGATATCGTCCAATAACACGGCCCCCGTAGCAGCTGCCGAGCCTGCGAGGCTGCGTTCG
>NZ_AKJT01000092.1 GCF_000282195.1 Pseudomonas sp. GM18
GAGCTGCCGAAGGCTGCGATCCTTTGATTCAACCGAAGAACCAGTAACAAACCCCGATGGCCCCCAGCACCCCGCCAAGCTCCGCCAGCAGTGCGCAGCCCACCGCATGCCGTGCGCGCTGGATGCCCACCGCGCCGAAATATACCGCCAAGACATAGAAGGTCGTTTCGGTACTGCCCTGGATCGTCGCCGCCACCAGCGCCGGGAAGCTGTCTACCCCCTCGGTCTTCATGGTTTCGATCAGCATTGCCCGGGCGGCACTGCCGGAAAAGGGTTTGACCAATGCGGTCGGCAAGGCATCGACAAAGCGCGTGTCCCAACCGGCCCATTCCACCAGGTGACGAATCCCGTCCAGACCGAAGTCCAGCGCTCCGGACGCTCGCAGCACACCCACGGCGCAGAGCATCGCCACCAGATATGGCAGCAGGTTCTTGGCGACGTCGAAGCCTTCTTTTGCACCTTCGACGAACGCTTCGTAGACCTTCACCTTGCGTAACGCGCCGATGATCAGAAACAACATGATCAAGCCGAACAGCGTCACGTTGCCGAGGACCGATGACAGGCTCGCCAGCGCGGTCGCCGAGAGCGTCGCCAGCAGTGCCATGAAGCCGCCGAGGGCGAGGGCGCCGGGAATCAGGTAGGCCAGCACCACCGGGTCCCAGATGCGCAGGCGTTGCATGAACGCTACGGTCAGGAAGCCGACGATGGTCGAGCAACTGGTGGCGAGCAGGATCGGCAGGAATACCAGCGTCGGATCGGGCGCACCTTGCTGGGCGCGGTACATGAAGATCGTCACTGGCAGCAGGGTCAGGGAGGAAGCGTTGAGCACCAGGAAGAGGATCTGCGCGTTGCTGGCGATCGTCGCACTGGGGTTGAGCTCTTGCAGCGCCTTCATGGCTTTGAGGCCGATCGGTGTGGCGGCGTTGTCCAGGCCCAGGCCGTTGGCGGCGAAGTTCAGGGTGATCAGGCCGATGGCGGGATGACCGGCCGGCACTTCCGGCATCAGGCGCAGGAACAACGGGCCCAGCGCCTTGGCCAGCCACTCGACGATCCCGGCCTTCTCGGCAATTCGCAGAAAACCCAGCCAGAGGGTGAGGGTGCCGAACAACAGGACCATGACCTCGACCGACAATTTGGCCATGGCGAAAATACTTTCCACCATTGCCGCAAAGATCCCGGCGTTACCGCCGATCAGCCACTGCGCCAGCGCCGATACGGCTGCCACGATGAAGAAGCCAAGCCACAGGCCATTAAGCATCAGTCAAATCCCCCGGAAGATGCGGCGAATGATAGCGGGGTGGGCAGAAACGACAAACCCCGGATTTCTCCGGGGTTTGTTTGGGGCTCTTGTGGGAGCGGGTGTTAGTTGCTGGAAGTTTCACCAACCGGCAGCTTTTCCTTGCTGCGCCAGTGCGGCAGGGAGTTCCAGTAGCGCTGGCCCTTGGCGTCGTCGTACATGCCTTCCCAACGCGCGATGACCAGCACGGCGAGGGCGTTGCCGATCACGTTCAGCGCGGTACGGGCCATGTCCATGATGCGGTCGACACCGGCGATGAACGCCAGGCCTTCCAGCGGAATACCGACGCTGCCCAGGGTGGCCAGCAGCACCACGAAGGACACGCCCGGTACGCCGGCGATGCCTTTGGAGGTGACCATCAGGGTCAGCACCAGCAGCAGTTGCTGGCTGATCGACAGGTCGATGCCGTACAGCTGGGCAATGAAGATCGCCGCGATGCTCTGGTACAGGGTCGAGCCGTCGAGGTTGAACGAGTAGCCGGTCGGTACCACGAAGCTGCAAATGGCTTTCGGCGCGCCGTAGGCTTCCATCTTCTCGATCACGCGCGGCAGCACGGTTTCGGAACTGGCGGTGGAGTAGGCCAGAACCAGCTCATCCTTGAAGATGCGCATCAGCTTTATCACCGAGAAGCCGAACAGGCGAGCGATCAGGCCCAACACCACGAAGGCGAAGAAGGCAACGGCGAAGTAAACCAGGACGACCAGCTTGGCCAGCGGCAGCAGGGAGGCGAAGCCGAAGTTGGCTACGGTCACCGCGATCAGTGCGAACACGCCGATCGGGGCGTAGTTCATGATCATGTGGGTGACTTTGAACATGCTTTCCGACACGCCCTGGAACATCTTCACCAGCGGTTCGCGCAGGTCCGATTGCAGGCTCGACAGACCGAGGCCGAACAACACGGAGAAGAAGATGATCGGCAGCATCTCGCCGCGGGTCATGGCAGCAAAGATGTTCGACGGGATCAGGTTGAGGATGGTCTGAACGAACGCGTGTTCATGCTGAACCTCGGCGGCGGTGGCCTGGTACTTGGAAATATCCACGGTACCCAGGGTGCTCATGTCGATGCCGCTGCCCGGATGGACCACGTTGGCCAGCACCAGACCGACCAGAATGGCGATGGTGGTGACGATCTCGAAGTAAATGATGGTCTTCAGACCGATACGCCCGAGCTTTTTCGCGTCCCCAACGCCAGCGATGCCGACGATCAGCGAGGAAATCACGATCGGGATCACGATCATCTTGATCAGACGGATAAAGATATCGCCTGCCGGTTGCAGGACGTTGCTGATCCACCAGGCCTTTTCGGCACTGAAGTGGTTGAGCAGTGCACCTATTGCTATCCCCAGAACCAGACCGATGAGGATCTGCCAGGCGAGGCTAAGCTTTGCCTTCTTCATATCTTTACCCTTACTTGCGTTTGACTCAGGCCGATGCATGAACTGCAACGCTCAATGGCGAAGAAGTTTTGCATCGTCCCCCGTATAAGGTCCCTGCGAGCGAGCATTTACGGCTCTCAGGCAGCGAAAAAGGCGCAACTATTCCGATGCGGGGAAGCGCCGTCTAATGCCGTAAACGCCTACCCTATGCCGAATCGGCATGAGATTTTTCAACTGAAACCCGCGTCCCAGCCGGTTCGAATACGACATTTCGGCGGGCATAAGTGCCGTGAACCGGCCATTTCAGCGCAGGTTGATGTTTTTTGAAACGGTGAGAATTTGGGAAAATGCCTACGTCTGATCGCGAATTTTCTTCTCGAGAAAGTCGGGGCTTTCTCGATATACGGTCACGAAGAAATACCGCGAAACGGTTTTGCGGGGAATATGCAGCAAGAACAGATGAGCAGAATGCTCTAGATCAACGTTTTGCACGTTGAAGCTCTCCGCAAGTCCGTCGAGCCACTCTGGGCTGACGAACTTGCGTCGCAGCTTTACCTGACCCGGCCCTTGCGCGGGTACTCCCTGTACCCGTAGGTCACTCCGACCCTGAAGTAGTCAGAACGTCCCGACCCCTTGGTCATGCGTCTACCGTCCTCGGGTAGCGCAGTGGAAAGAAGCGCCAAGCCTCTTTCGTGTTTCAAACTCAATACCCGCATGATCTTTCTTCAGTCGCGCCATCAACCTCGACCGCGACGGCCAAAGAAGAACGAAGCAATGAACATCACCAGGAATACGACAAAGAGAATCTTGGCGATACCCGTGGCGGTGCCCGCGATACCACCGAAGCCCAATACTGCAGCGATGATGGCAATGATCAGGAATGTGATTGCCCAGCTCAACATGGTGATTCTCCTTACGCTTCTATTTAAGGATGTTGCTTGTGGTGCCTTTCCCGGCGCGTTGAGCGCGCCAAGTTCGTTTGCTTAAAACACCCAACGTTCCTGATAGGGCATCTCATCCACTGGCCGGGCCTGGTCGACGCCCATCATTCGCATTGAGGCGTTGTCAGCATCAGCCAGGTTGCTGCTGACGGCGCTGAAGTGGGTTTGGGGTGTGTGTGCTATCGACAGGTGTGGCACCTCTGGCTGCTGGCTCTGCTCCCAACGCATGTACTGCTGGCCGCCAATCAAGGTGATCAACAATGCCAGTAGGGCAAACAAGCCTTGCTGGACATGCAGTGGCGAGAGACGCAATTGGGCGGCACTTTGGCGATTCATCCTGAAGTTCCTCCCATACGGGTAGTGATCTTTGGCGGGCGCCGGTTCATTAAATGCCCTGATTACCTAGACCATTGCAGCCTGCATGCCAGCTTTGATAAAGAATAAAATAGATAAAAATCAATAAGTTATTGTCTTTGTAGAAATCGTTTTGGACGCATCCTGCACGATGATCCGTTTGCGGTCGTGCGTAATGCACGATGAGTTCGCAGGCCCTTCCAATATTTTTGGAATTGCGGGGAGGGCGCAGATGTCAGAAAGGGATGCAGGCAATCACTGAAAGAATGGTCTGTTAATAAAAATTCAAATAAATCAGCGTATTAACTGCACTTTGAGTAGATAGATCGCCTGTTGTGGCTGGAATCGACCAGAATCAATCATGCAACTTGCCCGATTTTTCCGGGACTAACCAAGAACACTATTAAAGGAGCGTAGGAACATGGAATCAGCCACTGAGCATCAAGGCCGCATTCTGCTGGTGGACGATGAGTCCGCCATCCTTCGAACCTTTCGCTATTGCCTCGAAGACGAAGGCTACAGCGTGGCCACTGCGACCAGCGCTGCTCAGGCCGAAGCCCTGTTGCAGCGTCAGGTTTTCGATCTGTGCTTCCTCGATTTGCGCCTGGGTGAAGACAATGGCCTTGATGTGCTGGCCCAGATGCGGATTCAGGCGCCCTGGATGCGTGTAGTGATCGTCACCGCTCACTCGGCCGTGGACACTGCCGTGGATGCGATTCAGGCCGGTGCCGCCGACTATCTGGTCAAACCTTGCAGCCCCGATCAGTTACGTCTGGCCACCGCCAAACAGCTGGAAGTGCGGCAACTCTCGGCACGCCTGGAAGCCCTCGAAGGTGAAGTGCGTAAACCCAAGGAGGGGCTGGACTCCCACAGCCCGGCGATGAAAGTGGTGCTTGAAACCGCACGCCAGGTTGCCAGTACGGACGCCAACATTCTGATCCTCGGAGAGTCCGGTACCGGTAAAGGTGAGCTGGCACAGGCCATTCATGGCTGGAGCAAACGCCAGAAGAAATCCTGCGTCACCATCAACTGCCCGTCCCTGACGGCGGAATTAATGGACAGTGAACTCTTCGGCCACAGCCGTGGCGCGTTCACCGGTGCCAGCGAAAGCACCTTGGGGCGTGTCAATCAAGCTGATGGCGGAACGTTGTTTCTCGACGAGATCGGCGATTTTCCCCTGACCTTGCAGCCAAAGTTGTTGCGTTTCATCCAGGATAAGGAATACGAGCGAGTGGGCGACCCGGTGACCCGTCGCGCCGACGTGCGAATCCTCGCGGCCACCAACCTCAACCTTGAGGACATGGTTCGCGACGGCCGTTTTCGTGAAGACTTGCTCTATCGGCTGAACGTCATCACTTTGCACCTGCCGCCCCTTCGCGAACGCAGGGAAGACATTCTGAACCTGGCAGACCGTTTCCTGGCGCGCTTCGTCAAGGAGTACTCGCGTCCGGCCCGGTGTTTCAGCGACGAGGCCCGCGAGGCGCTGCTCAGCTACCGCTGGCCCGGCAATATCCGCGAGCTGCGCAACGTGGTGGAACGGGCGAGCATCATTTGTCCACAGGAGCGGGTCGAGATCAGCCACTTGGGCATGGCCGAAGCTCCGACCAACAATACGCCACGCATTGGCGCCGCGTTGAGCCTGGATGAGTTGGAGAAAGCCCACATCGGCGCGGTCCTTGCCACCGCCGACACCCTGGATCAGGCAGCGAAGACCCTGGGTATCGACGCCTCGACCTTGTACCGCAAGCGCAAGCAGTACAACTTGTGAGCCGCACCCGATGAAACTGGCGATGACGTTGCGCACCCGGCTGTTCCTGAGTATTTCAGCTCTGATCACAGTGGCGCTGCTCGGGCTGTTGCTCGGGCTGGTCAGCGTGATGCAGATGGCCGGTACACAGGAGGCCCTGATCCGTGACAACTTCGTCAGGCTGGATCTGGGATTGAAGCTGCGCCAGACCCTGGGTGATCAACTGATCATCATGCTCGGCGAGAAGCCTGATCCCGCGGCGTTCGAGGCATCCAGACAGCATTACCTCGAATTGCTCGATGAAGGCATTGCTCACGAGCCGTCCAGCGAGGGCGCCCAGTACGGGTTCAAAAAGGCCAAGGCTGATTACCAGAGCTTTCTGCAGGCCTACGATCTTTCCCGCGATACGGCACAGGTGCTCACTGGGGGCGGGGATCTCACGGAAAAATTCAACACGCTGCGCAACGGCTTGATCACCGAACAGAAGCGCGCGCTGGATAACGTCAACGAGACCGAACGCCAGGCCCGGGAGCGGGCGTTGCTGATTGCCGGCCTGCTCGGGTTGGTCGGGGTGGGGGTGCTGTTCATCGGGTTCATTACCGCCCATGCGATCGCCCAGCGTTTCGGGGCTCCGATCGAGGCCCTGGCGGCGGCCGCTGACAACATCGGCCAAGGCAATTTCGAAGTGACTCTGCCGATTTCCTCCGCGGTGGAAATGAACCAGCTGACCCGACGCTTCGGACTCATGGCCGAGGCCCTGCGACAGCACCAAGCCACTAATATCGACGAGCTGCTCGCCGGACAGCAGCGTTTGCAAGCGGTGCTCGATAGCATCGACGACGGTTTGCTGATCATTGATCGTCAAGGTCATCTCGAGCACCTCAACCCGGTGGCTCAGCGCCAGCTAGGCTGGGACACCGAGCGTCTCGGCCAAGGGCTGGGCACGGCACTTGAGCGTCCCGAACTGGATGAACAGCTGCATCTGGTGCTGCGCGGCGGCACTCTGGAGCGAGTGCCAGACGACCTGAGCATCGAGGTCGACGGGGAGTCGCGATTGCTGACGTATAGCCTGACCCCGGTCAGCCATACCCAAGGTCATATTCTCGGCGCCGTGATGGTGTTGCATGACGTCACCGAACAACGTGCCTTCGAACGGGTGCGCAGCGAGTTCGTCTTGCGTGCTTCCCATGAGTTGCGCACGCCGGTCACCGGGATGCACATGGCATTCGGCCTGTTCCGCGAGCGGGCGCATTTTGCCGAGGACTCCCGTGAGGCCGACTTGCTGAACACCGTGAATGAAGAAATGCAGCGCTTGATGCAGTTGATCAACGACCTGCTGAATTTCTCTCGCTATCAGAACGGCCTGCAAAAACTCACCCTGGCGCCGTGCTCCATCGAGGATTTGCTGGAGCAGGCCCAGGCGCGCTTTGCCGGCCCGGCACAGGAGAGGGGCATTGAGCTGTTGGTGGAAGTGCAGGGCGAGTTGCCGCGGCTGCAAGCCGATCAGGCGCAACTGGAGCGGGTGCTCGATAACCTGATCGACAACGCCTTGCGCCATACCTTCCGCGACGGGTTGATACGTTTGCAGGCCCGACGTCATGGGGAGCGGGTGATTATCAGTGTCGAAGACAATGGCGAAGGCATTGCCTACAGCCAGCAGGGGAGGATATTCGAGCCCTTTGTTCAGGTCGGCCGCAAGAAGGGCGGCGCTGGGCTCGGTCTGGCGCTGTGCAAGGAAATCGTGCAGTTGCACGGTGGGCGGATGGGCGTGTATTCACGGCCAGGGCAGGGTTCGCAGTTCTACATGGCGCTGACGGTATAAGCCTGAACCCTCTCAGGCTTCGTCATCCAGACGCCGCGTTGACTGTCGGCGGCCACGGGTAATCAATTCGATGAATTGCACAGCGCTTAATGCGTGGGCGAACAGCCAACCCTGACCGAACTTCACCCCTTCGCCGCTCAGAAACACCGCTTGGGCTTCATGTTCGATACCTTCTGCAATCACCTTGAGTTGCAGGGCCTGGGCCATGCGAATGATGTGCGGTGCCACGCCGCTGCTGGCGGCGTCATGGCCCAGCGCGTCGATAAATGCCTTGTCGATTTTCAGGCAGTCCACCGGCAGGGTTTGCAGGTAGGCGAGGCTGCAATAGCCGGTACCGAAGTCATCGATCAGCACCTGATGCCCGACATCGCGCAAGGCTTGCAGGTTTTCTCTGGCCACCACGACATCCACCAGTCCGCGCTCGGTCACCTCAAAGGCAATCTGTCTGGCGGCTACCCGGTGCAAGGCCAGCAGGCGCGCCATCACCTGACCGATACGCGGCACCATGACGTCGCAGGCGGCCAGGTTGACCGAGATGTACAGCTGCGGATTGGCGCGCAACAGTTGCCCGAGCTGTTCCAGCAGGCGCTGCAATACGAAGTCAGTCATCTGGCGGATCTGGCCGGTGTTCTCTGCCATCGGTATGAACAGATCGGGGCTGGTCAGGGTGCCGTCCGGCCTTCGCCAGCGCAGCAGGGCTTCGGCCCCGACACAGTTGCGACTGTCGAGGTCGAAGATCGGTTGATACAACACCTGCAATTCGCCTCGCTGTATCGCACCGTGCAGTTCGGCATCCAGTGATTGACGCTGGCGCACCAGCAGAAACACCAGAATGCCTACGCAGGCACTTAGCGCGAGGCTGGCCGGAAGCAGCCACCACCAAACGGCCGGCACATGCATCCCGGTACGCGGTGTGATCAGCACCAGTTGGTACTCGGGAGTGTTGGTCGGCATTCGGTAAATCAGGTGGGTAGGGGTGACTTGCAGTGCATCGTGGCTTTTCGGGGGCCAGGGTTGCGTCGGGGGCCACTCCTGCTCGGCACCGAGCACGGGAATCGCGCGGGTGTCATGGTCGAGCACCACCAGCAGGCTGCTCCCCGGAGACAGATCAACCATGTCGGTCAAATGCCCACGGGATGTAGCCACCCGGAAATTGCCACGCCCCAGCATCAGAGCGGCGCGGTTCTCATCGGGTTCGGTGGTGGTGTTCAACCAATAGCTGTAGGTGGGGCCCTTGATGTCCGGTGGCCGGATCACCGACAGCCCTTCCTGGCGGGGGCGGTTGGAGCAGATTCCTGAAGCATCCATGTAAGCAGCTTCGTAAACGAAGCGGTAATTGAAGCTGACCTGCTGCAATGTGGCGATCATTTCATCATCGCAGCCCCGCAGCGGTTGGGCTTCCAGGTCGTCGAGGCTTTCGCGCAGTTGCCCGAACAGCTGCTCCAGACGGACCAGAAAGCGCTCCCCCTGGGCGTTCATCTCCTGGCTTTCGTTGTCCTCGACCTGATGCATCGCAATGAACAGACTGCCGGTCATCAGCAGCGTTGCACTCAAGGCAGCCGCCAGCGTCGCCAGAAACCAAGGGCGATAGAACCAGCTACGCAGCCTCTCTCGAGCAGCCGTCATCATGGAATATCCGAAGGATTACCAATGAGTTATAGCTGCTGATTGGGAAAAGGCCCTGACCGTCGGGCGGGCGTCATTATTTTGTCTGATTCAACACCTGGAGAAGCGCCGCGGTTTGCGCGTCCGGCGTGCCGTCGAAACGGGACGGACGAAAATGCAGCTGAAAAGCCGCCAGCACATTGCGTGTCGCTACATCCAGTTCGCCGGTTTGTGGCGTGGCGTAGCCCAGGCGGGCAAGTTGTGCCTGAAACCAGCTGATGCTTGGCAGCTGCACGGCGAACTGCGCTTGCTGACGCGCCACGGCCTGCTCGTTCGGCCAGATTCCCAGACCTTCGGCCGCCAGGCGTTTCCAGGGGAACAGCGGGCCGGGGTCGAGCTTGCGCATAGGGGCGATGTCGCTATGGCCGATGATATGGCGAGGGCTGATGCCCTGACGCTTGCTGATGTCCTTGAGCAGAAAGATCATCGATTGAATCTGGGCTTCGCTGTAGGGATACCAAAGGCGCCCGGTCGGGGTGTCCTGGAAGCCCGGATTGACGATTTCAATGCCAATGGAACTGGAATTCAGCCAGGTCCGGCCTTGCCATTGGCTTTCGCCGGCGTGCCAGGCCCGAAGATTTTCATCCATCAGCTTATAGATGGTGGCGTGCTCGTCGTCGCCGATCAGGTAATGGCTGCTGACCTCGCCATGGGTCAGCAATTGCAGCGAGTCCTCCAGGGATGCGGAGGTGTAATGCATCACCACGAACTGAATACGGCTGTCGTGATTGACCGACGGGTGGCTGGTGTCAATCCGGGGACCGCTGGCGCAACCGGCTAATACAAGCAGCGAAGCAATAAGAGCAAGAAATTTCATGGTGGAGGCATTACACGCGAGACAATAATGCAACAGTGTAACGTATTGCCTTGCGCGCCGACCGCAAAAGCGCGCCTTTAAACAAAATGGAACAATTAACTGTCAGCCCAGTTCTATCCGATTGCGGCCGGTATTTTTCGCGCGATATAGCGCCTGATCGGCTCTTTTAAGCACCAGGTCGCTATGCTCGCCCGGTCTGAAGGCGGTCAGTCCCATGGAAATGGTGATAGTGACTCGCTCGCCCTTGAAGTGGAACGGGCAAGCTTCGATCGATGCGCGCAAGGTTTCCAGTAGTTTCGCGCCGACCATCGGCGCCGTGGCAGGCATCAACAGCACAAACTCCTCACCGCCAAACCTGGCAATGAAGTCCGTCCCGCGTAGACGCTTGCGCAGCACACTGGCGATGATTTTCAGCACCTTGTCGCCCGCCAGATGGCCGTAGTTGTCGTTGATGCGTTTGAAATGGTCGAGGTCGAGCATCGCCAGCAACAGGGTGTTGCCGTGTTGTTGCCATTGACTGATTTCGTGGTCCAGCCGTTCGCTCCAGGCCGCTCGATTCGGCAAACCGGTCAACGGATCGATCAGCGCCTTCTGGCGCTGCTCTTCGAGATGCTCGCGGTAGCCCAGCGCTTCCTGCTCCATGTGGGCCACCCTTTCAGCCAGGCTTTGCAGGCGAGCCGCGACTTCCTGCTCACGCTCGTCGCGTTGCTTCTGGTGCTGGTCCATGGTGCCGAGCAGGCCTTCGAGATGGTTTTCCAGCACGTGCTTGAGGTCGTCGAGGTCCGCCGCCTCATGCATGCTGCTTTGCAGACCGTCGACTTGCTCGCGAATCTGCGTGTCCATCTCCCGCGCGGCAGAGCGGTTGTCGGCGTGGCCTTCGCTGGCCGCTTGCAGGTTGCTCTGAAATGACTCGAGGCGTTCGTTGAGTCGCTGCAGATAGGCTTCGAACTCGTGTTGGCCGCTGTCGGTAATGGCCAGCATCAATGTTGCCAGGTCATCGAGGATTGGCAGCAGTTCGTACCAGTTCAAGCCGTTTTGAAGACGATTACGCATCGCTTCGGCTTGCGGTCGATGGCGCTCGGGCAGCGTCAGGTCGTCGAGAAGGCCCAGCAAGGTGTCTTCGATGTGCTTGGCCACAGAGCTGTAGGACGGTTCCGGCGAGTCTGGCAGGGCATACAGAATGTCGTGCTCTGGCGTTTGCGGATCGCTGGCCTCCGGGATCAGTTCATCCGGGTTGATTGCCGGCGGAGCCTGGGTGGCCGGTACGGCGCTCGATGGAACCGGCTCTTGCAGTTGTTCGAGGTTCGGCTGGGTTTGTGGCTCTGGGGCCTGGCTGCTCGTGGCCTCTGGCTCCAGGACGGGCGGGACGAACGCCACGACTTCAGCTATGGGGGCCGTTGTTGCTGTCGGCGCCGGAGTGTCCACTGGTTCAGGGCGCGCAGCGGCGGGCAGGGCGGCTTCTACGGTTGGTATTACCCCTTGCGGTTTGTTGGCGGCTGGCGCGAGATTGACCGTCGCGTGTGGGGGCTCGGTCAGTGGTGCGGCGACCGGTTCGACAGATTGCGGGACAGGCATGTGCAACTCAGGGGCGGCGATCTGTGGCGCAGCCTCGTCGGCATCCCGGCTACCAAACAGGCGCTGCAGCAAACCCGGGCGACCCGGTTCTACAGGGTTCTCCAGCAGACTCAAGGCTTTGCCTTGCAAGCCGCTCAGTTCACTGAGCAGCAACGGGATTTCGCGAGCCTGGCCGACGCGGCCGTCCAGCTGTTTGGCGAAACTCTTCAGTGGCCGGCTCACTTCCCGTGGCAGCGGCAATGCTTGCAGCTGAGAGACCAGCGCCGTCAGTGCGGCGCTGACTTGATCGACCCGGGTTTCCCGGCGCTGCTCGGAGTCGAGCACGGCTTTTTCCAGGCGCGGCAGCAAGGCTGCCAGGCCGGCGTCCATGTCGTCGGTACGTACGACTTCGCGCATTTCCTTCATGCATTGGTCAACGGCACGATCGGTGCCTTCGGCAGCCAGGGTGCTGCGCACCAGCCCGCGACGCAGCAGGTCGAGCCGGGCGTCCCATCGACGTTCGAGCTTTTCCTGTTGTTCGATGCTTTTGAGGTATTTCTCTTTCCAGCGCTGTGTTTCGTCGCTCATTCAGGCAGGACTCAACGCGGGGAATGCATCGGCCGTGAGCGAGCCCGGCAGACGAATCTCTACCGCGACCGGCAGGTGATCGGAAATGGGTTGTGCCAGCACCTCGACCTTTTCAAGCGTCAGGGTGGGGCTGAGCAGAATGTGGTCCAGGCAGCGCTGTGGGCGCCAGCTGGGAAAGGTCGCTTCCATCTGCGGCGCGAGCAGGCCTAAATCACGCAGCGGGGAATGTTGCAGCAAGTCACCGGCATGGGTATTCATATCGCCCATCAGCACCTGGTGCTTATAACCACCGATCAACTCGCGGATGTAAGCCAGTTGCATGCTACGGGCGCGAGCGCCCAGCGCCAGGTGCATCATCACCACCACGAGCGCCTCCGGACCTTCACCGAAGCGCACCAGAATAGCCCCGCGGCCCTTGGGCCCCGGCAGCGGATGATCCTCGATCGCCCATGGGCGCAGGCGGCTGAGCACGCCATTGCTGTGCTGGCCGAGATGACCGAGATTGCGATTGAGTTGTTGATACCAATAAGGGAAGGCGCCGAGCTGCGCCAGGTGTTCGACCTGATTGACGTAGCCCGATCGCAGGCTGCCGCCATCGGCTTCCTGCAAGGCGACCAGATCGAAGTCGCCCAGCAGATTGCCGATTTTTTGCAGGTTGTCGGCACGCCCGGTATGGGGCAACAGATGCTGCCAACCGCGGGTCAGATAGTGCCGATAACGCTCGGTACTGATGCCGACCTGGATATTGAAACTGAGCAAACGCAGACGGCTGTCCACGGGCAACCCCGTCGACTCCAGGTGATGCTCGTTGACCCGCGGGTCGTGCAGGCCAACGATGCGTTCAGTTCCCCAGCGGCGCATGGCGGGTGCCGCGCTTAGTTGGCAACGGCCTTGGTTGCCGCTCGCTCTTTGGCGACCAGTTGGTCGGCCAGTTTCAGCGCTTGTTCGGCACCACCGGCAGAGCCGATGTCAAAGCGATACTTGCCATTGACGATCATGGTAGGCACGCCGGAGATTTCATATTTCTTGGCAAGCTCTTTGGCTTTGTTGATCTGGCCCTTGATGGCGAAGGAGTCGAAGGTGGCCAGGAATTTGTCCTTGTCTACACCTTGGGTCGCCAGGAAGTCCGCCATGTCTTCTTTGTCAGTCAGCTTCTTGTGTTCTTTCTGGATTGCGTTGAACACCGCAGCGTGAACCTTGCTCTCGACACCCATGGCCTCAAGCGTCAGGAACATCTGGCCGTGTGCATCCCAAGGGCCGCCAAACATGGCCGGGATACGCACGAAATTCACGTCGGAAGGGAGCTTTTCAACCCATGGGTTAATGACGGGTTCGAAGGCATAGCAGTGCGGGCAGCCGTACCAGAACAGCTCCACGACTTCGATCTTGCCAGGCTCGGCCACCGGGACCGGGTTGCTCAGTTCGACATAGGGCGCTTCAGGTTTTTCGGCGGCTTGGGCAGTCATGCCGAACAGGCTGGCAGCGACGAGTGCGGCGCTGATGATCAGATTACGCATGCTTTACTCCTGGACAATTGGGGCGCCTCGCGCGACCTGTCTTAAGACAGATTCCGGCGGGCTTGAGTTCTGTAGTGTAACGGCAGCGGCCACAAAAAAGGGCAGCCAAAGCTACCCTTTTTATGTTTGCATCGACGGATTAATCGAGTGTTAACGTTGCAAGAGATGTACATCTCTCACAACGCTCGATCACAGGCCTTAGTGCAAGCCTTGAATATAGCTGGAGACGGCGGCGATATCTTCGTCGCTCAGCTTTTTAGCGATGCTTTGCATCGGTTTGGTATCGCCGTCGTTGGTCCGGCCGCCTTCTTCTTTCCTGAATTCGGTCAGTTGCTTGCCGACGTACTGGGCATGCTGGCCGCCCAAGTGCGGGAAGCCGGCGGCTGCGTTGCCTGCGCCATTAGGCGAGTGGCAGCCGGTGCAGGCTGGCAGCCCTTTGGCCAGGTCGCCACCACGGAACAGCGCTTCACCGCGAGCCACGATTTTCGGGTCGGCGGCACCGACGCTGCCTTTCTGGCTGGCAAAGTAGGCAGAGATATCAGCCAGGTCCTGATCGCTCAGGTTGGTCAGCAGGCCGGTCATTTCCAGTACCGTGCGTTTGCCGGACTTGATGTCGTGCAGCTGCTTGTTCAGATAACGCTCGCCCTGGCCTGCCAGTTTCGGAAAGTTAGGCGCCATGCTATTGCCATCCGGGCCATGACAGGCGCCACATACTGCGGCTTTCGCCTGACCAGCAGTCGCATCACCTGCAGCATGGGCAATACCGGAGATCCCCACGGTCAACAGCAGACTCACGATCAATTTGTTCATCAGCTAATCCAACTACGGCTAAGGGTTAAAGAGTTATGGACCGGGTTTACTCACTCATCCACTGGATGATGGCTCGGTAATCCTCGGCACTGCAGTCCATGCACAAACCACGCGGCGGCATCGCCTTGAAACCCTGGGTCACGTGTTGCACCAGCGTCTCCATACCTTTCGCCAACCTCGGCGTCCAAGCTTCCTGATCGCCCTTGCGGGGCGCCATGGGTAGTTGGCCGGAATGACAGGCACCACAAACACGGTTGTACACAGCTTCCGGATCCTGTGTAGCCTGAGCGCTGTAAAGCGGCATCAAGACACCGGCAGCTAGCAGCCATTTCGTCATAAAACGACCTTTTCAGGGTTGAGAGCGTGCTGCGTTCTAGTGCGCAATCAATGTCAGTCGCTCTCGTGAACTTCATCCTACGCTGGGACAAAGCGCACACAAAATCTGCGGCATTATATACTGGCGTCACTGAAACGGAAACGACACTGCTTGCCGCGTCCATTCCCGGCGCCGCCCACATCGGAAATCCCATGCAACTCAAGAATCCCATCCTCGGCCTGTGCCAACAGTCCACCTTTATGCTCAGCGCTGCCAAAGTCGACCAATGTCCCGACGACGAAGGCTTTGAAGTGGCCTTCGCCGGGCGTTCCAACGCCGGCAAGTCCAGCGCGTTGAATACTCTGACGCACGCCAGCCTGGCGCGGACCTCGAAAACACCGGGTCGCACACAGCTGTTGAACTTCTTCAAGCTAGACGATGAACGCCGTCTGGTCGACCTGCCAGGTTACGGTTACGCAAAAGTGCCGATCCCGTTGAAGATGCACTGGCAGCGTCACCTGGAAGCCTATCTGGGTGGTCGCGAGAGTTTGAAAGGTCTGATTCTGATGATGGACATCCGTCATCCAATGACCGACTTCGACCTGTTGATGCTCGATTGGGCCGTTGCCAGCGGCATGCCGATGCATATTCTGCTGACCAAGGCCGACAAGCTGACCTATGGCGCGGCGAAAAACACGCTGCTCAAGGTTCAATCGGAAATTCGCAAGGGATGGGGCGATACGATCACTATCCAGCTGTTTTCGGCCCCCAAACGCATGGGGCTGGAAGAAGCCTACACCGTACTGGCGGACTGGATGGAGTTGGCGGACAAAGGCGCCGAGGCTGCCGAGTAAGGCTCTCGAGACAAATCGGCAGGCAAAAAAAACCCCGGACTTCATATGGGGAGGGAGAAGTTCCGGGGTTCAAGTTCCGGACCGCTAGGGCGGGGTCCAGATATCTGCCAACACTTAACACAACATAGGAGCATCGAAGGGCTTCACCAGCCATTCAGTATCTCTGAGTGGCGGTTCGCGGATTTAGTTCAGACTATTTTCAAAAACCATTGGAAATAATCGTCGTCATTTTCCGCTCTATAGCCCTTCGTCATGTGCTGCGGCAACAGGCCGCAGCACAAACGTCCTTTCAGGCGGCTCAGTGCGCCTCATCCCAGTTGTTGCCTACGCCCACCTCGACCAGAAGCGGTACGTCCAGTTGTGCGGCGTTGCTCATGTGCACGCGAATCTCCTCGCGTACCTGGTCGACCAGGTCCTCACGCACCTCGAGCACCAATTCATCGTGCACCTGCAGGATGACTTTGGCGTCCAGGCCAGACGATGTCAGCCAGTTGTCCACCGCCACCATGGCTTTCTTGATGATGTCCGCCGCGGTGCCTTGCATCGGGGCGTTGATCGCCGTGCGCTCGGCAGCTTTGCGCAGGGCCTGGTTTTTCGCGTTGATTTCCGGCAAGTACAGGCGACGACCGAAGATGGTTTCGACGAAGCCTTGCTCGGCGGCCTGGGCGCGCGTGCGCTCCATGTATTCCAGCACGCCGGGATAACGGGCGAAATAACGGTCGATGTAGGCCTGGGACTGTTTGCGGTCAACGCCGATCTGCTTGGCCAGGCCAAACGCACTCATGCCGTAGATCAGGCCGAAGTTGATGGCTTTCGCGCTACGACGCTGATCGTTGGTAACCGCGCCCAGCTCGACGCCAAACACTTCTGCGGCCGTGGCCCGGTGGACATCGAGGTTGTTGCGGAAGGCATGCAGCAAGCCTTCGTCCTTGGCCAGGTGCGCCATGATCCGCAGTTCGATTTGCGAGTAGTCCGCGGCCAGCAGCTTGTAGCCTTTCGGCGCGACGAACGCCTGACGAATCCGGCGACCTTCGGCGGTGCGAATCGGAATGTTCTGCAGGTTCGGGTCGATGGACGACAGACGCCCGGTGGCTGCGACGGCTTGCTGGTAAGACGTATGAATGCGCCCGGTGCGAGCGTTGATCTGCTCTGGCAAACGGTCGGTGTAGGTGCTTTTGAGCTTGCTCAGCGAGCGGTACTGCATCAGCACCTTGGGTAGCGGGTAGTCCTGTTCGGCCAGCTCGGCCAACACGGCTTCGGCAGTCGAAGCCTGACCCTTGGCGGTTTTGCTGAGTACAGGCAAACCGAGCTTTTCGTAGAGGATCACGCCCAGTTGCTTCGGCGAGCCGAGGTTGAATTCTTCACCTGCAATGGCAAAGGCCTCACGCTCAAGGGCGACCAGTTTCTCGCCCAGCTCGACGCTCTGGATGCCCAGCAGGTTGGCGTCCACGAGCGCGCCCTGGCGCTCGATACGGGCCAGGACCGGCATCAGCGGCATTTCAATCCCGTTGAGCACTTTGACCAGGCTTGGCGTCGCGGCCAGTTTTTCCTGCAAGGCCAGATGCAGGCGGAAGGTGACGTCGGCGTCTTCGGCGGCATAGGGGCCTGCCAGTTCAAGGGAAATCTGGTCGAAGGTCAGCTGTTTGACGCCTTTGCCCGCGATCTCCTGAATGTCGGTCTTGCTTTGGCCCAGGTATTTGAGCGCCAGGCTGTCCATGTCGTGGCGGGTGGCCGTCGAATCCAGTACGTAAGACTCGAGCATGGTGTCGTAGGCAACACCCTGAACAGTAATCCCGTTGCTCTGATCGCCACCGATGGCGCAATTGGCGAGGATATTGGTGTCGAACTTGGCGTGCTGGCCGACTTTCAGTTTATTCGGGTTTTCCAGCAGCGGTTTCAACGCCAGCAGCACGGTGTCGCGATCCAGTTGCTCTGGCACGCCCATGTAGGAATGGGTCAGCGGAATGTAGGCTGCTTCGTTGGGCGCGACAGAAAACGACAGGCCCACCAGTTGCGAGTGTTGGGCATCGCTGCCGTTGTTTTCGGTGACGAAGGCGATCAGTGGCGCCTTGTCGAGCTTGTCCAGCCAGGCCTCGAAGCGCTTCTGGTCGAGGATGGTTTCGTATTTCGCTTCGGTGGCACCCGGCTGCTCCTGGGCGACCTCGACAATGTCCTGACCCGAGCGCTTGGCGTCGCGCTGGTTCTCTTCGAACCAGCTCTTGAACTCCAGCAGGGAATAGAGCTCGGCAAGCTTGTCGTGATCCGGTGGGCCCATCTGCAGATCGTCGAGGCCGATGTCCAGCGGCACGTCGATCTTGATGGTTGCCAATCGATAAGAAAGAAAGGCCATTTCCTTATGCTCTTCGAGCTTGGCCGGCAGGGTCTTGGCGCCGCGAATCGGCAGGGTCGGGACGATATCGAGCTGCGCATAAAGCTCGGTCAGGCCGCCGTTCACGCCAACCAGCAGGCCGGAAGCGGTCTTCGGACCAATACCCGGAACGCCCGGGATGTTGTCGGACGAATCGCCCATCAACGCCAGATAATCGATGATCTGCTCGGGAGCGACGCCGAATTTCTCCTTCACGCCTTCCACGTCCAGCGCGCTACCGGTCATCGTATTGACCAAGGTAATGTGCCCGTCGACCAGTTGCGCCATGTCCTTGTCGCCGGTGGAAATCACCACCGGGCGGTCGGCGGCCGCGCTGCTGCGGGCCAGGGTGCCGATGACATCGTCCGCTTCGACGTTGTCCACGCACAGCAATGGAAAGCCCAAGGCCTTGACGCTGGCGTGCAGCGGTTCGATCTGGACCCGCATATCGTCAGGCATGCTCGGACGGTTGGCCTTGTATTCGGCGAACATCTCGTCGCGGAATGTCCCGCCCTTGGCGTCGAACACCACGGCGAACGGGCTGTCCGGGTACTGCTTGCGCAGACTCTTGAGCATGTTCAATACGCCCTTGACCGCACCGGTCGGCAGGCCTTTGGACGTGGTCAGCGGTGGCAGCGCATGAAAAGCGCGGTACAGGTAAGAAGAACCGTCCACCAGGACGAGGGGGGCTTGGCTCATGAGCAGGATCAACCTTTTCGGCGGGTCCGGCGCTAGAATAGCGGGACCGTTGACGACAAAGGGACAAGGTTATCATGCGCACACTAAATCGCTTGTTGCTGGCTGGCTTCTTTGCAATCACTCCATTGGCAGCGATGGCGGCGGATGATGCGCCATCAGCAGAACCGCAAGTCACTATCCGCACGGAAGGCGATAAAACCATTCAGGAATATCGGCAGAACGGCTTTTTGTACGCCATCAAGGTGACGCCAAAGGTCGGCAAACCATATTTTCTGGTGCGTGCTGACGGCTCGGACGGTAACTTCATTCGCTCGGATCAACCGGATATGCTGATTCCTGCGTGGGAAATCTTTAAGTGGTAAGCGGTTCTTAACTTTAATCGGCGCTTGCTGTGCAGCGGCGCCCGTACTGGCAGTTTTAACCATGTCTGTGTTCACCCCCCTGGCTCGGCCCGAGCTGGAAACCTTTCTCGCCCCTTACGGGCTCGGCCGCCTGCTTGATTTCCAGGGGATCGCCGCCGGTAGCGAAAACACCAATTTCTTTATCAGTCTGGAGCAGGGTGAGTTTGTCCTGACCCTGGTCGAGCGCGGTCCGGTGCAGGAGATGCCGTTCTTCATCGAACTGCTCGACGTGCTGCACGACGCCAACCTGCCGGTGCCTTATGCCCTGCGCACCACCGACGGCGTTGCGTTGCGCGAACTGGCCGGTAAACCTGCGCTGTTGCAGCCACGTCTGGCGGGCAAGCACATCAAGGACGCCAACGCGCAGCATTGCGCTCAGGTCGGCGAGCTGCTGGCTCACCTGCACCTGGCGACCCAGGCCAACATGATCAAGCGTAAAACCGATCGCGGCCTGGACTGGATGCTGGAAGAGGGCACGCAGTTCCTCTCGCACCTGAACGCCGAGCAAAGCGATTTGCTGCAACGGGCCCTGGAAGAAATCACCCGGCAAAAGACGAAAATTCTGGCGCTGCCGCGTGCCAACATCCATGCGGATCTGTTCCGCGACAACGCGATGTTCGAAGGCACGCACCTGACCGGGTTGATCGACTTCTACAACGCCTGTTCAGGGCCGATGCTCTATGACGTGGCAATTGCCTTGAACGACTGGTGTTCGGACGAGCAAGGGCAGATCGATGGTGTGCGGGCGCGGGCATTGCTGGGCGCTTATGCCGCGCTGCGACCGTTCACCGCTGCCGAAGCGGAGCTGTGGCCAACCATGCTGCGCGTGGCGTGCGTGCGGTTCTGGTTGTCGCGGTTGATTGCGGCGGAGTCTTTCGCCGGGCAGGACGTGTTGATTCACGATCCGATGGAGTTTCAGCTGCGGTTGGCGCAGCGGCAGAAGGTCGACACGCCGTTGCCTTTCGCCCTCTAAAAGCATCGCGGGCAAGCCCGCTCCCAAAGGGTTCGCGGTGATCCTTGTGGGAGCGGCGGTGCGGCGATCCGACTTGCCCGCGATGGGCGCGACACCGATGTTGGAGTTACAACGACTCCAGACACCCGGCCAAATCATTCCCCAGCTTTTCCAGCATCTGCTCATACCCCTGAGCGGTCGCTGGCGTGTACCCGCCCAGCGCATCCAGCTCCGCCAGTTTTACCGGCAGCCCGGCCACCAGGGTCTCTGCCAGGCGTGGGCGCAGCGGAGGTTCGCTGAACACGCAAGTCTTGCCGACTTCCTGCAACCGCGTACGCATCGCCGCGACGTGCTGGGCACCGGGCTGCACTTCGGCTGCGACACTGAATACGCCGGCGTGTTTGAGGCCGTAGGCGTCTTCGAAGTAGTCGAACGCTTCGTGGAACACGAAGTAAGGCTTGTTCGCGATCCCTGCCAGGCGAGCCTTCAGGCGTAGGTCCAAGGCATCCAGGCGCTCATCGAAGGCTTTGAGGTTGCTCTGATAGCGCGCTGCGTTAGCCGGATCAGCTGCACTCAGATCGGCAGCCATTTTGCTGGCGATCACTCGGGCGTTGATCGGTGACAACCACAAGTGCGCATCCAGGCTGCCGGGGCGATGATCGTGGTCATGCTCATCGGCTTCTTCGGCGTGGGAGTGGCTGTCTTCGGCGAAACGTCGCAGTTTCAGGCCAGGCAAATCCTGCACCGCGACGCTGGGCAGCGTACGACCTTTCAGTACGCGAGGCAGGAAACCCTCCATGTCCGGGCCGATCCAGTAAACCAGGTCCACCGACTGCACCTTCCGTACGTCGGATGGGCGCAAGGCATAGTTATGCGGCGAAGCCCCGGGTGGCAGCAACACCTCCGGAATCGCCACACCCTCTTGCACCGCAGCAGCAATCAGCTGCAGCGGCTTGATGCTGGTAAGGACTTTGACTTCGGCCTGGGCTGAACCGATCAGCAGAAAACTTGCGACAAATGCGACAAAGATAGAAAAAAGTCGGGACACGATGACCACTCGAAGAGGCGAGAACGGGTAACATAATAACGTCTCTCACAACACTCGTCGCCGCTCATGCCGAAAACACCGATTGCCAGCCGTCCCCACGACCACTCTCATTGCGTCCATAGCGCATTGTCTGAGGCCGATGCCTTGTGCGCACGTCAGGGGCTACGCCTGACCGCTTTGCGCCGGCGGGTGCTGGAACTGGTATGGCAAAGCCACAAACCGCTGGGTGCCTACGACATTCTGGCGGTGCTCAGCGAGCAGGACGGCCGCCGCGCTGCGCCGCCGACCGTGTACCGCGCGCTGGATTTCCTCTTGGAAAACGGCCTGGTACACCGCATCTCCTCACTGAACGCCTTCGTCGGCTGCAATCACCCGGAACACGCTCACCAAGGGCAGTTCCTGATTTGCCGCCAATGCCACGCCGCCATCGAGCTCGAACAGAAGTCCATCAGCGAGGCGATCATCGGCAGCGCCAAGGACGTCGGATTTATCGTCGAGGCCCAGACCGTTGAAGTCATCGGTCTCTGCTCGGGTTGCCAGGGGGCTTGATGAGCAATGCGCTGATTCGTCTTGAGCAGGTGGCCGTCACTTTTGCCGGGCAAAACGTGCTGGATAACATCGAACTGAGCGTCGAGCCGGGGCAGATCGTGACCCTGATCGGCCCCAATGGCGCCGGTAAAACCACGCTGGTGCGCGCGGTGCTCGGTCTGTTGAAGCCGGACAGCGGCAGCGTCTGGCGCAAGCCGAAGTTGCGCGTCGGTTACATGCCGCAAAAACTCCATGTCGATCCAACCCTGCCGCTGTCGGTGCTGCGTTTCTTGCGTCTGGTCCCTGGCGTGGACCGCGCCCGGGCCTTGGCAGCGCTCAAGGAAGTCGGCGCCGAGCAGGTGATCGACAGCCCGGTGCAAAGTGTTTCCGGTGGCGAAATGCAGCGGGTGCTGCTGGCGAGGGCATTGCTGCGCGAGCCGGAATTGCTGGTGCTCGATGAGCCGGTGCAAGGCGTCGACGTGGCCGGTCAAGCCGAGCTCTATAGCCTGATCACACGTCTGCGCGACCGTCATGGTTGCGGCGTATTGATGGTCTCTCACGATTTGCATCTGGTGATGAGCACCACCGACCAGGTGGTGTGCCTGAATCGCCACGTCTGCTGCTCCGGGCATCCCGAGCAGGTCAGCGGCGATCCCGCGTTCGTCGAACTGTTCGGAAAGAACGCACAAAGCCTGGCGATTTATCACCATCATCACGACCACGCTCACGACCTGCATGGCTCGGTGGTCATCGCGACCCCGTCGGCCCATACCCACGTTCATGGAGATAGCTGCAAGCATGGCTGATTTTCTGCTCTTCGCCCTGCTTGCAGGTCTGGCCCTGGCGCTGGTCGCGGGCCCGCTGGGTTCGTTCGTGGTCTGGCGGCGCATGGCTTATTTCGGCGACACCCTGTCCCACGCCGCATTGCTTGGCGTGGCGCTGGGCTTTCTGCTGGATGTCAGCCCGACTGTGGCTGTCACCGTAGGCTGCCTGTTGCTGGCGGTGTTGCTGGTGACGCTGCAACAACGGCAGCCATTGGCCTCCGATACGCTGTTGGGGATTCTCGCACCGAGCACGCTCTCTCTGGGCCTGGTGGTACTAAGCTTCATGCATGAAGTGCGGATCGACCTGATGGCCTATCTGTTCGGCGACCTGTTGGCGATCAGCCCGACCGATCTGGCCTGGATCCTCGGCGGTAGCGCGGCGGTGCTGGCATTGCTTGTCACACTGTGGCGCCCCTTGCTGGCGATCACCGTGCACGAAGAACTGGCCAGGGTTGAAGGTTTGCCGGTGGCGGCGTTGCGCCTGGTTCTGATGTTGCTGATCGCCGTGGTGATCGCGGTGGCGATGAAAATCGTCGGCGTGTTGCTGATTACTTCGTTACTGATTATTCCGGCGGCTGCGGCACAGCGTCACGCCCGCTCGCCGGAGCAGATGGCACTGGGCGCGAGCCTGCTGGGCATGCTCGCGGTGTGTGGCGGGCTGGCGTTGTCCTGGTTCAAGGACACCCCGGCCGGTCCGTCGATTGTGGTGGCGGCCGCTGTGCTGTTTCTGCTGAGTTTTGTCCTGCCCCGTCGAGGGGTGTAGACTTGCTCGTTTTTTGCGCAAATAGAGAGTCGCAGGAATGAAGCCGTTCGCCTCCCGTTATCTGCTCCTTGTCGCATTTTCGCTGCTACTGGGTGCTTGCCAAAGCACGCCACCGGCGGCCACCGAGGCCCCCGATGCGCGGGCCACGGCTATTGCACAACTGGAACAAAGCCTGGCCAGCAGCGAGCTGGCCACCGCCGAGGACCAATTAGCGGCCTTGCAGGCCGAGTCGCCTAACGATCAATCCCTTGAGCAATACCAGCGGCAATTGGCCGAAGCCTATTTGCTGCGCAGCCAGATCGTGTTGCAAAAAGGTGATGTGAATGCCGCGGCCACTGCCCTCAGCCGTGCCCGGGTGTTGATGCCCAAGGCCCCGGCGCTGACCGGTGGTGTTAACAATGCGATTGTTTATGCACGCAAGGCTGAACTGGATAAAGCCGAAGCGGCCCTCAAGGCTGCTGAAGCCAAACCGCAGGCCAAGGTGATCGATCCGACGGCTGAAAGCACCACGGTGGCGTTGAACCTCACCGATATGAGCAAGCTTCGTCGCCAGCTGGATGCCATCGCCGCCGATGTGGTGAATTATCAATGCGATGTGAGCATTCAGGCTCCGCGCACCCAGGATTACCCATGGCTGGCCACGTTGCTGACCAAACGGGTGAAGAAGCTGGATTCGGGGTTTGATCTGAAGCTGGAGAAGCAGATTCTGCGCAATATTCCGGCGCAGATGGTTTTGAGCCCTCGCAAGCCATAAAGAAAAGATCGCAGCCTGCGGCAGCTCCTACAGACCGTGTAGGAGCTGCCGCAGGCTGCGATCTTTTGCTTTTCTAGATGCATCAGGCCGCAATTGCCTTGGTCCCAGGTTCCTACCTTTGATCGCCTTATTGCCAAATCGCTGGTTGAAGGCGAAATAAATGCTAAGAACCTCTATACGGACAGGCTAAAATGCGCGCCCGGCTAACCGCTGATCCTTTTCTAACGCGCCCCACAAGGTTCGCTACGTGATCGAGTTTCAAAACGTCCACAAAACTTACCGCGTCGCCGGTAAGGATATTCCCGCCCTGCATCCGACCAGTCTGACGATTGAGAACGGTCAGGTCTTTGGCCTGATCGGCCATTCCGGTGCGGGAAAAAGTACTCTGCTGCGCCTGATCAACCGCCTGGAAAACTCCAGTGGCGGCAAGATCATCGTCGATGGTGAAGAAGTCACGGCGCTTGATGCCAACGGCCTGCGGCGTTTCCGTCAGCAGGTCGGGATGATTTTCCAGCACTTCAACCTGCTGGCGTCCAAGACCGTGGCCGATAACGTCGCGCTGCCGCTGACCCTCGCCGGTGAGCTGTCGCGCAGCGAAATTGACCAGCGTGTGGCGCAGTTGCTGGCGCGGGTTGGCCTGGCCGACCATGCGAAAAAATACCCGGCACAACTGTCCGGTGGTCAGAAGCAGCGTGTCGGCATCGCCCGCGCCCTGGCAACCAAGCCGAAAATTTTGCTGTGCGACGAAGCCACCAGTGCCCTCGACCCACAGACCACGGCGTCGGTCCTGCAACTGCTGGCCGAGATCAATCGCGAGCTGAAGCTGACCATCGTCCTGATCACCCACGAGATGGATGTGATCCGTCGAGTCTGCGATCAGGTGGCGGTGATGGATGCCGGTGTGATCGTCGAGCAAGGTTCGGTGGCCGAAGTGTTCTTGCATCCCAAGCACCCGACCACCAAGCGCTTCGTGCAGGAAGACGAGCAGATTGACGAGAACGAACAGCGCGACGACTTCGCTCATGTACCGGGCCGCATCGTGCGCCTGACCTTCCAGGGCGAAGCGACCTACGCACCGTTGCTGGGTACCGTCGCCCGGGAAACGGGTGTGGACTACAGCATCCTGGCCGGTCGTATCGATCGCATCAAAGAGGTTCCCTACGGCCAATTGACCCTGGCCGTCACCGGTGGCGACATGGAAGCGGCGTTTGCTCACTTCACCGCAGCTGATGTCCACATGGAGGTGCTGCGCTGATGGAAGTCCTGATGAGTTTCTTTTCCAATATCGACTGGTACGAAATCTGGCTGGCCGCCGGCGACACCCTGCTGATGCTTGGCGGTTCGCTGTTGTTCACCGTGCTGCTGGGGTTGCCGTTGGGCGTGCTGTTGTTTTTGTGCAGCCCGCGCCAGTTGCTGGAAGCCAAAGGCGTCTACGCGATGCTGTCACTGGTGGTGAACATTCTGCGTTCGCTGCCGTTCATCATTCTGCTGATCGTGATGATTCCGTTCACTGTGTTGATTACCGGCACTTCCCTCGGCGTCGCCGGTGCGATTCCACCGTTGGTGGTGGGCGCCACGCCGTTCTTCGCGCGACTGGTGGAAACCGCCCTGCGTGAAGTGGATCGCGGCATCATCGAGGCGACCCAGTCCATGGGCGCGACGACGCGTCAGATCATCACCAACGCCTTGCTGCCGGAGGCCCGCCCGGGCATCTTCGCGGCGATTACGGTGACAGCGATTACACTGGTGTCCTACACAGCGATGGCCGGTGTGGTCGGCGCTGGCGGCTTGGGCGACCTGGCGATCCGTTTCGGTTACCAGCGTTTCCAGACCGATGTGATGGTGGTCACCGTGGTGTTGCTGCTGGTGCTGGTTCAAGTGTTGCAAACCGTCGGCGACAAGCTGGTGGTTCATTTCTCCCGCAAATAAACAGTTTCGTCACTTAAGACATGAGCCGGCCATTCGCTGGCAGGTGCCGAAGACTGGCGCCTCACAAGGAGTTAGCTGAATGAAAAAACTACTCGTCGCGTTCGCTGCCGTTGCAGCCTTTTCCGCCCACGCTGCAGACACCCTGACCGTCGCAGCCACCCCGGTGCCGCACGCGGAAATCCTCGAATTCGTTAAGCCGACCCTGGCCAAAGAAGGCGTGGACCTGAAAGTCAAAGTCTTCACCGACTACGTCCAGCCGAACGTGCAGGTAGCCGAGAAGCGTCTGGACGCCAACTTCTTCCAGCACCAACCGTACCTGGATGAGTTCAACAAGGCCAAGGGCACCAACCTCGTCAGCGTTGCCGGTGTGCACCTGGAGCCGCTGGGCGCTTACTCCAGCAAGTACAAGAAACTGGAAGAGCTGCCGGGCGGCGCCAACGTGGTAATCCCGAACGACGCCACCAACGGCGGCCGTGCGCTGTTGCTGCTGGCGAAGGCTGGTCTGATCAAGTTGAAGGATTCGAACAACATCCTGTCGACCGTGAAGGACATCACTGAGAACACCAAGGACCTGAAATTCCGTGAACTGGAAGCCGCGACCATCCCGCGCGTGCTGACTCAGGTCGACCTGGCGCTGATCAACACCAACTACGCGCTGGAAGCCAAACTCGATCCGTCCAAGGATGCGCTGGTCATCGAAGGCAGCGACTCGCCGTACGTGAACATCCTCGTTGCCCGTCCGGACGACAAGGACAGCGCGGCAATGCAGAAACTGGTTGCTGCCCTGCACAGCCCGGAAGTCAAAAAATTCATCACCGAGAAGTACAAAGGCGCGGTATTGCCAGCGTTCTGATCTGACGCAAAAAAAAACGGGGACGCAATTATGCGTCCCCGTTTTTTTATGCCTGAAATACCAATCCTGTAGGAGCCAGGCTTGCCGGCGAAGGGGCCCTTGAGATCGCCTTCGCCGGCAAGCCTGGCTCCTACAGTTCGGTGTCGTTTATTGGCGGTTGAGCATCACCGGCAGCTGCGCCACCAGTTTCTGGTTATTCAGCGGTGCACGAATGAACCCGCGTTGAGTCCCGTCCGGCCCGATCACCGCGAGGTTGCCGCTGTGATCGACGGTGTAGTTCGGCTTGCTGGTGTCCGCCGGAATGAACGGAATGCTCACCGCGTTGGCCATTTTCTGAATGTCTTCGACCGAGGACGCGGTCAGCCCGATGAATTGCGGATCGAAGTAGCCCAGGTACTGCTTGAGTTGCTTGGGCGTGTCGCGGTTCGGGTCGACGCTGACCAGGATGACCTGCAACTTGTCCACCGCATCCGCCGGCAGTTCACTCTTGATCTGCCGTAGCTGGGCGAGGGTGGTCGGGCAGATGTCCGGGCAGAAGGTGTAGCCGAAGAACAGCAGACTCCACTTGCCTTTCAGTTCGTTGACCGCCACTGGCTTGCCGTCCTGGTCGGTCATCTTCACGTCCGGCAGGTTACGGCTTTGGGGCAGCAGGATGATCCCTGCATCGATCAGCGCCGTCGGGTCGCCCTGGTTTTTCCCGGTCAGTACTTTATTGACGGTCAGGCCCAGGATCAGCGCGATCAGGGCAACGAGGATGAAGACGGTTTTCTGGGTTCGAGTCATAGGATCAACAGTAAGTAGTGGTCTACGAGCAGCGCGATAAACAGCAGGAACAAGTAGTAGATAGAGTACTTGAACGTGTTGATCGCCGCGTGCGGCCGAGTGCCACGGTACAGCACCACGGCCCATTGCAGAAACCTTGCGCCCAGTAAAAGGGCACAGATCAGGTAGAGCACGCCGCTCATGTGGATCACGTAGGGCATCAGGCTGACGGCCAGCAACGCAAAGGTATAAAGCAGGATGTGGACTTTGGTGTAGTGCTCGCCATGGGTCACCGGCAGCATCGGAATGTCAGCCTTGGCGTATTCCTCCTTGCGGTGAATCGCCAGCGCCCAGAAGTGCGGCGGGGTCCAGGCGAAGATGATCAGCACCAGCAGCAACGGTTCGGCGCCGACATGACCGGTGGCGGCGGTCCAGCCGAGCAGCGGCGGGGCGGCTCCGGCGAGGCCGCCGATGACGATGTTCTGCGGCGTCGCGCGTTTCAGAAACCCGGTGTAGACCACGGCATAACCGAGTAAGGAGGCGAGGGTCAGCCACGCTGTCAGCGGGTTGGTGAAGGTCAGCAGCAAGGCTTGGCCGAGCACCGCCAGCACCAGGGCGAAGGTCAGCGCAGCGGCTGGAGACACCCGGCCTTCGGCCAGGGGCCGTTTGTGGGTCCGGGCCATGACCGCGTCGATGCGCCGATCCACCACATGGTTGACCGCCGCCGCCCCGCCGGCACACAGGGCGATCCCCAGATTGCCGAACACCAGTACCGTCCATGGCACCCCGGCGCGGGTCGCGAGGAACATGCCGACCAGCGAGGTGATGAGCATCAGCACCACCACTTTCGGCTTGGTCAGTTCCAGGTAGTCTCGCCAGATGGCCTGACTGTGACGTTCGCCGATCAGAGTCGCCATGGCATCTCTCCTTTTATTGTTATGGGCCCGGCCGAGTGTTTACGCAGGCGTAGACGCCAGCGCCGAGGGGGCTGATGCTTGACCCGAACCAGGCTGGTTCGCGCGTGATAATTGACCAGCACCATCGTCAACAAAAGCGCTGCACCGCCGGCGTTGTGGGCGACGGCCACCGGCAACGGCAAGTGGAACACCACGTTGCTGATGCCCAGGGTGATTTGTGCGGCAAGGGCGATCAGCACCATGGCGGCCAGGCGCGTCATGCCGACGACCTTCAGTTGCCAGGCCAGACCAAGCAGAACAAAGGTGACCAATAACGCGCCGATGCGGTGAGTCAGGTGAATCGCGGTGCGGGCATCGCTGTCCAGTTGCCCGCCCAGATAATTCGGGCCGATGTGTTGGGTCAGGTGAAAGCCGTTGGCGAAATCAGCCGGTGGCAGCCATTGCCCGTGACAGGTTGGAAAGTCGATGCAGGCTACCGCTGCGTAATTGGAGCTGACCCAGCCGCCAAGGGCGATCTGCCCGATCACCAGCAGCAAGCCGGCGGTTGCCCAGTATTGCAAGCGCCGAGGTACGGTCAGCGCCGGCAACACGCCGGACAGGCGCAAGGTCAGCAGAAATAACAGGCTCAAGGTCGCAAAACCGCCGAGCAAATGCCCGGTGACCACTTGCGGCCAAAGCTTGAGCGTCACCGTCCACATGCCGAAAGCCGCTTGGCCAATGACCAACGCCAGCAGGAACAGCGGCAACTTCACCGGCTGCCCCGGATGATGACGATGGACCCAGGCGCGGCCCGCCAGCACCGCGATCAGCAGCCCCAGCGTGCCGGCGAAGTAGCGGTGGACCATCTCGTTCCAGCCCTTGTGGGCTTCCACCGGGGTGTCTGGAAAATGCAGTTCGGCATGAGCCAGCTGGGCTTCGCTTTGCGGCACGCTGATAAAACCGTAGCAGCCGGGCCAGTCCGGGCAGCCGAGGCCGGCGTGGGTCAGGCGTGTGTAAGCGCCGAGCAACACCACAATCAGTGCTAGCAAGGTGGCAAACAGCGCGAGGCGAAATCCAGGTTTGGCCATGACGATGCCCTTATCCGATGTTCGACAGTTTCAGCAGGTGGCGCAGGTCGTTGAGCAGGTCCTTGCCCTTCACCGTCGGGTCGTAACGCAGCACCAGATTGCCGTGAGGGTCGATGATCCACAGGTGCGGCGTGTCATTGCTCTGAGCGCCTTTTGTGTAGGACGGCAGGTCCAATGAATAGCGTTGCAGCTGCGGGTACTCGCGTTGAAGTTTAGTCTCGTAATCGCTGTTCAGCGGCTGCGCGATGGCCAGCGCATGGCTGGCGCGGGCAGCGTCGCGACCAAGGCCGATCTGGAGTTGCCGCGCCAGATACACCAGCTGCTGGCAGTCCACCGAACAGTCCTTGGGCGCCGTCACCAGCAACTGCCAGCGTTCTTCTTGCGCCTGTACACCAATGTCGGCGCGGGTCTGGCCGTTGCCGATCAGTTCACCGTGATAACTGCGGCCTTCGGGCACCCAGAACTGCAGTTTGTACATGCCGGTGGCGAGGATCATCGGACCGATCACCCCCAATAAAATCAGCAACAACTGCAAGCGTCCGCGCCGTCGATTCACCGGTGTTTTCGCTTCAGACATGCCGGGTGGATTCATGGCCACTCCCATTATTGTTCTCCTTTGCGTTGTGCCATCCGAGATAGAGATAAAGGCCGAACAGCGCGATCGCCAGGGCGAACCACTGCACGGCGTAAGCCAGATGCTTTTCCGGCCCCATGGCCACCACCGGCCAATCGGCCCGGTAGGTCGCGGGGCCGCTTTGCGCACGTAATTCGTAGGCGAAACCGTCACGCTCTAGCGCCGTCCACAGCCTGGCCGGTTCAACGGCGGTGATCAGTTGTGGCCAGGTCGTGGTGTTGGGGTCGGCGTGCAACTGGAACGTTGCGCCGGGGGAGACATAGACCCAGGCGTCGAGGCTCAATGCCTCAGTCGGTGTGGTGAATGACGGCGGTGTGCGCCGGTCCGGCCACGGCAGCCAGCCGCGATTGACCAGCAGCCAGAGCCCGGTGGCCTGATCCTGAAACGGTTGCAACAGCTCGACCCCGACCTTGCCGTCGCGCTGCCGGTTATCCAGCAGCAGGCTGTGTTCGGCATCGAACTGGCCGTGCAGGCGAACCCGGCGGAAGGCCGGATCTTCGGTGTGTTGCAGTTCGGTGCTGGCCATCGGTTCGGCCGCCCGGCGCTCGGCGTAATTTTGCAGCAGCGCGCTTTTCTCCGCGCCCCGACTCAACTGCCAGAAGCCGAGTGACACCAGTGAGGGCAGCAGCACCGCGACCACCAAAGTCGGCACGAGGCCCGGCCGGAAGCGCTTCATGGCGTCGCCAGAAAGTCGGTCATCGCGATAGCTATACTCACATGCATCGCCTGTCCCCCGGAGTGTCACCATGCTCAAAGCAGCCATCGTCCTGATGCTGATTGCCACGGTTGTCAGCCTGTTCAGCGGCCTGTTTTTTCTGGTCAAGGACGACAGCAGCTCGAATCGCCTGGTCATCGCCTTGAGTGTTCGTGTTGCGCTGGCCGCTGCCACTGTCGGCTTGATCGCCTGGGGTTTTTTCAGCGGCCAGCTGGTGTCCCACGTGCCTTGGTAGTGATGAGAGCCAGGGCTCAGAGCACGTAGACGAAAACGAACAGCCCGATCCACACCACATCCACAAAGTGCCAGTACCAGGTCGCCGCCTCGAAGCCGAAATGGTGGTCGGCATTGAAGTGCCCGCGCATGATGCGCATCAGCATGACGAACAGGATGATGGTGCCGATGGTCACGTGGGCACCGTGGAAACCGGTGAGCATGAAGAACGTTGCGCCGTAGATGCCGGAACCCAGGGTCAGGCCCAGCTCGTGGTAGGCGTGCAGGTATTCTTTGGCTTGAAAGCCAAGGAACCCGCTACCGAGCAACACCGTCAGCAGCAGCCAGATTTTCAGTGCGCCGCGATGGCCATTCTTCAGGGCGTGGTGAGCGATGGTCACGGTGACGCTGGAACTCACCAGCAGCACGGTGTTGAGCAGCGGCAGGCCCCAGGGGCTGATGACTTCCTTGGGTGGAGGAAAGAGTTTCGAGTCCGGGTTGTTCAGCAGCGGCCAGGTGAACTCGAACGTCGGCCACAGCATGTGGGCGATGCCTTTGGTGCCTTCACCACCCAGTGCCGGGCCCGCGATGTTGCGCACATAAAACAGCGCACCGAAAAAGGCGAGGAAGAACATCACCTCCGAGAAAATGAACCAGCTCATGCCCCAGCGGAACGAGCGGTCGAGTTGCGGGCTGTACAACCCCGCGCGACTCTCCTTGACCACCGTCCCGAACCAGCCGAACAGCATGTAGGCCAGCAGCAGTCCGCCGACGAAAAAGATCAGCGGGCCATGGGATTCCGGCCGCGCAGCCTTCAGGTCATTGAACCAGGTGCCCAGGCCGAACACCGTGACCAGCATGCCGACCGTGGCGATGATCGGCCATTTGCTATGGGCTGGAACGTAATAATGCTCATGAGTTGCCATTTATTGTTCTCCTTATCGGGCACGCTTTAACGCCTAGCCACCGGTGCTTGCTGCAACAGCCACGGGCGGATGACGTGCGGTGATATCGAACAGCGTGTAGGACAGCGTCAGGTGCTTCACATCCTTGGGCATGTCGCGGTCAACGATGAACCGTACTGGCATCTCGATGCGTTGACCGGGCTGCAGCACTTGCTGGGTAAAGCAGAAACATTCGGTCTTGTGGAAGTACGCGGCCGCATTACTCGGCGCGATACTCGGCACCGCCTGGGCGCTCATCGGCCGGTCGGTGGGGTTGTGGGCGATAAAAATCATCTCGTTCACCGCCCCGGGGTGCGCGGTCAGCTCATCCGTCTTGGGATAGAAGTCCCAAGGCATGTCAGCGGCATTGGTCGACAGAAACTGCACGCGAACCTGCCGCGAGGCATCGACCGTTTGCTCGCCTTCATATTGCCCGGCGGTTTTGCCATTGATGCCGAATGCCTTGCACATCACGTCGTAGATCGGCACCAGGGCAAAGCCGAAGACAAACATCGCTGCCACCACGAACAGCAGGCGGGTGACCAGTTTCTTCATCGAGATCGAGTCAGCCATGACGTCTAATCTCCACCGCTCCCACAAAGGCTAGTGCGTTCATTTCACTTCCGGCGGTGTGGTGAAGGTGTGATACGGCGCGGGCGACGGAATGCTCCATTCCAGGCCTTCGGCACCATCCCACGGCTTGGCCGGTGCCGGCTCGCCGCCGCGAATGGTCTTGATCACGATGAACAGGAAGAAGATCTGCGTGGCACCAAACATGAACGCGCCGATCGACGACACCATATTGAAGTCGGCGAATTGCAGGTTGTAGTCCGGAATCCGCCTCGGCATGCCCGCCAGGCCCACGAAGTGCATCGGGAAGAACGCCATGTTCATGCCGATGAAAGACAGCCAGAAGTGCAGCTTGCCGAGGGTTTCGTCGTACATGTGGCCGGTCCATTTCGGCAGCCAGAAGTAAGCCGAGGCGAAGATCCCGAAGATCGCCCCCGGCACCAGCACGTAATGGAAGTGCGCGACCACGAAGTAGGTGTCCTGGTACTGGAAGTCCGCCGGGGCGATGGCCAGCATCAACCCGGAGAACCCGCCAATGGAGAACAGGATCACGAACGCCACCGCGAACAGCATCGGCGTCTCGAAGGTCAGCGAGCCTTGCCACATGGTGCTGGCCCAGTTGAACACCTTCACGCCGGTCGGCACCGCGATCAGCAGCGTGGCGTACATGAAGAACAACTCGCCCACCAGCGGAATGCCGACCACGAACATGTGGTGCGCCCAGACGATGAATGACAGGAACGCAATACTGGCCGTGGCATAGACCATCGAGGTGTAGCCAAACAGCGGCTTGCGCGAGAACGCCGGAATGATCGAGCTGACGGCACCGAAGGCCGGCAGGATCATGATGTACACCTCGGGGTGACCGAAGAACCAGAACACGTGCTGGAACAGCACCGGGTCTCCGCCACCGGCGGCACTGAAGAAACTGGTACCGAAGTGGATGTCCATCAGCATCATGGTCACGCAGCCGGCCAGCACCGGCATCACCGCGATCAGCAGGAACGCGGTGATCAGCCAGGTCCAGACGAACAGCGGCATTTTCATCAACGTCATGCCGGGGGCGCGCAGGTTGAGGATGGTCGCGATCACGTTGATCGCCCCCATGATCGAACTGATCCCCATCAAGTGGATGGCGAAGATGAAGAACGTCACGCTTTCCGGCGCGTAGGTGGTCGACAGTGGTGCATAGAAGGTCCAGCCGAAATTCGGCCCGCCGCCAGGGGTGAACAGGGTCGATACCAGCAGCAGGAACGCGGCCGGCAACAGCCAGAAACTGAAGTTGTTCATTCGCGGCAGGGCCATGTCCGGTGCGCCGATCATCAACGGGATCATCCAGTTGGCGAGGCCGACGAAGGCCGGCATCACCGCACCGAAAACCATCACCAGGCCGTGCATGGTGGTCATCTGGTTGAAGAACTCAGGCTGGACGATTTGCAGTCCCGGCTGGAACAGCTCGGCACGAATCACCATGGCGAACGAGCCGCCGAGCAGGAACATGGTGAACGCAAACCACAGGTACAGCGTGCCGATATCCTTGTGGTTGGTGGTCAGCACCCAGCGCATCAGGCCTTTGGCGGGGCCGTGGGCGTGTGCGGTGCCGGTGGTATGAACATGGTCATCGATTACAGCAGTCATGTCCTGTCTCCTGCAAACGGATGGGCTGGGCGAACCGGGGCGTGATGCCCCGAGCGATTTCCTGGGTGCGCAATAGACCGGGTCATTTGCTTTCCGCCTGTTTCAGCTCCAGCACTTCTTTAGGGGTGACCATGTCGCCTTTGTTATTGCCCCAGGCGTTACGTTCGTAGGTCACGACCGCTGCGATATCGACTTCCGAGAGCTGCTTGCCGAACGCCGCCATGGCGGTACCGGGCTTGCCGTGGAAGACGAGGCTCAGGTGATCCTTGATCGGGCCGGTGGCGATTTTCGAGCCCTTGAGTGCCGGGAACATCGGCGGCAGGCCCTGGCCTTCGGCCTGGTGACAGGCCACGCAAGTGGTGTGATAGATCTTGTCGCCGCGCTCCTTGAGCTCGTCGAGGGTCCATTCCTTGCTGGTCAGCTCTTTGAGTTGCGCGGCTTCCGCCTTGCGCTCGCCCAGCCATTTTTCGTAGTCGGCCTTTTCCTTGACCTCGACCACGATCGGCATGAAGCCGTGGTCCTTGCCGCACAGCTCGGCGCACTGACCACGATAGATGCCGGGTTTGTCGACACGGGTCCAGGATTCATTGACGAAGCCCGGAATCGCATCGCGCTTGACCGCGAAGGCCGGCACCCACCAGGAGTGGATGACGTCGGCGGAGGTCACCAGAAAGCGCACCTTGGCACCGATCGGCAGCACCAGCGGCTTGTCGACCTCCAGCAGGTAATGTTCGCCCTTGGCTTCTTTGTTGTGGATCTGATCGGCGGGGGTGGTCAGGTTGCTGAAAAATTCGACGTCCTGACCCAGGTATTTGTAATGCCACTTCCACTGATATCCGGTGACCTGGATATCGATATCCGGCTCGGTGTTGTCGTACATCTTGATCAGTGTGGCGGTTGCGGGAACCGCCATGGCCACCAGGATAAGCAGGGGCACGATGGTCCAGAGGATTTCAACGGTGGTGCTTTCATGAAATTTTGCGGCCACCTGCCCGGTCGAGCGGCGGTGGATCATCATCGACCAGAACATGGCGCCGAAGACGATGATGCCGATCACCACACAGATCCAGAAAATGGTCATGTGCAGATCGAATACTGCGTGACTGATTTCAGTCGCTCCAGGCGCCATATTGACAGTCCAGGCCGCTTGCGCCTGACTGAAAATCGACCACAACAGGAGGCCCATCCAGACATGTGGATGTCGCATCATTGCGGGTTCCCCTTATCGTTCTTGTTATCCCGTAGGCGTAACGCCTGCGGCAAGGGAGCGGCTTTTTCAGACCACGAACTTGAATCGCCGAGCCTTGCTGCATATGCAGTCGGGTGTCATCAGCTAACTCCATTCAGAACCGAGTATAGACAGCGACTGCTACCTCGCAACGCGACGGCGTAAATCAACTGAAAGAGCCTGGACTTGCGTTCCAGGTCTCGAATGGAGAAGGATGTAGACGAGTGGTGGCAAATCGATATAACTATGATGTCTCAAGGATGAAATAATTATGACAAATGCGTCTTAGCCTTTTTCCTAAGCCAGCTAAGTTATGTCTTCCCTATTTCATTGCCTTTGTTTCCTGGAGTTTTCATGAACACCGCCGCATTGCGCGAGCAGATCCAACAAGCCCAACAACATGAGGCCGAGACCGGCCAACTGACTCGTCAGCTGGAAACCCAGCTGCCGCACCTTCACTCCGCCATCCAGCTGCCGGATGTCGACGCCAACGGCGTGATGACGCGTTTTGTGGCCGCGTATATAGAACAAGTGCCAGACCTGCTGGATGCAGCCAATGAAGTCGCCAGGGAAGCGGGTATCGAGTCGCAGATCAAGCCGGTATTGAAAATCGCCGAGCAGTTTTTCCTTCAGCCGCCGGCGATCCTGACCGGTCACGTCGGCCTGGACAGCCTGCTGGACGAAGCTTATCTGGCTCACCGCTTGGTCGAAGAGGTCAACGACCTGTACATCAAGCATTTTGGCCAGCCATTGATCCCCTTGGACATGACTGTTGCCAACCTGATTGCCCACCAACTGATTGGCGAGGAATTTGCCAACCAACTGGATGAGGCGGTGCATCACGCCGTGGACGAGATGCTTGACGATGAAAGTTTCGCGCTGGAGTCGGTGGAGGCCTACCGCGAGAAACTCAACAGCCCGGACACCGGCGCCGCGTGGAAGCGCTGGCCGTGCCTGTCGCGCCAATTGGGCGTGGAACTGGAGCTGGATCAGCCGGCGGCTTGATCTGGACCCCTTAAAAGATCGCAGCCTCCGGCGGTGCCCAACGGGCGTAGAAGCTGCCGAAGGCTGCGATCTTTTGCTTTATATCCCGGCGGAACCTACGCCCGTCGTGGTCCGCAACCGTCCTTCCAATCTGCGCTTCAACCCCCGCGCTTCAATTAACAGCTTCGAACCCTTGGCCGCATTGGCCCGGCCCCACTCCTCCAGCAACTCAAGGCACGAGTGATCGATGTAGCTCAGGTTATTGAGCGGCACATGCACCGTTGCGCCTGCCGGGATGCTCCCCAGCACCTGGGTCAACGCCGGCACCTTGAGGAAGGTCGCCGCCCCCACCAGTCGCAGCTCCATCTCGCCGTCCGCCGGCAAGTCGATCAGGCTGATTTTCAGGCGCGAAGCCTTCCAGGCCAGTTTGGCCAGCGTCAGGCCGAAGCCGATCAGCACGCCGGTCAGCAGGTCGGTGAAGATGATTGCCAGTGCGGTCGCCGCATAGGTGAACATCGGCATCCGGCCATAACGGCCCAAGCCGCGAAAGGCCTTGAGGTCTACCAGTTTGAAACCGGTGTAAACCAGCACGCCCGCCAGACTCGCCACCGGAATGCTTTGCAGCACGCTCGATAGCAGCAGCACGAAAGCCAGCAGCCACAGGCCATGGAACACTGTCGACAGGCGGGTAGTGGCGCCAGCCTGAACGTTGGCCGAACTGCGTACGATCACCCCGGTCATCGGCAGCGCGCCGAGCAGACCACACAACATGTTGCCCACACCTTGTGCTGACAATTCGCGGTCGAAGTCCGAGCGTTGACCACTGTGCATACGATCCACGGCGGCGGCCGAGAGCAGGGTTTCGGCGCTGGCGATAAAGGCCACGGCGAAGGCGGCGATCAGCAGGGTTGGGTCAGCCAGGTTGAGCAGATCCGCTGGGCGTAGCCAATCGATGGCCTCCGCGAGGTTAGCTGGGACCTCCACACGTTTGACCTGCAAGGCGAGCGCCAGGCTGGCGATCGTTGCCAGACCGACCCCGAGCAATGCACCGGGAACGAAACGCAATGAGTGCGGGCGGAATTTTTCCCACAGCCACATCACGGCAATGGTCGACAGCCCGAGCAAACCCGCTTGCCAGCCAAACGAAGGCAAAGCCTGAATCACCGCAGCGGGGAAAGCCGCCAGGTTATCCAGCCCCGAGGGCTTGGGCACGGCATCGAGCATTACGTGCACCTGTGACAGTACGATCAACACACCGATGCCGGCGAGCATGCCGTACACCACCGCCGGCGCCGTGACCCGAAACCAGCAACCCAGTTTCAAACGCCCGGCCACCAATTGCAGAAAACCCGCCAGCAACAGGATCGGCCCGAGCATGGCGATACCATGCTGGCGCACCAGCTCGAACACCAATACCGCCAGACCCGCCGCCGGGCCGCTGACTTGCAGCGGTGAACCGGCAAGCCAGCCTACCACCAGCCCACCGATGATGCCGGTGATCAGGCCTTTGGCCGGCGGCAGCCCTGAGGCGATGGCGATGCCCATGCACAAAGGCAGGGCAACCAGGAACACAACCACCGAAGCCAGTAGCTCCCGTGGCAGAACAGCTTTTAATTGAGCGGCACGCATGGTGACTCTCCCGATGTTTTCTTCAGGCATGGCAAAGCCGGGCTGCCTGATCGGCAGCCTCGGTTAAACCACATAGGGATCTGGTGGCCCGTCTCGCAAACGTAAGTTGTGAGACAGGCTACGAAGAGGATTTAGAAGCGCGCTTTGGGCGTCGCCACCGGAATCGGATGACTGCCGTCGAGCGGCAGGAAACAACCCTGATCCGCGTCGTAAGCCTGGATTTCGCTGGTTTCGATGTTGTAGACCCAACCATGGATAAACAACTGACCGTTGGCCATGCGCGAGGCCACCGACGGGTGCGTGCGCAAATGCTGCAACTGAGCGATCACATTCTCTTCGGTGAGGATGTGCATGCTCTCGCTTTCATCCGAGCAATGGCAGTTGTCCTGAACCATGGTTTTCGCCACTTCCGCATGGCGCAGCCAGGCTTTGACCGTCGGCATCTTTTCCAGGCTCTGCGGGTTGAGTACCGCACGCATCGCACCACAATCGGAGTGGCCGCAGATGATGATGTGCTGCACCCCGAGGGCCAGCACCGCGTATTCGATGGCCGTGGAAACACCACCGTTCATTTGCCCATAAGGTGGCACGACGTTGCCGACATTACGGGTCACGAACAGGTCGCCGGGGGCACTTTGGGTAATCAGTTCGGGAACAATGCGCGAGTCGGCGCATGCGATGAACATCGCCCGAGGCCGTTGGGCCGTGGCGAGTTTTTTGAAGAGTTCTTCCTGCTGCGGAAAGATCTCGTGATGAAAGTGCAAAAAGCCGTCAACGATATGCTGCAGCGCTGCATCGGCGGTTTCCGCCTCGGGTTGGGCTGAAGCCGACGCAGCCAACGGCTGTTTATCCTTGTCACTCATGATTCATCCTCTTTGGCGGAGTCAGGGAATTTTCCCGTTTTGTCCGATGTGAAGCCAGTGGCTGTTTAAAAACATCCAGGTCAAGAAGTCAGACCCGTCAGTCACTCGATGAGCAAGGTAGCGGCCGAAGCTTAACTCAAACTGAATCAAACGCTCTAGAACGTGCGTTCCAGGTCATTAAGAAATATGACCAGCTTGAACACGACGTGCTTTTTCACTACTCCACCATAGGTCCAATTGTCCTTAAATCAATGACATCTGGCGACCCGGCGGACAAAAGGCTTTGCAGTCCAGATCGAAACCTTCCCGACGATTGAGCTCCAGGCGCTTGATGGTTTTGGCGAAGCGTTGCGCCAACAGGTCGGCAAACGGCCCTTCACCGCGCATACGGGCGCCAAACCGACTGTCGTAAAGCTCGCCACCACGGCTCTGGCGGATCAGGCTCAGGACATGAGCGGCCCGCTGAGGATAGTGGGCTGCCAGCCACTCTTCGAACAAGGGTGCCACTTCCAGTGGCAATCGCAACATCATGTAGGCCGCACTTTGCGCTCCGGCCGCATGAGCTTCGGTCAGCAGGCTTTCGAGCTCGCTGTCGTTGATCATCGGAATCATCGGTGAACACAAAACGCCCACCGGAATCGCGGCTTCGCGCATCACCCGGATCGCCCGAAGTCGCGCCTTGGGCGCAGCAGCACGGGGTTCGAGGATGCGTTTGAGCTCATCGTCCAGGGTGGTGAGGCTGATCATTACCGCCACCAGCCGTTGCCCGGCGAGTTCGGCCAGCAGGTCCAGATCGCGCAGAATCAGCGAGCCCTTGGTGATGATGGTCACCGGGTGGCGGTAGCGCAGCAGCACCTCGAGTGTCTTGCGGGTGATTCTGTGTTCACGCTCGATCGGCTGATAAGGGTCGGTGTTGGAGCCCAGGTTGATCGGCGCGCATTGATAGCCGCGCCTGGACAGTTGCTCTTCCAGCACATCGGCGGCGTTGGTCTTGGCGATCAGTTTGGTTTCGAAATCCAGCCCCGGTGACATATCCCAGTAGGCGTGACTGGGCCGTGCGTAGCAATAGATGCAGCCATGCTCGCAGCCGCGATAGGGATTGATCGAACGATCGAAGGGCAAATCCGGCGAGTTGTTGCGAGTAATGATGGTTTTCGCCGTCTCGATGCGCACCTCGGTGCCTTGGGTGATCGGCGCTTCCTGATACCAGCCGTCATCCTCGGCCACCGAACGGTTCGGCGCGAAACGGTTGTGCGGGTTGGTAGCGGTGCCGCGACCGCGCGGGGGCAGAGGGGTAGACATGAAAACGTCTCTATACTGTTTTTATATACAGTATAGGGGTGTCGCTCATATGACTAGTGCCACTGGGCGCCTGGTCGAACCCAGACGATATCCGTTACTTCCCTATCGCGGATCGGCATATTCACGATTCTTTGACAGGTGGCTCACGGGACTTTGACCGCTCAAGGCTCAATCTGGGTGTCATCCAGCTGTCTCTCTCTTCCCACACGGTCGCCTGAGCATGTCCCAATTCCGCCTTTTCCCTGCGATTTGTCTGTCGTTGGTTGCGTTTTTTACTCTTTCACTGGCTTGGGCCGACGATGCGCCATTGCCTCGGCCTGCGGACTGGGCTCAATCGGTGGAGGTTCAGTACAACCTCTATCAGATGTCCCCGACCCTCTATCGAAGTGCATTGCCGGACAAGGGGGCGGTGCCGTTGCTGGAAAAACTCAAGGTCGCCACCGTCATCAACTTCCTGCCTGAACCGGACTCAAACTGGTTGTCCAAACCCGGAATCACCCAGATACAGCTGCCCTACCGTACCAATCACGTGGATGACAGTGATGTGCTCAAGGCCCTTCGCACGATTCAGACCGCCGAGGCCAAAGGGCCTGTGCTTATGCACTGCAAACACGGCTCGGATCGCACCGGCCTGATGGCGGCGATGTACCGGGTGGTGGTGCAGGGCTGGAGTAAGGAAGATGCGCTGAGTGAAATGACTCAGGGCGGTTTTGGCGACAGCACCCACTTCAAGGATGGCATTCGCTACATGATGCAGGCCGATGTCGACAAACTTCGTACGGCGCTGGCCAATGGTGATTGCAGCACAAGCCCGTTTGCCATGTGTTCGATGAAGAGTTGGTTCAACTCGGCTCATGTCGAGTAAGTAACACCTTCCACTGTATTGCACAGTGGAAGGTGGCTTGCAGCCTCAGTGCTGTTCGTCAGGCTTTTTCTTCAGCTTCGGGTTCGGGAAAAACTGCACGGCCTGAACCTTGGTGTCCGGCACCTTGAGTGCCGAGGTGTTAACCCGGGTGCCCAATTCCTTGGGCACCGACAGACCTTGTTCATTCAGCGTGTCGGAATAACCGCAGGCCACACACTCGCGATGTGGAACGGTATCTTCGTTCCACATCATCAACTTGTCCGGCTCGCTGCAAGCCGGGCAAACCGCCCCGGCGATAAAGCGTTTTTTGGTAATCACAGGTCCCTCACTCATGCTGCCGCGTCCTCGGTCAGGCCGCTATGGCGCAAGAGTGCGTCAATCGATGGCGCACGGCCACGGAAGTCGACGAACAGCACCATTGGCTCCTGAGAACCACCACGTGCCAGGATCGCTTCACGGAACGCACGACCGGTCTCGGCATTGAGCACGCCGTCTTCTTCGAATTTCGAGAAGGCATCGGCCGACAATACTTCAGCCCACTTGTAGCTGTAGTAACCCGCCGCGTAACCACCGGCGAAGATGTGGGCAAAGCTGTTGGGGAAACGGTTGTAGGCCGGCGGACGCATGACCGAAACCTCATCACGCACGCCTTCCAGCACTTGCAGTACGCTGCGGCCATCACCGTGAGTGGCGTGCAGCTCGAAGTCGAACAGCGAGAATTCCAGTTGGCGGACCATCATCAGGCCAGACTGGAAGTTCTTCGCCGCGAGCATTTTCTCCAGCAGATCCTGAGGCAGCGGTTCGCCGGTTTCGTAGTGACCGGAAATCAGTGCCAGACCTTCCGGCTCCCAGCACCAGTTTTCCATGAACTGGCTTGGCAGCTCGACCGCATCCCAGGCCACGCCGTTGATGCCGGACACACCAGCGTGCTCGACGCGGGTCAGCAGGTGGTGCAGGCCGTGACCGAACTCGTGGAACAGGGTGGTCACTTCGTCGTGGGTCAGCAGGGCTGGTTTACCGCTGTCGGCCGGGGTGAAGTTGCACACCAGGTTCGCCACCGGGCTTTGCAGCACGCCATTGATTGTGCGGCGATGATCGCGGGCGCCATCCATCCAGGCACCGCCACGCTTGTTGGCGCGGGCATAGAGGTCGAAGAAGAACCGGCCGACGTGCTGGCCGTTTTCCTTGATTTCGAACAGGCGAACGTCCGGGTGCCAGGTATCGAAGCCTTTCAGCTCGGCGATCTCGATGCCGTACAGGCGCTGGACGATAGCGAACAGCCCACCCAAAACCTTATCGATCGGGAAGTACGCGCGAAGGGTTTCCTGGGCAACGCTGTAGCGCTGCTCGCGGAGTTTTTCACCGTAGAAACCGCTGTCCCAGCTTTGCAGGTCCGGGCAACCCTGTTCGGCGGCGTAGGCCTTGAGCTGTTGCAGATCCTGGACGGCGAACGGTTTGCTGCGCTTGGCCAGGTCGCGCAGGAAACTCAGCACCTGATCGTTGGACTCGGCCATTTTGGTGGCCAGGCTCAGCTCCGAGAAGCTGGCGAAGCCCAACAGTTTTGCCAATTCCTGACGCAGGTCGAGGATTTCTTCCATGACCGGGCTGTTGTCATTCTGACCGGCATTCGGGCCTTGGTCCGACGCACGGGTGCAGTAGGCGGCGTAGACTTCTTCGCGCAGGGCGCGGTCCTGGGCGTAGGTCATCACCGCGTAGTAACTCGGGAATTCCAGGGTGATCAGCCAGCCGTCCAGGTCCTTGGCTTGCGCGGCGGCGGCCATTTGCGCCTTGGCCGACTCGGTCAGGCCGGCAAGGGCGGCTTCGTCGGTGATGTGCTTGGTCCAGGCCTGGGTGGCGTCGAGCAACTGGTTGGAGAAGCGGCTGCCCAGCTCCGACAGTTTGCTCTGCACGTCGGCGTAACGTTTTTGTTCGGCTTCAGGCAGGTCGATACCCGACAAACGGAAGTCACGCAGGGCGTGCTCCAGGATGGTTTTTTGCGCCACGTCGAAACCGGCGGCCTCAGGGCTGTTCGCCAGCGCTTCATAGGCCTGAAACAGTTCACGGTTCTGGCCCAGTTCGGTGGCATAGGCGCTCAGGGCCGGCAGGCAGGACTCGTAAGCCTCGCGCAATTCAGCGCTGTTGCACACGGCATTGAGGTGGCTGACCGGGCTCCAGGCGGCGCCCAGACGATCGTTGAGTTCGTCCATCGACAGCACCAGGCCGGCCCAGGTCGGTTGTTTGCCCTGGGTTTTGAGGATATCGACGATGGCGGTGCGGTTGTCAGCCAGGATTTTTTCAATGGCCGGTTGCACGTGTTCGGCACGGATCGCCGAGAACGGCGGCAGGTCGTAGGACTGCAGAAGAGGGTTGTTCACGCTCACGGTTGGCACCTTGGCTGGAAAACATGCGGGAAGAAACATGCGCCCATCTTAATTACAATCGACGCTCACCGCAGCTATCGGCAACAGAGAGAAACCCTATCGTGACCCTTCGCAAGTATCAGAACTACACGCCGCTGCTGGGCAAAGGCGCTTTTGTCGACGGCTCGGCGGTGGTGATCGGCGACGTTGAAATCGGCGAAGACAGCTCCGTCTGGCCGCTGACAGTGATTCGCGGCGACATGCACCGCATCCGGATCGGTGCGCGCACCAGCGTGCAGGACGGCTGCGTGTTGCACATCACTCACGCCGGGCCATTCAACCCCGATGGCTTTCCGCTGCTGATCGGCGACGATGTGACCATCGCGCATAAAGTCATGCTTCATGGTTGCGCCGTGGGCAACCGGATTCTGATCGGCATGGGCAGCATCGTCATGGACGGTGCGGTGGTCGAGGACGATGTGATCATCGGTGCTGGCAGCCTGGTGCCACCGGGCAAGCGTCTGGAAAGCGGTTTCCTTTATGTCGGGAGCCCGGTGAAACAGATCCGGCCGCTGACGGACAAGGAAAAAGCCTTTTTCACCTACAGCGCGGCGAACTACGTGAAGCTCAAGGACCTGCATCTGGCCGAAGGCTACGACCAGCTCTAAGCCTCTTGATAGCCTCTTGATAACGGAAAGCGTCTCGCTATTGCTCAGGAATTTCCATGCATTACCAAACCATACTGTTCGACCTCGATGGCACGCTGACCGACCCGCGCGAAGGCATCACCCGTTCCATCCAGTTCGCCCTGAGCAAGCTGGGCATCGATGAACCGGACCTGACCAGGCTCGAGCATTTCATCGGCCCGCCGTTATTGCAGGCGTTCATGCAGTTCTATGACTTCGACGAGCCCAAGGCCTGGGAAGCAGTGAATTTCTATCGTGAACGCTTCAAGGTCACCGGCCTGTATGAAAACCGCGTGTTCGACGGGGTTACACCGCTACTGGAAACCCTCGGTGGGCAAGGGCGACGACTGTACATCGCGACCTCCAAACCATGGGTTTTCGCCCGGGAAATTGCCCGGCACTTCGACTTCGCCAAGCATTTCAAGATGATTTACGGCAGTGAGCTGGATGGCACGCGGACCAACAAGGTCGAGCTGATTGCACACTTGATGGCCGAAGAAGGCCTCGACCCGGCCAGTACGCTGATGATCGGCGACCGTAAGCACGACCTGATCGGTGCTCGCAGCAATGGGCTGGACGCGGCAGCGGTGGGTTATGGGTTTGGTAGCCGGGAAGAGTTGAGCGCCGAAGCACCGGCGTATCACTTCGAGACGCTGGATGAGTTGCATCAGGCGTTTTTGCAGCGCTGATCAGTACGCCTTCGCGGGCAAGCCTCGAGAGCCTGACCTCGCCTCTGTAGGAGCGAGGCTTGCCCGCGAAGGGGCCTGTTCAGCCACCGGAACTCGCTGATACTGCCAACGCGCTCAACGCCGCCTTGCGCTCCCCAACCGGCAACTCGCCCAACTTCTCCACCGCTGCATAAAACCTCACCCAATCCCCATCGACCTGCCTGAACAGTGCGGCAAACGCCGGCACCCACTGGTCATACAAACCAAACGGCAGTAATCGGGCGTTGTTCATCGGGGCGTTGATCCACGCATCGTAGCGATTGTTGCCAGCCCATTGGCTGCTGCGCAGGGTCCTGTACTCACGGCGCAGTTGTTCGAACTCGGCCGCTTTTCGCTCACGCATTTGGTCGGCCGGCAGCGGCAGGGCGTAAAGCCGTTCAAGCCGGGTTCGGGTGTCCAGAATCAACTGGATGAACTGGTCGCGTTGGCGCACCAACGCTCCATCATCCGGCGGCAGGCTTCTGAATGCGCGCCATTGGCGAGTGCCTTCCTGCTCGACGAAGGTGGCGAAAGACTCGTTGAACTCGGTGTCGTCTTTCACATAAAAACGTTGATGGGCCAGTTCGTGGAAAATCAGTGTGGCCAACCGCTCGTCGCCCCAACCCATCATCGAGCTAATAATCGGATCGTTGAACCAACCGAGCGTCGAATAGGCCTCGACGCCGCCGATCGACACGTCCATACCTTGCAAGCGCTGCAGCGCGGCCTCACCGCGGGCAGCGCTCTGGCTGTAAAACCCGCGATAAGCGACGCAGCCGGCGACGGGGAAGCAATGGTTCTGCGGTTTCAGCGAAAACTCCGGCGTGGCGAAGACATTCCAGACTACAAACGGTCGGCCGATGTCGGCGTACAAGCGGTAGCTCTGATTGTCCGGCAGATGCAGGTGTTGGCTGGCGAACGTTCGGGCCTTTTGTGACTGGGCCAGGTGCGCACGCAATTGCCGATCGCGGTCGGGGTCGGCAATCACGCTGGCAACCGGCTCCCGTGCCCACAGCAGATGCAGCTGACCACTGGCCAATTGGCCGTAATAGCTGACGCTCGCGCAGCCGTTGAGCAGCAAAAGAATCACACCCGGAAACAAAATGCGTAAAACGCGATCAAGTAACCCAAGGCTTGGACGCGGCCTGATCAAAATAAAAAAATCCCTGGAAAGTCTGCCCGCAAGACTATCCCGCCTATTGGAGCTCCGCTATGCGCAAATTGATGCTGACGGGAGGCCTGCTGATGCTGGCCGGTTGTGCCGGATTGCCTACTCCTGATCCTTCGCAGGCCTGGATCGATCTGGATTCAGGGCAGGAAGACACCGCGTTGCAAGCGCTGGAAGTCGATAACAAGGCTTCCATCGACAAGCGCTACTTCCAGGTGCAGCCCGGCAGCCATGAGCTGAAGGTTCGCTACTTGTTCGCGGTCCAGCCGACCAACATTGGCCCCGACGCCGAGCCGTTGTGGCGCGACTGTCAGTTGAATGTGAAATTCAAGGACTTCAACGCCGGGCAGCGGTATCAGCTGCAAGCGGGGAATATCGGCTTTCGGCCGTGGGCAAAGCTCTATGACCAGCAGCGAAAAGTGATTGGGCAGGGTAAGCCAGCGGGCTGCCAACGCACCTGATCGGCGCTATGCTGAATGACCAGTCCTTGGGATATTCATCATGCGCAGGTTGTTGCTGTTGCTCGCCGCAGGTGCCTTTGTCGGCTGCACGAGTCCGTTGCCGGCGGTCGATCCGCAGATGGCCTGGGTCGACTTCGCTACGCCGAGCCCCGGCGGGAAACTACTGATGGCTGAACGGCTGGACAACCAGCGGTTGCGCGATGGTCGTTACTTCCAGGTCACCCCGGGTAGCCATGAGCTGAGAGTGCGTTTCGATTTTGAAGTATTTAGCGGAGGATTGGGCTTGATGAACGCTCCGCTCGAGCGGTTGTGCTACCTGACCATCAATTACGACCATTTCGAAGCCGGCCAGCGTTATCTGCTGGAAGCTCGCTCCCTGGGGTTCACCCCCAGCGCCCGGCTGTATAACGCCAAGCGGGAGATCGTCGCCGAAGATCGGCTGACCAACTGCGTCATGTGAGGCGAATCAACTGTCATTTTTTTGGTAGATGATTTTCTTCGTGCCGTTTTCGCACGTGCCGACCACCATGTTCTGATCGTGCACTTCGTCGTTGGTGACGATTTCCAGGGTGTAGGACGAGACATTATTGGCCTGGATCTTGGCTTCGATCTCGGCCTTGAGTTCCTCACAGGGTTTCTGTTGAGCGAGGGCCGATGTGGCCAGCGTGCAACAGATAACCGCCAAGGCAAAACGTTTCATGGTTGAAGCTCCCTTGAGGCAGCGCGCACGGTGATGCGCTAAAGCTGCTGTCATTTATTCGACCACAATTACGCCAGCCAGGTTTTGTTTCAACGCAAAAAAATCGCAAGCTGCGCCAGCCCCTATATGAGTCGAGTGACCTGTAGGAGCTGGCGCAGCCTGCGATCTTTTATCGCGTCAACCCTGGTTTAGCTGACCAACGTCGCATCCAGGCTGATTTTCGCATTCAGCACCTTGGACACCGGGCAGCCTTCTTTGGCCTTGTTGCTCAGTTCCTCGAATTGCGCCTGGGTCGCCCCGGGGATTTTCGCCTTGAGGATCAGTTTTACCGCGGTGATTGCAAAGCCGCCGTCCACCTGGTCCAGGGTGACTTCGGCGTTGGTGTCGATGCTGTCGGCCTTGAGGCCGGCCTCACCGAGAATCATTGAAAACGCCATGGAGAAACAGCCAGCGTGGGCCGCGCCAATCAACTCCTCTGGATTGGTGCCCTTACCGCCTTCGAAACGGGCCTTGAAGCCGTAGGGCGCTTCTCTGAGTACACCGGTTTCCGTGGAAATCGAGCCGATACCGGTCTTCAGATCACCTTCCCAATGAGCCGATGCTTTCTTTGTGATAGCCATGTCTGCCTCCTCAAGATCCGGCGCGAACCGTCACGCCTTAGTGGTTTTCAGTTACCAGGGTTCTGAGGATAGACCGTCAGGCAAAGTTCACCTCATCCGATCAGGCCTCTCATTGCACAGGAATTTTGTCTCTTCTATTGAAACTCGGGTATATGCCCTCATTGCATAGGACACGCTTATAGCCTCGGCAGGTTTTCGTTGATGAAAAAACCTGCTTACCCATTGGAGAAGCAGGTTTATGAAACGACTGTCTGAGATCAAGTTTTCGACCCTCGATCTGGTGCCCGTGCGCGAGAACGGCAGTGCGGCCCAGTCTCTGCGCAATTCCCTGGACCTGGCGCAGCATGTCGAAAAATTCGGCTACAACCGCTTTTGGGTCGCCGAACACCACAATATGGACGGGATTGCGAGTTCGGCGACCTCGGTCCTGCTGGGCTATCTGGCCGGCGGTACTTCGACCATTCGTGTCGGTTCGGGTGGCGTGATGCTGCCCAACCACGCGCCACTGGTGATCGCCGAGCAGTTCGGCACCCTCGAAAGTCTGTATCCGGGGCGGATCGACCTGGGCCTGGGGCGCGCGCCCGGCTCCGATCAAATGACTGCCCGCGCCTTGCGTCGTGAGCGCTCCGGCAGCGCCGATGATTTCCCGGAAGACGTGGCCGAACTGGTGCGCTACCTCGGCCCACGCACGCCGGATCAGCGGATCATTGCCATGCCGGGTACCGGCACCAATGTCCCGGTCTGGTTGCTGGGTTCGAGCCTGTTCAGTGCGCAGCTGGCCGGTGAGCGCGGTCTGCCCTACGCCTTCGCTTCACATTTCGCACCGCGCTTCATGCATGAAGCGATTCGCGTCTATCGCAACCACTTCAAGCCTTCAGCGGTGTTGGATAAGCCTTACGTGATGCTCGGTGTGCCGCTGGTGGCGGCAGACACCGACGAGCAGGCCGATTACCTGGCCACTTCGGTGTACCAGCGGATTCTCGCGTTGATGCGTGGCCAGAGCCTGGTGCAACGTCCACCCGTGAAGACCATGGACGGCCTGTGGCTGCCCCATGAGAAAGAAGCGGTCGGTGATTTCCTGGGGCTGGCCATGGTCGGCAGCCCGCAGAAAATCCGCGCCAAGCTTGAGGTGCTGATCGAACAGACCCAGGCGGATGAACTGATTTTCACCTGTGACCTGTACGAACATGCCGATCGCGTGCACTCCTATGAACTGCTGGCGCAGGTCATGAAGGGCTGACGCTCAAGTGGCACCCACAAAAAAGCCGACGCCATTGCGTCGGCTTTTTCATTTTTAAGGGAGGTCAGCCTTGCTTGTAAACGATTACCTTGGAGCCCTTCTCACATTTTCCGACGACTTTCCCACCGGCAGCGGTGCCTTTGTCGACAATCTCCAGTGAGTAATTGGAAACACCCTTGGCGTCCAGTTTCGCTGCGATTTCGGCTTTCAGCTCTTCGCATGACTTGACCTGGGCAAAGGCTGTTCCCGCAAGGCTCAACAAACCTATCGCCAAAATAAACTTCTTCATGGGTTGCACTCCCTGGTCGGATCAATAGAGGGAGGGCATCCAGCCACCGACCGGATGCGCTCACCCTGTAGCGCTTTGCCGTTTCCTATGGCATTCGGCCGGCGCGCAAGTTCAGAAGACTGGCTCAAACTCAGCTGCTGGCAATCCGGAATCCGACTTTGAGCGTCACCTGGAAGTGTGCAGCTTTGCCGTCCTTGATATGCCCGCGGGTTTCGGTCACTTCAAACCACTCCATGTACTTGAGGCTTTTGTTGGCTTCGGCCAGGGCATTGTTGATGGCGTCTTCAATGCTGCTGGTGGACGAGCCGACCAGTTCGACTTTCTTGTAGGTGTGATGGTCAGTCATGGCGTTCTCCTTGAGGTGTGAAATACAGCCTAGCAGTGATTTTTCTTATTTCTTCTGTCGACCAATCCGCAGTGACGTTCAGATTTACTGCACTTTCTCGAACCCCTGAAGTCCCAACCAACACACGTCACTCATCAACAATGCAGGAGAGCCATCATGGCCAACACGTCGTTACGCAACGCCTCATTGCAAAGCATGGAAGCCGAGATCGAGAGTCTGTTGAAATCGTTGGAAAACCTGAAGGACGACGCCTCGGACGAGTCGCGTAGAACCCTCAAGACGCTGAAAAGCAACGCCGAGAACGCGTTGAAACACTCACGCCATCTGCTCGCCGATGCCTATGAAGAGGTTAAGGTCAAAACCCGTGAAACCGGGATCGCGACTCGTGACTACGCCCAGGAGCACCCTTGGACTACAGCCGGTGTTGCCGTTGGTGCATTGGGCTTGCTCGCGGCCTACTTATTGTTCAAGCGCGGTCATTAAGGTGTCTGGCGCAGTTCGTTTTTAAGCCACTGTGCCAACTGCCGAGCGCGCCCGTCCGCGGCGCGCTTGGGGAGCCACAACGCCAGTTGCGCCGGGGTTTCACGGAAACCCCATGGCGCAACCAGGCGACCGGACTTCACGTCTTCGGCCACCAATGGCTCTGGCGCGATGGCCACGCCCAGCCCGGCCACTGCCGCTTCCAGCAAATAATACAAATGCTCGAAGCCCTGGCCGTATTTCAGTGCCTTGTCGTCGAGGCCGCTTTGCTGTGCCCAGCTCGGCCAGGCTTGCGGACGTGAGGTGGTGTGCAGCAAGGGTTCGCTCAACAGTGTGCTTGCCGGTGCGTCTCGTAGCCTTTCGTAACCGGCAAATCGCGGGCTCATGACCGGACCGATTCGTTCGCTGGCCAATTCGTAGACCTGCATATCCGCCGGCCATGGCGGCTCGGCAAACACCAGCAGGGCATCCAGACCGGGCCGTCGTGGATCGAGATCGCCTTCGCCAGCCGACAGGTGCAAGCGCAGATCCGGCAGGTCTGCATTGAGCCGCCCCAAACGCGGAATGAACCAGCGCGCCAAAAGACTGCCCGAGCAGCCGAGCACGAATGGCGCATCGGCGGTGCTTTGGGTCAACTCGGCGCAAACGCTGCGCAAACGCTCGAAGGCTTCGCCGCTGGCATCGCGCAAACGAACGCCGGCATCTGTGAGTTTAAGGCCGCGTCCATCCTTGATGAACAGGCTCACGCCGAGGTGTTCTTCCAGCACCTTGAGTTGCCGGCTGACCGCGCCATGGGTGACGTGCAGCTGTTCGGCAGCCTGACTGACGCTGTTCAGGCGGGCAGTGGCTTCGAAGGCGCGAAGCGCGTTCAGCGGGGGGAGGTCATGGCTCATGGGATCTGTGAGTTTTCCTGACAGGTTGCGGCGATCTTATCGGTTTTCAGCGTGGGATGTCAGGGGTAGAGTGAACCCCATCGTCACCTCTCGAATACAACTGGAGCGACCCATGACCCAGACTAATCTGCGCAACGGCCCCGACGCCAACGGCCTGTTTGGCGCGTTCGGTGGCCGCTACGTCGCCGAAACCCTGATGCCGTTGATCCTCGATCTGGCCCGCGAATACGAAGCGGCCAAGGAAGATCCGGCATTCAAAGAAGAATTGGCCTACTTCCAGCGTGATTACGTCGGACGTCCAAGCCCACTGTATTTCGCCGAGCGCCTGACAGAGTTCTGCGGCGGCGCGAAGATTTACCTCAAGCGCGAAGAGCTGAACCACACCGGCGCGCACAAGATCAACAACTGCATCGGCCAGATCCTGCTGGCGCGGCGCATGGGCAAGAAACGCATCATTGCCGAGACCGGCGCCGGCATGCACGGCGTGGCGACCGCCACCGTGGCCGCGCGTTTCGGCCTCGATTGCGTGATCTACATGGGCACCACCGACATCGAGCGCCAGCAGGCCAACGTGTTTCGCATGAAGCTGCTGGGCGCCGAAGTGATCCCGGTGGTCGCTGGCACCGGCACCCTTAAAGACGCAATGAACGAAGCCCTGCGTGACTGGGTGACCAACGTCGACAGCACCTTTTACCTGATCGGCACCGTGGCCGGTCCGCACCCGTACCCGGCCATGGTTCGCGACTTCCAGGCCGTTATCGGCAAGGAAACCCGTGAGCAGTTGCAAGCCCAGGAAGGCCGTCTGCCAGACAGCCTGGTGGCGTGCATCGGCGGTGGTTCCAATGCGATGGGCCTGTTCCATCCGTTCCTCGATGACAAGAGCGTCGAGATCATCGGCGTCGAAGCGGCCGGTTACGGTATTGAAACCGGCAAGCACGCGGCCAGCCTGAACGGCGGCGTACCAGGCGTGCTGCACGGCAACCGTACGTTCCTGTTGCAGGATGATGATGGCCAGATCATTGACGCGCACTCGATTTCAGCCGGTCTCGACTATCCAGGCATCGGCCCGGAACACGCCTGGTTGCATGACATCGGCCGCGTCCAGTACACCTCGGTGACCGACGACGAAGCCCTCGACGCATTCCATAAATGCTGCCGCCTGGAAGGGATTATTCCTGCACTGGAAAGCGCCCATGCCCTGGCCGAAGTGTTCAAGCGCGCACCGACCCTGCCGAAAGATCACCTGATGGTGGTCAACCTGTCCGGCCGTGGCGACAAAGACATGCAAACCGTGATGCACCACATGGAAAACTCTCAACAAGTGCAGTCCAAGCAGGAGAAACACTGATGAGCCGCCTGCAAACGCGTTTTGCCGAACTCAAGGAACAGAACCGCGCCGCCCTGGTGACCTTCGTGACCGCTGGCGACCCAAGCTATGACACGTCCCTGGCGATCCTCAAAGGCTTGCCCGGTGCTGGCGCTGACGTGATCGAGTTGGGCATGCCCTTCACCGATCCGATGGCCGACGGCCCGGCAATCCAGTTGGCCAACATCCGTGCCTTGGGCGCCAAACAGAACCTGGCGAAAACCCTGCAAATGGTTCGCGAGTTCCGTGAAGGCAACAGCGAGACTCCGCTGGTGCTGATGGGCTACTTCAACCCGATTCACATGTACGGCGTGCCACGTTTCATTGCCGAAGCCAAAGAAGCCGGTGTCGATGGCCTGATCGTGGTCGACATGCCGCCGGAACATAACGCTGAATTGTGCGACCCGGCACAGGCGGCGGGCCTGGACTTTATCCGTCTGACCACTCCGACGACTGACGACGGGCGTTTGCCGACTGTTCTGAACGGCAGTTCCGGATTTGTTTACTACGTGTCGGTGGCGGGTGTGACCGGTGCGGGCGCGGCGACTCTGGAACATGTCGAAGAAGCTGTCACCCGTCTGCGTCGCCATACCGATCTGCCGATCAGCATCGGCTTCGGTATTCGTACACCGGAACAGGCAGCGTCCATCGCGCGTCTGGCCGATGGTGTGGTGGTGGGGTCGGCGCTGATCGATCACATCGCCAATGCCTCAACCCCGGATCAGGCTGTAGAGGGCGTACTCAGCCTGTGTGCGGCCTTGTCCGACGGCGTGCGTAAAGCGCGGGTCAGCTAAAGGTAAAGTTCCTGATACAGAGGAATTAGCGCCTCGCGGCACAGACTAAACAGCAAGACCGAGGGCTTCAGGACTACGTTCTGAAGCCCTTTTTGCTTTCAGGGCAACTCCAACCCGCCCGCAGCCTTGTGCAACTTCCTCAAATGTTCGCCAACCTGTTTCAGGTTCTCTTCGTTGGCGGCCATTTCAGCAGCGCGGCTTGGTTCGAGCAGCGCTCGCACTTCCTTGTCGAGGTCCCCGGTCAGCACTTGAAGCTGCTTCTGACGCAGGTTGCTTTCCGACTCCAGGCGTGTCCACTCGTTCGGCTGCGGCAAACCATAGCCACCGGTGCCGAGCAGTTCGGCCGGACGGCTGAGGAAGCCGCTGTTGGCGAGAATCTGCTGCAAGGTCGCGTTGGCTTTATCCATGCCGCTGTTGTTCAATTCCCGAGCGCCCAGGTAGCGCTGTTTGACTTCGTCCTGGGCCAACACTAATTGTTGGCGGAAGCTCGCCTGCTCCAGCAACAGCAATGCCGCGCTGGTGCGCAGGTCCGCCTGGTCTATCCATTTGCGGCGCTCATCAGCTTTCAATGCCAGCCAGTCTTCGACCTTTTCCTGCTTGATCGGCAAATGCTTTTTCAGCACTTCGAACATCGCTTGATAACGCTCGCGGAAGGAGTCGAAGCGATAGCCCAGGCGTAACGCTTCGCGAGGGTCGTCGAGCACGCTGGTATCCGCCAGTCCGCGGCCCTTGAGCACTTCCAGCAAGCCGTTGGGCATGATGCTGTCGAGCCCTGTCAGCTGGGCATTATTGCTGCCACTGCGCAGCAGTTTCAGGCTTTCCACGGCGCAGTTGTTGGACAGGAAGAAGTAATTGCCGTCGTAACTCCAGTGCATCTCGGCGGCGTGTTCCACCACGTCTGCGATCTCGCTGCGCGACAGGTTCAGCGGCACCGAGGCCAGGCTGCGCAGTTCGGTCTTGGTGTATTCGTCGATCACCTGGGCCAGCGGCAATACAAACAGGCGCGATGGGTATTTGCCCACCAGCCCATCCCAACTCGACAACTGTACGTCACCGACGAAGGCGCGGTAGGACAGCACCAGATGTTGATCCAGATCGAGGCGGCAATCCGGTCCGCGAGGCCGACCGGGCGCGCAGATCACCAGTCGCAGCATGCTGTGACCCCAGCGGCTGACCCAGTTCTGGTTGGCTTCTGCCAGCAGATAGTCGACGGCATACACCCGTTCCGGATCGACCTGGCCCAAGGGTTGTTTGGCGAAATCGTTACCCGCATTGAGGAAGGCGAACGATTGGGCGCACGTGTCTTTGGCGGCGGGCGCCCAGCCGAAGTGTTCTTTGTAGTAGCGATACAGCGCAGGGCGACGGCAGGCATAGCTTGGGTCGAGGAGGAAGTACTCCATGTTGACCGCGACGAACTCCTTCGGGCTGCTTGTCTCGTAGATGTCCGGGCTGCGGGCAATCTGCCGGTTGTGCTGTTCGCGCTCACCGCGCCGACCGACGTATTGCGGCCAGCCGGCCAGATCGAGCAGGCGAGGGTCGTCGCTGAGGGTCCAGCGTCGGTCGCTCTGTCCGCGGCACTGATCCGGGATGCCAATCAGCCCGGAGCTGCTGTTACGTTGTGTGCAGCGCTGGATCAGTGTGCGCTCGGCGTCCGGCCACAGGCGTGCGCGGTCGTAGATGTGGGTGAGCTCGTGCAACACCGTGGCGAGCATTTCCTGGCGCACGGTGCCGTGGGGACGATAGGTTTTTTTGGTCGCGGCGCTGCCGTCTGTGAGGCTGGCGAGCAGCTTGCGATTCAGGTCGAGCTCGGACACCAGTGATGCCTGGCCATAGGCATTGCTCGGCATGTTGTCGGTCCAGCCGACATCGATGTGCCGGTCCAGCTGCTCGATGAAGCGTGGCGGCAACGCCTGCATGGCTTCATCGAGCAGCGCCTGACTGGCCTGCTGTTGCGCGGGGTTCAGGCCGTCGGTCTTGAGCCGTAATTGCAGGCCGGCCTGAGCCGTGTTGCCAAGCAGCAACACAGCCCCGGCCAGCAGCCAGGCGCTTAGTGATTTCACAGTGCGAGGATGGCTTCGGCGAGAACCTGATCACTGGCGTCGCGGGCTTCCGGTACGCGGGTGCGCAAGGTCTCGAAGGCCGCTTCCAGGTGTGCACCACGGATTTCACCCTCGCTGGCGACGAAACTGGCCGCATCGTCGTGGGCTTCACGGACGATCTTCGAATCGCGGATGGACGTGGTGGTATCGGAAGTGAAATCAAGTGTGCGCTGGGAGGCACGAATGATCATGTTACTGGTGGCTACCAGGGTGTGCGCCTGGGCCATGTCGGCCAACAACAGCAGGCCAAGGGTGGCAGCAATCAGCGGGCTACGCATGGAGTGACTCCGGAGAAACAAGGATAACTATTGGACGAGAATTGCCTGTGCCAGTTCAAGGTCGCTGGCATGAAGTTTTGGCTGGGTCCGGCGCAGATAGATCAAGGCCGATTCCAGTTGTGCTCCTCGCAGTTGGCCGTCACTGGCGATGAACGCTGCAGCGTCATCCCGGGCGGCGATCAGTAGTTTATGGTCGAAGGGGGCGGAGGTCACCATGCTGGTGGCGTAACCACTGGCTACGGTGCCTTGTGTAGACAGGTTGAAAGCGTCGAATGCATGGGCCGAACCCGACCAGCAGGCCGCGAGAAAAACCGGAGTGATCAACAGACCTGAAAGAAAACGCATGAGGCTCGATAGCTGAAAGCGAACCCCAAGGCTAGCGTAATGCCCGGGCTAGAGCCAGCGCTGAAGCATTGGGACACGACGAGCGTGTCCCGGTTCGGCGCGGTTGCTTAGATCGTCAGGATGGCCTGAGCCAGCTGTGCGTCGGTTGAATTCAGTTGCGGAGCCTGTTGGCGGATATGGTCGAGTGCGCTTTCCAGCTTCACGCCACGGATGGCACCTTCACTGGCAACGAAACTGGCTGCGTCGTCACGGGCAGCACGGACGATTTTGTCGTCGCGAAAGGAGGACGAGACATCCGAAGTCGCGTCGGAGGAAGCCTTCAGGCCATTAACGATGGAGTCGGTGGTTACGATAAAACTGCTGGCGTGGGCATTGGCAGCCATGGCAAGCAGGGCGGCAGCGCTGAGCAGACGAAGACGGGACATGAGTAGCTCCTTTGGATAGACCGATAGAGAGGTGGCACAGGATCAGACGCCTGTCGTCTTAAAGCGTTCGCCACGTTCTGTCCGGATATTAGGCTTGAGCACATCGGTTAGAACAGTCCCGTCTGTTGCGCAGGCAAGCGCAGACACACTCGGATTAAACTGTACCGGTAATATGTTGTGTATCTAAAAACTGTACCTATTGGTGGTTTTCTCTTCTGTACGACTCAATATGAAGCCCAAAACGACAAAACCCGTCGTGGTTTCCCACGACGGGTTTTGTTTGTTCAATTCGGGTTGCTGGCGGTGGACCCGGTGGGTCAGAGCCAGCGACGCTAACTTAGCGCCAGAACGGCTTGCTCAGCTCTTCGTAGCGTTGTGCTTCGCTAATCCCGGCGTCAGCCAGCAGACGCGAATCCAGACGAGCCAGTTGATGGCGGCTGGAGATGCGGCGCTGCCACAGCATCAGGTTGGCGATAACGCGCAAAGGCATGGAAGCCTGGGTTTTTGCAGCAGTGTCTTCGAAGAACAGCTCGGAACTGAGTGTACGTTCCATGGTTGACATCCTTCCGCTTATGGCGGGATTAGGTAGTGGTTTAACTTTGACTGATGCCAATGATCCTCTCGTTTGGCCAGTCTCTGTAGATACAGTTCACCTGTATTGTGAGAGACCAGTTAACTGTTAAACGGTGGTGTACTGGTCTAAATTGAGGCAACTGTACCTATCAGCACCAATATGGTGCATTTTTAAGCATTTTGCTGAAAAGGGTAGGCAATTACGGTAGGAAAAGACCGGTACAGCAGTACAGTTTTTGGTTGAAAAGAATGCTGCAACAGCGAGCTGACGAAACTGTGTTTGCGTCAGCTGCTATCTGTATCAATTACACCGCCAGCATGCGCCCGGTTTCTTCCAGGTTCATGTGCCAGCTCAGTGCGTTGCGCAGGATATGCGGCGTGTGCCCGCCGACTGCGCAAGCAGCAGTGAAGTAGTCATTCAGGGCTGGGCGATAGTCCGGGTGAACACAGTTGTCGATGATGACGCGGGCTCGTTCACGCGGCGCCAGGCCACGGAGGTCGGCCAGGCCGATCTCGGTCACGAGAATGTCGACGTCATGTTCTGTGTGATCGACGTGGCTGACCATGGGGACCACGCTGGAAATCGCGCCGCCCTTGGCGATCGACTTGGTGACAAAGATCGCCAGGTGCGCATTGCGCGCGAAGTCGCCCGAGCCGCCGATGCCATTCATCATCCGCGTGCCGCAGACGTGGGTGGAGTTGACGTTGCCGTACAGGTCGAACTCCAGCGCGGTGTTGATGCCGATGATGCCCAGGCGCCGCACCACTTCGGGGTGATTGGAGATTTCCTGGGGGCGCAGCACCAGCTTGTTCTTATAGTGCTCCAGATTTCCGAATACATCGGCATTGCGCCGACTCGACAGAGTGATCGAACTGCCCGAAGCAAAGCTCAGCTTGCCGGCGTCGATCAAATCAAAAGTCGAATCCTGCAGCACTTCGGAGTACATGGTCAGGTCTTCGAATGGCGAGTCGATCAAACCGCACATCACCGCGTTGGCGATGCTGCCGATACCGGCTTGCAGCGGGCCGAGCTTGTTGGTCATGCGCCCTGCAGCCACTTCTTGCTTGAAGAAGTCGATCAGGTGGTCGGCGATGGCTTGGGTGTCCACATCCGGCGGCAGCACAGTAGAGGGCGAGTCGGATTGATTAGTGATCACGATCGCGACGATTTTTTCCGGTGGTATCGGGATGGCGGTGCTGCCGATGCGGTCATCGACCTTCACCAGTGGAATAGGCGTGCGGGTCGGCCGGTAGGTAGGGATATAGATGTCGTGCAAGCCTTCGAGATTCGGGTTGTGCGCCAGATTGATCTCGACGATCACGTGTTTGGCGAAAATCGCGAAGCTGGCCGAGTTGCCCACCGAGGTGGTCGGCACGATATGGCCCTGCTCGGTGATAGCCACGGCTTCGATCACCGCGATGTCCGGCAGCTTGAGTTGCTGGTTACGCAGCTGCTCCACGGTTTCCGACAGGTGCTGGTCGATGAACATGACTTCGCCGGCATTGATCGCCTTGCGTAGGGTGCTGTCCACCTGGAACGGCATCCGTCGCGACAGTACACCGGCTTCAGTCAGCTGTTTGTCGAGGTCGTTGCCCAGGCTGGCGCCGGTCATCAAGCTTATTTTCAGCGGCGTGACCTTGGCGCGCTCGGCCAGTGCATGAGGCACGGCCTTGGCTTCGCCGGCTCGGGTAAAGCCGCTCATGCCGACGGTCATGCCGTCCTGAATCAGAGCGGCAGCGTCGGCGGCGCTCATTACCTTGTCCAACAATGAAGGCAAGCGAATACGGTCACGGTACATGATTGTTATCTCGGGCAACGGAAGCAAGATGCGCAGTCTAGTGAATTCGAGCGGTGCCCGTCCCGCTACCAAGGTCGCATTCGAGGCGTCTATTCCGGTGCTTTCAGGCAAAACACCTTTACAGGATCGGTAACAGACGCAAACAAAAACGCCCCGACGAGTCGGGGCGTTCAGGTGGCCGAAGGGTTTTACTCGACGGCTTTAACCATGTCTTCGATGACTTTCTTGGCGTCGCCGAAAACCATCATGGTCTTGTCCAGATAGAACAGCTCGTTGTCGAGACCGGCATAGCCGCTGGCCATCGAGCGCTTGTTGACGATGATGGTCTTGGCCTTGAACGCTTCGAGAATCGGCATGCCGGCAATCGGCGATTTCGGGTCGTTCTTGGCCGCCGGGTTCACCACGTCGTTGGCGCCGAGCACCAGCACCACGTCGGCCTGGCCGAACTCGGAGTTGATGTCTTCCATCTCGAACACCTGGTCGTAAGGCACTTCGGCCTCGGCCAGCAATACGTTCATGTGGCCGGGCATCCGGCCGGCAACCGGGTGAATCGCATACTTCACGGTCACGCCACGGTGGCTCAGTTTCTCGGTCAGCTCTTTCAAGGCGTGCTGCGCGCGAGCCACTGCCAGGCCATAACCTGGAACGATGATCACGGTATCGGCGTTGGTCAGCAGGAAGGTGGCGTCATCGGCCGAACCGGATTTCACCGGGCGGGCTTCTTTGGAGCCCGCCGGGCCAGCGTCCGCGGTGTTGCCGAAACCGCCGAGCAACACGTTGAAGAACGAACGGTTCATCGCCTTGCACATGATGTACGAGAGGATCGCACCGCTTGAGCCCACCAGCGAGCCGGCAATGATCAGCATCGAGTTGTTCAGCGAGAAGCCGATACCCGCTGCTGCCCAGCCGGAGTAGCTGTTGAGCATCGACACCACGACGGGCATGTCGGCGCCGCCGATCGGGATGATGATCAGCACGCCCATCACGAAGGCCAGGATCAGCATCAGCGCAAAGGCGCTGAAGTTGCCGGTCAGCATGAAGGTGACGCCCAGAGCCAGCGTGGCCAGGCCCAGCAGCAGGTTCAGTTTGTGCTGACCACTGAACTGTACTGGTGCGCCCTGGAACAGGCGGAACTTGTACTTGCCCGACAACTTGCCAAACGCGATCACCGAACCGGAGAAGGTGATGGCGCCGATGGCTGCGCCGAGGAACAGCTCCAGACGGTTACCTGCCGGAATCGAATCGCCCAGCTGTTTAACGATGCCCAGCGACTGCGGCTCGACGACGGCAGCAATTGCGATAAATACCGCTGCCAGACCGATCATGCTGTGCATGAAGGCGACCAGCTCCGGCATCTTGGTCATTTCAACGCGCTTGGCCATGATCGAACCGGCGGTGCCGCCGACCAGCAGACCGACGATGACGTAGCCGATGCCGGCGGTAGCCAGCTCTGCCCCTAGCTTATAAATGAGGCCGACCGTGGTGATGATCGCCAGGGCCATGCCGAGCATGCCGTACACGTTGCCGCGCCGCGACGTGGTCGGGTGCGACAGGCCTTTGAGGGCCTGGATGAAGCAGATCGACGCGATCAGGTACAGCGTCGTTACCAGATTCATGCTCATTACTTGGGCGCCTCTTCTTGTACGGCTTTCGGGGCTTTTTTCTTGAACATCTCAAGCATGCGACGGGTGACCAGGAAACCACCGAACACGTTCACGGCCGCCAGAGCCACTGCCAGGGTGCCCATGGTTTTGCCCAGTGGCGTTACGGTCAAGGCGGCTGCCAGCATCGCGCCAACGATCACAATTGCCGAAATGGCGTTGGTCACTGCCATCAACGGCGTGTGCAGTGCAGGTGTAACGTTCCAGACCACGTGATAACCGACATAAATCGCCAGCACGAAGATGATCAGGTTGTAGATACCGGGGGAGATAAGCTCTTCCATCGTCTGAATCCCTGCTTAGGCGTTTTTGCGGATGACTTGGCCGTCGCGGCACATCAGGCACGCGGCGACGATGTCGTCTTCTAGGTTCACTTCGAACTGGCCTTCCTTGTTGAAGACCAGCTTCAGGAAGTCCAGCAGGTTGCGTGCGTACAGCGCCGAAGCGTCTGCCGCCACCGCACCGGCCAGGTTGGTCGGGCCGACAATGGTCACGCCATTCGAGACCACGACCTGATCCGCCACGGTCAGCGGGCAGTTGCCGCCCTGGGCTGCGGCGAGGTCGATAACCACCGAGCCTGGCTTCATCTGCGCCACGGTTTCGGCGCTGAGCAGCGTCGGCGCCTTGCGGCCCGGGATCAGTGCGGTGGTGATGACGATGTCGGCCTGCTTGGCGCGTTCGTGTACCGCCAGGGCCTGACGCTGCATCCAGCTGGCCGGCATGGGGCGCGCATAACCTCCGACACCGACGGCGCATTCGCGCTCTTCATCGGTTTCGTACGGCACGTCGACGAATTTCGCACCCAGGGATTCAATTTGCTCCTTCACCGCAGGACGCACATCGGACGCTTCGATCACGGCACCCAGACGTTTTGCCGTGGCAATCGCCTGCAAACCGGCCACGCCGGCACCGAGAATCAGGACGCGCGCCGCTTTCACGGTACCCGCGGCGGTCATCAGCATCGGCATGAAGCGTGGGTAGTAGTGAGCGGCCAGCAGTACGGATTTATAACCGGCGATGTTCGCCTGGGAGGACAGCACATCCAGGCTCTGGGCGCGGGAGGTGCGTGGCGCAGCTTCCAGCGCAAATGCGGTAATGCCGCATTCGGCCAGTTTGGCGATGGTTTCATTGCTGAACGGGTTGAGCATGCCCACCACGACGGTGCCGCTCTTGATCAGCGTCAGTTCGCTGTCGCTGGGGGCGACCACCTTGAGAATCAGCTCGGCACCAAACGCATCGTTGGCGCTGCCGATAGTTGCGCCTGCCGCTTCATAAGCACTGTCGACAACGCTGGCGTTAATGCCGGCGCCGCTTTGAACAGTGACCTTATGACCCTGGCCGATCAGCTTCTTGATGGTTTCCGGGGTTGCAGCAACCCGTGTTTCACCCGTCTGGGTTTCGAGAGGAACACCAATGTGCACGTCAAATCTCCTGCGTGATCTTATTGAGTAAACCCAGGCACTTCGGATGGTGCGGCTGGGGCGGCCGATCAGCACGATCCCGCCAAATCAGGGCGGGGCGCGGCATTTTGCAGGCGAACTTTGTGCCCTTCAAGGGATTATGACGGGTGACGGAAAATTAACTACAAGTCACCCCGTGACCGAATGTCGCACCTTTCCGTTAAATCCCTTGTAGGCCGTGGCCTCTAAGGATTTTTGCCAAAATTCAAGAATTTACACATCCGCACGGTGAATAGGTTGTCATTGCTTGCCAATAGAGGCTCAAAGCCACGTACTCAAACGCTTGTGGGACGTTTGTGCTGTTTGTCGGTACAGTCTGTCAATATGCGACAAATACTTATATCTGTAGTGCTTTCAGTTTGCTGACTACGCAGTCAACTAATGGGTGTGCGCCTTTATTCTTCTAGGTTGTAGCTATGTGCCTGATTCACCAGCCAGTCGCGAAATGCCTTCAAAGAGGCGGATTCGACCTTTCGATCAGGAATCATCAGGTAGTAGGCCTTGATGCTCGATAGTGCTTGAGCATTGGCAATGACCAGACGCTTCTCCGCCAACTCGCGCTGAATCAGAAATGGCGGAATCAGCGCGATCCCCATGTCATGCATCGCCGCTTGGGCGAGCATGGAGAATAGCTCGTAACGCGGTCCTGTCATGTCTCGCGGGACATTCAGGTTCTGGGAGTTGAACCATTGGCGCCAGGCATAAGGGCGGGTGGTCTGTTGCAGCAAGGGCAATTCGGCGATTTCACCGGGGCTCAGGTTGGTTTTTTGGCCCAGCAGCGTGGGGCTGCACACCGGCATCGGATTCTCGCCCATTAGCCTGTGGGACTCGGTACCCGGCCAGTCGGCGTCGCCGAAATAAATGGCGGCATCGAAGTCGGTGTCGGCAAACAGGAAGGGGCGCGTACGGTTGGTGAGGTTGACCGTCACCTCTGGATGTTTGTGCTGGAAGTCCTTGAGTCGTGGCAGCAGCCATTGAGTGCCGAAGGTCGGAACCACCGCCAGTTCGATCGCGTTGGCGCCTTGCTGGCCCATCACTGACAAGGTGTCTCGTTCAACCGCGTCGAGTTGGGTGGCCACCCTGCGGCTGTAGGAAATCCCGGCCTCTGTCAGTTTCACTCCGCGCCGCGAGCGTCGGAACAGTTCGACATTGAGGAACTCCTCGAGGCTGGCGATCTGTCGGCAAATCGCTCCCTGAGTGAGAGAAAGCTCTTGGGCGGCCTTGGTAAAGCTCTCGTGGCGCGCTGCCGCTTCAAAGCTGATCAAGGCTGTTGTGCTGGGGATCTTCCTGCGCATGTACGTCAACCTCACTAATGCATCGCATAAAGTCGATTCTGCGACATTTCGAAGTGAGAAATTAGCACAACAGTATGCAAAATCCTCGTTTGCCGGGCCGACGAACCCAGCCTAGGATCAACCCACGTTATTTGACCCGATTCGAGAGGACTCACTCATGGGCGGTAAAGCTAGCTTCAACTGGATCGATCCCCTGCTGCTGGATCAACAGCTCACTGAAGAAGAGCGCATGATTCGCGACACGGCCGAGCAATTCGCTCAGCAGAAGCTCGCACCGCGTGTTCTCGAAGCTTTCCGTCATGAGAAGACTGACCCGGCGATCTTCCGTGAGATGGGTGAAGTAGGTCTGCTGGGTGCGACCATCCCTGAGCAATACGGTGGCAGCGGCCTGAACTACGTCAGCTACGGCCTGATTGCCCGTGAGGTCGAGCGTGTCGACTCCGGCTATCGCTCGATGATGAGCGTGCAGTCCTCGCTGGTCATGGTTCCGATCAATGAATTCGGTACCGAAGCACAGAAGCAGAAATACCTGCCGAAGCTGGCCACGGGTGAATGGATTGGTTGCTTCGGTCTGACCGAGCCCGACCACGGTTCCGACCCGGGCGCGATGATTACCCGTGCACGCAAAGTGGAAGGTGGCTACAGCCTCACCGGCAGCAAGATGTGGATCACCAACAGCCCGATCGCTGATGTATTCGTAGTTTGGGCCAAGGACGATGCGGGCGATATTCGCGGCTTTGTATTGGAGAAGGGCTGGAAAGGGCTGAGCGCCCCGGCGATTCATGGCAAGGTTGGCTTGCGTGCATCTATCACCGGCGAGATCGTCATGGACAACGTGTTTGTTCCTGAAGAGAACATCTTCCCGGATGTCCGTGGTTTGAAGGGCCCTTTTACCTGCCTCAACTCGGCGCGTTACGGCATTTCCTGGGGCGCGCTGGGCGCTGCCGAGTTCTGCTGGCACACCGCTCGTCAGTACACCCTGGATCGTCAGCAGTTTGGTCGTCCATTGGCGGCCACTCAGTTGATCCAGAAGAAGCTGGCCGACATGCAGACCGAAATCACTCTGGCGCTGCAAGGCTGCCTGCGTCTGGGACGTATGAAAGATGAAGGTACTGCCGCGGTCGAGATCACTTCGATGATGAAGCGCAACTCCTGCGGTAAATCCCTCGATATCGCTCGCATGGCTCGCGACATGCTGGGGGGCAACGGTATCTCCGATGAGTTCGGTGTGGCTCGCCACTTGGTCAACCTGGAAGTGGTGAATACCTATGAAGGTACGCATGACGTCCACGCGCTGATCCTCGGTCGCGCGCAGACCGGCATCCAGGCGTTCTATTAATAGGAGAACGGCCATGGGCGCGCTTTCGCATCTACGGGTACTGGATTTATCGCGGGTACTTGCCGGGCCTTGGGCCGGGCAGATCCTTGCGGACCTTGGCGCTGACGTCATCAAGGTCGAGCGCCCGGGCAATGGCGATGACACGCGCGCCTGGGGGCCTCCGTTCCTTAAAGACGCTTATGGCGAGAACACCAGCGAGGCGGCCTATTACTTGTCCGCCAACCGCAACAAGCAATCGGTGACCATCGACTTCACGCGGCCAGAGGGGCAGCAGCTGGTGCGTGAGTTGGCGGCGAAGTCGGACATCCTCATCGAGAACTTCAAGGTCGGTGGTCTTGCGGCGTATGGGCTGGACTACGAGTCGCTCAAGGTGGCCAATCCGAAGCTGATCTATTGCTCGATCACCGGGTTCGGTCAGACCGGCCCGTATGCCAAGCGTGCGGGTTATGACTTCATGATCCAGGGCTTGGGCGGTCTGATGAGTTTGACCGGTCGCCCCGAAGGTGATGAAGGTGCAGGCCCGGTGAAAGTCGGCGTGGCGCTGACAGATATCTTGACTGGGCTCTATTCAACGGTAGCGATCCTGGCTGCGCTGGCTCATCGGGATCATGGCGGTGGCGGTCAGCATATTGATATGGCATTGCTGGATGTTCAGGTGGCTTGTTTGGCCAACCAGGCGATGAACTATCTGACTACAGGCATTGCGCCTAAGCGCCTGGGCAACGCCCACCCGAATATCGTGCCCTATCAGGACTTTCCTACAGCCGATGGCGACTTCATTCTCACGGTGGGTAACGATGGGCAGTTCCGCAAATTTGCGGAGGTGGCCGGGCAGCCGCAGTGGGCGGATGATCCGCGTTTCGCGACCAATAAGTTAAGGGTGGCAAATCGGGCGGTGCTGATTCCACTGATTCGCCAGGCGACCGTGTTCAAGACCACTGCTGAATGGGTGATGCAGTTGGAGCAGGCAGGCGTGCCGTGTGGGCCGATCAATGATCTGGCCCAGGTGTTTGCCGATCCTCAGGTTCAGGCTCGTAGATTGGCTATTGAGCTGCCTCATGCTTTGGCCGGGATCGTACCGCAAGTTGCGAGCCCGATACGCCTGTCCGAGACGCCAGTGGAGTACCGTAGCGCACCTCCTTTATTGGGTGAGCACACGCTGGAGGTTCTGCAGCGGGTATTGGGTCTGGATGCCGGCGCAGTCGCTGCTCTCAAAGAGGCGGGGGTGCTCTGAAGTCCTCTTCTATATAGAGGGAGTGGTTTTGCTCTCCTGTATAGAAGGAAAGCGGGCGATTTTTCGGCTTTCTGCAACCTATTGATAGAAAAGCCAAATTAGAGGTTGACGGCAGATTCTGGACGTCTATAATTCGCCCCACCTCCGGCGCAGTCGAAACGGAAAACTCCTTGGTAAACAACGAGTTACGCAGTTTTCGAC